>CAYMCQ010000001.1:0-146335 GCA_964389025.1 uncultured Verrucomicrobiota bacterium
GCCTTCGAGCAAGTGCCGCTCAATGAGTTGTTTGCAAAAAACTCACCCTCGCAAATTGCCGCTGAAGCCCAAAACAACCAGACCTTGTTCGATTTTTAACTGGACACTACTGAGTTACACGAGTCCCTCCGAACAATGGAAACCTCCGGCTGCGGCTCAAGCAGCCATGCGTGGCACGGCAAGGTCTTGCGGCCTTGAACCACCACGCCGCGCTCGAGCTGTTTCAATTTTTCTGCGACGGAATATTTTCAACCTGCGCACTAACGTCTCTCCTCGATGGCTTCATAACTTCCGTATGGACATGATCTGGCTTCCGTGACCGATGGTTCCGAAGAGGCGGCGGCCGGCGATCCGTTTCAAATTGAAGCGGGCCAGGATTAGTCCCCAGTATTTATTTCACACACTTGTGGTTTGGCAGCCTGCTTTTTCGGGAAGCATCGCTCGCGAGGATAAACAGTTGAATACTCACAGAGCATTTGCAACTATGAACGGCAGTCCAAGCACCAGAAACCATGATTGATGAGCGGGAAAATTTTATGAGTGGAAACTTATGTCGCCCGGTTTTGAACGCAGGGATTGTAGCCGTTGCGTTCAGCCTCTTGATCCGGGCGAATGCCGTCGAGGACAAGGTTGATTTCAACCGCGACATCCGTCCGGTCTTTTCAGAGAACTGTTATGCTTGTCACGGGCCTGATTCAAACAAGCGCAAGGC
This sequence comes from uncultured Verrucomicrobiota bacterium, assembly GCA_964389025.1. Classification (GTDB taxonomy): domain Bacteria; phylum Verrucomicrobiota; class Verrucomicrobiia; order Limisphaerales; family CAYMCQ01; genus CAYMCQ01. Next base: position 713 of record CAYMCQ010000001.1, read on the forward strand.
CGGTTTGCGCCTTGACATCAAGGAGGGCGCGCTCGCCAAGCTCAAGTCGGACAATTTCGCCATCGTCCCCGGTAATCCTGAAAAAAGTGCGCTTGTTGGGCGCATCACGACGAAGGATGAGGACGACCGGATGCCGCCGCTCAAGACCGGCAAGCATTTGACAACGGCACAGATTGATTTGTTGAAGCGATGGATCGCGCAAGGCGCAGAGTGGAAATCGCACTGGTCGTTCATCAAGCCGGAACGAACCGCGCCGCCCACAATCAAGAACAAATCATGGCCGCGCAATCCCATTGATAATTTCATCCTCGCGCGACTCGAAAAGGAAAAGCTGAAGCCGTCGTCCGAGGCGGACAAGACGACGCTCATCCGCCGCGTGACATTCGACCTGACCGGCTTGCCGCCAACGCCTGAAGAGGTGGACGCCTTTCTCGCCGACAAAAAATCCGCTGCTTACGAACGGCTTGTGGATCGCCTCTTGCAGTCGCCGCGTTTCGGTGAGCACGAGGCGCGTTACTGGCTCGACGCCGCGCGTTACGGCGACACGCACGGGCTGCATCTGGATAACGAGCGGTCCATGTGGCCGTATCGTGACTGGGTCGTGGGCGCGTTCAATCGCAACGAGCGCTTCGATCAATTCACCATCGCGCAACTCGCGGGCGATTTGCTGCCCGACGCGACGCAGGAGCAGAAAATCGCGAGCGGATTCAATCGCTGCAATGTCAGCACGAGCGAGGGTGGGGCGATTGACGAGGAGTTTTATGTTCGTTACGCCGTTGACCGCACCGAGACGACGGCGGCGGTCTGGATGGGCTTGACGGTCGGCTGCGCGGTTTGCCACGACCACAAGTTCGATCCGATTTCGCAGAAGGAGTTTTACCAGCTCTACGCGTTCTTCAACAATATGAACGAAAAGGCGATGGATGGGAATGCGCTGTTGCCGCCGCCAATAATGAAACTCCCGACGCCGGAGCAAAAGGTGAAGCTCGCGCAACTGAATGAATCCATCGCGGCGGTCGAAAAGCGCATCAGCGAAGAAGCAGCGAAGATCATATACACGGAGCCGAAGAAAATCACCTCCACGAACCCGCCCGCCGACTTTGTCTGGGTGGAGGATGATTTCCCGAAAGGCGCGAAGGTCGAGGCGAGCGGCGAAGCGTTGCTATGGATTGAGGGCACGAATGTTTTCAGCGGCAAGCGTGCGATCTCGCGCAAAGCCGACGGCGTCGCGCAGGATTTTTTTACAGGCGTGCCGCAACCGTTGCGCATCGGCAAAGATGACGTGCTGTTCGCCTACGTTTATCTCGACCCAACGAATTTGCCAAAGGCGATCATGTTGCAATTTCACACGAGCGACTGGCTGCATCGCGCGAACTGGGGCGATGAGGACGCGATTCCGTTCGGCGACAAGAACACTTCCAAGAAATTGCTGATGGGAGCGTTGCCGAAGGCAGGCGAGTGGGTGCGATTAGAGATTAACGCGAGCAAACTGGATTTGAAACCAGGCGCAAAGGTGGACGGCTTCGCGTTCACGCAATTCGGCGGGGTGGTTCGCTGGGACAAGGCTGGCGTCGTGACGACGACCGATCAGGAAGACCGTTCGCCGGTTTCGCTGGCGGCGTGGCTGCAACAAGAAGCAGCAAGGGAGCCATCCACATTGCGTCGCGAGGTGCTGGATGCGATCAAGTTGAAGGGAAATGATCGCACGCCGGAGCAGGAGAAACTCATCCGAGAATATTACATCGCCAATGTTTACAAGGAGACGCGCCCGATCTTTGAACCGTTGCTGAAAGAAATTGCCGACATCCGCAAGCAGCGCGATGATTTGGACAATTCTCTTCCGGCCACAATGGTTTCGGCGGACATGGACAAGGCGCGCGAGGCGTTCGTCCTCAAGCGCGGTCAATACGATCAACGCGGCGATCCGGTGCCGCGCGCAGTTCCCGCTGCGCTTCCGTCATTGCCTGCGAGCCAGACCACCAACCGTCTCGACTTCGCGCGCTGGCTCGTCAGCCCGGAACATCCGCTGACGTCGCGCGTGACGGTGAACCGTTTCTGGCAGCAATTTTTCGGCACCGGCATCGTGAAAACATCGGGCGACTTCGGTGCGCAAGGCGAATGGCCGACGCACCCCGAGTTGCTCGACTGGCTCGCGACGGAATTCATCGGCAGCGGTTGGGATGTGAAGCACATGCTGCGTTTGATTGTCACGTCCGCGACGTATCGCCAAAGCTCCAATATCACGCCGGACAAGTTGCGCGCTGATCCGCAGAACCGTTTGCTCGCTCGCGGCCCGCGCTTCCGTCTCGATGCCGAGGAGATTCGCGACAACGCACTTTATGTCAGCGGATTGCTCATCGAGAAAATGGGAGGGCGCGGCGTGCGGCCGTATCAACCGCCGGGAATCTGGGAAGCGGTCGGTTACACCGCGAGCAACACCGCGAAATTCGAGCAGGATCATGGCGAAGCGTTGTATCGCCGCAGCCTTTACACGTTCTGGAAGCGCACCGCGCCGCCGCCGTATCTCACGACGTTCGATGCGCCGTCTCGCGAGAAGTATTGCACGCGCCGCGAACGCACGGACACGCCGTTGCAAGCGCTAGTCACAATGAACGATCCCGCCTACGTCGAAGCCGCGAGGCATTTGAGCGCGCGGATGATTCAGCGAAGCACCGATGCGAACGAACGTCTCGATTTCGGCTTTCGCCTTGTCACCGCGCGCCAGCCGTCGTCGTCCGAGCGAACTATTTTGAAAGAAGCCCTGAAAAAATATGAAGTAAGGTATTCGCGCGACAAGGAGGCGGCGAAGAAGTTGATCGCCGTCGGCGAATCAACGGTAAATGATAAACTGAATCCTTCCGAACTCGCTGCCTACACAATGGTTGCGAGCCTGTTGCTGAACATGGATGAAACGTTGAACAAAAACTAAAGAAAGTATTCAGTAAATCAGTGTTCGGTATTCAGTGGCTGCAACACGCGATTTCTGAACACCGAAAACTGAAAGCTGAATACTGAACGCCGAATACTGAATACTGAAAACTGAACACTGGGAGTCAGCCATGAGTGCACAATCAAAATCGAAACCAACCGAACGCCTCCCCTTCGCCCGGAGTTTCAAAGACCTGGTTGTGTATCAAAAAGCGCGCTCGCTTTCGCGCGAGGTGTTCAAGATCACAAAACGCTTTCCTCGCGAAGAAGCCTACTCGCTCACCGACCAATGGCGACGGGCGGCGCGTAGCATCGGCGCACAGATTTCCGAATCGTGGGCCAAGCGCCGTTACCCGCGCCATTTTATAAGCAAGCTCACCGACGCTGATGGCGAGCAGATGGAAACACAACATTGGACGATAGTTGCTTTTGATGACGATTACATTTCGCGCGAAGAAGCGCAGCGCCTCGGCGGGCTGGCACTCGAAGTCGGGCGAATGCTCGGCGACATGATGCAAAATCCAGAATCCTTTTGCGGCGATGAATACGGCACCCTCAAAGAATCTCCCGTCTTGTATTTCGTGGACAAACCCTCCGACGACCCGCTGAACACCGAACACTGAATACTTTTTCCAAATGAACCCATTTCAAGAACATTTTCATCTCTCAAGTCGCCGTCACTTTTTCAAAACTACCGGTCTCGCCGCCGGACGCATTGCGCTGGCCGGCTTGATGTTTCCTGAACTGCTCCGCGCTGCGACCAGGGACAAGGTTCGCGCGCATCCAGCTTTGCCCGGCTTGCCGCACTTCGCGCCGAAAGCGAAGCGAATGATTTATCTCTTCATGAACGGCGGGCCGTCACAGATAGATTTGATGGATTATAAGCCGGGTCTCGACAAAATTTACGACACCGATCTGCCGGATTCGATCCGCATGGGGCAGCGCTTGACGACGATGACGAGCGGGCAGGCGCGTTTTCCCATCGCGCCGTCGAAATACGAGTTCAAGCAATACGGCAAGTCGGGTATGTGGTTCAGCGAGCTTTTGAAGAACACTGCGAAAGTCGCGGACGACATCGCGGTCATCAGGAGCGTTCACACCGAGGCCATCAATCACGATCCCGCTGTCACCTACATCCAGACCGGCAGCCAGATTCCCGGCAAGCCGAGCCTCGGTTCGTGGCTTTCCTACGGCCTCGGCAGCGAGTGCGATAATCTGCCCGCGTTCGTGGTGATGACGCCGAGCTGGTCGGCCAAGCGCGATGCACAGGCGCTGTATCAGCGATTGTGGGAAGCAGGCTTTCTGCCGACGAAGCACGCGGGCGTCGCGTTGCGGGCAAAAGGCGACTCCGTGCTTTATCTCAACGACCCGCCTGGCGTGGACCGCGAAACGCGGCGCGACATGCTCGACGCGCTCGCGAAACTCAACACCGCCGAATACAAAAAAGTTGGCGACCCGGAGATCAACACCCGCATCGCGCAATACGAAATGGCGTTTCGTATGCAATCTTCCGTGCCGGAGTTGACGAACATTTCCGGTGAATCGAAAGCCACGCTTGATCTTTACGGGCCGGAAGTGACGACGCCCGGCACGTTCGCGCACAGTGCGTTGATGGCGCGGCGGCTCGTGGAGCGCGGCGTTCGTTGCATAGAGCTTTTCCATCGCGAATGGGATCATCACGGCGACCTTACGCGCGACTTGCCGCTACAATGCCGCGACGTGGATCAGGCGTGCTACGGGCTCATCACCGATCTGAAGAATCGCGGCATGTTGGACGACACGCTCGTCGTGTGGGGCGGCGAATTTGGGCGCACGGTTTATTGCCAGGGCAAACTCACGAAGGACAACTATGGTCGCGACCATCATCCGCGCTGCTTCACGATGTGGATGGCCGGCGGCGGCGTGAAAGGCGGCACCGTCTATGGCGAGACCGACGACTTCAGCTACAACATAGTCAAAGACCCCGTCCACATCCGCGACATCAACGCCACCATCCTCCACTGCCTCGGCATTGACCACACCCGGCTTTCCTACAAGTTTCAGGGGCTTGACCAGAAGTTGACGGGAGTGGAGGAAGCGAGTCCGGTCAAAGCCATACTCGTGTAAAGGTCATTCTCAAATTTATGAAAGCCGTTTCAAATTCCAACGATTCAACTTTTCATTCCCGCCGTGACTTTGTGAAACGCGCGGGCGCGTTCGTTGGCGTCGCTGCTTTGGGTTTTCCACAACTCGCAAAGTCAGCCGAGAAGCCGATCCAAGGCTTCGAGAAAGTTGCCGAAGATCCGAATGCGTCGAAGGGCTGGCAGCCGGTCTCGGACAGGAAGATTCGTGTAGGCATCGTCGGATACGGCGTCTGCCAGTTCGGGTCGGCGTTTGGTTTTCAGAATCATCCGAACGTCGAGGTCGTGGCCGTCAGCGACTTGTTGCCGGAACGTTGCGCGGCGTTGGCAAAGGCGTGTCGCTGCGCGAAAACATATCTGTCGCTTGAAGAATTGGTGAAAGACGACAGCATCGAAGCGGTGTTCGTGGCCACGGATGCGCCGAGTCATGTGAAGCATTGCGTCGAGGTTTTGAAACACGGCAAGCACGTCGCAAGCGCGGTGCCGGCGATGTTTGGTTCGCTTGAGGAAGGCGACAAATTATTTCAAGCGGTCAAGAAGAGCGGTCGCAAATACATGATGTTCGAGACATCGGCGTTTCACGAAGACCTTTTTGCGATGCGGCAGATCTTCAACGCGGGTGGCTTGGGCAAACTCGTTTATTCCGAGGGTGAATATTATCACTACATGGAGCAGCCGATTGATTCGTTCAGGGGATGGCGCGTCGGGTTGCCGCCGCAATGGTATCCGACCCACTCGAACGCTTATTACAACTGCGTGACCGGAGGAAGTTTCACGGAAGTTTCTTGTCAGGGCATACTGAGCCGCGTCGGGCATTTGCAGCCGAAGAACAATCCTTACAAGAACGCGTTCGGCACCGAGATCGCGCTGTTCCGCACGAGCGAAGGCGGCACGTCCCGCATGGCGGTAAGTTGGGACACGCCCGGCGACGGCGGCGAAAAGGGGCGCGTTCGTGGTCAGCGAGGCTCGTTCTACGGAAAATACGAGGGACTCGAAAAAAATCTTCCGAACACAAATCGCCCGCCATTGCCACCGGGTGTTTCTGCGGGCGGACACGGCGGCTCGCACGGTTATCTGATGAATGAGTTTGTCACCGCGATTCTTCAAGACCGAAAGCCGCTTGTGGATGTTACGATGGCTTTGAATTTGACCGCTGCGGGAATCGTGGCGCACCAATCGGCGTTGAAGGACGGCGAGACGCTGAAGATTCCACAATACAAGATTTGAGAGCGAGTGGCCACAGACGGCGTGGTCGAAAGATTTTCCAAAATAAAACTGCTGCTTCAGTTGCCACGCTTGTCAGTTGCGGAGATCACACGCGCAACTGACGGCTCCACTCGCCCAATACCGCGATTGATTCATTGCAGTGCTAGGGCGGTGCGCTGGAGCATTTGGCGTCGAGGCGGCATTGGCGGCGGCGGTTTATGGTTCGGTTCACAATTTGTGGGATGAATTCTCATGTTGTTATTCTGAATCACAATTTCCTTTCCGCGAAGACGAGCGCGCCGGTTGGACAATGCTCCACGCACTCGGCCGCGACTTTTTGCAAGCCCGCTTCGATTTCGCGGTTGAACGGCGCCGCCACGCGCACATCAAATCCGCGTCCGATGAACGTCAGCCCCAGCGGCTCGGCGGCCAGCTCCGTCAGCTTCACGCAAATGCCGCACAAGATGCACTTGCCCGGCTCGAACAGGATTCCACCCGGCTGCGCGTGCTGCTCGAATTTCCGCCGCTCCGAGCGGAAGCGGTTCGCATTCGCGCCATACACTTGCGCGTAATGCTGCAACACGCAGTTGCCCGACGAGCGGCAGTCGCAGTGCAGACAGCGCGACGATTCCAGCGCCGCCTCCGCCCGCGTGTGCCCGGCGCAGCGGTCGCACGGCGACACACTCGCGCCGGCCTTCGACGCGAGAATGAACGCCTTCAGTTCACTCGGATCGAGCCGCCCCATGAGGCTTGAAAATGGTTTCTCCGGTCGCCGCGCCGGCTGGCCGATCAGAAAGCGATGCACGCACTCCGCCGCAGCGCGACCTTCAGCCATCGCCTTCACCAGTTGCTTTTGTGCGCGCACGGCGCTGCCGGCGGCAAAAACATTTTCGACCGGCGTCTGACAGGTGTTCGGATCCGCCTTGACCGAGTTGCCAGCCACGGGCAAACCCAGTTCCGCTGTGCTGTCCTTCGGTAATTCACCGGGGGCGAGCAGAATCGCATCAAACCCTCTGGCGAGACCTTCGAGCGTGACCTGACTGCCCAGCGCGACGCCCAACTTGAATTCGATTCCCATCCGCGCGAGCAGCGCGATCTCGGCGTCCAGCACGGCGAAGGGCAGATCTTTTTCGGCCACGTCGCACAACGTCCCGCCCGCGCGGTCACGCCGATCCGCGACGGTGACGTGGTGCCCTTCGCGCGAAAGATAATATGCCGCCGCCAGCCCCGTCGGCCCCGCGCCGATGATCACGGCGCGTTTGCCGCTGGCCGGCTTGCGCGAAGTGACGTGCGGCTCCGGCTTCTGAAAATCCTGGTCCGTCACAAAGCGTTCCATGTCGCGGATCGCCGCCGGGTCGTCCCAGTTGCCACGCCGGCAACCCTGCTCGCACGGGTGATGGCAAAGCCGCCCCAGCACACCCGCCAGCGGCAACGCCTGACGCACTGTCGCAATCGCTTCGTCCAATCGTCCCGTTTCGATTTGCCGCAGCATGACGGGAATGTTCAGCATCAACGGACACAACCGATGACACGGCGAAAGGCAATCGCCCACGTGATCGCTGAACAACAACTCCAACGCCGTCCGCCGCGCCTCGTGAACCTCCTCCGTCTCACTTTCAATGACCATGCCCGGCGCGACTTTCGTCCCGCAGGACGGCACGAGCTTGCCGTTCAGCTTTACGAGACAAACCTGGCAAGTGTTCAACGGGCCGCACTTCTCCAGGTAGCAAAGCGTCGGAATATCCATCGCCAGCTTGCGCGCGGCCGCGAGCACGCTTTCGCCTGGCTGCACCTCGACAGGCCGGTCGTCAATGGTGATGGTGAAGGCTGTGCTCAAAACGCAACCCCTTTCGATTCACCGGCGGCCTTCACCGTTGGGCGTTTGGGTATTCGGGTGTTTGGGTATTTCATCTCACCTCCACCGCGTTGTGCGGACATACCAGCCGGCACGTGTCGCACCGCGTGCATTTGGCGTCGTCAATTTCGTGTCGCGCATAAGGCACCATCGGGATGGCGTCCACGGGACAGTTCTGGGAACAAATGGTGCAGCCCGTGCAGTCGGCGTTGATCGTGTAGTGGATGAGCGCAGTGCATCGGCGCGCCGGACAGCGGCCTTGCAGGTGCGCTTCGTATTCATCGCGGAAATATTTAAGCGTGGTCAACACCGGATTGGGCGCGGTCTTGCCCAAGCCGCACAAGCTGCCGGCCCCGACCTGGAGTGAAAGCCGTTCCAATTCTTCGAGCTGCCCGCGCGTGGCCTTACCGGTGCAAAGCCGGTCGAGAATGTCGAGCATCCGCTTCGTGCCGATGCGGCAGAACGTGCATTTGCCGCACGACTGGTCCTGCGTGAACTGGAGGAAATATCGCGCGATGTCCACCATGCACACCGAGTCGTCAAGCACCACCAGCCCGCCGCTGCCCATGATTGCGCCGACTTCGCGCAGGCTCTCGAAATCCACCGGCGTGTCCGCCAGCCGCGCCGGCACACACCCGCCGCTCGGCCCGCCGATTTGCACCGCCTTGAACCGCCGTCCTTCCGCCGCACCCCCGCCGATTTCCTCCACGATCTCGCGGATAGTTGTGCCCATCGGAATCTCAATCAATCCGCCTCGCCGAATCTTGCCCGCGAGCGCAAAAACTTTCGTGCCTTTGCTTTTCGCCGTGCCGATGGCTGCGAACTTCTCCGGGCCGTTGCGCAAAATCCACGGCACCATCGCCAGTGTTTCCACATTGTTGATGAGCGTCGGCTTGCCCCACAACCCTTCCTGCGCTGGAAACGGCGGGCGCAACTTCGGCATGCCGCGCCCACCTTCGATGGACGCGATCAACGCCGTTTCCTCGCCGCAAATGAACGCGCCCGCCCCTTCAAACACTCTCATTCGTAGCAGCGGACGTGAGTCCGCACTGGCTCCCTCAGCGGATAGGTGAGCGGACTCACGTCCGCTGTTACTTTGCTCAGCAGCCAGCCACCCGCGTCGCTCCAGTTCGGCAATCGCCGCTCGCACCCGCTTCACCGCTAGCGGATACTCGTGTCGAATGTAGAAAATGCCCTCCCGCGCTCCGACCGCCAGCGCCGCAATCACCAATCCTTCAATGACGCGGAACGGGAACGATTCGAGAATCATCCGGTCCATGAACGCGCCGGGATCGCCCTCGTCGCCGTTGCAGATGACGTATTTGGTTTCGCCGGTTTGTTGCGAGACGACGCGCCATTTCTGGCCCGTTGGAAAACCCGCCCCGCCGCGTCCCCGCAACCCGGACTTCTCGATGGTGGAAATAATTTCTTCACTCGTAGCAGCCGACGTGAGGAGGCTCTGATCGGCCTTGACCACCGGAGATTGACGATTGGCTATTTCAGTTTGAGCCTCCTCACATCGGCCGCTACGGGGCGGAGCAAGGCTCGAACACTTCGCCAGCGCCTGAAATCCCCCGTGCGCCAGATACTCATCCAAATCCAGCGGATCCAGCTTCCCAAAATGCTCCGTGGCGATGTGAACCTGCCGGTCCAAAAACGCCCGCACCGCCGGGTCGCGCTTGCTCATCGAGAATCGCTGCACGCTCCGTTGCTCGGGCCGGTCGTCGAGCAGCAAGCCATCCAACACACGCGTCCATACACGGCTGGCGCGTTGCACGAAGCCGCGCGGCTTGAAATGCCGTTGCAATAACGCCCGCGCCTGCTCCGGCGACAGCCCGGCGTAAAACTCGCCTTTGCCCGCCGGCGTGGCGACCTCGACCAGCGGCGTGCGATGACACATCCCCACGCACCCGACGCGCTTCACCACCACGTTCGCCCCGCTCGCCTCCGCGCCTTCGCGCAACGCGCGAAACAAACGGTCGCTTCCCTTCGCCATGCAACAAGAGCCAAGTCCAACGTGGATTTCCGCCACCGCACCGCGTCCGTTTGCGATCTTGCCCTCCGTGGATTTCGCCACGTCCGCCGCCGCGTGGTTCTCCAGAAACTCGCGCATCAGTTCTGGAACTTTTTCCGACGTGGTAAAACCCATCGTGGACTCTCCGATGCGCACCACTGGCGCGAGCGTGCAGGTGCCGAGACACGCGACTTGCTCAATCGTGAACTGTCCGTCCGCGTCCGTGTCCGCGCCGCCCGGGATGCGCAGATGCCGCCGCAACGAGTCCTCGACCCGTTCCGCGCCCGCCACGTGACACGCGGTTCCGCAGCACACGCGCACGACGTGCTTGCCCGTCGGCTGTATCCGGAACATGTCGTAGAACGACGCTACGCCCGCGATTGATGCAGGCGTGATCTCAGTCGTCTCGCACACGCGGCGCAACGCCTCCTCCGGTAGATAACCGTAGCGCACCTGCAACGCTTGCAGAATCGGGATCAACGCCTCGGGCTTGCGTCCCGCGCGGGCAATCGCTTCGTCAGCTATGGTGAGGTCAACAGGCATCGCTTATTTCTTTTCTCCCAAACACCACAAGTTCGTCGCTCCGCGCAGATAAATCCGCCCATTGGCAAATGCCGGACTGGCGTGGAACGTGTCTTCGAATTTCACACGGCTCAATTCCTTGAACTCGCGTCCAGCCTCGGCCACCACCGCGTTGCCTCTGGTCCCGAGCACGAGCAATCGCCTGCCCACGATGGCCGGTGAGGATTGCACTTCCATCTCCAAATCTTTTTCCCAAATCTTCCTTCCGTCCTTTGCCTCGTAACACGCTAGGAGCCCGCCGCTGGTCACTGTGAAAGCCAGTTCGCCGTTGCTCGTGGGGCTGGTCACGTCGGGGACATTTTCCTCCGACGTCCAGGCCGCGTGCGATTTGGTCACCTCGCCGGCACCGTCGGGCCGGATGGCGATGAGCTTTCCGGCCGGGCTGACGACGATGACGAGTTCGCCCGCGAAAATCGGTGAGGGTGTGATTTCGCCTTCGAGCAATTCCGCGCGCCAGAGTTCGGCGCCGTCCGCCAGCGAGTAGCTGATGACCCACGGCAAACCCAGCGTGATAATCTGCGTTCTGCCCGCCGCCTCGATGATGATGGGCGAGGCCCACGACGCGGGCATGGGCCGGCTCCGTTCCCAAAGCAGGCGTCCGCTTGCCGCATCGAACCCGAGCAGCTTCGAGTTCGCCGGGCCCGAATCGCCCTGATCCAGTTGCACCACGAGTTTGCCCGGCCAGATCGCGAGCGACGTGGCGTAACCGTAGGAGTTTTTCGGGATGCCGAGATGTTTGGCCCAAGCCAGCGTGCCGTCGAAGTTGAAAGCGGCCAGATCGCCGCTGGCGAAGATCGCGAACGCGCGGCGGCCGTCCGTGGCCATCGTTGATGCGGCGTAACCGGTCGCGTCGGGAATTTCGGGCAGCGTGGCCGGGCTGCCGGGCACATTTTCGACGGCGCGTTGCCACAAAAGTTTTCCGTCCGTGGCGTCGTAGCAAAATACCTCTCGCTTCTTGATGTCGCCGCCAGAAATGAAAACCCGGTTACTCCACACCACGGGCGAGTTGAAGCCCATCGCCGGGATGGACGATTTCCAGACGACGTTTCCTCCGGGTGTTCCGTCAAAGTTCAAGTTCCAATCGCCCTTCGCCGCGCCGCCGCCGTCCGGGCCACGGAAGCGCGGCCAGTTGGCTTGGAACTCCGCGAGCGACGGCAAATCCAAAGCCGCGCTCTCGCCGCCACCGAGAAGCTTGTTCGAGTCGCCAGCGTTTTCCGGCAACGGTGATTGGCTGATGAACGCCAACGCCAGCAGCCCGGCGCCAACCAATGCACCCACACCTGCCACCGACCACCGCGCGCGTGACGCCGCTTGCAAGGCGAGCGATTGCGCATCCGTCCGGCGCTGCGGTCGCGGCGGTTGCTGCGTCAGTCGCCTCGCCGATTTCGCCGTGAGCAACAGCGCACCCACCCCCGCAACCAGCAACCACCCGCCCGTGACGTTGAGTGCGAGCCGCCGGAAATAGCGCTGGCGGAATTCGAGATCGAGCCGGCGGATTTCGCCGCGCAACGATTCGTCCGCCGGCGCGGCGCGGAGTTTTTCCTTGAGGGCGAGCAGTTGCGGCGATTTCCACGGGTCGCGCTCGGCGGCGACTGAATGTTGGTAAAGCATGTAGCCGCAGACGAGCAGGCAGAACGCGGCTGCGACAAGCGCCATCCGCCAGAATTGAACGCAAAGGCGCAAAGTCGCCAAGACCCCAGGGGATTCAACCTTTGCGTTTGAGCTTGTCATCTGCTTGCAGTTGCCGGCACCGGCGCTGGCGGCAATTCGCTCGACGGCATCAAGCCAAGCCGCACCAGTTCATTCGGACACGAGCGGAAACAGCGCGCGCACGCGAAGCACGCGCCGCGGTCTGGCTCGAAATCCGTTCGCAACGTTCGTAACGAGAGACTGGCCAACTTCACGCCCAGCACCAAGCCGACCCAGCCGCCGAAAGCGACGCACGCAAGCCAGAAGCGATGGCGCAGGTCGGTCGCGGATTTCAGTAATGCCTCCGACTCCCGCTCGGCGCGTTGCAGCGAGAGGGTCTCAGGCGTCATCACGCCGTAATCCACCGGCGCTTTCTGTTGCATGATGTAGCGCTCGGCGAGTTCGACCGTCGGATTGAGCTTGGAAACCGGCACGGCAAGTTCGCCGCCGAGCCACGCGCCGCCAACGATGAGCGCGGGCACGAGCAACAGCAGCCAGCCGAGCCGGCGGCGTTCGGGCAGCAGGAGTTTTGGCTCAACCGTTCCCGGCGAGGGCGTGCGCATCGCGCCAAAGGGACAGGAGTGTTCGCAAAGCTGGCATTGCGTGCAAAAGTCGGGCGTGACGCGCACGCGCCACTTCGATGCGAGTGACGCGAGTTTGAGCAACGCGCCGTAGGGACAGAGGAAGCGGCAGTAGGGCCGGCCCACAAACATTCCGAGCAACACCGTGAGCGCCGCGAGCGCGATGAGCAGGCCCGGACCGTTGAGGCGGAAGATCGGCACGATGGGATCGTAGCGGCAGATGGGAAAGCCCGTCCCCGTGGCCGCGAACGCGAGGCCGAAGCCGAGGAAGATGAACGGCAAGATGCCGAGCGCGTGTTCGAGCCACGCCGGAACTTTGACGGGCTTGATCAGCACGAGATCCTGCAACGCGCCGTGCGGACACACCCCCGCGCAGAATGCGCGCCCCGCGAACAGCGCGACGATGAGCGGCAGGGCGAAGAACGCGAAGACGGTGAGCGGCACGGTGTAGCCGGAGTTGAAAAGAGCGAGGACGATGTTTTGCGGCGCGCCGATGGCGCAGATGCAGCCCTTGCGCCAGAAGCCGAAGTAAGCGAGCGAGAAGATGCCGAGCCAGAACAGTCCGCGACGCGAGCGTTGTTTGTAAATGAACCACAAGGCGACGCCGAGACACGCGGCCAGCGCGGCGACATCGAGATATTGCAACCATTCCGCTCGCGCGGCCGGCGTGGTGGTGATCGGAAGTGGGTGGTTGGTCTCAGTGAAGTCGGGCGGGGGGAAGCGGGGTTCGGCGAGCGCGGATACGCCAGCTACTGTCAACAGTGCAATCAAGAACAACCAGAACCGAAAGGGAGCAGAGGAGAAAAGGGGAAAGGGAGAATCGCAGGCTGATCGCCCCTTCACTTTTTCACCTTTTCTCCCTTTCTCCTCTGCGATTTCGGCAGGCATAAAGTTCAAGTTCAGTGCGCGTGCGTGGTCTTGAGCAGATACGGCTGCTTGACTGGCACGCGGCGAAAAGCATCGCCTAGGCAGGTTCGGGCGATGGAGCACTCGTTGCAGCGCACACAGCGGTCGTGGCGGATTTGCAGGAAGAGCGAGCCGTTGCCGAAACGATTGCAGCCCTCGACGCACTTCGCGCAACCGATGCAGAGCTTTTCGTCAATCGTGTATTCGTAATACGGATCCTCGACAAACGAGCGCTGGATCGCGCCGGTGGGGCAGAGCTGATTCTCGGCGGCGGTCGTCAGCGCGTTCGGCTCCGGCTCGAAGTAGCCGGTGCAAAGGTTGCAGTAGCCGCACATTGCGAAGGCGTGGACGCACTTCACGGCGGATTGTTCGAGCACGCACTGAGTGGCGCAGTTGCCGCAGCGAAGACATTTCTGCGGATCAATCTGCCAGACCCAACCCTCGGCCGTGCTGCGTTGGGCCACCACGCCGGCCAGCGCGCCGAGACCCGTCATAGCGGCGATGCGCGCGCCGTTGCGCAGAAACGCGCGGCGGGTCGTGGGTTCGTTGACAGGTTTCTCGTTCATTGGCGTCCACTCGCGGTTCAGGTTTTTGCTTTCATCACCCGCACGTCGCCGGTGACGAAATCCAAAATGTAAATCCGCCCTTGCACGTCCACGACTGCATCGAGTCCGCCGGTGGTGCAATCGGCCGGGCCGCACACCTTCGCGTTTTCCGCAAACGTTTCCACGCCGGCGACCACGGACTCGAATGCGCCCTCGGCACTGTAAATCTTCACCCGCGGCAGACCTTTCTCACAGGTGACGAACCGCCCGTTCGGCAACAGCGCGAGATTGATCGGGTTGCAACAGCCACAAAATCCGGTGATGCCCATCGAGACTGTGCCCCACGCGCCTTCAAAATCGCCCTCGGCGGTGTAACTCTCAACGCGATGTCGGCCCGGGTTGTTGACGCGCAGCAAACCGTCGCCCGCGATTTCCACATCGAAGAACGGACTCGGAATGATGAAGCCGGGGACGTTGCGCTCCTTGTCTTTCTCGCCGATGCGGCGCGCGAGCTTGCCGGATTTGTCGTAACGCAACACGACGCGATTCCCCGCGTCTGCGGCGAACACGTCCTCCTCCGTCACGGCGATTCCGGTGAGCCAGGCTTTCTTGCCCGGCGAATCCCACATCGCTTGCCGCCGGCCCTTCGCGTCGAAGACTTCGACGTGGTCGCGCAAGCCGACGTAGATCGCGCCATCCTTCGCGACGGCGGCGCAACGCGGCGGTTCGGTCAGGGCGATTTCCATCCCGCGTTCGCCGGAGCGGTTCAGCGCTGTGAGATAGTTCCCAGCGCAAACGTAGAGCGTTTCGTCCGGCCCGATGGTGATTCGCCTGGCCACTGCGTGCGGCGCTTTCCAGCGGGCGGATTCCTCGTAAGCAATGAGCTTCGGATCGGTTTTCTGGAGTCGCGAAATGTCGTAAGCGAACGGGTTGGCGGCGCTTTTTTCCGCGGCCTGCCCGCGTTGCGAAGCGATGGCGCTCAGAATGGCCATGGCCCCGGCGGTTTGACCGAAGAATTCGCGCCGGGTGGAGAGTTGGAATTCACGTTTCATAATCTGCCTCCGGAACGCGGACTTTAGTCCGCTTCAGCTTTGATTCGCGTTCAGACGTTGAAGCGGCGTGAATGCCGCGTTCCTTGCTTGAAGTTTGAGCCTCCCCGCGTCGGCTGCTACGACGACAAAACTCTTTGGCCGAGAGCGCCTGAGGCAGGCCGCAATCGGTGAATGCCGCACAGCTGCGGCAGATTCCTTGATTGATGCAGGTTTGACCGGAGAGTTGGCCGCCGCTGCGCTTGACCAGCGTGGCCGACACCGCGCCCAGCCCGGTGAGCAGCGCATACCGCACGCCGCCGCGCAGGAATTCACGCCGGCTGGCCGATCCGTTGCTCTGCTCCGTTTTCATGGTTGGTGGCTGATCGTTCAGCCCAAAAGCAAACACGCCTCACGTCAAAGCGAGGAGCATCAGCCCGGACTTCGCCAAAAACCTTGCACGCGCCCGGGGCGGGCGGCTTGTTCGGTTTTGCCAAAGGTTAAACTTTTTTTGCCACGCGAGTATTAAGCCAAGTCAAGGGAGTTGATGGCCGAGGGTTTCTGCAATGCTCTATGCGTGATGTGCGCCGGCAGAAAAGTCAAATTTTCCATATCAGACGCTTGCGCTCCACTGTCTCAGTGCCAACGGGATTTCACGCTTGCCCGCTGCTTACCCGCCGGGCAGGATGCAACTGCCAATGAGAGCCAACAGGTTTTGTTTGTTTTTCTTACTAAGCATATTGTCCTGCCTTGCCGTGGCGCAACCCGACAGAGGAAAGTTTGAGTCAGTCGGCATTCCGGTGCGCAAGGGCGGGCTGATGGGTTGCATCGTCGGACCGGATGGCAAAGGCGGCGAGGCGCTTTATTTCAATTTCAATCAGATCAGCGGGCTGTTGTTTCTCGTTCAAGTAAATCCCGATACCGGTGAGGCATGCCAGTTCAACGCGCCTCAAGGTCCGGGTGCTTGGGCGTTGATCAAGGGGCCGGACGAAAAAATCTATCTCGGCACCTGGGATGGCGGGCTGGTCATGCGTTTCGATCCGAAGCAACCGGAGAAGGGGATCGTCGTCGTCGGCAAACCGTCGCCCACCGAGGACTACCTCTGGCAATACGACCTCGGCAAGGACGGCAAACTCTACGCCTGCACGTATCCACAGGCGAAGCTGGTGAGCTTCGATCCGAAAACCGACGAAATGGAAGATCTCGGTCGGATGCATCCCACCGAAATGTATGCGCGCAGCCTCGCGGTTGGACCGAGCGGCAAGGTCTACGTCGCCATCGGCTATGAGAAGGGCGATCTCGTCGCGTTTGATCCGGCGACGGGCAAGCATCGCAGCATCCTGCCTGACAAACTCCGCGCACCGAGCGGTGCGACTGGCGTTTCCGTCTGGCGTGGTGCCGATGGTCAGGCTTACGCGCAAATCGGCAGCAAGCAGGCACGTCTCGATGACGAGCAAGCCGTCGTTGTGGAGAACGCTCCCGCCAAGGCCACGATGAAACTCCGGGATGGCCGCGAAGTCGTCGAGTTTGGACGCGGCACGTTTTCTTTGAAAGATCCGCAAGGCGGTAAGGTGACCGCGCGCACTTTCAAATACGTCGGCGCGGGGGATCACATTTTCGTCGTGGGCGTTGGGCCGTCGAACTGCGTGTATGGCAGCACGGCGATGCCGTTGGAAGTCTTTCGTTACGACCCGCGCGAAGGTCGCAGCGAAGACCTCGGCACCATGCCGGGCGGGGAGGTTTATTCAATGATTGAAGAGCAGCAAAAGCTTTACCTCTGTTACTACGGCGGCTCGGTGATGAATCTCTATGATCCCGCCAAACCATTCTGGAAGTTTGGGACTGGCACCGATTGCAACCCGGTTACCTTCGGCGGCGTTGGCGATGGCCACCTGCGTCCGCGCGCGATGATTCGTGGTCCGCAGAACTTGATCTACATTGGCAGCGAGCCGCCTTACGGACAACTCGGGGGCGCACTGGGCGTCTGGGATCCGCGCCAAAACAAAAGCATCGAGAACTACCGGAACATCGTGACGAACCAAAGCGTCGTGTCGCTGGCTTGGGAGCCGAAGAGAGGATTGATCTTTGGCGGCAGTGGTAATTGGGGTGGTGGTGGCTCAAAGCCGGTTGAAAAGGAAGCGTTGTTCTTCGCCTTCGATCCGATCAAGAAGCAAAAAGTTTTTGAAGCAGCGCTTGTGTCCGGCGCGCGTAGCTACCCCGCCACAGCGACGGCTGAAGGCAAGATTTTCACGACGGCCGGCGATAAGCTGCTAGTGTTTGATCCGGCGACGATGAAATTGGAAAAAACGATTCCGTTGCCCGGTCCACAGGTGGAGATCTCGCTGGGCCGACATGCGAGCGGCAAGCTGGTAGGGTTGGCGGGAGGCAATGTCTATGTCCTGGATCCAAAAAAGTTGGAGATGGTTTCAAAGTTCAAAGCATCGGTGCCGATCAGATGTGGTTTCGCTCTCACGGAGGACGCTGTTTACTTTGGCTCAGGCTCAGAACTCTGGCGATTCCGACTGCCGCAAGCGCTATGAGGTTTTGTTTCTTTGTCGCATTCGTCATCGCCGCGACCGGCGCGGCGGCCGCGCCCGGCGTGACAGCGATCCAACTCGTCTGCGTGGACCCGCAAGCCACCGGCTACGGCACTTTCCAAAGCCACAACCAGAAGGTGGTCAGCAACCGGCGCGGCATTTTCATGACGCACCTCCGCTCGCGCAACGAAGCTTACACGGCGCAGAGCTGGCGCCTCTCCTGGAGCACCAATGCGGGTGAAAGTTTCTTTACACTCTTCGCCGCCACGAATGCCACCAATCCCCCGCTGCTCGAATCCGACGCGGACGGCAACCTGTATCTCGTGCGCCCTGATTTCGTGGACGGTCATGCCTATCTTTACCGATTCCTGGCGAAGGAAAATTATCGCGAGCCGCGCATATCGAGGATCACGAACGGTGCGGCTGGCAAATACGCGATGGTGCTCGACGCGCCGCGCAAGCAACTCGCCTATTTCGCGCACAACAGCACGTTTCACCTGGTTGGTCTGGATGGCGTGGTGCGCAGCTCGACCCGTCTGCTGACCGACGGCAATCACGCCGCGTTGCAATATCCATTGCTCTCGCTGGGCGAGGACGGCACGCTGCACACGTCGTGGACGACGGTGAAGCACGGGGCATATCTTTATTGGGACATTCATTACATGCAGTCACCCGATGGCGGCCAATCCTGGCGGCGCATGGACGGCACGAAGCTGACCCCACCGCTCGTCGCGGACGAGGGCGGCCCGACCGACCGCATCTCTCTCGACGATGAATTTGAGTGTCACACATGGCTCTCGAACTTCATGGTGAAGGACGGCAAGGCGCATTTCCTCTACCTCGCGCAAACCAATCCGCCCCGGCAACATTATGTGCGTTACGATCTGAAGACCGCGAAGCGCGAAGCCGATCTGCAACCCGAGTTTCGCGGCGAAAAAATTTCGCTGCGCGGGTTGGATGGCTTTTTCGCTGCCTCGCACAGCCCCACAAACTCCCGGCTTTACTGCGTCACTTGCGACGCCTCACAATCCCGCCTCGCCTGCCTCGCCAGTGATGACAACGGCGCGACCTGGCACGACTACGCCGTCAGCGACCCGGTGATTTCGCCCTACGCCATCGGCGGTTGTCGCGAAGTCACGGCGGACGGCTGGGTGATCGGCTCGTTCACCGCCGCGGGCGCGGATCCAAAAGATTCCGAACCTGCCTCGCAGGTCTATTTTTTCAAAATCCGGGCCGGGCTGCCGCTGGCGCAACCAGCCAGGCCGAACTAAACCGACGATTCCCTGAAGGAACAATCATGAAAATCACTTCGTTCAACGGCCTCACGACGGCCGCGATGCTGATGGCCGTCTGCTTAAATGCGAGAGATGTTTCCGCACCGCCCGGCTGGACCGCCGCCGCCGCACGTGACGAATTAAAACCTGCGTTCAGCTACGACCCGAAAGGCGGGCCGACGCAACAAGGCGCGCTCGTCATCCGCTCGGACCAGCGCAAGGGGCTGGACGGCCATTGGGAAAAAACTATTCCAGTTGAAGGTGGAAAATGGTTTCGCTTTTCCGCGCTACGTCGGGTCGAAAATATTCCCGTGCCCCGGCGCAGCGTGCTGGTCCGGATTCATTGGCGCGATGCGAAGGGTCGGGTTGTGAACCGCGACGAACCAGGCGCGCACAGCTATGCGCCCGGTGTGCCCCCAGCGGCCGAACCGGAATTCCCGGCTGACGGGCCAATGGATCGTGCCGGTTGGACGGAAGTGAGCGGCACTTACCATGTCCCGTCGCGTGCGACGCAGGCGATAGTCGAATTGCATCTGCGCTGGGCTACGAACGCTCGCGTTGAGTGGAGCGAGATTTCGCTGATGGAAACCAAACCGCCACCTCCGCGCAAAGTCCGCCTGGCAACGATTCACTATACTCCCCACGGCGGCAAAACGGCGATGGACAGTTGCCGGCAATTCGTGACGTTCATTGAAGAAGCGGCCCGACAAAGGGCCGATCTGGTCGTGTTGCCCGAAACGCTCACCCAAACTGGCAACGGCCTCTCTTACGTCGAAGCCGCGGAGCCGATTCCCGGCCCATCTACCGACTACTTTGGTGAACTGGCGCACAAGCACCGCGTTCACCTCGTCGTTGGTCTTGTAGAGCGCGAGCAGCACCTCGTCTACAACACGGGCGTGCTCATCGGGCCGGATGGGAAACTCATCGGCAAGTATCGCAAGGTCACGCTGCCGCGCACGGAGATCGAGGCGGGCGTCACGCCGGGCCACGAGTATCCGGTGTTCGACACGCGCTTCGGCAAGGTCGGCATCATGATTTGTTACGACGGCTTCTTCCCGGAGCCGGCGCGGCAGTTGAGCATTAACGGCGCGGAGGTGATTGCGTTTCCAGTGGCCGGCTGCAACCCGATGCTCGCCGCGGCGCGAGCGTGCGAGAACCACGTGTTTCTCGTCAGCAGCACCTACACCGACCTCAAAAGCAACTGGATGATATCGGCGATTTACGACCGCGAAGGCCAGGTCCTCGCCCAAGCGAAGGAATGGGGCAACGTGGCGGTGGCGGAGGTGGACCTGGGCAAGCGGCTTTATTGGTCGAGCCTGGGCGATTTCAAGGGCGAGAACCCACGGCACCGGCCGGTCTGGCCGGGGGAGAAGGAATGACAAAGGCAGAGATCTGGGACCTCCACTGCCACCTGTCCGGCGTGCCGGGAAACACCCCCGAAACGCGGCTCGGCAAATTGATCGAGTTTGCCGACCGCATGGGCATCGCGCGGCTTTGCGTCTTCATGGGCATGGAGTGGAGTTACGATCCGTCGCCGGAGAAAATGCGGCAGGACAACGACGAAGTGCTGCGCGTCGAGCAGGTGGACACCGCGCCGCTTGTTGGCCTCGTCAAGCAAACGCCCGGTCTGCGGCTGATTCTCCTGAACGCCTTGGGCAAGCTCCACGGCAAACCACTCAACGATCTCATCGCGGCGGGAGAAGTTTATGTCGAGATTTCCATGCTTGAAGGCGTGGGCGGTGTCGGCAACCTGCTCGCAGAAGTGCCGGAGAACCGCATGCTGTTCGGCTCGCACGCGCCGCTGTTTTATTTCGAGTCGGCCTTGCTCAAGCTCAAGGAATCGCCGTTAACGCAGGAACAGATGCGGGCGATGCGCTGGGGAAATGCGCAACGCTTGCTTGCGAAATAATGTTGGATCATCATTCTACGTGCTATGCATTCCAACCACTCAGCCCAGGCTGCCCGCCCTGCTTTGGGCGTGTCGCGCCGGGAATTCCTCGCCGCAATCCCGCTAGGCGGGACCGCCTTGCTGACTGGCGCACTCACCCCGAAAAATTCGGCTGCGGCCGAAGCTGCCACTGCGTCCAAGCTCGCAATCAACGGTGGTGATAGGGCAGTCAAACCGTCGGCGAAGCTGCCCATCCGCTGGGGCGAGCCGGAGCGCGAGCGGCTGAACGCGATGCTCGGTCAGGACTCGCTCTTTTACTGGAAGGGTCCGCAGACGACGCTGTTGCTTGAGCGTTTCAAGAAGGTTTGCCCGGTGAAGTATGTCATGCCGTGCTCGTCCGGCACGGCGGCCTTGCACATCGCAGTCGCGGCGGCGGGCATTGGACCGGGTGACGAAGTCATCACGTCGCCGGTCACGGACATCGGCACTGTCATCGGCGTGATTTACCAGCAAGGCGTGCCGGTGTTCGCCGACCTCGGTGCCAGCACCTACAACCTCGACCCCGCCGACGTCGAGCGTCGCATTACTTCCAAAACAAAGGCAATCATCGCAGTGCACCTGTGCGGCAATCCGTGCGACTTGCAGGCGTTGAAGGCCATCGCCGACAAACATGGGCTGGTATTGATCGAAGACGCGGCACAAGCCTGGGGTGCGAAGTATCGTGGTCAGCCCATCGGCACGATCGGTCACTTTGCGTGCTTCTCATTGCAAAACTCGAAGCACATCACCTGCGGCGACGGCGGACTTGTTGGCTCTAACGACGAACGCTTCGGTCCGCTGCTGCAGAAATTCGGCGACAAGGGATTTGATCGCCTCAAAGGAGGCTTGTTCGAGTCGTTCGCCACGAACTATCGCATGAGCGAGCCGCAGGCGGCGGTGGCAGCGGCGCAACTTGACCGGCTCGAAGGCATCATCGGCAAACGCGCTCGTCTTGGCAACTTGCTGTCCCAAAAAATCACCGGTCTCCCCGGCGTGCTGCCGCATCAAGTTCATCCCGAAGACCGTTGCGGATATTGGTTCTACTTTTTCCGCATGAAGCCGGGCGCGTTTCGTTGTGACCGCGCCGAGTTCGTGAAGGCGCTGGCGGCGGAAGGTGCGGAAGCTTCCGCCGGTTACATTCCGGTGCCGCTGCATCGCAACCCAATGTTCTTGAAACACTCATTTTTCAAGGGGCGCTGGCCTGTGCGCGAATTTGGGCTGACGACAATGGATTACTCGAAACATCAGACGCCCGAGGCCGAAGCAATCTTGCAGACTGGCATTCGGGTCACGATCCACGAAGCGATGACGGAGGACTACATCGTGAGCGTGGCCGAGGCGATTCAGAAGGTCGCGCGGCATTACGCTGCGTAGGATTTATCCGTGAACAGTGAACAGTTATCAGTGAACAGCTCACGGCTCACCGCTCACGGCTCACCGCTTTGGCCCGAGAAAATCGAAACCGAGGAACAACTGGATGCACTTCTCACCCGTCCGAGCGCTGCGCTGGTGGAATTCATCAGGACAGTTTCCAGTCCGCTGCTTATTTTGGGTGCGGGTGGCAAAATGGGACCGACTCTCGCCGTGTTGGCGAAGCGCGCTGCCGATGCCGCGAACCATGCGCTTGACGTGACCGCCGTCAGCCGCTTTAGCGACACCCGCGCCCGTCAGTGGCTCGAAAGTCAGGGCGTGAAAACCCTAAGTTGTGATTTGCTTGCGACAAATTCACTCCAGCAACTGCCGGAAGCGGAGAATATGATTTACCTGGTCGGGTTGAAATTTGGCACGGCACAGAACCCGACAGCGACGTGGGCGATGAACACCATTGTTCCGGCGAGGGTAAGGGAGCGTTACCCGCGCGCCCGGATCGTGGCGCTCTCGACGGGAAATGTTTACCCATTGAGTGAGGTCAATCGCGGTGGTTCGGTGGAAACCGACCCGCTGACGCCGCTTGGAGAGTATGCGAATGCGGCGGTGGGGCGGGAACGCGTATTCGAATTTTTTTCGCGCTTGAATGACACGCCGGTTACGCTGCTGCGGCTGTTCTACGCGGTTGAATTGCGTTACGGCGTGTTGATGGATATTGCGCGAAAGGTTCATAACGGCGAGACAGTCGAGTTGGCCAATGGTTACTTCAATTGCATCTGGCAGGGCGACGCGAACGAAATGGTTCTTCGTGCGTTGTCGCTGGCGTCGTCTCCGCCGAGTGTGTGGAATCTTTGTCGTCGGGAACTCTTTTCAGTGCGCGCCGTTGCCACACAGTTTGGCGAATTACTTGGGCGACCGCCGCAATTTATGGGCAGCGAAGCGCCGACGGCTCTGTTGGGAAATTCCGCCGGCTTATGCGCGAAACTTGGTGCGCCTTCCGTGCCGCTTGAGACGATGCTTCGCTGGATCGCGCACTGGGTGAGGAATGGCGGACGCAATCTTGGCAGACCTACTCATTTCGAGGTGCGCAATGGCAACTATTGAACAAACTCGGGCGCGACTCAATGGAGGGCTGGTCATTCCCGCATGTCCATTGGCTCTCAACGCGCAACGCAAGCTGGACGAACGCCGTCAGCGCGCGCTGTTCCGTTACTATCTCGCCGCTGGCGCGGGTGCCCTGGCCGTCGGGGTGCATATGACGCAATTCGCCATTCGCGATCCAAAGGTAGGACTGTTTCGTCCCGTGCTGGAACTGGCGGAGGAAGAACTTCGTAAAAGTCCGTTTGCTTTCTCTGCTCCGGGAATCGCAATCGCCGGCATCTGCGGTCAAACGAAGCAAGCGGCTGCTGAAGCCACATTGATCCGGGAACTTGGTTTTCACGCGGGCTTGCTCAGCCTCGCCGCACTCAAGACCGCCAGTGAAGACGAATTGATCGCCCATTGCAGCACTGTTGCTGAAATCATTCCGCTGTTCGGGTTCTATCTCCAACCCGCTGTTGGGGGACGAGTCCTGCCGTATTCGTTCTGGCGCAGGTTCGCTGAAATCGAAAACGTCGTGGCCATCAAAATCGCTCCGTTCAACCGTTACCAAACCCTCGATGTGATCCGCGCCGTTGCGGAAAGCGGCCGCGACGACATCGCGCTCTACACCGGCAACGATGACAACATCGTGATGGATTTGCTGACGCCATTTCGTTTTCAAGTGGGCGGCAAGGTTGTCGAACGGCGCATCGTCGGCGGGTTGCTCGGTCACTGGGCGGTGTGGACACAGAAAGCGGTCGAACTCCACGCCGCGTGTCGTCGCGTGGCCCAATCCGCCAGTGCGATCCCGGCCGAGTTGTTGCGCTCCAGTGTCGAAGTTGCCGATGCCAACGCTGCGTTCTTCGACGCGGCGAACGGTTACGCGGGCTGTATTCCTGGCATCCATGAGGTGTTGCGGCGGCAAGGTTTGCTGGAAGGCATCTGGTGTCTCGATCCGAACGAGACGCTCAGTCTGGGTCAGCGCGAGGAGATCGACCGGGTCTATCGCGCGTATCCGCATTTGAACGATGATACTTTTGTCGCGAAACACCGGGAGGAATGGTTGCATGGCTAAGGTGCGTTCATTCAAAGTGGCTGGCCTCCTCCGAATCTTCGGACTCGCCGTCGCGTTGCTGATGTCAACTTCACGCGTGCAGTCTCAGTCGGCAGCCGCAGTTGCCACAAACCTTGCAAAGATCCGCATTGCGAAGAATGGAAAATCGTTCATCACGGAGCGCGGCAAACCCTTCGTTCCCTTTGGCGTGAATTATTACCGGCCCGGCACCGGTTGGGCACCGCAGGTCTGGAAGAAGTTTGACGCGGAAGCGACGCATCGCGATTTCGCGCGAATGAAGGAACTCGGTGTGCGCTGCGTGCGGGTGTTTTTGAGTTATGGATCGTTTTACATGGAACCGGGCGTGTTGAAGCCGGAGGGCCTGGCCAAGTTCGACCAATTTCTCGCGATGGCCGAGACCGCAGGCATCTACGTTCACCCGACCGGTCCGGATCATTGGGAGGAGGTGCCGGAGTGGGCGCGGGGTGATCGCATCGCGGATGAAAAAGTTCTCACGGCACTGGAATCGTTCTGGAAGCTTTTTGCCGCCCGCTACCGTGGGCGTCACGCGATTTTTGCCTACGACCTGCGCAATGAGCCGGAAGTGTCCTGGGACAACCCGGTGATGAAGGAAAAGTGGAACCGCTGGCTGGCGAAGAAATACGGATCCGGCGACAATATCGCGCAAGCGTGGCATACGACGAACAAATCTCAAGAACCCGGCAGCGTGCTGGTGCCCGAACTCAAGGACATCTCATCCTGTCGGGAGGTGCTCGATTACCAGTTGTTCCGCGAGGAGGTCGCGGATGAATGGACGCGTCGCCAGGTCGCAGCCATCAAGTCCGCCGATCCCGATGCGCTAGTCACGGTCGGATTGATTCAATGGTCCGTGCCCTCGCTATTGCCGAGAGTGCAGCATTATTCCGGTTTTCGTCCGGAGCGACAGGCCCGGTTGCTCGACTTTCTCGAAATTCATTTCTACCCGCTGGATCGCGGCGCGTTTGAATATCGCAGTGAGGAGGACGAGTTGCGCAATCTGGCCTACCTCGAAGGTGTCGTGCGCGAAGTGGCGCGCCCCGGCAAGCCGGTCGTGGTCGCCGAATTCGGCTGGTATGGCGGCGGCAAGCCGACGTTCGACAGCGGAGTGCATCCCGCGGCGAGTGAGGAGCAACAGGCGCGCTGGTGCCGGCGCGTGGTCGAGACGACGGAAGGATTGGCCACGGGCTGGTTGAATTGGGGATTCTACGATCAACCGGAGGCAACGGACGCCAGCCAACTGACCGGCCTGTTGACGCATGATGGCAAACTCAAAGTTTGGGGAAAGGAATTCAAGGAGCTTGCCGACAGGTTTCGGCAACAACCGCCAGCTCCGCGCAAATTGAATTTCCGACCTGAGCTTGATTGGTCGCTTTGTCTCACCAACGTTGGAGCCGGAAACAAATTTCGCGAGCAATATTATCGGGCCTTTCGAAGCGACGACTCAGCCGCCCGCCAGAAGCGGTGAGCGAAAGAGTCGTTCGTCCCACTGACGTGCAGTTCAATGTGGAGCGTTGATGACTGTCGAACAATGAATCCGATAGGTTGCCATCCCTGTCGCAACAAAGTCCTGCTCATGCTGTCCCGCGGAGATTTCAAATCTGGCCGGCGGATTCTGGCCAGTCCTGCCAAGAAGCGGTTAGGAAAAGCCAAGTTCCGCGCAGTCCTATCAGGCTGGCTCGCGACATATTATGTGCGACATGCCCGTGAGTCTTGTGTCCGTTTGGAAAACAGTAGTGCAAAAAAACCATCTACATCGCGGCGAGCATCGCCGTTGGCTCTGCGCTGCAGCGCTCGGGTTCGCGTTTGCGCTCAAACTCCTGACCGTCCAGGCTGCCTCACTCCCCGCTCTCGCGCGGGCGTATTGGATTTGGTCGGATGAATCCGACGCGCGCTGCGGCCTCCGCAAGTCCTTCACCCTTGACGCGATCCCGACCAACGCGGCGATCCACATCACCGCTGACAATGGCTACGAACTTTACGTGAACGGCTCGCTCGTGGGTAGCGACGTGGGCGCCGCCTCGGATGTCTGGCAATCCGTCGAGCGCTACGACATCACGTCGCGCCTGGCGAAGGGCCGGAACGTCCTCGGCATTCATGGCATTGACCTCGGTGGTGTGCGTGGAGTGATCGCGGCCGTCCGGATCGAGATCAAAGACAAGCCGCCGCTGGAACTTTTCACGGATGGAACCTGGCGCGCGGCGCGGGAGGGCAAGGCCGTGGATTATTCGCATCCGGAATTTGTCGAAGGCCCGGAATGGCGCGACGCCCGGGTGGTTGGGCCGATGGGCATGGCTCCCTGGGGTGAAGTTGCGTGGTCCCAATCCGGCGAGCGGGCGCACGCCAAGACTTCTCAACCACGGATCGAACTCGCGAAGCCCGGCAAGGGTTTCTCCTGGCCCGAACGGGTGGCGTTTCTGGGCGAAGATTGCAGCGTGTATGTGCCGTTGCGTGGCGATGCGTGGGGGGTGGCTTTTCGCGTCGGCGACTGGTCGCGGGCATACACGGAGTTTGATCTGCCATGCCCCTCGAAGATTGGCCGTAAGCTCTACACTTTAAAACCCGGCCCGGGCGCCAAACCGCGCATCCTGTTCGACGCCGGCTCCGG
The DNA here is from genome assembly GCA_964389025.1 of uncultured Verrucomicrobiota bacterium. GTDB lineage: Bacteria > Verrucomicrobiota > Verrucomicrobiia > Limisphaerales > CAYMCQ01 > CAYMCQ01. Next base: position 28,051 of record CAYMCQ010000001.1, read on the forward strand.
CGTTATCGGCTCGCCAAGTGTGTCCTTCAACGGACGCTCACTGCTCGTGGCGATGGCCCGCCAGGGAGAGAAGTTCTTTCACATCTACCGGATCCCGGCCGCTGGCGGCAAACCGCAGCGGCTCACGGACGGCCCGTTCCACGACATTGATCCGGCCGAACTGCCGGATGGCCGGATCGTTTTCACGTCCACGCGCATCGGCACGTTCGAGGAATATCACCAGCCGCCCTCGCGCGCGCTCTTTCGCATGAACGCCGACGGCAGCGACATTCACCCGATCACTTCCACTCTCATCTTTGACAACGAGCCAAAAGTGATGGCCAATGGCCGCATCGCCTTTATCCGGACCGACAATTTTTTTGACCGCGGCAAGGTCGAGACGCATCTGCACAGCATTCGTCCCGACGGCACGGATGGGCTGGCTGAGTTCGCCGCGAATGTTGGTCCCGATTACGGCGTGCGGCTGCGCGCGTTTGGTTACGGCAGTCCGGCGCCGTTGCCCGATGGACGACTCGCCTACATTTCCAGCCGCGGCAACTTCATCGGCGCGTCCGGCAGTCCCGAGGCGGAACAACATCGCCTGCCCGGAAGCCTTGGCGACCTCGCGCCGCTGCCCGATGGCCGCCTGCTCTGCACCGTGCTGCGCGCGGACGGGAAGCGGATGACTTCGGACGTGCTGGGCGTCATTGATCCGCGCGACAACCAGGTCGTGTCGCTGTTCGAGTCCAAGATGGGCGGCATCCATTCGCCGGTCTTCCTCGGCGCGCGCAGCCGGCCGCCGGTGATTCCCGATTATGTGGACCGCGCCCGTGCCAGCCGTTCCGGGGCGACGGGTTTTCTGTTTTGCCAGGACGCCCGTTTCACCACCAAGAGCAAGGCGGACTGGGACCGCGTCCGCGCCATCCGCGTGCTCGGCGCAGTGCCGTTGACCACGCGCTCGTCGCACTCGCACATCGTCCACGTGGGACACGAAACGGTCGAACTCGGCACCGTGCCGCTCGCGCCGGACGGCTCGTTCAACGTCGAAGTGCCCGCCGACACGCCGCTGGCGCTCCAGGCGGTGGACGCCGAGGGTCGCTCCGAGTTGAACGAGATGTCGTGGCTCTACGTGCGCCCCGGCGAGCGCCGTTCGTGCATCGGCTGTCATCAATCCCGCGAAGCGGCGCCCACGATTGCCGGTCGTCCGGCCGACGCGCTCCGTGCGCCGCCGGTGAAATTGCTCGGCCAGGGTGACCCGCACCGCTTTCGCGGCAACAACTCCGGCGTGACCGGCATGATGGATTTGCAATTCGAACGCTTCCGCGAGTGCGCTTCGCTCAATCGCAACGCGCTACGCGATTCGCCCAACGCCTCGCGCCGCGACGAAATCACCGCGCTCGTGCAGCAGTTGCGCGGCGCGGACAAAGGCCAAAAAATTTCCGCCGCGCAACGGCTCGCCCTGCTGCGGGAACACGAAGCGGCTTCCGCGCTGGTTGGAGTGTTGACTGACAAGAACCGCGAAGCCCGCCTCGCGGCAGCACTCGCGCTGGCGGCATGTGGCACGCGCGAATCTGTTCCACCGCTGGTGGCGGCGCTTGATGACGGTGACGAGGTCGTCGCCCAAGCGGCCAATGTCGCATTGGAAAACCTGACCGCCCACGTGGAGCTGACCGGCGCATCCGCGAACTGGAAGGGATGGCTGGCGGCGAACTCGTGGCCGACCACCGAAACCGCGCTGGTTCAAGACCTGAGCGCCACCTCGCCTGCACGGCGCGCCACTATCGCCGCCCTTGGCCATATCGGTGGCGATGCCGCGCGCGCCGCGCTGCGGGAATTTGTCCGCACCGAAGCCGCACGGAATCCCTACGCGCCTTTCGTGAAGGACAACCGCACAGACAACTTCACTTTTTCCGCTGCCTCACCACTGAACCCGCGCACGTTGCAGGAGGCTGTCCGCGCGCTCGGCCAACTCCGCGACGCAACCGCGCTTCCGTTGCTGCGCGAACTGCTGGCGAATAATATCGAGCCGCGCACTGGCAATCTTTTTCTCGCCGAGGCGGTCATTGAGTCGCTCGGGCGCATTGGTTCGCCAGAAGCGGAGTCCACCCTCATCGAAGCTTTCGCCGCGCTCAAGGATTACTGGCACTACGTCGGCTGGTATAGCGATCATCCCGCGCTCTACGCCTGCCACTCGTCGCCGGTCCACGCGCGCATCATCGCGGCGCTCGACGCGCTTGGCTCGACGCGCGCCGTCACCATCGTGCCGCAACTCATCCGCTCCGTGCCCACCGACCCCGACCGCGGCTTGTTCCTTCAAAACGATGATTATGAAGTGCTCGTTGGCCGGCTCATCCGGCGCAGCGGACGCGGCCACGAGGTGGTAGAATCCTGTCTTGCTTTACTCGGCGACCCGTCCGCCAAACCGGCGGAAGACATCAAGGCCGCCCTCTCGACCACTCATCCCGCGTGGGGCGGTCATCCCGGCCCGGAGAATCGTTCCGCACAAATTCTCTCGCTCGCGTGCCGTGACAAGGCTGAAGAGCCGCGTGTGCGCGCTGCGTTCGTCCGCTTCCGCGCGCTGCCCGAAGAACCCATCAGCCGCACGCTGGGCAATCCGACCTGGACGCCCGTCCGGCATTGGACGTTGTTCTATCTCGCTCGTGCTCTCGGGAATCTTGGCGACCGCGCCTCGGTGGACACGCTTGCCGCCGTGCTGTCCGATGACTTGAACGAAGCGCGGCACGGTCGGCCCGACCCATCGCAGCCAGAGATTCATTTGTTGCACCTCGACTACACGCCGTGCTGGCGCGCTGCCGCCGCGTGGGCGCTCGGTGAAATCGGCGATCGCCGGACGCGGCCCGCGTTGATGGCGGCCGTTCGCAACCTTGATAACGCGGTGGATGTCCGGCATGCAGCGGCGAAGGCCTTGGAGAAAATCGCTGAGGTGTCCGACCTCGCCGAGTTGGCCAAGCTGGCCACAGATTACCCGGAAGTTTCCGTGCAGAAAGTTTTGCAGGCGACGTGCGCCCGGATCGCCGTCACGCGGGAACCAGATCCAAACCTCGCCCGGCGAAACCAAGACCATTGAGGCAACCATGAACCCTTCACAATTCAGCAACCACGTTGGAAAAGCGTCACTCAGATTGACGACGCGCAGCGATTGCTTCACCGCGTTGATCTTCGTCTGTGTGTTCGCGGCGTGGAGTGTCGGCTCCTCCGCGCCCTCCGACTCGACACGCCATGCCCCGGCGAAGAAAAACTCCTTCCTCGCGCCGAGCGCCGTCGTCGCTTCGGCGGATGGCGGCAAACTTTACGTGGCGTGCGAAGCCACGGCGGAGGTGCTGGTCTTTGACACGGCCGCGAATAAAGTCGGCGCACGCATCCCGGTTCTTCCCTCGCCTTCCGGACTGGCGCTCTCGCAGGACGGCGCGCGACTTTACGTCACGTGCGCCGGACCGTCCAGCACGGTTTGTGTTGTGGACACTGTGAAGGGTAAGGTCACAGACCGGCTCCCGGTGGGATACCAAGCTCAATCGCCCGTGCTCAGCCCCGACGGCCGCACACTCTACGTCTGCAACCGCTTCAACAACGACGTGAGCGTCCTCGATCTTGAAACAAGAAAGGAAGTCCGGCGCATCGCCGTGCTCCGCGAGCCGTTTTCCGCCGCGGTCACGCCGGATGGCCGGCGGCTGCTCGTGGCCAATCACATCCACGCGGGCCGGGCGGATGTCGATGTCGTCGCGTCGAGCGTAAGTGTCATTGATCTCGCGGCGGGAAAGGTGTTCAAGGAAATCCCTCTTCCGAACGGCAGCACGTTGCTGCGCGACATCCGCGTCTCGCCGGATGGCCGCTACGCCGTCGTGGCGCACATCCTCGCGCGCTTTCATCTGCCCACGACACAGATTGAGCGCGGCTGGATCAACACCAGCGCCGGCAGCATCATTGATCTCGCGGAGATGAAACTGCTCAACACCGTGTTGTTCGACAACATTGACTCCGGGGCCGCGACACCTTGGGCCGTGGCATGGACTCGCGATGGCCGGCAACTGCTCGTCACGCACGCTGGCACACATGAATTGAGCGTTGTGGATTTCCCCGCGCTGCTTGTGAAACTGGCCAGCGTTCCCGCGACGCTCGATCCCGGCAAGCCCGTGGATTACACCGCCGCGTCGCGCACGCAGGCTGACGTGCCGAACGATCTCTCCTTCCTCGTCGGCGTGCGCCAGCGCGTCAAGCTGCCCGGCCGAGGCCCGCGTTCGCTCGCCGTCGCCGGCAACCGCGTGTGGGTGGCAAATTATTTCTCCGACACGCTCAACGCAGTGGATCTCGCCGCCGACCCGTTGCGGGCGGCCTCGGTTCCGCTCGGCCCCGCGCCCCGGATGACGACCGTTCGCCTCGGCGAATTCTATTTCAACGACGCCACGATTTGCTTCCAAGGCTGGCAGGCTTGTTCGAGCTGTCACTCGCACGACGCGCGCGTGGACGGGCTGAACTGGGACAACCTCAACGACGGCATTGGCAATCCGAAAAACGGCAAGAGTCTGCTGCAAACACATGAGACGCCGCCCTCGATGTGGCTCGGCGTGCGCTCGAATGCCTACGTCGCCGTGCGCGCCGGCATCCGCAACAGCCTCTTCACCGTGCAACCACCTGATGTCGCCGTGGCCATGGACGATTACCTCAAATCGCTCCAACCGATGCCAAGCCCGCACCTGCTCAAGGGCAAATTGTCGCCAGCGGCACAGCGCGGGAAGAAATTGTTCCTGAGCGAGACTGTCGCTTGCGCAGACTGTCACAAAGGCACGTTGCTCACCGACCTGAAGCGGCATGACGTTGGCACGGCCGGGAAATTCGATCAACCCACGGATCGCTTCGACACGCCCTCGCTCGTCGAGGTCTGGCGCAGCGGACCGTATCTGCACGATGGCCGCGCAGCGACTATCCGGGACATTTTCACGTTATTGCAACGCGAGGGCAAACACGGGGACACCTCGCAACTTACCCCGAGGCAACTCGACGACCTTATCGAATACGTATTGTCACTATGAAAACCCGCCCGCTTGGAAACTCCGGCCTGCACGCCTCTGTCGTAGGCATTGGCACTTGGGTGCTCGGTGGCGGCAGCGCTTGGGGAGCGGAACCCGACGACCAGGAATCCGTCCGCACCATCCACACCGCGCTCGATGCGGGCGTCAACCTCATTGACACCGCGCCCGGCTATGGTTGGGGCCGGAGCGAGGAGGTGGTGGGCAAGGCCATCAAAGGGCGGCATGACAAAGTCAAGGGCGTGTTGCCCAAAGGTAGTTTTGACGAGAGCGGATGGGGGGTGGCAGTGCTATCGTCGGTTCGCTCAAAAAAACTTCAGTTCCATCTGGCAGAGGTTTTCAAGGCTGCCTGGCGTCGCGGCGCTGCCGACGTCCCGTCGAAAATCGCCGCCAACACCGCCTGCGCCACGCTCTGGACCGGTCCGAGCACTGTGCGCGAGAGCAGGATCCGGATGTTCTGTGTCGCCGCGATCAGGCAGTCTTGGATCCGCTGCCGCCACAGTCGCCGCCTTTGCGCACCAGTCCCGCGTCGGGATCGGTGGTGCTGATGGCCATGTCGTTGACGGCTTGAAAGCACGGACGATCCGCCGGGTCGTTGATCTTCTTCTCCGTCGCCGCATAGGCCGCGATCAGTTCGGGCGAGCTTTTCTTCACCGAATCTTTGGCGGCGGCGGCGGCGATGAGGCTGGCGTCCACGTGCAGTTTGTCCCCGCCCACCAGCCCGGCGGCCACGCATTGTTCGACCGTGCGGATGAAGAGCCGTTGAAACACCTCCGGCCCCCAGCGGCGGCGGGCTTTGGAGAGGACGCTGTGGTGGGGGATCATGTCGTCCAGCCCGTAGCCCAGGAACCACAGGTTATCCAGCCGCTCGGGGATGATCTGCATGAGTTCGCGCTCCCTGGCCACGTTGTCGAAGAAGAGCAGGAACATCATCTTGAGCAGGATCACCGGGTCGACCGTTTCATGACCGTTGTGACCCTAGCAGGTGGAGGCCTCGGCACGCACGAAGCTCCTATCCACCGCTTGGGCCACGCGGCGCAACGGGTGATCGGGGCGAAGGCGTTTCTCCAGGTTGACCTGATAGCTGAAGAGTTCCGGCTGGGGTTGGTGGATGCCTCTCATAGTTGCAGCAACAGACGTCCGCCGCTTCCAAAAGTTTCAAAACGGTGGTTTGGGCAACACGCCCTCGAGATGCACGCAACGGAGGGCGAAGCTCCACGATGCCCAAATTAAATGGGTGGCCCGCTCCACCACTTCGCTCCAGTCAGGGTCGCAAAACTTGAATTGGTTTATTCGTTGAAGCAACGGGCCACACTGCATCTCGACCAGACCATAAATCTGGTTTGTCACCGGGCTTTGAAGGGTTCGGATCGCCGCCATCGTCCTTTCCATCGTCGCCGACGGAGTAGAGCAGGAAGCTCCCATCCGCATTGAGCCGATACCGCAGCGGCTTGCCACTCATGAAATCCCGTGGCAACTCAGTCAAGAATTCTGGAGCGAGCGCACCGAAAGTCGCTGGTAGTTTTCCATGACGCAGTTCGAAACGTTTCAATGCGATGACTGCGATGGTCATTTGCCGTTCTGTCTCGCCATGCACCGTGGTTTCTGCAGCCCTGCGATGATTGGGGATTCCAATCGAGCTAAACCAATAACGCAAGCGACCGAGCGATGACCTCGCCACTTTGTCAAACCGCGCAAGGTTGGTGTTCAGCAAATCAGCGATTTCCATCCATGGACGGTTTGTTTCAAGCTGGCGGATTGCCTCGATGGATTCCTGCAATTGCCGCAAATGGAACAACTCATCGTCATTGATGCTCGTAAGTCTGTAAGCGGGAAGAAACGCATAGTTCATCACCAACTTATCAACGGTCTTGTCCGTCGAAAAATATCCGTCGGTCCATTTCTCCACTTCACTTCCTCGAAATTCGCCGCGGACAACGTCGATACAGGCGTTGCCAAATACGCGCTCGCCAACCAAACCTTTTTCCAACGCATCAACCAAATCCACGTTCTCCCAGGTTTTTTGCAGGCGCGCGAGTTGTGGTTCCGTCCAATCGGATGCTTGCAAAGCTTCCCAAGTCACGACCAATCCCAGCTTTGCAATCGCCACTTGAATCATCCCGTTGACAAGCGTGTATTCATCGCGGTGAAGTCGTGACAGGCCAGCCAGCGCTTCGATGTTTTTCAGAGCCTCGTCCAGATTTTTGCGATGAAGCTCATTCATCGTTGCGCCACTCAACCATTGAGCGACGACTCGCATCTGCACAAAAATTTTCGGGAAATCAAAAATGTTCGTCCGCATTCCCATGTCCGCCGCCGGATCTTTCATTGCCTCACGAACTTTTTCGAGCGTGCTTTCCATCAGATCCATGTCTGCCGCGAATGAAACCCAGTTAGTCAGATCCGTGCGGCTTGAACGCTCGGTCCAAAAACTTGGCTCGCTTGATTCCCATGCAAGCGTCGCTTGTCCCGGCGCTGCGTATTTTCTGAACTCCACATTTCCAGGGCCGGTTCTTGTGGCGCGCAATGTGTTTGCCGCGTTCGTAATCACGGCCATGGAGTTGTTTGCATTGGTCGTGTAAGAAGCCGCCAACTCCGCGAAGGTGAATTTCTCTCCTTTGGCTCGCAGTTCCGCTTTGTATTTTTCCAGCGCGCTTTTGCTCTTGGCTTGATGGGCCAACAAGGCAATCGCGACCAAAGCAATCAGCGCGATAACCACAAACAAGATTCTACGCACCGTTTTGTTCATAAGATTTGATGGGATTAGGGCGTCGTGGAACTCCGCCCTCCGACATTAAAACGACTCATCCCACGACTTTTTATCCTTCAACATCCGCTCGCGCAGCAAGCGAATCGGCGGCGCGCCGTGCTTGAGCAATTCGTCGTGGAATTTTTGCAGCGAGAAAGTTGCAGCAATCACCACGGCGAAAAGTTTTTTCATGATTTCTCGGACGCAGTATTTCTGAGGCTACGGATAAATCAACCGGAAGAAATGACCGCCGGGATTGCGCGGGAGCGTGACGATGTTCGTGCTGTTTGTCGTGACGATGGAATTGCTTACCGGACTCCAATCCGAATTCGAGCCGAGCAAGGTTGCTTCCTGTAAGCGGAAGCCAGTCAGATTTGTCCACGTGACAAAAACATTCGTGGCGAGCACGGAAATCGTGAGCGCCGGCGAGAACGGTGGCGGCTCTGACGGGGCTTGTGGACGGAAAATCATGAAGTTCGGCCCGTTCAGCCCGCCGCTGTTCGTCGAAACAAAATCGCCGAGGTAGGCGCCGTTGGTTGAACTGTAGCGCGGGACTTTGTTGTTGCCGAAACTGGCGACGTAGAAACTTCCGTCCGGGCCGATTTCAACTCCTATCGGAAAACCGAGTCCGCCGGTGCCGTTTGTCACGAACGTGTTTAGAAAAGTTCCGTTCGTTCCGTCGAAACACTGGATGCTGTTGTTGTTTCCGCTCACGACGTAAAGATTTCCGTCCGCGCCAAACCGCAGGCCGAATGGCTGCGTCAGATTGTTCGTGGCGAAAATGTCCATGAACGCGCCGTTTGTTCCGTTGAAGCGGACGACGCGATTGTTGAACCGGCCGACGACATAAAGATTTCCGTCCGCGCCGAACACCATGTCCGACATGCCGTCGAGCGCGGCGGTGTTCGTCACGAACGTGTCCACGAACGCGCCGTTGGTCGCGTTGTAGCGCAGCACGCGGTCGTTGAGCTGGCTGCTGACGTAGAGATAATCGCCGCGAAAAATCAGCGACACCGGATAATCCAGTCCGCCGCTGGCATTGGTGACGAACTGATCAATGAACGCGCCGTTCGTGCCGTTGTAGCGGAGCACGCGGTCATTGCCCGCGCTGGCGACGTATAGATTTCCGTCCGGCCCGAACGCGAGGCCGTGCGGGAGATTGAGCAGGCCGTTCGTGTTGGGAATGAAAACGTCAATGAATGCGCCGTTGGTTTTGTTGTAGCGATAAACGCGATTTGTGCTGAAGCCGCTGACGAACAATTCGGCGCGCGCGGGAAAAATCATCGCGCCGACAAACGCGAGCACAAACAGTTTTGTGCGGGAGCGGATCATGGCTTGGCCGGGAGAATGGCACAAGCGACTGTGGCATACGAGACTAATCGCAGGAGACGACGTAAGGGGACTCTGACTTTAAGCTTCAACATCCAAGCACCAACACTCAGAGAAACTCCAAATCTCAAACTCCAAAACTAAAGTGGTGTTAGCGCATTGGTGCTTGATTATTGGTATTTCTCTGGTGCTTGGATGTTGAAGCTTGAAGTTTTTATACAGAGCCTCGTGATCTCGTCTCCCACTTAAAAAAATTACGTCGAATTTTTATACAAATTTCCGCGGCGCGGTGTCATAATCGTGCGGGCATGAAAATGGACAACTCGCAACCACAACCAAACGGCGCGCCGGCGCGCCGCTCGCGCTGGCCGTGGATTCTGTCCGGCGGCTGCGTCCTCGTCGTGCTTCTCGCATTACGACAAACCGTGTTCAAAGATGAGCAGCCTGTCCGCCCTGCTCCGGTGGACACGCCGCAGCGCACGGCAGCCAGCCAGTCGAGATTCGAGCAAAGCCGTTCGCGTGTGCGCTCATCAAGCGTTGCGCCTGCGCAGACCGCAGAGGAAATTGTCACCAACAAAGTCGCCCAGTTTGCCCGCAACCGGCGCGAGATCCTTCGTCAATTTGCGGAGTTCACGGAAGTTCAGGTGCCCGCCGAGGTGGAGCGGTTCTTTGAACTGGCCGAGGCAGGTGAATGGAATCAGCTAACGAATGCTTTTGAGTCCCTGAAAAAATTGCGCGACACGGATCGGCGCGAAAGTTTCCGCCTACTCTGGCCGGTCGTGCTGGAAACCTTCGGCGTGGCGGAGGTGGCGCATGACTGGCCTGCGCAAAAACTTCTCGACTACGGCGACGCCATGCTCGGCCCGCTCCAGCCCGGGGCGGTTTACGTCGGCGGCACGGACGCGGGGCGGTTCATTCCCACGCTGCTCAACGAAACCACCGACGGCGAGCGCCACATCGTCGTGACGCAAAACGCGCTGGCGGATGGCAGATATCTGGACTACATCCGTTTTCTGCACGGGGAAAAACTTGAAACGCTCGCGAAGGAGGATTCGCAGCGCGCATTCAACGAATACCTCACGGACGCGCAAAAGCGTCTTCAGCACGACACGCAATTTCCCAACGAGCCAAAACAACTCCGTCCGGGCGAGGACATCCGCATGACTGAGAACAGAGTCCAGGTCAGCGGTCAGGTGGCGGTCATGTCAATCAACGGCAGACTTTTTCAGATGCTCGTGGATAAAAACCCGGCAGTTGCGTTTGCCATCGAACAACCGTTCCCCGAGTTCGGCAATTCAAACCCATCGCGTTCCGGCGAAATTGTGGAATTACAGACGCCCGAGGAATTCCGGGATTGGATCAAGCAGTGGGAAGAGGCGAAGAAGAAGTGAGCCGTAGGAGACGAGGTCACGAGACTCTGACGGAAACTGGGCTTTCAGCCTTTCGGCCCACCAGCGACGATGTGCGGCGCGTCGGCGGCGTATTGTTCGAAGTTTTTGATGAAACGCTGCCCCAACTCCTTCGCCTTGGTGTCGTAGTCTGCAGGGTTCTTCCACGTCTCGCGCAGCTTCAGAAACTTCTCGGGAATCGCTCCGCACTTTTGCGGCACGTCGAATCCGAACACCGGGTCTTTGACGAACGGCACAGAATCAATGTTGCCGTTCAGGATCTCCGTGATGCTGATGCGGTTGTATTCAAGCGGAATCCGCGGCGCGACTCCCGCAGGCCCACCGACCCAGCCGGTGTTAATGATGAAGCAGCGGCATTTGTGTTCGCGCATTTTTTTGGCGAGCATGTCCGCGTAAGTGCGCGGCGGCAGCGGCAGAAACGGCGCGCCGAAGCAGGTGCTGAACGTGGCTTGCGGCTCTTTACCCATGCCGGCTTCCGTTCCGGCAAGTCGCGCCGTGTAGCCGCTGAGGAAGTGATACATCGCTTGAGTTTCATTCAAGCGCGCGACCGGCGGCAAAATTCCAAACGCGTCCGCCGCCAGAAAAATAACAGACTTCGGATGTCCAGCCATTCCACTTTCGATGGCGTTGCTGATGTAGTTCAGCGGATAAGCGCAACGTGTGTTTTCCGTGATCGTGTCCGCGAAGTAATCAATCTTGCGCGTCTCCTTGTCCATCACCACGTTTTCCAGAACCGCGCCAAACTTGATGGCGTCCCATATCTGCGGCTCGCGTTCGTGCGTGAGCTTGATGCACTTGGCGTAACAGCCTCCTTCAAAATTGAAAATGCCATTATCACCCCAGCCGTGTTCGTCGTCGCCAATCAGACTGCGCGTCAGGTCGGCGGACAGCGAAGTCTTTCCTGTGCCTGACAAACCGAAATAGAGCGCCACGTCGCCGCTCTTGCCTGCGTTCGCCGAGCAGTGCATCGGCAGAACATTTTGAAGCGGCATCAGATAATTCATCACGGTGAAAATGGATTTCTTCATCTCGCCTGCGTAATGAGTCCCGCCGATGAGAACGGTCTTCGATTCCATGTCCAGCGCGATGAACGTCTCGGTCTTCGTGCCATCAGTCGCGGGGTCGGCTTTGAAATTGGGCGCGCAGATGACGGTGAATTGCGGCACGTGATTCTTGAGTTCGTCCGCCGTTGGTCTGCGAAAAAGCTGGCGGACAAAAAGTGAGTGCCAGGCGAACTCGCTGACGATGCGAATCGGCAAACGATGCTTCGGATCCGCGCCGGCAAAACCGTCGAACACAAAAACATCCTTGCCCTTGAAATGATCGCCCACCTTCGCGCGCAGCTTTTTGAAATGCTCCTGCGACATCGGCGTGTTAACCTTGCCCCACCAGATGCGCGCCTCGCTTGACGGCTCGCGCACGACGAACTTGTCGCTCGGCGAGCGTCCGGTTTTTTTGCCAGTCATGCCGACGAGCGCGCCGTTGTCGGCGAGCTGTGTTTCGTTCCGACGGATACTGATTTCGACGAGTTGCGCGACCGAGAGATTGCGATGAACGGGGCCTGTTCCCGGCAGGTTGTTGGGCTTGAATTGAGTTTCAGCTGGTGACATGGGGCGGTGTTTTACGCGAAATCAACGGGCGCGTCCAACGCAAACGAAACAATCTGCGTTTCTGTTCCCAAGCTGGACAGTCCGGCTGCGACGCCTTAAAATCGCGCCATGAGTTCCAACAGTATTATTCTCGCCGTGGCACTGGTGTTCGTGATCGTGGTCTGCGCGTCGTTGTTTTTCTTTCATCATTTTTCGCCCGAAGCGCGGCTGGAACGGCGGCGGCGCAAAAGCCATTCGCGAATCGTCAGCAAGGAGAAACGACCGTCTGTTTCGTTGAGTGTAAAGACGAAGAAGGATTGAATGGGCGAAGCTGGAGGTGGAGGTAGGAATCGTGGTCAATCCTTCACGTTTTTCGTGGGGCGTTTCCGATGGCCGTGCACGTTGCTGAACAAGGCCTGAATGAGTGGCAGGTCCCGCTCCAGATTACCGCTCGGCTGGAACGAAGACATCAACTGGACCACATGTTCCCGGTAGTCAAACCCCACGGGCATGATCGGGACGCCAGCCTGCGATGCGATCCGATAGAAGCCCGATTTCCATTGGCTCACACCTTTGCGCGTTCCTTCCGGAGCCAGGGCCAGCATGAGAGCGTCGGCGGCATCGAAAGCCCTCACGCATTCTCCAACAACCCCATGACTGGCGCTACGATTTACGGGGATGCCGCCCATCCACCGCAACCATTTCTTGAATGGAGTCCTGAACATGGTGTGCTTGCCAAGCCAGGAAACACGCAACTCGATTGCAAAAACCACAGCAACACCCAAGAAGAAATCCCAGTTCGAAGTATGGGGCGCCACGATGAGGACATACTTGGGATCGGCTGGGAAAGTGCCCTTGATCTGCCAGCCCGCCAGCCGCAGATAAGCCCGCCCAAGGTTCTTCCACATCCAGCCTCGGGACTGATGAAACGCAGCGGGTGGGATCGGATATTTCGTCGGTTGCAGCAAGGGTTTCCTCGCATGAGTGAACTGATAGGAACGTGCTTTTTGACGCTACTCGGTTCGTTGCTTTTGCGTCGGGTTCATTTGCGTTGACTTTACGCCCACGTGCGCGGGCGGCAAGCGTTTGTTTGCCGGCTCGGAAGTCGGAGGCATCTTGACGCAGTCCTTGAACGGAGGGTTCCATAGCTGATCCAAGCTTGACAAGAAGCGCTGGCAAACGAACACTCTTTACAGCACATTCACCTATGAGATTTGAGCTTTTAGCGGGGAGAATTGAACCGTCGCCATGTTGACGATTTACGGCAATCAATCGCGTTTTTGTGACGGCATTTCGCGCCGGAATTTTCTGAAGATCGGCGCGCTGGGGCTGGGCGGTCTGACGTTGCCGCAACTGCTGCGCGCCGAGGCGCAATCCGGCATCCGCAAATCGCACAAGGCAGTCATCATGATTTTCCTGCCGGGCGGGCCGTCGCACCAGGACATGTTCGATCTGAAACTGGACGCGCCGTCGGAAATTCGCGGCGAGTTCAAGCCGATCAGCACCAAAGTTCCCGGCATCCAGATCTGCGAGCACATGCCGCGCATCGCCGGCATCATGGACAAACTGGCGGTCATCCGCTCGATGGTCGGTGCAAAGGACAATCACGACGCCTTCCAGTGCATGACGGGCCACCTCACCTCAAACCAGCCGCCGGGCGGCTGGCCGTCGCTTGGCTCGGTCGTTTCCAAACTTCAAGGGCCGGTGGACAAGGCAGTGCCGGCGTTCATTGGTCTGGCGCCTAAGATGGGACATGTTCCATGGTCCGACCCCGGCAAATCCGGTTTTCTGGGCATCGCCCATGCACCGTTCAAACCCGAAGGCGCGGGCAAGGCCGACATGGTGCTAAACGGAGTGACGCTTGACCGTCTGGCGGATCGCAAGAATTTGTTGACCAGGTTTGACAACTTTCGTCGTGATGTGGATGCCAGCGGCTTGATGGAAGGCCTCGATGCATTCAACGAGCAGGCGTTCGGCGTGTTGACCTCCAGCAAACTTCTCGAAGCGCTCGATCTGCAAAAAGAGGACAAGCGCATCGTGGAACGTTACGGCAAGGGCGATCCCAAAAACCGTGACGATGGCGGCCCAAAATTGATGGAACATTTTCTCATCGCGCGCCGGCTGGTCGAAGCGGGCGCCCGCTGCGTGACGCTGGCGTTCAGCCGGTGGGACCATCACGGCGACAACTTCGGGGCGCTGCGGCAGGACCTGCCGCTGCTCGATCAGGGACTCAGCGCGCTGGTGGAGGATTTGCATCAACGCGGATTGGACAAGGATGTTTCCGTGGTCGTGTGGGGCGAGTTCGGTCGCACGCCGACCATCAACAAGGATGGCGGGCGTGATCATTGGCCGAGAGTTTCCTGCGCGGTCCTGGCCGGCGGCGGCATGAAAACCGGACAGGTCATCGGCGCGACGGACCGATTGGGGGGAGAAGCCGTCGAGCGGCCCGTGCAATTCGGCGATGTCTTTGCCACGCTCTATCACAACCTTGGAATTGACGTCAGCAAGGTAACCATCCCCGACCTCGCTGGCCGTCCGCAATATCTGGTCGAGAGCGATTGCCAGCCGATGCCGGAGTTGATTTAGGAAATTACGAATTCCGAGTGAATGATGAATCGTTTAACGCCACTCGCGCCCGTCATTTTGCTCATCGCGCTGACTGGTAATTGCCTGTTCAGTTCCGCTGCGCCGGCCAGGGAAACAGCCGACTCAAAGCAGGCCGGAGAATTGACCAATCTCGAACTTTTCGCCCACACTGCTTCCGGCGCGGACACCAACAGGGTGCTTCGACTGCGCGGCGCGGACGCGCGGCAGCAATTGCTGGTCACCGCAAGCTTCAGCACCGGCGCTCTCCGGGATTACACCCGCGAAGTCAGCTTTGAAACCTCGCCGGCGGGAGTTATTCAAGTGAGCAAGACCGGGCGGGTGACGCCCTTGACGAATGGCACCACCACAATCACAGCGAAAAGTTTGGATGGTTTGACGGCAACGCTCGCCATCACGGTCGAACAATTCAAGAATGTCCCATTGATCAATTTTCCCAACCAGATCGTGCCGATTTTCACCAAGGCGGGCTGCAATGCCGGGAGTTGTCACGGCAAATCTAGCGGTCAAAACGGTTTCAAGCTTTCGCTGCTCGGTTTTGAACCGACGGAGGATTTCGAACATCTGACCAAGGAAGCGCGCGGACGCCGCGTTTTTCCGGCGGCACCCGACCGCAGTCTGTTGTTGCAGAAAGCCACCGCCGCTTTGCCCCATGGCGGCGGAAAACGGTTGGACGCGGACTCCGATGATTACAAGCTGCTGCTTCGTTGGGTCGCGCAAGGGATGCCTTACGGCAAGGCGGCCGACCCAACGGTGGCCCGGATCGAAGTGTTTCCGAAGGAGCGCACGATGCCATTGGACGGCGAGCAGCAACTGGTGGTCGTGGCCCATTACACCGACGGCACTACCGAGGACGTGACACGAAGCGCTTTGTATGAACCGAACGACAAGAGCCTGGCCAAAACCGACGAAACCGGACTCGTAAAAGTTTTTGAACAGCCCGGCGATGTGGCCGTGATGATCCGGTATCAAGCCAAGGTCGCCGTCTTTCGCGCCACGGTTCCGCTCGGCGCGCCGGTGGAGAATTCGCCGGTGGCGAAAAATTTCATTGATGAACTGGTCTTCAAAAAACTGAAAACCGTGGGCATGCCGCCTTCAGAAATTTGCGACGACTCCACCTTTGTCCGCCGGACGTGCGTTGACATCGCGGGACGATTGCCAACGGCAGAGGAAACCAAAAAATTTCTGGCCGACCAAGACCCGGGCAAACGCGCCAAATGGATCGAGACGCTGCTCGACAGCACGGACTACGCGGATTACTTCGCCAACAAATGGAGCGCGCTGCTGCGAAACAAGCGCGGCGGGCCGACGCACACGCGCGGGACGTATGCCTTTTACGATTGGATTCGCGACAGTTTGCTGGCCAACAAACCCTATGACCAGTTTGCGCGCGAGATCGTGGCGGCGTCGGGCGACCTCAGTCACAATCCGCCGGTGGCCTGGTATCGCCAGGTCAAGGACCCCACCGCGCAACTCGAAGACACCGCGCAGCTTTTCCTCGGCACGAGACTTCAGTGCGCCCAGTGCCATCACCATCCATTTGAGAAGTGGAGCCAGCAGGATTATTACAGCTTTGCCGCTTTCTTTTCCCAGGTGGGCCGGAAAACAGGCGCACAACCGGGTGAGGAAATCATTTTTGCCAAGCGCGGAATGGCCTCGGCCACGAATAAAAAAACCAAGCAATCAGTCCCACCGGCGGGATTGGGCGATTCTCCTTTGAAGCTGTCCCCGGACGACGATCCGCGTCAGGCGCTGGCCGATTGGATGTCGAGCAAGGACAATCCATTTTTTGCCAAGGCGTTGGTCAACCGCTATTGGAAACATTTCTTCGGTCGTGGCCTGGTTGATCCCGAAGATGACATGCGCGAAACCAACCCGGCCACTAATCCGGAGTTGCTCGATGCTCTCGCCAGGAATTTCGTTGCAAGCCGCTTCGACCTGAAGAATCTCGTGCGAACCATTTGTAGCTCGCAAACCTACCAGCTCAGTTCACTGCCCAATAAGTTCAACGCGATGGATAAGCATTATTTTTCCCGCTATTATCCCAAACGTTTGACGGCGGAAGTGTTGTTGGACGCCGTGGATGAAGTGACCCGGGCAGAAAGCAAATTTGACGGCTTGCCGCCGGGGACGCGCGCGGTGCAATTGCCCGACAACAGTTTCAACTCCAGTTCCTATTTTCTGGCGGTGTTTGGCCGGCCCGAATCTTCCAGTTCGTGCGAGTGTGAACGTTCGCAGGACGCCAGCATGGCGCAGAGCCTGCACCTCCTGAACTCCAAGGATGTGCAGGACAAGCTGACCAATCCCAAAGGTTGGGCCGCGATCCTGGCCGGCGGCACGCAACCGGACGACGAGAAAAACATCCGGGAGCTTTATCACACGGTTTACTCGCGTGCACCGGAGCCGAAGGAAATCCAACTGGCCCTGAATCACCTGGGCAAGCAGCCGAAGGACAAGGATGGAAAAGCCGAT
This sequence comes from uncultured Verrucomicrobiota bacterium, assembly GCA_964389025.1. Lineage (GTDB taxonomy): Bacteria > Verrucomicrobiota > Verrucomicrobiia > Limisphaerales > CAYMCQ01 > CAYMCQ01. Next base: position 45,227 of record CAYMCQ010000001.1, read on the forward strand.
CCGAAACTGGGCCGCCAACAGGGTTACGAGGACATCATCTGGGCATTGATCAACACCAAGGAGTTTCTATTCAACCACTAGCTGGCTGTTTTGGGAGCAAGCCGAAATCATCTTTCGCATCATCCTTTGCCCTGACCTCCGGCGTTGTGGTAGCATTTCACCGCGTGAGCCGATTGATTCAGTCATTTTGCATTTTGGGGTTGTTCATAGGCAATGTGTCGCTTCTAGCCGAATTGCCCGTAGTGCGTTTGTTCACGGTGTTTCCACCCGGTGGCAAGGCTGGCAGCCAATTTGAGATCAGTCTTACCGGTGCTGATCTGGATGAAGCCAACCAGCTCCATTTTTCGCACCCCGGCATCACTGCCAGACAAAAGGTGGGGGAAACCAACGGCCTGCCGGAAGCCAACAAGTTTCTCGTCACTATCGCCGCCAACGCGCCGCCGGGAGTTTATGAAGCGCGGGTGGTCGGGCGCTTCGGTATTTCCAACCCGCGCGCGTTTGTCATCGGTGATTTGCCGGAAAGCCTTGCGCCGACCACGAACAAGACGCCGGCCAGCGCCATGACGATTTCGCTGGGAACAATCGTCAACGGCCACTCCCACGCTGACGCGGTCGCTTACTTCAAGTTCACCGCCAGGAAAGGGCAAAGAATTCTGATCGCGTGCAAGGCCAATGAAATTGATTCGCGGATGGACGCCGCGATGACATTGTATGACGCCGCCGGGAAGGAACTCGAACGCATCCGAAACAGCGGCTTGCTGGATTTCACGCCGCCAGCCGACGGCGAGTTCCTGCTCAAGGTTCATGATTTCCTCTTTCGCGGCGGCGGAGAATATTTTTACCGGCTCGCCGTCGGCATGGGACCGCACCTTGATTTTATTCTGCCGCCTTCGGGAATGCCCGGCACGAGAGGCAGGTATTCGCTCTACGGACGAAATCTGCCGGGTGGCGCTCCAGCCAAAGATGTGACCATCGAAGGGAAGCCGCTGGACCGCCTGGAGGTCGAAATTGAAATGCCTAGTGACCCGGCGGTGCCACGGCAACTCAGTTCCCTGCTGAAACCTTCGGATGCCACGCTCGACGCTTTTGAATACCACCTCAGCACGCCGCAGGGAGTATCGAATCCAGTATTGCTCAGTTTTGCCACGGGGCCGGTCGTGCCCGAGCAACAGCCGAACGACCAACCAGCCCAAGCGCAGAAAATTTCTCCGCCCTGCGAGTATGTCGGCCAGTTGTATCCGCAAGGCGACCGGGATTGGGTGACCTTCGAAGCCAAGAAAGGCGACGTGTATTGGGTGGAAGTTTTTTCCCAACGCATCGGTCAACCGACGGATCCGTTTGTGCTCATCCAGCGCGTCACGAAAAATGAAAAGGGCGAGGAACAGGTTTCCGACATCAAGGAACTCCATGACACGGACAGCAACATCGGCGGCGCGGAATATAAAACTGCCACGCGCGATCCCTCCGGTCGCTTTGAGGTTGCGGAAACCGGCGCGTATCGGATTGAAGTTCGCGACCTCTTCAATCGTTTCCATTCCGATCCACGTCTGGTCTATCGCCTGTCTATCCGCAAGGAAAACCCAGACTTCCGGCTCGTGGCTGCGGTGCAACCACCGCCTTCGCCAAACAAAGATGCAAAGGAAGCCTTGGTCTGGACTCCTTTGTTGCGACGCGGTGAAACCATGCCGATCAAGGTGATGGCGTTTCGCCGCGACAACTTTGACGGTGACATTGAACTCAAAGTTGAAAACCTCCCGGCTGGCGTCACTTGTAACGAAGCGAAGATCGAAAAGGAGAAAAGCTCTACCTTGCTCATGTTGACGGCGGCCGAGAACGCCGCCGGCTGGGTCGGGCTGATCAAGGTCGTGGGGAAAGCCAGAATCGGCGACGCGGATGTCGTGCGCGAAGCGCGCGGCGGCGCCGTGAACTGGACGGTGGCCGACTACAACAACGAAGCCATCCAATCGCGGTTGGCGCGGGATTTTGTGTTGGCAGCGAGCGGAGTCGAATCCGCCCCCATCTCGATTGAGCCGGGCGAGAACAAGCTTTGGGAAACCTCGGTGGCGGGAAAATTACATATCCCCCTCAAGCTCATCCGCCGCGCCGAGTTCAATGCGAACCTGAAACTGAAAGCCGCGGGAATTCCGGCGCTCGACAACTTGAAAGAAATCGAAGTTGACGGAAAGGCCACCAACGCGACCGTGGAGCTTGATCTCACGAAACACACGATTCCAGCGGGAACCTACAGTTTCTATCTGCAAACCCAGACTCCCGGCAAATACCGCAACAATCCCGAAGCCGCCAAAGCCGCGGAGGAGGCTCTCAAGCAAGCCGAAAAGTTGGTTGCTGATCTGACCGCGTCTATCAAGACGGCGCCGGAAGTCAAGCAAGCCGCCATCAAGACAGCAACCGACTCCGCTGCCAAAGCCAAAGCAGCGTCCGAAGCAGTCGCCGGACCCGCCAAAGCCGCAGCGGAAGCTGAAGCGCTTGCGAGAACTGCCGCCGCGAAACTGGCCGCCGCAAAAACCGCGCTGGAACAGAAGCCCGACGACAAGGAATTGCTTGCTGCCAAGGAAACCGCCGCAAAAACCGCCGAAGAAGCTGAATCAAAATCCAAGGCCGCGCTTGAAGCGAAGGCTGTTGCCGAAAAAGCGGCATCGGAAGCTCAGGCCAAGGCCAAAGCAGATGCCGAGGCGCAGATCGCTGCGGAAAAGGCCGAGGCCGAAGCGCCCGCCAAACTCAAAGACGCCGAAAAGAATAAAGAACTGGCCGCGAACCGCGTGAAGGAAACGGCCAAGACGGCTGAACCCCGCGATGTGACCGTCACCGTTTACTCGGCGCCCATCAATTTGAAGATTACGCCGACGTTGGCCACACCCGCAAAATGATTCTCTCCGGTTTCATCACCTCGCGATTGCGCTCATGACACGAATTAGAAAAACCCTGCTCGCCCTAGCGGTCATTGGACTCTTTCCTGGTCCGTTCCGCCTGCCTGCTGAGGACAAACCTCCGGAGGACGCACAGCGCAAACCCATCGCCATCGCGAAGATCAATCGCAAGACGCCTGTTGATTTTGAAAAGGAAATTTTACCAATCCTCAAGAACAACTGCCTGGCGTGTCACAACAAGACCACCACCAAAGCCGGGCTGATTCTCGAAACTCCACAGGACATCATCAACGGGGGTGAATCCGGCAAAGCAATTATCCCCAAACGCAGCGGCGACAGCCTGCTGCTGAAAGTCGCCGCGCACCAGGTGAAACCCCTGATGCCGCCCAAAAACAACAAGGTCGAAGCCTCGAACCTGACGCCGGACGAGTTGGGCCTCATCAAGCTGTGGATTGATCAGGGCGCCAAAGGAGTAGTTCATGGCACAGGACCGATTGTCTGGCAGCCGTTGCCAGCTGGGTTGAACCCCATCTACGCAGTGGCGTTGACTTCAGATGGCCAATTCGCCGCGTGCGGTCGTGCCAACCAGATTTTCATTTATCACATCCCCTCCAAGCAACTTGTCACCCGATTGACCGACCCGCAACTACTCAAAACCGGCCTCTACGGCCAGCCCGGCGTGGCGCACCGCGACATGGTTCATTCGCTGGCGTTCAATCCGGACGGCGACTTGCTGGCCTCCGGCGGCTATCGCGAAGTCAAAGTCTGGCGACGCCCAAAGGACGTTCAGAAGTTCAAGCTCCCCGCAATCGCCCGCAAGGCCGTGCTCGCGGTGGCGGTCAGCCTTGATGGAAAATGGCTGGCCACTGGCGGTGACGACGGCAGCCTCCGGTTGTGGAACCCGGCCACGGGCAAGTCCGTCAGAAAACTTTCCGGTCACAAGCGCGCGGTGAATGGTCTGAGTTTTTCGCCTGACGGCAGCAAGCTCGTTTCCGGTTCGGCGGACAAAACGATTCGCGTTTGGGACATTGCCAAAGGCAAAACTCTTTGCCAGGCCCAGACTGCGGCGGAAGTCAACGCAGTAACCTGGATTGCTGACGGCAATCAAATCGCTTCGGGCGGCGCGGATTACCTGATCCGTGTCTGGTATGTGGACGTGGCCAAAAAGGAACTCGCTGCGCTCAAGGAAATCAAGGGACATGAAGGGCCGGTAACGTCACTGGCCGCGCTTGCGCCGAACGGCGCACAAGTCATCTCCGGCAGCGGCGATGGCACCATCCGCCAGTGGAACATTGAGGATGGCCAGTTGATTCGTAAAATGAAACACGGCGGTCCGGTAGCATCCGTGGCCGTGCGCAACGACGGCAAACGGTTCGCTTCCGCTGGCCTGAACAACATCGCCAAACTTTGGGATGCCGAGGGAAGGGAAATCGCGGAGTTAAGAGGCGACCGTTACGCCCGAGAATTGCAGGCTGCCAGGGAACGTGAATTGAATTTCGCAAACAGTGAAGTGAGTTATCGGAAGTCCGCGTTTCAGACCGCGACGAATAATCACAACACTCAACTCGAGCGGGTGAAGAAAGCAACTGAAGCTCTGGCGGCGGCGGAAAAAACCTACGGCGAAAAGAAGACAAACGCGGTGAATGCCACGGAAGCCAAAGCCGCGGCGGAGAAATCGCTTGCTGAATTTGCTGAAGTCAAGAAAGCCACCGACGCTCACGAAGCCGCTGAGAAAACCTCGACGCAGGCCGCTGCCGAACTACAGACCGCCAGGGAGAAGCCGTCGCCGGACAAAGCGCTCGTTGACAGGTTGGTTGCTGAAGCTGACGCGAGGGCGAAAACTGCCGCCGAGGCCAAGGCCGCTCTCGACAAGCAGCCAGCCGACGCGAAGGAGAAATTCAAATTGGCAAAGGACAAATTCAACACCGCGAGCAAAGCTCTCACGGACGCGGAAGCGGAATTGAAAAAGGCCGGGTTGCCAAAATCCAACGCCGAGCACGAGCTTCAACTTGCGACCAAAGCCGCCGCAAAGACTGAGGAAGCTATGACCGCGGCCAAAAGCGCAATTCAATTGGCAGAGGAATTTCAAAAAAAATCAGACAACGAAGTTCAGGTGGCCAAACAATCTTCCACCGAATCCGAAAAACCGATTCGGATGATCACCTTCTCGCCTGACAATCTCCTCCTGGCGACGGCAGGAGATGACCGGGAAATTCATACCTGGAACGCTGATACCGGTGCCGCCATAGAAACATTCCGAGGGCACAAAGCTCCAGTCTTTGGCGTCGCGTTTGCAGGCAATGGGACGCTGGTGTCCGGCGCGGCGGACCGCAGCGCGGTGGTTTGGGATTTGAACGCCGACTGGACTCTCGAACGAACCATCGGCACCGGCGATGCCTCATCGCCCATCAGCGACCGGGTCAACGCCGTCCGATTCAGTCCCGATGGCAAACGATTGGCGACCGGCGGCGGCGAGCCGACGCGCGGCGGTGACATTAAAATCTGGCAGGTTGCCGACGGGAAGCCGACGCAATCGTTCACCAACGTGCACAGTGATGCAGTGTTCGGTCTCGATTTTTCAGCCGATGGAAAGTATCTGGCCTCCAGCGCGGCGGACAAATTTGTCAGGGTTTTGGATCTTGCCACCGGCAAAGTGGTCAAAACGTTCGAGGGCCACACGCATCACGTGCTCGGCGTCAGTTGGAAACGGGACGGCCGGACCCTCGCCAGTGCCGGCGCGGATAACGTGATCAAGGTGTGGGACTTTGTGACCGGTGAGCGCAAGAAAACCATTGAAGGATTCGGCAAGGAAGTGACCTCGATCAATTTCATCGGAATCACAGATCAAACACTGGCTTCCTCCGGCGACGACCAGATTCGAACGGTCAGCGACAGTGGCGAGAAAATCCGTTCCTTTGAAGGCGCAACCAATTTCATCAACTCGGCCTCGATCACGCCCGACGGCAAAGTCGTCATCGCCGGTGGTCATGACAGTATTCTGCGCGTTTGGGATGGCACCAATGCGGAGGTCATGGCCACGTTTGCCCCACCCCGAGCCAAATAGTATCAGAACTTGGAGGCGGAGGTCGGAATCGAACGAGGAAGCCTTACCGTTCCGAGCCTGACACACTCTGTTTCAAGGCGAATTCTAGTCCTGCTTTACAAGGGTTCAAGCAACTTTTTCCATCGCTCGTTCAACGCTGCATATTGCACAGTTACTGCCTCCAAAATGCTCGTTAGGTGTAGAATTAGGTGAAACTTAATGCGCTCATTCCTCAACGCTTTTTTGATTTCGATTGAGCTTTTTCCTTTTCCCTTTGCACAAGCGGCGCTCGTGAACCTGCTTCAAGAGTTTTCGCCTTTGCACCATCTACGAGAACTGATGGCCGTGAAGGCGGGCCGTTCAGGTCGTTCGCTCCGATGTCGCTTGCCCGTTGTATAAGCGCGTTGTAAGCCGCCATGTCCAGCCCTGCTGTTTTCTTCGTGAAATGCTTCTTGATCACACGATATGGGTTGAGCACGACCGCGTAACTCAATTCTCCTTCCGGCCCTGGCTGGGTCTCAATAAACCCAAGAGTTTTCAAAATCTTCATCCGTTCCGACCAAGTTTGCTCGGCGCGCTGTCCTGAAAAGCCTGCATGGAAGGCCATTTCACGCGGTTTCAGATTAACAATAGACTCGTCAAACATGCGGCACCACAGTTCAAGATAAACAGCCGATACGGGTTTGTTCTTTGAAAGCCTGTCCATTAGCGACAACAGTAAAGGCATTGCTCTCGGAATAGTTGTGAAACCGGCACTTCGTTTGCGATGCCACAACTCAAGTTCACCGATGTGCGGGAATAACTGCTTCCTAAGCGCGATTCGTTTTTCGCCTATCTTTTCATTGCGGATCATATGTTTTATCGTAGATTTTTTGGCGGGCCGAGGTTTGGACCCTCGGCCCTACAAACTAATTTTTCGGGGGTGCGGGTTGAGTAGGTTTGGACCCTGCCTACCCGCGCCTTTCAGTTTGCATGGATATCGTAACTTTGAATGACGATATTTCAACGATTCATTCCACGCTGCTCGCAGTTACAAGGCAAGTTTGTCGAAGGCAGATTTTGAACCTGCCAGTTGTTTTGAGGATTTCTCGAGCTTTGAGTTGCAGCAAATGTGCGCACCAGGATTCCGTATGAGTAATGTTCACAGTGCTTTCCGCAAATGCAGTGGTGCTCCGTGTTTCATAGTGCTCCCTAGTGCTCCCAAGTGCTCCTATGTTCTCATGTTCTGCTAGTTCCTGTCTGAATTAGTTTAAACATGGCAAGTTTGAAGGCGCTCGCGTTTGTTACGCCAGTGTTTTGAAATCTCTTTCGTGGCCTTGTGCAGCCAATCTTGGTCAATCGCAAGCCGAATCATTTCGACGGCAGCAAACCATTTAGGCGCGTTGGGAGCCGGATCACCCAGCGGCGTGAGCTTGCCCACGGCCATCAAAATCTGAATGTCATGCTCCGCGAAGCCAAGCAGTTTCGCCGTCGCCGACACGTCGAGACGGGCAGGCAAATCTTTCGCCGCCCAGGTCGTCATCGCGACCTGTATCGCATCGTCAGTCATATTTCCATTCCAGTTCATTTCATCAGGGCAGAGTTCATCTTCAAGCAATCCCGGCTCGCCCGCCGCTACGCGGCGGGCAAGCCTGGGAACAGCTTTTAAGTGACAACTGGCCGAATAGCCGCAGCCTCGACAATTCTATCGCCTCTGTCCGCAGCTTTTACGGTCCGGATGGACTGGGCTTTAGCCTGCTGCAAATCAAACGCGGTGTGCATCGTTATCGCCGACGCAGTGGCCGCATACAGAGAGATCGTCTTACTCCGCTTTGCGTTGTCCTTGACGGCGTCTCTTCCCTATTGACCGCCGGCCTTCGATAACGCTGAAGACCGACTCGGAAAGCATGACGTCGCAGTTCGCTCCAAACTTCTTGGCTTCGTAGTAATCCCCGCCGACACGAGCGTATTCCTGCTCAGTGCCTTTGAGGACATAGCCCACACCGTCAAGCAGCGGGCTATACAGTGAAACGCGAGCCATTCCGCCGCCGAGTCCTTCCCAAATCTTCATCAAGGAAAAACAGGAGGCGGCTGTCATCGCGTGTGGAGGCAATCCTGCGATTAGTGCGTGGAGATGTTCGCGCCCGGTGGACTCGCCACGCTCAGAGCGCAAACACCAAATCGTTTTCTTGAAATGAACCCCGAAATTCTTTGCCTGCTTCCTCATCAGCGCGAAGAACATCTTGAGGCGAACCGCGTCGGTCAGCTTCACACTTTTGAAAGTGAGCGTTGCGAACAGTTGCCATTCAATCTGTGACAGGGTGAAGATTTCGGGGTTCATTTTGTCTTACTTCTTTTCCGGCCCGCTCACGATTGCGCCACGAGCACGGAGACGACCGCCAAAGGGCATCAGCTCTCGCACGCCAATCACGATGTATTGGTCTTGGAGCTTGCCCGCGTATTTGGGTTTCTCGTCTTCGCTCAGCGTGTAATCAAACGGCATGAGCAAACGGAAGCCGGACGGGTCAACGTCCTGGCAAGTTATCACTTGGTTTTTGACCAAACCTTTTTTCCCGACGTATTCATCGGGCCGATCGGATGTCACTAGGACTCTTAGCTGCATATTGCCTTTCATTTTCTCGGCGTGTTTATTTGCTTCCCGAACGTGCCGAAGTTGGTCGGGAAATCACCCTGCGAAAGGTAAGCAGAACAGAAGGTGGTTAATACCCACCTAGATGAAGACCGGAAATGTAGGAATTACTTGACTGCTTTCGGACGACCGCGACCACGAAGTCTGAATTTTATTTTCTTACAAAGTTTCTCAAAAGTTTTGAAACTGCCAACGCGGGATTCGCCGCCAGCTTTACATAGAATTTCATGGACTTGTTTGAGACTTCGGCATGCTGCCCAATGACGCCATAGCGTTGCTAAAACAAAGTAAGTGCGCGTGTGTCGCTCAAAAGTGCGCGAAGTCGCCAATTCATCCGACTTGATTTCAACGCCCCGCGCCAGTCCTTTTTGAAAATCCACGGCGTCTTTGTATGAAGCAGAAGTTGCTGCCAATGTTGCCAAAGGAATCGCTGCGCGTGTTGCTGTAAACTTTGTCAGACAATCTTTTTTAAGTGCCCTGGCATTTTTTAATGGAGGCGCATTTTTTGCGGCAGCTTCTATTTTTTCTTTTTCAGCCTGGGTTTCTGGCCCTAATGGGATATTGCCAGCATATAAATTTTCTAGTCCATAAAACCTGCCTAGAAATTCACCAAGAAATTTTGCATCCCACTGTTCAGCAGAGGGCAACCCACTTGGAAAAACAGTTTTGATACACTCAATCCAAGCGTTGAGCACCCATTCTGGCGCATCGTTGATGTCCAGCATGTCGCAATCGTTTTTTCCAGCCGCGTCCACCCATTCAGCGAGAACGTCTTTTACCCAATCAGTTTTTTTCGATTTGGGTTTCGTCGCTTGTGCTCTTTTACGTTCTCGCTTTGCCATTTTTCTTGAACACCGATGCCTCGACTTTGTTACACGTCCATTGTCGTGACCAAACTTGGCAGTCCCCTAGGCAAGTCGAACCGTCGCTGTGTAGATTTCGCGACCGTTGAAAGTAAAATGAGGCTTTATTGCGGCGTGCGATCACCCATTGGCTTCGCGCGAAAATGGTGCGTGATTAACGCGAACAACACAAGAAAGACGCCCACCGCACCGCATACAACCCCGCTAAAAATCGGAATCAGACTGTAAAGCATTCGTGCTGAAGTCTGGTTCAAATCGGGAAAAGTGCCAGGTGGCGTTTGTTGAATCGTGCTGACTGTATGAAAAAAACCGGCGAATGTTAAAACCCAACCAAGCACGGGACCAAAAATCAATAGTGCGAGACCGACAATCAGAAGCCTTAAAGTTTTAGGTTTCACGTTCCGGGGATAACACTACCGTTAGTTGGGTGTCTTGAGCAATTCTAAAAAGCCATGCTTCGCGAGTGGCAGCGAATTCGTTTCCTAAACTTTTGGCGCGGCTCAAAGAACTCAGAAAACTCCACGGCCTTACACAGGAAGCTTTTGCGGAGAAGAGCGGTATTTCCTACAAGTATTATCAAGCTGTTGAGGGCGGCAGGAAGCGGGATTTAAGACTTTCAACACTTGAAAAACTCGCGAAGGCTTATCGGCTTGAATTGTGGCAACTTTTTTCACCGAACGCGTCTGGTAAACGCCCGGCCAATGTGAAACGCGCACTCAAAAGCCGGACGCGTTGAATTGTCAGCGGACTGTCGTGACCAAACTTGGCAGTCTTTATTCCGCGTCAACGCGGCCTCCGTTCCGCTTGTGTGCGCGTTCCGTCGCGAACTGATTGCACCCGCCCCCACGCCAGACTTTCAGCCAACTGGCTTGACGCCGTAAGCCGAAATACTGGCTCGCCCCAAGACTTCCCACGCGACCGAACTGCGCGACCGCTGCACTCCGCCCAGGTTGCCGCTCCATTCCGGCAGCCAAGTTTCGTCACTCCGGGGAATTAATTGGTGCGACCAAAGCGCCGTTGAATTCTCCGCCAAACGCGCTACGAACCCAACGACGCTCTCGTCGCAAAAGGATTTACGCGCGCACCACACACTTGCTGCCAATGCGCTGCATTGCTACCGTTTGCGCCATGCCGAGCCTTATCCTCACGCTAGCTAAAACGTAAGGCCGTATCGGGAAAAAAAGCCAACTATTGAATTTATGCCTAAAACTATCTCCGAACTTCTGCAAGGTTCAGCCTATGCGCTGACGCTTTTTTCAAAGAGCGAAGTTGCCACGGTTGAAAAACTCATCACCGAGAAGGGCGACAAGGATTTCGTCCGATGCCAAGTGCGCGAAAAAGATGTGCAGGCCAAGCCCGAGGAGGTTATTCGCCAGCTTTGGATCACCCGCTTGATTGGATTTTACAAGTATCCGATTAAACGTCTGGCGGTGGAGTATCCCATTACTTTTGGCCGCGACACCTCGAAGCGCGCTGACATCGTGATTTTTGACGAAGACCGCCCGACCGTGCCTTACACAATGGTTGAGGTAAAAAAACCCAAGGCCAAGGACGGCAAAGAGCAGCTAAAATCCTACTCCCACGCCACCGGCGCACCGTTGGCAATGTGGAGCGATGGCGCAACGGCGATTATTTGGCATCGCAAGAACCCAAATTATTTCGTCGAAATTCCCGATCTCCCCAATGCCAAGCAGCGCATCGAGGACATCGTTGATCAGCCGTGGACGATTGAGACGCTAATTGAAAAGGAGAAGCAGCGCGAAGCCGAAGGTTTGAAAGCGCGCTCATTGCGCCAGTTGATTGAAGACATGGAAGATGAAGTTCTCGCCAACGCTGGCGTGGACGTGTTCGAGGAAGTTTTCAAACTCATCTTCACCAAACTGTATGATGAAATGGCGTGCTATCGCGGCAGCTATAAATTTCTCCGCTTTCGTAACCAAAACACGGCAGCACAATTAAAAATTAGCATCCAGGAATTATTTGATGAAGCGAAAGGCGAATGGGAAGGCGTGTTTGGCGCAGACGAAAAAATCAAGCTCACGCCCGACCATTTGCAGGTTTGCATCGGCTCGCTTGAGGAATGGAAATTATTCAATTCCAATCTTGACGTGGTGGATGATGCGTTTGAATACCTCGTCAACAAATCTTCCAAGGGCGAGAAGGGCCAATATTTCACTCCACGCTGGGTGATTGATATGTGCGTGAAAATGCTCAATCCCAAGGAAGAAGAAAATTTGATTGATACAGCCTGCGGCTCGGCTGGTTTTACCGTCCACGCCATTTTTCATGTTTGGAAAGCAATCCTGGTGGACGAAGGACGCCCGATTTCGCATCTGTTCACCATGGAGAAAAAGCCGCAGCGCTGCATTGACTATGTGAATGACAAAGTTTTCGCGATTGATTTTGATGAAAAGAGCGTTCGTGTTTCCCGCTGCCTAAACACCATCGCTGGTGACGGTGAAACCAATGTTCTACACCTGAACACGCTGGATTACACCAAGTGGGATGAAACCACCAAACAAGAAGATTGGCAGGATACCTACGGGCCAGGCTGGACAAAGTTCAAGAAATTGCGCGCCATAAAAAACGACAATCGCGTATTTGGGTTTGATGTAGTGATGGCAAATCCGCCGTTTGCCGGTGACATCAAGCAGACGGACATGCTTTCGCCCTACGATCTGGCGCACAAGAAAAACGGCAAGATGGAAACCGCCGTTGGCCGCGACCTGCTTTTCATCGAGCGCAATCTGGATTTTCTGAAACCGGGTGGGCGAATGGCAGTCGTTTTACCTCAGGGACGTTTCAACAATGCCAGCGACCAGCGCGTGCGCGATTACATCGCCGAACGCTGCCGGATTCTGGCCGTCGTCGGCCTCCACCCAAATACGTTCAAACCGCACACCGGCACGAAAACCAGTGTGTTGTTTGTCCAAAGGTGGACAAACGAAGATTACGAGCAGCGCGAGAAAATCAAAACCGAGATTGCCGAGGCGTTTGAAAAACATCTGACCGAGCGTAAGGAAAAAGGTGAAGACCCCATTCCCCCAAATAAGCTTGATGAATACCGGACAAAGTTTTTCTGGGAACAACCGGCATCCAAGGAAATGGACTACAATATTTTCTTCGCTACGCAGCGGGTGGAATCCGTGGACAACAGCGGCGACAAAGTTTATGTCAGCAAAAACGGCCAACGATTGCGCGATACGCACGGGCATTGGGTAGTGCGGCACGATTTATTCAACCACGATGGCTTGACCAAAGACGGCATTGCCGAGGCGTTCGCGGAGTTTGCCGCGAGGGAGAAATTAAGTTTTTTCTGAAAAGCCCCTTCAATGACGCGAAGTTCAAAGCGTTGTTGGAGGGGCTGGACGCAACCATTGTTCAAATGTCATCGCTGGAGCGAACGCTACGAGTTGATGCAGAATTTTTTGCAAAGCATCATCGGAGAATCGCGGGACTATTGCAGCGTTCAAATACACAAACTATAAGTGATGTTGCAGACGTCTCCGATGGCAATCATTTCTCAATTTCCGACAGTTTCGTCGAGGCAGGTGTTCCTTACTACCGAGGCCAAGATGTTGTAGGCCATTTTTTTATTGAGCAATCATCGCCATATTTCATAACCGAAAAGGCATTCAGGGAAGACCACATGAAACGTTCACACCTTAAAAGTGGAGACGTTTTATTATCCATTGTTGGTTCTATTGGTGAAGCGAGCCTCGTAGCCGCGAACACATCAGCAACATGTAGCTGTAAATTAGCAATCTTAAGGCCACGCGCAATTGCCGGAGAATATTTGGCTACATACATACGCAGTGAGTTTGGCCGCAGCCAGACTGAAAGATATACGCGTGGCGCAATCCAAAAGGGATTGCTTTTGGAGGACATGGACCAGATAAAAATTGCTCGCCCATCAAATAAATTAGAAAAGGAAATATGCGGTCTAGTTTCCGCTGCTAAAAAATATTTTGAACAAACAATAGAGTTTACCGCAAAAATCGAGATCGTTCTTGCCAATCAATTAAAGCTGGTCGGATGGCAACCGCCATTGCCGCCTTCAGATATACGACGGGCATCGTCAGCTTTCATTTCTGGACGACTGGACGCGGAGCATTGGCAAGAGTTCTATTTCGCACTAACAGAGAAACTTAAAAAATATCCCGGAGGCAGTTTACAACTGGGTGATATTTGTCCCAACCCCGTGAATGGTGTTGAAATCCGTGAATATGTTGATCAAGGCGTCCCTTATTTACGCGTTGGTGATTTGGTAGATTTTACGGTCAATAAAGATTCTCTAAAGTTCGTATTGCCAGCCTCCGCTGCTGAGGAAATTGAAAAAGTTCGTTTGGAGGTCGGCGATGTCCTTGTCTCGCGTTCCGGTAGTCTCGCCGTCACCGGGGTCATTGAACAAGGCTGGGAACACTCCGTTATCAGTTCCCACCTGATTCGACTGCGAATCTCGGACAAGGATTTTGATCCGTATTACGTCGCTGCGTTTCTTGCCGCGATGCCCGGTAAAATGCAAATTCAACAGCAGAGCAACGGCGGCGTTCAGCCGGAAATCAATCAGCCATCGCTAAAAAGAATCACCATTCCCCGCCTTGAACCGAAGCAGCAGCAAAAGGTGAAAGAAGCCATCAAAGCCGCACATAAAACTCGCGACCTAGGAAATGAGCTGCTCGAAAAAGCAAAACGCGCCGTTGAAATTGCCATTGAACAATCGGAAACCGCAGCACTGAATTATTTGAAAGGGAACTAACCATGCCTCGTGCCAATCAAGACAACGTCAAATTGTGGCTGGAAAAGACCGAGATTGATTTCTTCACGCACTTCGTGAAAGCGTGGATTCCCTTCAATGCCTGGTATCGGCTGAATTACGACGCCTTGCGATTCGAGCGCGAAATCCTTGATGAAGTAAAACGCGATGGCAATCGCATCCGCTCGCGCATCATAGCGCGGATAGACGGGGCAGACCCTGACAGTCAGGAAATTCGCAACCACATCGCCGCGCTGCATCGTCGTCTTGCCGCCGATCCGCTGGAGGGACGGAATGGCATTGTGAGTTTCGAGCGCGTTCTGATAGGTCTAAATCCACAACGCTTCGCTGAAAATAGATATGGTCATTGGACTTACCGCGTTGAACGAATCGCGAATTCCAAAAACGTGGTTGCAACCGTTACGAGCAGTCACGGCAGAGTAGCCAGCACGATAACCCAAACAAATGGTTGGAACATTGAAGAATTTGAGACGCATCAGGACTTTCTTGCGACAGATCAAAACGACAAGCCAAGGCTGCGACAGTGTTACGAAGCTGCTCATCCGTTTTGCTTTGCTTCGCTTTTAGCTCCATCGCCTCCACCAGCAGGCGCAATCCTGATGGATGGACTTTATTTCGTCAGTGACAAGTCAGCGATCTTTGCCGGCTTGGTGGAAATCTTGTATTCCATGCGTAATCTTCTTTTTCATGGCGAGGTTGTTCCAGATGCCCAAACCAACCGCACATACGAACCGGCATATCACCTAGTGCGCCACTTGACGAAGTGCATCGTGTAGCCAGCTAGTTCGATTGCGCACTGGCAACCAAAGGCGACCGGAAATCCACCGGCAGCAATTTTGATTGCGCGTTGCGTTGTGAATTTTTCTCCCATTCCTTTTCCCAATCATCCAGCGACGGCACGGTGACTTCCGCGTGTTTCGAGTAGGCATGATGCACCGCTTTGGAATTGTGTCCTAAAGCCTGCTGTGCGAATCGTTCCGGGTAGCCACACTTCAAAGCCCGTTCCGCCCACGCATAGCGATACGAGTGCAACGACACACCGGAAATTTTCAATCCGTCGCAGCGTTGGCGAAACTCCGTCGCCCGATCATTAGCTCGCACCGTGCGGAGGTATGGAAAGAGCGGTCCCGTCGCTGGACGCCGTTTCAAAATGGTTTCAATCTCCGCGCTGAAACGAAAAAGCGTTGGCTTAATGGTTGTCCCGCGAGATTTCAATTTCTTGCGGGTAAAACAAATCGTGCGTATGTTCCAGTTGATGTCTTCCGCCAGCAGACAAGCCCCGTCCGATTGCGCCGCGCCCGTAAGCCACAGCAATTCGTAAAAGTCCCGCCGCTCCGCGTTCTGTTCCCGCTGGATGATGGCCGCGTGTTCTTCCGGCGTGATTGCCCGCTTGTCTTTGAACACCGGCTTGGGCCATTGCAGGCGCGGAATGACCGATTTCAACAACCACTCCATGCCCAGCGCGTGATTGTGAATTCGCCGCAGATAAACATTGGTGGAGACTTTGCAGTCGGCCAATGCCCGGTCGAAATGTTCCGGTCGAGTTTCGGCGACGGGCAGGTTGCGGATGCAGTCGAAATTTTTATCTTTGATCGCCGTTTCCCAACGTCGCTGCGTCTCATCCTTTTTCTTGGTGACGATATGCTCCATAACTTCCTGCCACGTTCGCGTTGCGAGCTTGGGATCAGCGCCGTTGAGATACACCCGCGCCAGCGACAAGTTGAAGTGCGGTTGATTTTTCGTTTCGTTGTGCGCCTGGAGGATTCGTTGCGCTTCGTGCTTGTCGTTTGTCTTGAGACTCCTTTGAACGCCGGTGATTTTATTTTTCAAATAGAACACCCCCCACGGACGACGGACTAGACCGAATGTTTGTTTCATTGCTTCACTCATGGTTATGAGTGTGCAGGCATCGGCACTTGTCGCTTTAGCGAGCAGTGGGCGAGCGGTAGCCGAGCAGAGACAATTTTCTGAACGGGCAGCCAAACAGGTGAAGATTCCGGTGAAACTCTGACTCCCGACCCGCATGAAACCCCAATCAATAAAGGGTTTCAGATGGAGGCGGAGGTCGGAATCGAACAGGAGTTTCGTTTTTTTTCAAAATCTACTACTCACCAATTACCACCCCGCCACCAGAGGCGAACAGCCTCATAACTAACGAACGCCAATAGAATCAGGCGTTTGCGCGCGTTTGTCAAGCACACGACATTACGCATCAAACACTCGCCAACTACTCACCAATTACACATTCATCACCTGTTCACTGGCACTTTCACTGGCACTAAAAACATCACAAATTGGCTGATTCATGCCGTATTTACGCCGCGCTGGCCCGTGCGTGCGGTTGACTGCGCTCACTCCGCTCCGCCAACTCAACGCACGCGCCGCGACGGTTTGGATCACGGCCGGTCCGTGCCGCTTCCTGTCGCGCTTGGCGGAGACGACTATGCGTTCGTCCCGCCCGCTGCTCCGTCCAGCAGCACCGACCGTCTTTCCATTTCGCTTTCGCTAAATCCACTGGATCATCCGACTTACGCTTGATACGCGGAAGATTCTGAAATGAGGCCATTCTGCCGTTAAAAATTCGGAGTTCATTTTTTGACACTCCCACAAGTGTTTTGAGAATCGGTGCAGCATCGAATTGCCGACGCGCTCGTCACTTATCAGGCATCCGCCGATGAGGTTATTCGTTGTGTTCATCCCGTCTGCGCCCGCGCCTCTGGTTGCTCCGCGCAACCTCGTGCCAGCGGTCGCAACATCTTTGCGCCCGCTGTCACTTCGTTGCTGATGCTCCGCTGCCCAGCGGCGCGGGTGCAGACGGGTGCGTTTCGTGATGAGCGGGGCTGCTCTCTCCGTGCGGTGAAGAGAGCAGTCCCGCTCCTTCGGAACGAAACGCAAAACATGAACACAACGGAAAACCTCATCTCCACTGGATGCCCCGCAACCGCTCCGCAGCCTATCAATCAAGTCATCAAGCCGGTAAAATTCCCGGCTCAACCGCAGGAATGGAAAATCATTTCATTGCGGGAATGTCCCACACCGGAAACCATGCAGCACTGCGAAACACCAGATCAGGCAGCCGCCTATTGGAAAACGCACATTGCGTCTCATCCCTACTTCAATTCTGAATGTGAATGTCTGGTGGTTTTCATCCTCAACACACGTCGGCGCGTCAAAGGTCACTATCTGGTGTCCATTGGGACGATGGATACGATTCTTTGTCATCCCCGCGAAGTATTCCGTTTAGCCATCATGGCGAGTGCCGCCGCAATCATCATTGCTCACAATCATCCGAGCGGCGACCCAACTCCGTCGGAAGCAGACATCAAAATCACCCGCGACCTCATCCGGGCCGGCCAACTTCTCAAAATCGAAGTCCTCGATCACATCGTCATCGGCAACCCCAACCACTCATCGCTTCGCTCCTTGGGATACTTCTATTCTGCCTAACGGCGGTCTTGCTGGACTATTCAGAGTGGTCAATTCTATGACCATGACTCCGAATACGATCAAAACCCTTGAGGTGTCGGATGCCGTTATGGATGCAGTGGCGAGCGTGGTAAAAGCAGAGTTGGTTTATCAGCGTGCCACAAACTGCGGTCGTAAATTTGGCATCACTGGCGAGGTTGGAGAAATACTTGTTTGTCGTGCGCTTGATTTGCAATTGGTGGAGAATCCCCGATCTGAAGGCTTTGATGCTGTGGACGCGAAAGGTCGTTGTGTGCAGATAAAAACACGGCGAGGTGAAAGCGGTGATCTTCCAAAAGACGGCGGACGCCTGAGCAAGTTTTCCGCTCATGAATGCGATTACGCGCTTCTCGGAATCCTGAACAGCGAATACAAGCTCGTCGCAGTCTGGAAGGCGGACTTTGCCACACTGAGACCAATTATCCTCAAACATAAGCGTGCCAATCCAACGATTCGCCAATTCAAATCCATTGGCGTTCAAGTTTATCCATGACTCTCCCAAACTCCGGCGACCAAAGAATTGCTGTTCTCGGTTGGGGTTCGTTGATCTCGAACCCTGATGGTGATGCCTCGATTGGACAACGCCCGCTCAAAATTGCAGGAAAGTTTTGCCCTGGCGGACCGCTCCTTCCGTTGGAGTTTTCCCGTATCAGCAAAGATGGAAGATTGACCCTCGTAATTGATTCCGAACACGGAACGCCGTGCGAAACGTTTTACGCCATTTGCGCGACGCCGAATCTGAATGATGCAATTCAAAACTTGGCTGCGCGGGAAGGCACGTCAATCCAGCAAGTGCATTTTGCCATTGCTGGCGGAGACTACAGCGACTTCATCAGACGGGGAATCAGCGAATGGTTCATCAGGAATCAACTCTCAAAGGCAATATGGACCGGGCTTCCACCCAAATTCTCATTCCAAAATGTCGCAGAGTTTTCGACGGAAGCGGCTATTGAGTATTTGAAATCTTTGACCGGGGTTATGCGGCAGAAAGCGTTTGATTATATCGCCACAGCCCCAGCAACGATAAAGACGCCAGTGCGAGCGATGGCCAAGGAACTGTTTGGCTTGTAGCCGCGTTTGCGCCCGCAGAAATCATTTCATGGCCGCTTCAGGCTGCTTTTCTGATGGCTTCATTTCGGTCACGGCGATTTCAAGAATCACCGGCTGGCCTTCCGTGATGAGATTCCGTTGGCTGCGTGGCAAAGTGGCCAGTAGCGACAATTCGAGCCTTTGCATTGTCGTTTCAATTCGTCGTAAATGATGGCCGCGAACGGAAACCTCGTGCGTCGCGAAAACCAGCTTGAGGTTTTGCTCGTCGCCGCCACTGGTTAATTCCGCAAAGATGAATTGATCGTGCGGCAACAGCAGCGAACGCCCCGGCGAAAGCTCAATGCGTAATCCCTTTGTTTGTGGGTCGCTGGCCCAACATTCTGGTGTTTTTATGCTCATGTTTTTGTGTGAGTTGATTGTGATGTCGTCGAGCCAATTTCAGACGGCAAATGTTGTCGGCGGCTCGACGACCGAAACGAAGAAGATAACCGTGCAGCCGATCCCAAAGCCGCAGGCGTCCACGCGGAACAAAGCCTGTCGCGAACTCCATTGCCAGTGGCCGATGGCCGGAGCGGGTGACATTCTCGCGAAGTTGCTGCTTGTCCGGCGTGAAGATGCGGATGCCGCGTCGCCCGCGCGAAATGGTCACATACCATTGCTGCGCGTTCGTCGCCGGCTTGACGGTCGAATCGGAGAACAGGACGAAATCCACCGTTTTGCCTTGTGAGCCGTAGGAAGTGACCGCGTAGCCGGGAAGAAATTCGCGGAAAGATTTGTCCAGGACGCGGCCATCCGTCAGTTCAACTCCGCCATCGGCGCGGACAGATTTTACAGTGACGAGTTCACCGTTGGTAACACGCCCGCCTGACGCCAGCTTGCGATTCGCCTTGAGATTCAACCGGTCGCCATTTGCGACAGAAAGCTCGCGCGGCTGGCAGACCGTAAGGCGGTCGAGCAATCGGTTTGAGACCGTCACGAATTTTCCGCCGACTTCGACGAGCACGCTCGATTTCAAAATGCCAACCAGCTTGCCCTTCGCGCCCGGTTCGGCATCGCGAACTTTCTGATTGAAGACAATGACGGCCTCTGGCGGATAGAAACGCTCATCGCGCTTCTGCGCGTTGGTGAGGTCAATTCTTTCCAATGCCTGAACTACCGAGTCTGCCGCGCCGAGCAATCCGTTTACTTTCAGCGCCTCGCGCACGCGCGAGTTGACGCGATGCACTTCGCCCCACGTTTGCGAAACCACGACCGCCGAAGCATTTTGCTCCGCGAGCCGGAGATATTCGTCGGCGAGCTTGTCGGCTTGTTCACCGATGCCACACGCGACAATCGCGCCCATTTTGTCGAGCCGTTCAAATGAATCGCCCAACTTGCCAGCCGCCGCTGCTTCAACCGCCTTTCGATACAACCTGATACGCTTGCGTTCCTCATGGTCACGACCGAGCGCCGGGTCTTGCCGACGAATCTTGTGCAGTTCGACCGGCTTCACTCCGGCATGGCTTTCGATGGCGAGCAAAGCGTCCGAAGCCTCAACCGCTCCGTGTTGCCGCGTGTCGCCGGAGAGAACCAGCCGTCCGTGTCGCTCATGGATCAACCGGACAAGCTCCAACATCTGCCGCCCGCCAATCTGACCCGCTTCGTCCACCACGATGACGGCGCTGTCAGCAAGTTCGCGCTTGATGAGAAAATTGGCGACCGTCGTTGGCGACGGAATTCCGGCCTTCTCCATCTCCACGACTTGCTGACGTTGCGGCGCGAGAACGACCACGCGCCGGCCAGACTGCCGCAGTTGCTCCACCAGTTCGCGCAGGACAAAACTCTTGCCTGTGCCCGCGCCGCCGCGAAAGATGGAAACACCGTTTGTCGAACGGAGCAAGGATTCGAGAGCCTTGCGTTGTTCATCGTCGAGTTGTGGATTCGGTGGACGAGGATTCGACACCAGCGGGAGACAATCTCCGACGCCCTCTTTCGCGGTCTGAACGATTTCCCATTCGCGCAGCAAAACTTCCCGCAACGTCACTTCACCTGGACGGGCGGCGTCCCGGATGTAACCGCGCCGTTGCGTGAAATCCTTGAGATCGGAAACGGAAAAACTCTCACCGCGCGCCCGGCCCAATGCCTCCTGCCACAACTGACATTCGAGCACGACCGAGTTTCGGTCGAACAAATGCTCCTCTGCCCATTGGACGGCTTCGCTGACTGTGACGCGCTTTTCCTCCTTCACGTCTTTGCCCGGCGAATTTGCAAGCTGCCGCAAAGCAATTTGCTCAGTCCGGTTCAACTGCGCTTCCCAAAGTCTCCGAAGCTCATCACGACTCAAGGTTTTCTGTTTTCGGGATCGCTCCGTCGTGGCCAGTTGCTCGCGCAAATCCTGGAAATTCCCGCCAGTGAGTTCCGGCTTATCCGCAAGCAGCTTGGCAAGTGCTTCGTCAATCTGTGTGTGCCGCTTGGAAAACCGTTCGCACAATTCTTCAGAGACGCCTTCGATTTCAAAATCACCGCGAGCCCGATTGCGAACGCGGTAGCCGAAAGTCCGCAGTTCACGAGCGAGTTCGTGATAGTAAGCGTTCTCGGCATACTTTCTGGCACGCAGCAGTTCGTAGTTTTGAAGTGCCTTCCAGCGATTTTCTGCCGCGTCAAACGTGGCGTTGAACACAATGCAATGCGTGTGCAGGTGCGGGTCGAGGGCGCGCGACGTGTCATGTGTGAACAGCGCGGTCACGAAGTTGCCGGTCAGTCGGTCGCCTTGCGCTCCACCAGTGCGAATGCGCGTCGCGGCAAATACTTCGAATTCCCGCAAAGCTGATCGCACGGCTCGTGCGTGCGCCTCCAAAATCCTTTTGTCCTCGCCAATCAGTCCCGCGATGGAAACCGACTTCGGCGGAGAGAAGGTGAAGTCGAAGAATATCCGGCGATTGGCCGCGTTCTCGCCGCCTTCCGTCCGCGTGGTATTCAGCCGCTGCGTCAGAGTTTCGCCCGTGGTTGGATGTTGATTCTCGCAGAGCCGCAAGAAATCTTCAGCGCGGACTTTCCCGGCCAAATGCAGTCGTTGCGCGCCCAACCCAATCCACTCCCCGGCGATGCGCCGACCTTCATCGTAGTAGTCGCCAACCGCCAGGTGTTCTTCAAAGTATTCCTCTGCGTTCTTGAGGTTGTATTGCGTCTTTGCCGTGACCACGGCAGATACTTTGTCACGGCAACAGGTTGAGAAGATGTATCACCTACACATCAGGAAACAAATAGAGCTTACTACTTTTCGGCGTCTGATCGTAGCCGGAAATGATGTCAGTGGTGGGCGGTCAATGAAACCAACGTGCCGTGCGAAGCACGTCTTTCACGCTTGGCATTCGGGGTTCAAATCAGCAATCTTTACGTCATGAAACGCGCCTTCATCAGCTTTGATTACGACAACGACAGCGACCTGAAAATTTTACTTGTCGGACAATCGAAGCATTCCGACACGGATTTTGAGATTGCTGATTTCTCTATCAAGGAAGCAATTTCATCCGGCTGGAAGGACAAGGCGCGAACCCGCATTAAGGGTTGCGACGTTGTAATCGTGATTTGCGGCGAATACACGAATACAGCAACTGGTGTTTCGGCGGAACTTGAAATAGCACAAGAGGAAGGCACGCCATATTTTCTACTCTCCGGACGCAGTGATAAAACATGCGTTAAGCCCGCCGCTGCAAAATCCACGGACAAGATTTACAAGTGGACGTGGGACAATCTTAAGGCGCTGGTCAATGGCGGAAGATGATTCCAGTGTGCAGCAAATGACAACGCTTTGAGCCGCGCTACAAAACGAACGCGGCGTTTCGGTGCGTGCGAAGAAAGCCTCTCAATTCATCCACAACGGTAAGTTCCATTTCTTCCATCAGCCGGAGCTTCTTATGCTGGTCGGTTGATTCCTCGAAACACAAAAGTGATCGCCGCACCTTGCCTCGATAATCGCGGTAACGCTCAATATCTTTCGTGATTCCCAAACCGTCCTGAATCGTGCGAAGCGCGACTCCGACAATCGCAAGTGAAAGCGTCACACCGCCAAGATAGGGGGCGAGGCCGGGCTTGAGTTCAAAGTAACGATTCACAATCACGCCGACCGAACAAAGCAATGCCGCGATAAAACAGAATGACCCCCATCCTCGGATTGCTGATTCCTGCCGGAGCAGCGGCCACTTGAGGAATTGCCAAAGGGGACGGTCTGTGGACTCGGAAAGCTTGTGCGTTGCGTAATCGTATTGATGGTTGAAACGCAGACGGCGATAAACCTCGAACACATGGCCCAAGGCGTGGCTGTTATTGCTAAAATTTGTTGGCGGTTGATGCAGCCAATCGCTCGAAAAATCTGGATCATTCGCCAGCGAGTCCATTCGCGAGTCAAGTTTTCCCACGAACTCGTGCAGAAACTCATTGAACCATTTCTTCCGTTCCGCTTTGAACGTCTCCAAAGCTTTTGGCGTCGGTTGACCAAGCAACGCTTCGATCTCGCCGCCCTTGCGGACGAGCAATTGGAAATGCCACTGTCGAAGCCGTTCTGTCATGAATCGGCTTTCCAGCCAGCGCTTTCTCCACGGGCCAAGCCACAAGCTGCCGCCTGCAATCAATGCAGCACCCAATCCGCAGAATTCAAAAACGATGGTCAACACCTCTTCACATTTCCAGTGATGCCACAGGGGTTCTGTCGCCGCGCTTAAAAGCGCAATCGTGCCGAAAGCAACTGCCAGAAATCCCAGCCAACGCACCCACGCCCGCGCTTTGTTCGCTTCTTTTTCATAGGTTGCAAACGTGTTCCGCAGTTCTGGATGATCGAGAAGATGAAATGCTTCCGGGAACTGGCTTTTGGCATATTCCAAATCTCCTTGGTTTGTTAGGAGGTCGTCATTGAAAACCCGTCCTCCCGTCAGCGGTTTGGAAGACGCTGTAAAATTTGGGATGCTTGAGTTCATGTGGTTAGTTCACGATTGGGCGCAGAAATAATTCCAACCACGGAATGCCAGCGGTTTGCGTTGTCCATCTTCAAACCAGACGCCTTGTCCAGCCTCGACGTGTCCGATGATTTCAAGCGGATGTCCAAAGTGAGCACTAGCACGTTCGCCCGACCATTGCCCACGAATCGTTCCGACAAGAGAGAAGTCAGCCCCGCCGTTAAAAACAAACTCAAATGGGCGCACGCCGATTATTTGACTCACGTTTTCCACGACCGACGGAATCTTCAACGTCGAACCATGAACGACGAAAGCACATTTGCTGGCATCACTTAACTCGCTTAGGGACTGCCCGATTCCGTCGGTGTTGTCCATGCACGCACCGCACTGTCCACTAGCACCAAGCGCTTGGCCAAGGGACAACATTGGCTCTAAATCCGTGAATTGCCGCCGCAGGAGGGTCAATGAATCAGCCGCAAGCCGAGATTCCAGCTTTCCTAGAAAGACATGAAAGGCTGCCGGGGTCAGCCCCAATGGCCGACTAATGAAGATGCTGTCGCCAGGGATTGATCCTCGCCGAGAGAGCACACGCCCGCGCGACGCTTTACCAATTGATGTTGCGCTGATGCTGAGTTCGCACGCATTGGTGATGTCACCCCCGAGCACGGTCGCTCCATGCCGATCAGCACAACCGCCGAAGCCGCGGCACAGGTCCCGCACATCCTCATACGCAATGTCGTTTGGCAAACCGAGATTCAGCAGAAGTCCCACAGCTTGACCGCCGCACGCCGCGATGTCGCTCAGATTAAGGCGGGCGAGATAGTCACCCAAGCCGTGGAAATCGAGAATTCCGAGTTTGAATGCGGTTAGATCACTTGGAACACGGTCGGTCGAAAGCAGGGCAACCTCGTCTCCAAAAGCTACCATTGCACAATCATCACCGACTCCAGCCGGGTCGTCCGCCCCGTTGAAGAAAGGTTTAATAAAGTCTCGAATCAAGGCTTTCTCGCCAACTTCTGAAAGTTTTTTAGGCGTCGGATTCATGGTTTCTTCGTCCACGCGCCAACAGCTTTCATAGCTGCGTTGAGTTCAGAGCGGAGAATCTCTTCACTCGCGTTTCTAAGGGGGAAATCTTCGGAGATTACTGGCGGGTTGGCTTGCCAGTCTTCGTTCATCTGTCGCCAGGCCCAGTTTTCAACCTTCTGTAAATCGCTGCGCCGATCCACACCCAATGGGACTATCGGAATGTCTTTTGCGCGCGCGTGCATCGCGCTGACCTCAATCGCGATGTAATTTTCTCCAACAACGGCACGCTGGAGATATTCCGATGACACAATCGCCAGAACCGCCTCGGCCTGATTGATGAGTTGCTTACTGTTTTCAGCAGGTGTTTCACCTGTGCCGTCAAATGGTTGAAGGAACAACCGATACCGGACTTTGCGTCTATGAAGTTCCCGGACAATACGAACGACGGTGGGGAAATCCTTGGAGCAAAAGGAAAGGCTAACCGACTTGGCCGGACTAAAACCGGCCGTGTTCCGGGTGTCGGTTGGAGGAATACCGCGTCGCGCATCCTCCCAAGTCACGAGCGGATACAGTGCGCCTGAATCCATTGCTTGCTTAACCTCCGGCCAATGCCCTCCTTGCCTTTCGCGGGGAAGAAAGACGTAGAATCCGTCCGCCACGAGAGTGGCGGAGTTGTTGCCCGAAAACAACGGCGAGAAAGCACCTGCACTTTCTTCAAGTGGCACTAAGTCTGCGATTTTGGAAGTCAATCCTTGTCGAACGAAAACACTCTCCGCCCGATATAACTGGTGATGACCGTGGTCCGAGAGCAAGTCAAAGAACATCTCTGCTGGCAATTCTTGCGGCGCATTCTTGTCAGCTTGGCCAGCATCTGTCTTTCTTCGTTTCAAAAGTCGGCATTCGTAGTCAAGCCCTCCACGAAGAAGGAGAGTGCGAGCTTGTCGTCTGTAAGGTTTGATGAGTTTGGCTGGGTCTAGCTTTTCGATCCGCTCCATCAAGGAGTTGTCGTCCAACTTCATGAATTGCTCGTGCGACAATTCAGGTTCAAGTTCACGCACCTTGAACTCCGCTTCAGTCTGATCAGAATCCCAACGGCCATCCAATAGGGTTTTAAGGAGCGTTTGTCTGAACCGAACATCGGCGGAGCTGTAAACGAACGTCCACAAGCGCATTCTGGTGCTCAGGAAGTCAGTGACAGGTCTTGAGTCGTTGACGATGACGCGTCCGGGTTCGTAGCCCACAATACTTTCCAAAACGGTGCTTGGGCGGCTCAAACTTCCAATCGTTGCGGCTGCATCGCGATAAACGTAATCCAGCCGGTCAGCGTCTATCACCCCATCAAGCATCTGAAGCAAAGCGCCGATCGCCTTCGTTCCAGCAGGCGCACCGTAGCCCGTTATCAAATATACGATGAATTCAAGATCATATCCTGCGAACCCGTCCTTGAGTTCCGCGTGATGGGAATCGTTCAAAAGCGAGAGAACCGAAAAAACTTTTTTACTGCTCCATTCGCGGGGGTTTGCTTTCGGGAACGCATTGACCAGGAGGCTTACATCCCCTTCGACCGGGACGAAATACAGGCTGCTGACCTTCTGAAATGGCAATTCACCTGTGTCTTGGTAAAGCGCAGCTAAAAGCAGGTGGCAAAACACCATGTCATGCACATCATCGAAGGCGGCAACCGAATCTGGATAATGTTGCTTCACTTCGTCGAACACGGATTTTGAAAGGCCATGTTGACGAACGTGCCGGAACAGTTCGTTCATCACCAACATTGTGCCAATCGCGTGAGAAAACCGTGTGTGGGTTGCGGAAAAGAAACTTACGGACGTGTGACCGAGTTGGCTGATGCGCTTTAATCGGGCCAGTGTGTTGGATGATAGTGCCGACTTGAGCGTCGGACGAAATCGCTTCGGAAGGTCCTCCAAGGCGACCCGACCATGAATTGTATCATAGAAATAGCCGAGTTCTTCAGCCGCGGGTGCTGGATTTAGGTCAGGCATATTTCAATGGTTTGTCCAAATGCGAAAGCGAAGGGACAGGGCTTCGATGCCGGCGATATTTTCCGTCGTATTGCACACGGCGTCCAAACGTGCGCCAGAATGTAACCTGCCCGATCAACATTCCCGGATAAACACGAACAGTATGCACCGCATGAATCTGAAGTGTCCACTGATTGATTGAACCCAGGTCAATCAAATCTGCGGTAATGTCGATGAAAATACCCAGCCTGCCGACTGACGAACGCCCCCGAATAATCGGCACGTAGCGACGGCTGCCCATCGTTTCCTCCGTATTGATGAGATAAACGCGATCTGGTTGGAGGACCAAGCCGCTCTTTGGGATTGTGAAAAATCGCGTCTTGTTTTCTTTCGCTGCGTCCAGCGTTTTGGCCGTGTAAACGCAACCCCGATTACCAAGCCGGAAGTCATACGAGTTCGGCGCAAGCTGACGCTTCCGAAACGGGCGAATGACAATCTCTCCTTGCTCGACAGCAGACTCAATCTGTGGGCCAGTGAGTATCATCGTGCCTTTCGAGTGATGGTGCGATCACGATTCGCGACCGGATGCGAATCACGATGGTATCTGCCATCGTATCGGTGCGAACTGCTGCCGTCAGTCAACCAGAACGAAACCTGCCCAATCTTCATCTTGGGATAAATCCGCACGGGCTGGACCACCGTCAATTCAAGTGTCCAGTGCGAACAACTACCGATGTGGCCGAGGTCTGCGGTGACATTCAGAAATATCCCAAGCCTGCCAATGGAAGAACGGCCAAGGAGCAGCGTCACGTATCGTTCACTTCCAATTCGTTCGAGCGTAGCACCCAAATAAACCTTGCCGGGTCTCAGAACATAACCCCCTGCCGGCAACGAGACTTTGCGCGAGGGTTTTCCGACATGGCCCAGCACCAGCACCGAATCAGCGAGGTGATAGTTGTAGCTGTTGGGATTTAGGTCAGTTTCGTCGAACGGCTCAAGCGCAACATCGCCGCTTTTGACGGCTGCCTTTATTGCTGGGCCTGTGAGAATCATGTCGTGGGCCTGTCATCCGAGTCTTGGTTCGTCACACGCGTGCCTGTTTCCACACTTAGGTGATCTGGATCCGAACTGGAGACGGCAATTTCATTCAAGCGGAGTTTAACCAGTGCAGAACCATATTGGCAATAATTGCCCGATTTCGGCGAGGGCAGCGATGCGAGCTTTGGATTTGTGGACGTTGCTCGGACTGTCCGCGCATTTTGTGTAGCTGATACATCTTCGGAAGCGCCTCTTGTGATGAACTGCGGGCATGAGCACAACCGTGACTCCGAAGCCGGGCAGCCAACTGTGGGGCATCTACCACACCGACCGGGAATATGCTCGCGAGTTGGGTGATCCACTTCGCACCACCATTGAAGCACCAACAAAACTCGCCGCCGAAGAAGCCGCTGCGAAACTTGGCTTTGGCGATCCGTGGGCGCACCCGATTGCATCGGAAGTTGTAACCCTGGCTCAGTCCGTCCTCAAAAAGTATCCACGCCATCGGCAGGAACTCGCACACAAATCCTCACGCGGCATCCACATCTGATTATGCAAACACCCACCACCGCTCAATTACGCACCGCCATCGAAGTCCTCACAAAACTCGGTGAACGTCTCAATACCCACGCCGAACATTCCGTGATGCAACTGTCGGAATCGCCACTCGGTGCTCACTACGCCGAGCGCATCGAAGTCGGCGCGATTGAACAAACCACCCGCATTGAAGCCGTCGCCACGCAATTGAAGCACTGGCGCGACGAGTTGTTGGAGCAAAGGAAACAGTGTGTTTGTCATCATGTTTAAGACAGGGCACGCCCTACCCCTTCGCGAGCGAAGGACTTGGTGTCCGCGAATGAGTCGCGACGGGCACGCGGAATTTCCGCGCAACATGGGCCGTTCCTGGACCTGGCATCGGCCAGTCCACGGGCTTGATTCAGCCGGGAACAGGACGCGGACGGGAACTTTCCGTGTCCGCGAACAATCCGTGTCCGCGTTCAGTCCACGCCAACAATCGTGTCCGCGAACAATCCATGTCCCCGCACAGGCAACGGCCTCAATCGTCCGTGAACACTCAGCGGCAGCGGACGTGAATTGTCCGCAGACAGTCCACGGACGTGAATTGTCCATGTCCGAGAATTGGTTGCGGACGCAATCCGTCCGCAGACGTGGACTGGCAAGGAACTATCCGCGCCGTTGCATCGTCGTGTCCATCTTGTCGCCGATCAATTTCCCGGTTCACATCCGAATCATTCCAGCCCATGTCCTCATTTGACCCAGCCACAGTCCGTCAGGCGGTCGCGGAATTTACGCCGCTCCGTCCACAGAAGTTCCAAGACTTGATTCCCGCGAAGGATGTCATCATTGAGTTGCGCCAACGGCGCGCGTCGTATCGGGCGATTGCCACGCTGCTCACGCAGCATTGCCTGCCGACGAGCAAGACGGCCATCGCCACGTTCTGCCATCAGATTCTTGGCGAGATTGTCCGCCCGCACCGCCGCCCCGGACGAAAGCGCCCGCCGTCTCCTGCCGAGCCAAATGGCCGAGTGACTGCACCGGCTCAATCAGAGCCAGCGGCTGACCGTCTGTCGCAAGAACCGCAGGAGGACTCCAATGGAGGCGAAACTCCGCAAACCCGCAGCCGTGGCCCGCGCATCGCGCAAGTGCGGATGCTCAAACCGGAAACCACATGAAACGTCTCGATCTCATCCTCAACGGCAAAGGCGGTGTCGGCAAAAGTTTCTTCGCCGTCAACTTCGTGCAGTTCCTCAAGGACCAGGGTATCGCACACGTCGCGATTGATAGCGACAACGAAAATTCGACGTTGAAACGGTTTCATCCCAACACCCGCTTTCTCGATTTGAACAACCGGCGTGAACTCGACGGAATCTTCACCGCCCTGGAAAAGGCGAACCTCGTCGTCATGGATTGCCGTGCCGCGTCAACCGACCTGTTCATTGATTATTTCACCGAAATTGACCTGCCAGCCGTGTTGTCAGCAATGGGCGCGGCGCTCACGCTCGTCATGCCCGTGAACCACGAGTCAGACAGCGTGGATCAAATCCAGCGTCTCGCCGACCAGTTCGGGAAGAAATGCGGTTACGTCGTGGTTCGCAACGCCTCACACAGCGAGAGCTTCGCGCTGTTCGAGTCGTCTGAAGTGCGGGCGCAACTCAAGGACAAGCTCGGCGGACGGGAGATTTCCATGACCCGGTTGCAGGATTGGCTCGTCGAGTCGCTCAACGCGGCGAACCTGACCATCACGGCGGCAACCAAGCATCCCGCGTTCAGCCTGCTCGACCGGCAGCGGCTTCAAACGTGGCAGCGGAAACTCTACGGCGAGATTGAATCCGCCACCGACTTGCTATTGCCCGCCAAATAATCCCCATGCCGAACAACGAACAACCCGACTTCGACGAGGAGTTCGCCAAGGCCGTCGCCGAGTGGCGCGATAAACATCGGCTGCGAGAAGACGACGCGGTGATGCTCCTTGTCGAGTTGTTCCGAATCCACCAGCAGCATTGGGATGAACTGCGCCGCCGCGAAATTCCATCGTTCGAGCAGTTCCGTGCGGATATTGTAAAACTCGTCGGCGCGGCGCAGACGTTTCAACAACAGTCAGCCGCCTTGCTGGAATCTCTCCGAACGCAATCGCCCGCTTCCCGTGCCGCGAGAATCACCCGCGCTGCCGCGATCTTCGCCGCGCTCGCCGCATTGCTGGCCGGCTATCTCATTGGAAAGGGCTGGCCGTGAAACTCGACCTCATTCCGTTCGGTCCGATAATGCCACCACCAGACCTCATCCTTGCATTGAGGAATCCGCAATACGCCTTGGCGGCTGGCGGAATTCTTCTGGCGCTCATCGCGGCTTGGCTCTTGTTGGCTTCACCACGCAAAAAGCATGTGGCGAAACTCGGCGGATTGAAATGGAAGCGAAACCAATTTTGTCGCGGTTGGCTCATCACGGGCGACACCGGCTCTGGCAAGACCAGTTCCGGCATCAATCAGCTTGTTCATCAAGTTTTCCAGAACGAGCCGACATGGGGCGGTCTATGTATTGACGAGAAGGGCGTGTATTGGGAAACCCTCTCCGCAATGGCGCGGCACTACGGCCACGAACACGACTTGATTCACCTACAAATCCGAGCAGACGAGACAGACGCACAGTGGACGCCGCCCAATCGCTACAACCTGACCGGCGACCGCAGCATCCCGTTCACGACCTACGCCAAGTTCATCGTGGACACCGCCACAAGTCTCGGTCAGGGCGGGGACAAGGGGTTCTTCAAAAGTCAGGCGCAAACGCACATCGCCCACGCGCTCGAAATGTTGTTCGAGTTGAACCGCCCGGTGACGCTGCTCGGAGCATTCGAGTTGTTATCCGACCGCGAATTGCTCGAAGAAGAAATGGAGAACCTCGAAACGCTTCTCGAAACGCCGCGTCGCGCGGTGGTTTACGCGCACTTCGCAAACCGTTTCCTCACCCAACCCGACGAGCAGCTTGGCGGTGTCCGCGAAACCATCGGCAACTACCTGCAATACTTCCTGACGCCCGAAGTCGCCGAGGTGTTCTGCACCGGCGAAAGCACATTCGACTTCGCCGCGATTGACCAGGGCAAAATCATCCTCACGACCATGCCGCAGAAGTTCCAGACCGAGCGCCGTTATGTGAACACGATGCTCAAGTTGCTTTACTACAATCACGCGCTGCGCCGCTTCGACAAAGCCAAGACTGACCGTGCCAAAAATAATTTGCTCATCCTCTGGGCCGACGAAGCGCAGCGATTCATGACGGCCAGCGAAGACGGCACGAGCGACTACAACTGCGTGGACGTGATCCGCGAAGCAGGCGCGACCGTCGTTGCCGCCGCACAGAGCACAACGTCGCTTGTGCCACCTTTGGGCAACGACAAAGCAAAGGTGCTCACGTTGAATCTCCGCAACCGTTTAATCTTCCGCGCTGCCGACGAGGCCGATGCCGTTCAAGCCGCCGACTTCATCGGCAAAAAGCGCATCGTCAAACGCTCATGGGGATTCAGCGCCGGCAGGCGCAACGTGAACTACTCCGAAACCGAGGAACACAAAATCAAGCCGCACAAACTCCGCAATCTCCGCGACCACGAGTGCGTCCTAGTCCATTGCGAGCGTGGCTTCCGCCGCGTGACGCTTCCGCCGCTTGAGTCGGATGGCAGCGTGGCGAAGTGGTTTTCAAAATGGAGGCGATTCCTGTGCTGATCGGTAACGGTTAGCCTAGAATGGCGACCGTATCTGGATATTGAGATTGGGCAGTTTGTAGAGAGTGGACTGCTTAATTGGGTTGGGGAATCCGAGTGCGCGAAGACGCTGCGCTTCGGCCAGGAAAGCAGCGTCATCCATGCGGGGGTCGAAAAGCACGTCATCGAATAGCCCGTTCGGATCAATCGCGAATTGCCAGACCACCTCTGGACGTTGTTCGCTACAACCGTCCTTATTGAACTGATACAGCAATCGGACTTCCGCTTCGTGGTCGAATTCCTTCCGTTTCAAAAACAGGGTCATCGCCTGGCCTTTTCCGGTTGCGTCCAAGGCCGCACCGGACGCGTTTGCTGGATTCTCGAACAGCTTCCGCAGGTCGTCCTCGGTTTTGTAGCCGACAGAGCCAATGTAGAAAGACATGCTGGCGAACGGATCGTTCGCATCGTAGATGCTGCGGAGCAACCGCCCTGCCGTCGTGCTAACTCGCGCTCCATCCTTCGTGTGCGAGTAAATGCGCCACATTGCATCCGACTCCGGGTTGAGCGTCCAGCACTGGCCGTAGAAGTTCTTGAAAAGTCCGCCAATATCTACATTCGGCATTCCATCAACCGTGGCCTTGCATTTGGCGAGGAAGTTCTCGAATGGATCGTCCCACAATTTCGGCGCGGCCAGCGTGAGCTTCTTGCCGGTGAACATCTCGAACAAACGCTGCTTGGAAAACACCCGATACACAGGCGTGTCCTCTGTGACGGTTTGTCCGAGATTCATGAACTGCTTTGCGATGTCGCTCATAACCAAGTCCTGACGTTCAACCTATGCTATCGAATTGAAACGAATCAGCAATCAACCTTCTTGGCTGTCCAAGAGAAGGTTGCTGCTCCGCTGTGACCAACGCGCGGTTTACCTGCACGGGCTGCCCGTCGCCCCATCCCCCTCTCGACGACGCCCGCTCCACATCGCCAACTGAGGAAAAATAGGCCACTTGTTCTTGGTGCTGGCAAAAGGAGATTGTGGATTGTGAAGAAGAAATGGCGACGCGATGAATTGATTTTACGCCCGTGTCCGGTGCTCGCAATAGCACACGAATCCTTTCCTGCTAGAGTGTTCACTGACTCGATTCCGTGTGGAATTGGTCCTGGTTAAACAACAATCAAAGAAAGGTATTCGTATGGCAAAAGGTGGAAATAGCGGAAACGGTGGAGGCAAAGGTAGCGGCAGCAGCCAAGGCGGAGGCGGTCGAGGACAAGGAAACGGCGGCGGTTGGCCAAGCGGCTCGCCCGGCCAGCCCTCCGGTGGCGGCAGATCGAATGCTCCGTCCGGTGGAAAATAAACTGTTGGTTTTGATTGCTAACAACAGTCCACAGCTAATCAGGTAACTCAAGGTCGGCGGGCGCTAACCCGCTGACCTCTTTTTGTATTCAGGATGCGGTTTAACTCGTGTATTCCCGCATCCAAGATGCGCTCCTGCAAACTCGTGCCTCGTTTGGCAGTTGTGACCTCACGCTTGATGAACTCAAGAAACCAGTTTCCCGGTTTCATTCCCCACTCGATCTCACGCCGGAACTGCTCCATTTCGTCCGCAGTTGGGTTCGTCGGGCATTTTCTAGCCTGCGTATCTCGGACACGAGCCATGATCTCCGCGTCCCACTTCTCTCCGTTCTGAAGCCGGCGCTGCAACAACCGTGCTGCAAAAAATGTGTGGCTGTCAGCCAGCACCCAGCCGTCATCCACAGCCACACCTTCCGTGTGAATCTCCTGAAGCATTTCGACAATCTTGAGCGAGGAGTCAGCGTGCGTCGCTCGAAAGCAAACATCCACCGCTTCGCATAGCTTTTTTGATGCACACGCCAGAGTGAAGCGAGTCTTCCAGTCGTCAGGGCTATCGAGCCATCGGACATCGTCCGCGAACTTGTCCACAAGGTCGTGAGCTTCGCGCAGTTTCGGCACGCATTCCCCGCTCAACCAGCGATCCACTTTGCGCCGAACGGAATCGTCCAACGCTTTACCTAAATCGTGAGAGTAGCGAAATCCGGCAGCTCGAAACCAGCATCGCAGAATGCGGGAGACTGGATTCAAGCGCGCGCGTTCCTCGACCAGCGGCAAATACCAACAATTTTCAATCTGAAATTCTGTGCCTAATCCGCGCTGCCAATTCAAAGCGAGTTCAAGAAATATGGTCGGAACAAAAACCTCCTCAAACAAAATCCACAAAGTATCCGTTGGAGAGACTCCATCAGTATTCAGTTTGGGCGAAATCTTTTCGTAAAGCCGCAAAACCGCAAACGAGAGCCTTTCCGTCAGATGGCCCGTAAAACCAAAGAGTGGTTGACCGTTCTGCCTCAATATCCGGTCGTAAAGTGCTTCGTGAGCAACAGTTGTCAGTGCCTCACACCAAACACCAGTCCCGCGTTCTGCGTCATTTAGCATGACGCGATTTAACTTCTTGGGAAAAAACTTGTCAGGGTTCGTCTCCCGCTTCCGCATGATCTGGAGCATCCGGTCCATCTCAGGCATCTCCACCCCAAAGCATCCGCATACGAACCGCAGGGCTGCAAAGTGGCTCGGCAGCCCCGATGGACTGGGTCTTTGTTGATTCTTTCGTTTCAAGTTGGAGCACATGATATTCCCGCTGCTCGTGATGAGTGGCAAGCGTCTTGTTTCCCCGCTCGCCGGCCGCAGACCGAAGCCTCGTCAAGCGGCACAAGATGCGGAGGTCTCTCCCTGTGTCTTATGCGATTCGCAAGGTTGATCACCTACGGACGCTTCGCCGCGAGCAAGCTCGCCAACTTGCCCAGGTCCGGCGTAGGTGTGTGGCAAACGTAGTTTTCGCACACGTAAGCGGTCGCCTTGCCGTCCAGCGGTTTCACGTCCTGAATGAATTCGAGTCGCTTGCCGAGGAACGCTTGGCCGCCTGCACCATCCGCGAGGAGTAGAATTTTGGCGGGGATGAATTTTCCGTGGACGACTCGGAGCATGGCGCGCGTGTCGGCGGCGTTGGGTTTGCCCGCGATGACGATTTGCTTCGGTTTCGAGAGGCTGAAATCCAACGCCACCATCATTTGCGGCATGGCGCTGGGCGCTTGCTGGAGACGCGCCGCCAACGCGGTGAGCGTCTTCTCTGCCATGTCGCGGAAGGTTTTATCGTCGAGCATCTGTGAAAGGCGCAGGAGGTTCAGGGCAGCGATGGAGTTGGGCGATGGTTCAGCGCCGTCGTAATCCTCCTTCATGCGCAACAGGACACTCGGGTCGTTCCCGGTCGTGCTGAAGAAGCCGCTGCCGGACGCATCCCAAAACAGTTCGTTCTGCTTTTTCTGCAAGTCGAAGGCCCATGCGAGGTCGTTGATGTCAAAGCCGG
Source organism: uncultured Verrucomicrobiota bacterium (assembly GCA_964389025.1). Classification (GTDB taxonomy): domain Bacteria; phylum Verrucomicrobiota; class Verrucomicrobiia; order Limisphaerales; family CAYMCQ01; genus CAYMCQ01. The sequence continues at coordinate 80,509 of CAYMCQ010000001.1, forward strand.
CTTCGTAGAGATCGAGCAGGCCCTGGATGAGAAAGGCGTAATCGTCGGCAAAGCCGTCGATGGCTGCTTCCCCGGCGCGATACCGGCGGAGCAATTTGCCGGTCTTCTCATCGTAGAGTTTCGCCTTCACGAATTGTCGAGCCTTCGTCGCTGCCGTCAGGTATTGCGGGTCGTCGAGCACCTGATAGGCGCGGGCGAACGCCGAGATCATCAAGCCGTTCCAGGCCGTGATGGTTTTGTCGTCGAGATGCGGACGCGGGCGTTTCGCGCGAATGGCGAACAGCTTTTGCCGGGCGTCCGCCAGAATCTTCCCGATTTCTTCGGGAGACTTGCCAAACTGTTTCGCTGTCTCCTCGACGGTGTGGGAGACGATCAAGACATTCTTCTTTGGAAATTCACCGCGTGGATCGTTGTCCACATTTCCTCCCTTTTCGACGCCGTAGCTGTGATTGAAGATTTCGGCTGACTCCTTGCCCAGCGCCCCGACGATTTCCTTTTCTTCCCAAACGTAGAACGCGCCCTCGGCATGAGCAGAGGGATTCTCTGGCAGCGGGCTGTCGGCGTCCTCCGCCGAAAAGAATTGCCCCTGATCGCCCGTCATGTCGCGCTGGACGTAAGCAAGGATGTCGCGAGCCACATCGGCGTATAACTTGTCGTGCGTGACCTGGTAAGCGTCGAGATACGAACAGGCCAACTGCGCCTGGTCGTAAAGCATCTTCTCAAAGTGCGGCACATGCCAGCGCGTGTCGGTGGAGTAACGGTGAAATCCACCCCCGATGTGATCGTGTATCCCGCCTTCGGCCATCTTGCGCAGTGTGAACAGGGACATATCGAGCGCGTCCTTCGTCCCGGTGCGGGCGTGGTAGCGCAGCATGAAGTTCAGCGCGACCGGGCGCGGAAATTTCGGCGCATCACCGAAACCACCGTAACGCGGTTCGTAGCTCGATTTGATTTGGTCGTATGTCTTGTCGAGCAGCGACTTTTCCAACTCAACACTGGCCTGACGCGTCGTTTCCGTGAACTGGCGCAGTTGGCGGGTAATCGAATCGCCGGAAGCGGTGACTTTGTCGCGATCCGTTTGCCATGATGCCGCAATCTTTTCCAGCAACGTCGTGAATTGAGCAGGCGGATAGTAAGTGCCGCCGAAGAACGGTTTGAGGTCCGGTGTCAGCCAGACACTCATCGGCCAGCCGCCGCCGCCGGTCGTCGCCTGCACGAATGTCATATAGACGCGGTCTACGTCCGGGCGTTCTTCACGATCCACTTTGATGCAGACAAAGTTGTCATTCAGAATTCGCGCGACTTGCGGGTTCTCGAACGACTCGTGTTCCATGACGTGACACCAATGGCAGGTCGAGTAACCTACCGAGAGAAAGATCGGCTTGTTCTCCTTCCGTGCCTTCGCGAACGCCTCCTCGCCCCACGGATACCAGTCCACGGGATTGTGCGCGTGCTGGAGCAGGTAAGGCGACTTCGATTCAATCAGACGGTTGGTGTATTTCAGTTCGGTGGAGCTGATGAGCGAATCGGGCGCTGTGGAACTTGGAAGACTGGGCTTTGTCTCCGCCGGTTTGCATCCCCACGTCGCGAGTAGAAGTAACGCTCCTGCCAACCCTGTTCGCACATCAATTCTCATTGGTTTTCTTTTCATTTATTTAATGGCTGCTGGTCTTGGAGCGACAGATTGGTCTTGTTTCTCAGCTTCACCGCGCGCAACGCAGGCAGGACGAACGGCAACCACAGCACCGTCGAGATTGCGGGACTCAGCCCCCATATACCCTGAGTCGTGTTCACATGCAGCACCCAAAAGTAAGCGAATCCCGAGAGGCCAACCAAGCGTGCGCTCCAGCCAAGAAAAGGCACACACGCCGCGGCCGCGATAAACCAGGTAAAATACCAGCCGTGATTTGCGGGTGACAGAACCAGCACTGAAAAGAAGAACATCGCGGTGGCCCGCCACGGTTCTTTTACGCGCATCGCGATGGCGGCAGCAACAACCAGGACGGGCAGGAGATAAAACTGGTTGTGCGGCGCGAATCCCGTCAGCCATTTAATCAAACCCGGCAACAACGGTGCGCTCCACGAAAAGGTAATCCAGTCATGCGGGCCGAGTTGATGCCACGACGTTCCGGGGAAGAACATCAACAGCAAGACTGTCATTGGCAACGTTGTCAGAATACCCGTCCACAGCGCGGCCCAAAGTCCGCGTTCACGCCACGCCCGCCAAACCCACCACAGCACCAACGGACCAGAGGCCCATTTCACTGCGATGCTGCAACCCAGCAGCAGTGAGCTCAAAGCGAACTTTCGATTGCTTGGTGAAGCGCAGGAGGCGAGGAGCAACGCACCAACCAGCGGCAGCATGAAAAGACTGTCGTAGTGACCACCGCCCGCAAAAGAGTAGATGACCAATGGATTCCAGGCGTAAACCAGCGCGGCGAGGCGTCCAAATCGTTTCAGCAGCAGCACGGCTACCGCAAGGTCAGCCAGAGCAAAAACTAATTTGAACACAAAGACGCCCGAACCGAGCGACGAGATCAGAGCGAAACAAATTTGCGTCAGTGGCGGATACACGGCGGTCAATGTCGGATGGCCGACCAGCGGCCATACCGTCGTGTCTCGCAGCAATTCCAGCGCGGCGGCGTTCGGCGCGATCTGGTAAGGATTGAAACCAGCGAGCGTGATGCGCCCTTCCCAGAGATAACGCCAGATGTCATCACCGGGTTTCATGAACAGCAGGATGACACGCGTGCCGACCGCCACGGTCCACAAGAGGCCAAGCGACGGTCGCCTCAACGCCCAACTCGCCGTGTAGCCCGCGCCCATGACGCCCGCGCCAATCAGAAAGCGCGGCACGCTACCCAGAACGGCGAAATCTCCGAAAGGGAGCATTGCCGCCGCCCCCGTCATCAGCAGCAGAGCGGAAAACCAGACCAACGCGCGCTGCACACCGGGCCGCTTCAACCACAGTGCGGCGATGGTGGACAAAATTATCGTGCCCGCCTGGATGCTTCCTTTCACCGTGCCGGAAATTTTTGAAACTCCCGCGCTGCGCGGGAAATTGCGCACGGGCACTTGGCAGATTTTCAGTCCTTCTTCCGCCGCCCGAACCTGCATTTCAACCGTCCAGCCGAAGCCACGGTCTTGCATGTTCAAGCGCTCGAAGGCACGTCTTGAAATGAGCCGCAATGGACCGAGGTCGGCATAGTTCGCCGACCACAACAGTCGAATCAATGAGGTTGCAAGCTTGTTTCCGAAACGCTGCGAAAAGGTGAGGTGGTCGTGGCCATTGTCTCCAGTTTTGCGCGTGCCAAGGACGAGTTCTACTTCTTCGTCAGTCGCCTGCATGAGTTCCCGCACGCGCTCGATGTCGTCGCTGCCGTCCGCGTTGCAGAACAACATCCACTCTGCATCTGGCGGAAGATTCTGACAACCCGTCCAGCACGCCTGACCGTAACCACGCCTCGGTTCGTCAATCACTTCCGCTCCGCATTGTCTCGCAACCTCGGCAGTGCGATCATGGCTGCCATTGTCCACGACACGAATTCGATTCAGCCCAAGCTCACGGAAATGCTCGATGACGCGCGGCAAACTGGCCTCCTCGTTTAACGCCGGAATGACCACGACCACCTGCGCGGGCATCGCAGGTGACGTGTTTGCAAACGACGTTGCGTTGGCTTCAAGGGCGGATTGCATCTGCGAGTTGATCGTCAGAGGCCGGGTGTGCGGCGGCGTTTCGTTGGCCTCTGCATCGTTGATACCAAAACATCAAGAGCACCGCGAGCAATGGCGGGAGATGCTCGATCCACACGACGACTTCATCGAAGAACCTCATGCCTGTGAGTCCGCCGGGCAGCGTCGCGTTGGGAAACTGGTGAACGAACCAGAAGCGCAGGTAGTAAATCAGCGCGAAGCCGGACACGAGCAGCCACGGACGCGAAACAAAGATCACCAGTGGCAATGCCCACGTCCAATACCACGGATTCTGTGTCGCGCTCAGAAACCACAGCCACGCCAGGCACAGGAACGCCCGGCGCAGCAACGTCTCGCGCGGATCGTCCGGCCAGCGCCGTAATGCCAGCGCGCCTGATAAAACCAAAAGCGTCCCTGCCGCCAACGCCTGCGTGAACAGAAACGCCAGACGATTCGCGGGAACATCAAAGCCCGTCAGGGAAACGCTTTTCGCCAGCAACGTGCTCAACTGCTCTCTCAACGCGCCGGGCAACACGGAATACCACGGCGCTTGGCCGGCGTGTTCCAGTGAACGCAGGCGGACGTTCTCATACACCACCGAGAACAGCAGATCGTTCATTTCCCAACGACGCAGGAATTCGTTCAAGCCAGAGAAGCTCGAATGTTCCGTTCGAGCGACCGCATCGGACGTGGGCACTTGGGAAGTCGGCGGCAACAGCTCGAAGCCGCCGAGCACAACGAGCGCAAACGCAGCGAATAGCCCGCTCGTGCGCCATCGCACCCGCCGCCACCAGAACGCAAGCAGCACCGGCGCGAGCACGACCGGATAAAGTTTGGCCAGCACCGCACCCGCCCAAATAACTGACGCGAGCCAGTCTCGAACCTGCGGTCGCATCGGCGATTGGCTGACTGCGGAAGCAGAATTATTTTCCCGGCGCGGCAACGTCAGCAGCCAAAATATGGTGACGGTGAGGCAAACCGCGATGCTGTCCAGATGACCCGTGTTGGCGAATTCTTTCAACACGAGTGGACACCACGCGTAAGCGAGCGCCCGCGCGGGCGGTTGACCAAGATTACGCAACAATCCTATGACGAGTCCGATCGTCGCGAGATCGAACAGCAGCAACACTCCCTTGAGCACGCCGACTTGCGCGCGAACGGACGCTCGTTCCGGCGTCACCAGCGCAGTTGCCGCAAACACCGCCTCGCTCAACGGGGGATAAATCGTCGGCACGCTCCGGTGATCAATGTGCGAGAAAATCTTCGCGACCTCCGGCGAGCGTTGCAGAAGTTGATTGAGTTGTTTGAGTTCAACATTGGCAGCGTCAGCGTCGCGCGCCGCCTCGACCTGCGCTGGACTGTAGCGATAGGGGTTGATTCCCGCCGCCAACACGCGTCCGTCCCACAAGTAGCGGTAGAGGTCGAGTTCCTGAATCGGCTGCGACCAGAGGAGCGCCACGCGGAACAACAGAGCAAAAAGCAAGACTGCCCGCCATCGAAGACGATCGGTGCGCTGATTGTCCGGCGCTTTCCAAACCAGCGCGAGGCTCGCGAGATAGAGGAGGAAGCTGGCGGAGAGCAATCCCACGACCAGCAAGAACGGTCGTCGCCCAAAGTCACCGCCGGGATCGAATTGCTCCGCCGCTGCCGCCACGGCGATCCAAAGAAGAAGCTGCGTAATTCCCATCGCGACGAGCAATGGGAGTCGGCCATTCGCCCGGCAACGCCTGGGCGAAGTCGGAATCTCGTTCAAGCTGCTTCTCGAAATGTGGGGAAGCTTCGATGTCGGAGGTTATACCCCTTTCGAGCCAGAGCCGCCCGACGGAGGGTTGGTCTTTGTGCCCGAGCCACTGGACGGGGCATTCGTTTTTGAATCGCTGGATGGTTGGCTGGGTTTAGTGCCAGAGCCGCCTGCCAACGATTCGCCAGCCGGTGCTGGTTGAGGGTAGCCGCTCACTTTTGAGCCAGAGCCGCCGCCCGGATTGCCACCGCCGCCACCAGAATCCGACGAGTCACAGCCGGTTGCAGCGACTGCCAGCAACGCGCCAGCGGTCAGACCAAGGATGCTTCGTATCTTTTTCATGTGCTTATGGAGTCGTGTTAAACCGTCGTCGCACACCTTCATCGGCGGCAGGCGCGGTCGTTTCGCTAATTGAGAAAGTTGGGGAGGCAATAGTATTCCAAGAGATTGTCTGCCGGGTGCTTTTCGCTGGAAGTGGAATACACCCGCTCCGCCGTGTGTCTTACCTGCAAGCAAATGCAGACGCGCATCAGCTTGGACTCAACGGTAGCGCCGCGAAATTATGCCAATCGTCATTCAAATAAAATTCAAAGCGGCTGTGCGTTGGACCGTAACCGTCATGCAGAACCACCCGCACTGGCATGGGCGCGTCGCAGCCAGGAACATTCCGCCACGCACAACTTGCGCCGTCCGACGAGTGAGACTCTCAGCGAATTTTCAAAGGCCGCGTTTGTATGAGTGGAATAACCGGCGGGTCTGAGCGCTCCCAACTGCAAGAACTCGCATTGATGAAAAACAAACCGCTCATTCTCGCCGGACTGTTCATTGCCGCTGCGGCGGCGGTGCTCGCATTGACCGCCGCGCGCAAACCATCCACTTCGCCAAGCGAAGCAACGATTGCTTCCGCGCAGCCAACGCCCAGCCCGGCGTGGGAACTCAAGGGCCTGGACGGCAAGCCGGTGAAATCTTCCGACTTCGCTGGCAAGGTCGTGATTCTCGACTTTTGGGCGACGTGGTGCGGGCCGTGCCGCATGGAGATTCCGGGTTTCATCGAACTGCAAAAGGAGTATGCGGACAAAGGATTGGTCGTGGTCGGCGTGTCCTTGGACCAGGACGGCGCGTCTGTGGTGAAGTCGTTCATGGACAAAATGGGAATCAATTATCCCGTCGTGCTCGGCGATGAAACAATCGTCAACGCGTTTGGCGGCGTCGAAGGCATCCCGACGACGTTCATCATTGACCGCAACGGGCAAATTGTTGGCAAGCACGTTGGCTACGCTGCAAAAGCGGAATTTGAGTCCGAGATCAAGCCGCTTTTGAAATTGTGAACTCCGTCGCTCCCAACGAACCCATGAGCCGCGCCCGTTTCATTCTCCTCGCAGCGGCAGCGAGCTTGGGAGTAATCCCGCAGGTTTACGCCGAACTGCCCGGCACGAATCAAATCTCACCGCACACGACCACACAGACTCTGCGCGTGCCGTTGAACAACGAACGTCGCTGGCACGCGCTCAAGTATGAGAAACGCACGCCACACACGTTGCGATTCACCGAGTCAGGCTTGGAAATATCCGTGCGCCGCTCCGCAATGCCGTTGTTCTGCCCGTTGCCCCAGGCAGTGCGCGTGAACTCCATCCACGTCAAGGGCCGCATCGTTGGCAGCATCGAAGTCACACCGGCGAAGCAGGGCAAGAAGGGTTACGACGACTACTCGCTGCGCGTTGGATTGGTTGAGCCGGGGTCAACAACGCTCACCGCGCGCGAGCGTCAGGCGGCTACGGGTTGGGTGAAGGCGCTTTTCGATCTTGCGCCCGCCGGACGCGGTATCACGAAGGTGCATTTCCTGAATCTCGGCGTGGACCGTTCCGAGATTGGCCGCACGCGGCAGCATCCCATGAGCAAGTTGCTCGAAGAAGAAGTTGTCGCCGCACCTCGGTCGGACGGCAGTTTTGATTTTGTCCGAGTCTTCAATCCGCCGGCGGAAGTTTGCGCGATCTGGATCAGCGCCGATGGCGACGACACGAAATCTTCCTTCCAAACCATCATCAACCAACTCGACTTTGAAATTCTCCCTCAATAGCTGAGCCACACATTTCAACTTCACACTGCCATGAAACAAATCCGTCCCAAACTCGTTGTCCCACTGGTGCTCGTCACTGTCCTGACTTGGTTTTTCCGCGACCCGATTCGGAGCGGAATGGCATTGTTGGTCGCGGGCTTCGTTGCTGATTCCGCTGTCGCCGCACCGCAATCGCGTGGCGCGTTCAACGGCTTCAACGTGTCGGACGCAACGATTCCAACGAGCGAAATCCTTTCCGGCGGGCCAGGTCGCGATGGCATTCCCTCCATTGACAAGCCGAAGTTCATCCGTCCCAGCGCCGCGAACTTTATGCAACTGGACGATCTCGTCGTCAGTGTGACTGTCGGCGACCGGACGCGCGCCTATCCGCTGCGGATTCTTGTGTGGCACGAAATTGTGAACGACGATCTGGCTGGACAACCCATCGCCGTGACGTATTGCCCGTTATGCGGCACGGCGATGGTGTTCAACCGGCAAATCGGCGAGCGCACGCTCGCATTTGGCGTCTCCGGTCTGCTGCACAACAGCGACGTGCTGATGTATGACCGCCAATCGGATTCGCTCTGGTCGCAACTCGCGATGAAAGCTGTTTCCGGCCCACAGGTGAACACCGAACTGGAATGGCTGGCGAGCGAACATCTGACGTGGGCGGCGTGGAAGGAGAAATATCCGCAGGGCGAAGTGCTCTCGACGCAGACCGGCTCGCAACGCAACTATTCCGGCAGTGCCTACGCCAGTTATGAACAAAGCCCAGATACCATGTTTCCCGTGCCGACGCACCGCAACGAGTTACCCAAGAAAGATTGGGTCGTGGGCGTCATTGTGGACGGCGTGGCCCGCGCGTATCCGCTGAAGTCCCTGCCGCCCGGCCAGACCGTGCGCGATGAAATCAATTCTGCCGCTCTCGAAATCACCTTCCACCCCGCCACCCAACTGGCGGAGGTCAGGCGAGTGGAGAGCGGCGAAGTTCTTCCTTCGGTGAAAGTTTATTGGTTCGCCTGGCAGGCGTTCTATCCGCAAACCGGGTTGTGGCAGCCAAAATGAAACGGCTGCTCGCAATCCGCGCGCTTCGCGGCACGACCGCGCTGACGCTGGCAGTGCAGTTTGCCGCCACCGTGCAAGCGGGCATAAACGACCTGCGCATCACCGAAGTTAACCCTGCCACGGGACAGGTCGAGGTCACGCACATCGGCGCGCCGCAATTCACGACGACCTCCAGCCTGCCATTCTGCCATCGCTTCAATTACTTCACGGTGATTCCGGCCAACACCACGTTTGGCGCGGGCGAATCGAAGGTGTTTGTCGTGGCGGGCCTGAACACCACCGACAGCGACATCTGGTTGTATCGCGACGGCAATTTCACCTTCGCTTCCTCCATCATCACCGGAATGAAATACGGCCCGGCGGCCAACGTGGGCCGCACCGCGCTAGCCGCAGCCGTGGGACTTTGGCCCAGCGCGAGCGCGTTTGTGCCCGCACCGGCAGCCGGTCAATCGCTGCAACCCGTGACCGTCGAAGCCACGCGCACCACCAACTGGTTCAGCGGCACGCCCAATTTCGGCAACTTCAGCCCCGTGCAAATCCAGATTCTCCGCCTCACGGACACCGGTTCGGCGTTTGTCCTGGAATTCTCCTCTCCGTTGTCGGCCAGCGCCCATCGCTTGGAAACCCGCGCGAGTTTGTCTCCAGATGTGGCGTGGACTGAATCCAACCTAACTGTGTCCAACACCGCATCGAACCAGTTTCAGATCACCATTCCGAAATCCTCCATCACCAATGAATTCTTCCGAATCAAAGGGCTGTAATTGCAGCTGCGGGGCGAACTCCGCGCCACGAGCACAATCCAAGCGCCCACGCATGCTCATTCTCGGCGTGGGCGTGATCCTGATCGCCGGAGTCTGGCTGTTTCGCGCGCCGTTGCAGGACAAAATCCGCGAGAGGGCGACGCTCGCCAACGACGCCCCCACGCCGGAAGTTGTCTCGGACATGATTGAGCAGGCAGCCGATCCGCGCACCGCGCTGCTTACGGCGTGGAACTCCGGGAAGATTGTTCACCGTGAAGTGGCGATTCGCAACCTTTCACGAATCAATCCAATGCCGCAACAGTTGCCGCCCGAGTTTGAATCTATTCTGCTCACCGCTGCGCTTGACCCGGACATGAACGTGCGCGAGTCAGCACTCGGTATTTTACGCGAGCGCAAACACCCCGCGCTGACGGCGCTCGCCGCCGAACAACTCAAAGACCCCGATCAGCAGATTCGCTTGCTGGGCTTGAGTCATCTCAAACAGGCCAGTGCCGATGTGGGCGTTCCGTTCGCCGCTGCGCTTCTGGACGATCCCGACATCGCCGTGCTTGGGATGGGCTTGAAGCTCCTGGAAAATTGGAGCGGCCAAAAATTCGGCGCGAAGCTGACCGACACCGTCCAGGTCGAAGACAAAACCAGCGGCTTGCAGGAATTTCAATCCGAAGGCATCGCCAAAACTAAAGCCGCTGCAGAGAAGGCCAAAACATGGTGGGCCGAGCATCAAAAAGAGTTTCCGCTGGTAAAACTACAAGTCCCCGCTGAAGCCTACGCCGCCCGCAGGCCCGTGCCGGCGGCGGATTTCCAGCTTCACACTCTGGAAGGGAAGCCCGTCCGGCTTTCAGATTTTCGCGGCAAGGTGGTGCTCATGAATTTTTGGACCACCTGGTGCACTGCCTGCGTCGGCGAGATGCCCGCCCTCGTGGCGTTGCAGAAAAAGCACGGCGACAAGCTCGTCATTCTCGGCGTGTCATTGGATTACGTCCCCGACAGTCACGGCCACATCGGCGGCCACGCGGCGGTGGAAGAACAGAAGCACAGCGACGGCGAGCATGATGACCACGAAGCCACCACAGCCGCATTAAAGCGAGTTCGCGAGAAAGTTGCCCGCATTGCCAAGGCGCGCAACGTCAACTATCCCGTGCTGCTCGACGAGAAAAATGACGTGGGCGGACGCTACAACGGCGGCGAACTCCCGACCACCGTGCTGGTGGATGCTCAGGGCAACGTGCGCCGCCGGTTCGTCGGCGCGCGCAACCTCGCCGTGTTCGAGGCGATGATTGCCGAAGCAGCAATGCCATTCCCGCAACTTGCCGCTGCCCAAAAAAAACCGGAATAAACCGCGCCCACCCTCTTTCCTATCATTGTGAACGATGCGGATTATGAGCAGGCCGTGGCGACTTATTACGACGCGCTCTATGCGTTTGGCTACAGTCTCGCCGGCAACGAAGACGACGCCTGTGAACTGACGCAAGAGACTTATTGCCGCCTGCTCACCAAGGGCAACCAGTTGCGCGATACGTCCAAGGTCAAATCCTGGTTGTTCACCACGCTTTACAGGGTGTTCCTCGGTTGGAAGGATAGACGCGCCCGGTTGCCACATTTTGAAATCAGCAGCGTCGAGGGCGAATTGCCGGTCATCACCCCGGACCATGTGGACGTGCTGGAAAATGACGCCATCCGGGATGCGCTGCTGGAGTTGGAGGAGCATTACCGCACGCCTGTCATGCTATTTTACATGAACGATCATTCCTACGACGAGATCGCGGAAATCCTCGACGTGCCCATCGGCACGGTGATGTCGCGGCTGTCACGCGCGAAAGGGTTGCTGCGTGAACGGTTTGTCGCCCGCTCCATCGGCGTTGAGAGGGTCAGTAAAGTTTTATCATTTGAACGGAAGTCCAATTCAGCCCCGTAAGTTTATGAACAACGAAGAAGCCAAATTGATCCTGCAAGCGTATCGCCCCGGCGGGCAGGACGCGAACGATCCCCGATTCCGCGAGGCGTTGGAGCAGGCGCAGCGCGACCCGGAACTGGCCCGGTGGTTCGCGAATGAGCAGGCGCTTGATTCCCGTATCAGCACCAAGGTCCAGGCAGCCATCAAGCCGCCCGCGCACTTGAAATCACAGTTGCTCGCGCAGCGGAAGATTGTCCGTCCGGTTGCCTGGTGGAAGATGCCCGCGTGGCAGCTTGCCGCCGCCGCGTGCCTGGCATTGCTCGTAACCATCACGGCGGTCTGGTTGAAACCCGTCCGCACGACCGGCTTTGCGCAATACCGCAACGAGATGGCTGACTTTGCAGGCCACAGACTCGACCGGCTTGACCTCATGTCGCGTGACCTGCCGGAAGTGCGGCGCTGGTTGGCGCAAAAGGAGTCGCACGGCAACCTCATTATTCCCGCTGGACTCGATGGACTGCCCAGCCTCGGCTGCCGTCTGCTCGACTGGAAAGGGCACAAGGTTTCGCTGGTTTGTTTCGAGCTTGAGAACAAACAGGTCGCCCACCTGCTCGTGGTGGATAGCGCCGCGTTCAAAGATGCGCCCGCGGAGTCGCCCGTATTCAATCAGGTCGGCGATGTGATGACTGCCAGTTGGAGTCGCGGCGGAAAAACCTACGTGGTTGCCAGCAAAGGCGGCAACCAGCTTGACCTGATGAAACTCCTTTGATGTTTCCAACCTAGAACCATGAAAAGCGATACACTCTCAGTCCGCCCTGAAGCAGCCACCAAACAACGCTACACCGCCGCCGCCAAAGCGCCCGAGGCCGCTTTGTGCTGCCCGGTGGAATACAACAAAGACCTGCTCAAGATCATCCCGCAGGAAGTCATTGAGAAGGATTACGGCTGCGGCGATCCATCGCGCTATGTGAAGCCCGGCGAAACCGTTCTCGACCTCGGCAGCGGCACGGGGAAGATCTGTTTCATCGCCGCGCAGGTCGTCGGTGAAAAGGGCCGCGTCATCGGCGTGGACATGACTGACGACATGCTCGAAGTCGCGCGCCGCAATGCTCCCATCGTCGCGGAACGGCTCGGCTACGCGAACGTCGAGTTTCGCAAGGGCCGCATCCAGGACTTGGCGCTCGATCTTGAAAAGCTCGACGCTGAGTTGATCCGACGCCCCATCACGAACGCGGCAGCTTTCCTCGCGGCGGACGAACTGGCCGAGGAGCTTCGCATCACGCAACCGCTGGTCGCCAGTGATTCGGTTGACGTTGTTGTCTCGAACTGCGTGTTGAATCTTGTCGAGCCGCGCTCGAAGCGGCAGTTGTTCGATGAAATCTTTCGCGTCCTCCGCAAAGGCGGTCGGGCCGTTATTTCGGACATCGTGGCCGACGAGGAAGTGCCCGTGAGTATGCAGAGCAACCCCGAACTTTGGAGCGGTTGCATCAGCGGCGCGCTCACCGAGGAAGGTTTCCTCAAGGCTTTCGCCGAGGCCGGTTTTTACGGCATCCAGATCCTCAAGCGCGATGAGCAGCCGTGGCGCACCGTCGAAGGCATCGAGTTCCGTTCCGTTACCGTCCAGGCATTCAAAGGCAAGCAAGGCCCGTGCTTCGAGCGCAATCAGTCCGTGATTTATCTCGGACCATTCAAAGAAGTGCTCGACGACGACGGTCATCGGATGGAACGCGGTGTTCGCTACGCGGTGTGCGACAAGACCTATCAGCTTTACGGAAAAGAGCCGTATCGCCAGCACTTCGCGTTTATCGAGCCGGTGAAGGAAATTCCGCCCGCCGAAGCAAAGCCCTACGCCTGTGGCGCAATGCGCGTGCGGCATCCCAAGGAAACCAAGGGCCACGATTACCACGCCACTACTGAAGCGAGCCAATGCCGCGACGGCGGCAACGGAGGCTGTTGCTGATGTTGGTCACGCTCATTTTCTTGGCTGTCTGCTTTCTCGCTTACTCGAACGGCGCGAACGACAACTTCAAAGGCGTGGCAAGTTTGTTTGGAAGTCGCACCTGCGGCTACCGCACAGCCATTTCCTGGGCCACGGTTGCCACGCTCGCGGGCAGTGTCGCGGCGCTTTTTCTCGCGCAGACCTTGCTCAAGAAATTTTCCGGCAAAGGTCTCGTGCCGGACGCGCTCATCGCGTCGCCGCAATTCGTTCTGGCCGTCGCTTTCGGCGCGGGGGCAACGGTGATTCTCGCCACGTTGCTCGGCTTCCCGATTTCCACCACGCACGGACTGACGGGCGCATTGGTTGGCGCGGGTCTGGTCGCCGCGAGCGGTGGGGTCAACTTCGCCATGCTCGGGAAGGCTTTTATCATGCCACTGGTCCTTAGCCCGTTGCTGGCCGTCGCCACCGGTGGAGCGATCTATGTCGTTTTCCGTTTCGCCCGGCTGCGACTCGGCGTGACGAAGGAGATGTGTGTCTGCGCCGGGGTCGAGCAACTGGTGTTGCCGCTGCCGCAGCCCAATGGCGTTTTCGCGGCGCAGACTTTGCCGACAATCTCCGTCGCGGTGGACAATCCATCCGCGTGCGCCCAACGCTACTCCGGCTCAGTGCTGGGAATGAACGCCGGGCGCTTGCTCGACACACTGCATTTCATGAGTGCCGGAGCGGTAAGCTTCGCGCGCGGGTTGAACGACACGCCGAAAATTGCCGCGCTATTGCTCGTGGCCTCCGCCTTCGATATTCGCTGGGGGCTTGTCGCCGTGGCCATTGCCATTGGCGTTGGCGGTCTGCTGAACGCGCGGCGTGTGGCCGATACGATGAGCCACAAAATCACCGGCATGAACACAGGCCAGGGTTTCGCTGCCAACATTTCTACTGCCTTGCTGGTCACGACGGCGAGCTTCCACGGACTGCCCGTCAGCACAACGCACGTGAGCGTCGGCTCGTTGCTCGGCATGGGCATCGTAACGGGTCAGACAAAATGGAAACCAGTGCTCGGCGTGCTCGCCTCGTGGGTTGTCACGCTGCCCTGCGCGGCTCTGCTCTCGGGCGCGGCTTATTGGTTGGTTCGATTGGTCTGAATAACCCAAGGAGACAGAGTGCATCTGATTTGCAGCAATGAAATTACAAATTTACCAAGTCCTGCATGTGGCTTCGATGGTTCTGCTGACCGCCTTCCTGTTTCAGGCGTTCGCGAATCCAGACCCGAAGAACAAGATGAAGACCCTGTGCGTCACCGGCATCTTCGCGGTCCTGATGTTGATTGGCGGATTCGGTTTGGTGGCCACGATGAAGGTTGGTTTTCCGTGGTGGGTCATCGTCAAACTGGTTTGCTGGCTCGGGCTGGCTTCGATCAGCGGCATGGCTTACCGGAAGCCGAGGCGAATTCCGCTGCTCACGGTCGTGGCCATTGCGCTGATTCTGACCGCCATTGTCGCCGTCTATTTCCGGCACGTCGCCGGCAGCAGCTACGAGTAGCAGCGGCTGGCGGTTGGAAAATCAATCTGGTCCGGTTCGCTTCCGCCACCTGATTCTGATGGGAGCAACGCTATGAAATCATCGAACTCTTTCAATGGAACGGAGGTCGCCACGGCCGGACGCAACCTCGGCAGAACAGCTTTGTTCGCGCTCGTCCTGTTGGTCGCCGTTGGCGGCGCTTTCGCGGAGGAACAGACAGACGTGATAACCAAACAAATTCTCGCGCGGGTCAGCGCGCATGACTTCCATCCGATTCGCGACGGTTTCACGTTCGACCGCCAATTGGACAAGCACGGCGTGGCCAGCCTCGACGATCAGGATTGGCGGGTGCGGACGCTCGCCGTGCGCGATCTCGTGCGCCTGAGTTTGCCCGCCACACCAGCGCTCGTCACGGCGTTGGAAGACAAGAACGCGCACGTCCGCCACGTCGCGGCGATGGTCTTGGGAATTATCCGCGCCACCAATGCGGTTGCCGCGCTGGAAACCACACTCAACAAAGACAGCGATTCGGTGGTTCGTTCGCAAGCCGCCATCGCGCTGGGGCAAATCGGCCAGCGCAGTTCGCTCGTCGCGGTTCAGGCCGCGCAGAAGGACGACAAATCCAAAGACGTGCAGCATCAGGCGGAACTGGCCGCCTACGCCATCGAGCACGGAAAAACTTCGACGCCGGAGCTTGCCAAAAGCTACGCGGCCCTCGACGAATCCGCTTTCGGGCGCGTGCAGGTGGGTAAGACCGCAAGTGATTTTCGACTCACCGACACGGAGGGCAAAGCGTGGCGGCTCTCCGATTTTCGCGGGAAGAAGCCGGTCGTTTTGATTTGGGTCTTTGCCGATTGGTGTCCGGTCTGTCACGGCGAGTTCCGCGAGTTGATCGAACTGCGCCAGCAATTCGAGGCTGCGAATATCGAAGTCGCCACTCTCGAATGTCACGACCTGTTTCCCTGCCGCGTCATGGTGGGCAAGGAGCTTGAGCCGAAATACTGGTTCAGCAAAACGTCGTTCAAGGACTCCTACACGAAAAACATCTGGTGGCCTCATCTCGTGGATCGCGCCGGAGCGGTGGGCGCGGAATACGGCGTGCAGCCGATGGCCTTCACCGTTCACGCGGAATGGATCAATCGTCCATCGGTGGTAATCGTGGACAAGGAAGGCGTCGCGCGCTTCGCCTACTACGGCACGTTCTGGGGCGACCGCCCTTCCATCCATCAACTGCTGGAGATGGTCCGCAGCGGCAATTATTCTTTTGATTCACCCAAACGACTGAAGGCCGCGTCCAAGCCCTGAATCCAGCGGTGATGTCGGCCACTTTTTCGGAATATCCGGGTGATGCCAGCGTTCTCACCTTTGGAAACATGAATCGTTTTGAAACCAAACTGGCCGAACATCGCCTGACCCTGCGTCGGGGACAGCTCCAGACGCTGCAAATCAACGTCGGTCGCAAGTGCAATCAGACCTGCACGCATTGCCATGTGGACGCCGCGCCGTGGCGCACGGAGATGATGCCGGAGTCAATTGCGTTACGCGTTGGGGAGTGGACTCGCACGTATCGGCCCGCCATCGTGGACATCACAGGTGGTGCGCCGGAGTTGAGCGAGCATTTCCGTTACTTCGTCGAGACGGCGCGTGAAGCGGGCTGCCACGTCATTGACCGAAACAACCTGACCATCATCGAGACGCAGGCGTTCGCCTGGCTGCCGGACTTTCTGGCGAAACACGAAGTTGAGGTCGTAGCCTCGCTGCCCTGTTATTCGGCGGGCAACGTGGATGCACAACGCGGCGACGGCGTGTTCGCGAAAAGCATTTCGGCACTGAAGAAGCTGAACGCCGTCGGCTACGGGGCGAAACTGCCGCTGAATCTGGTGTTCAACCCAATGGGCGCAAAGCTGCCCGGCCCGCAGGCGGAACTGGAGGCGGATTTCAAGGAGGCGTTGCTACGAGATTTCGGCATCGTGTTCAACCAGTTGTTCGCGATCACGAACCAGCCCATCGCGCGCTTCGCCGAAGACTTGCGACAGCACGGACAGTGGGACGCCTATCTGGAGTTGCTCGCCAACAGCTTCAATCCGGCCACGGTCGAAGCCTTGATGTGTCGCAGCACCATCAGCATCGGCTGGATGGGCGAAGTGTTCGATTGCGACTTCAACCAGATGTTGAAGATGCAGGTGCGCAACGGCAAACCACTCTACCTCTGGGACGTGACGCCGGAGCGGCTCGAAGGTTGGGATATTCAAACTGGCGTTCACTGCCTGGCTTGCACCGCTGGTTGCGGCAGCAGTTGCACGGGAGCGGTGAAATAAAACTTCGTTTTCGCTTGGAATGACGAATTCAAAAGCATTGACAGTTTTGGACAAGTTCGGCGCGGTCGGCGCTTTTCTCGCGGCAGCCGCCGCGCCGTGCTGCTTCCCGTTGCTTGCGGCGGTCGGAGCGTCGCTCGGCTTGGGCGCTTTGCAGTCGTGGCGCGGCTACATGGACTACGCCATTCAGGGCTTCGTCCTGCTCTCTGTCGTCGGCAGTGCATTCGCGTTTCGCCAGCATCGTAAGGCTTGGCCTTTGGGCGTTGGGTTGACGAGCGCGGCGCTCGCATTTTTCGCTTTCTACGTCAGCTATCACGTCGCGCTGATCTACGCGGGATTGGCTGGCTTGGCCGTGGCCTCAATCTGGAATGTCATCGCCAAACGTCAGGCGGGTTCATGCTGTCGGCCCGTTGAGTTGCAATCCGTCATCACTTGCCCGCACTGCGGCCACCACAAACAGGAAGCGATGCCCACGGATGCGTGCGTGCATTTTTACGAGTGTCCGGGCTGTCACGCGATATTGCGGCCCAAGTCGGGCGACTGTTGCGTGTTTTGTTCCTATGGCTCGGTCAAGTGTCCGCCGATTCAGTCAGGAGGAGGTTGTTGTGCGACGTAAGTATGGCGTCCGATCCGGTTCTGCGGGCCAAGCATGAAGAACCATGATTCTTATCGGAGTAATCATCTATTTCGTCCTCGCCTCGCTGTTCGTGGCGTCACTGGCGTTGGCGGCTGCCCGGCCCACGCCGACGCCAAATGATTGCAAAGGCAAAAGAAGTAACCAGGGCCAAATCCATTTTCTGAAGCAGGTGGTGATTTAATCGCCGACCGCTTCGGGATAAGACGGCCTGCCCTACAAAAAACTTTATGGGGGCGGGACAGGTTCGACAACAAACAAAACAAACGGGAGAAAAACTATGAAAAGCAAAACAGGATCGTTAGTCGCCGCCGCAGCGTTGGCGGGACTCGTCACCGGGGCGATGTTCGGCGTCACCGGATGCTCGACCGGCAAGGCTGGCATGGAATCCAGCAGTTCGATGCACAAGCACGATTGCGCCGGAAAAAATGCCTGCAAAGGCCAGGGTGGTTGCAAGACCGCGACCCACGCGTGCAAGGGACAGAACGAATGCAAAGGCCAGGGCGGCTGCAAAGTCTCCTGACACGACTTGTCAACACTGTGGCTGGAGCGGGGAAATAAACCGTCCTCGCTCCAGCCCGGTTTCAATTCATGCCCGCAAATCGTTTCAACGCATTTACCGATTACGGAGTCGGCATCGGCCTCCGCATCCCGCACTACAAACATATTTTCGAGAAAAAGCCGGTGGTGGACTGGTTTGAAATCATTTCGGAGAATTTCATGTGCGATGGCGGACGACCTTTGGAAATGCTTGATAAGATTCTGGAGCAATACCGCGTCGTGCAGCACGGCGTTTCGATGTATTTTGGCTCGGCGGAACGGGTCAATCGCGAGCACCTGAAAAAACTAAAGCGGCTCGTCAAACGCACGAAGACACCGTGGCTTTCGGATCATCTGTGCTGGGGCAGCGTGGACGGACGTTACACGCATGATCTCCTGCCGATGCCTTACACGTTTGCCGCCGCCAAAGTCACCGCGCAGAAAATTCGCGAGACCCGCGACTTTTTGGAAGTGCCGATCGCAGTGGAAAATGTCAGCAGCTACGCGGAGTTTCATGTTTCGGAAATGACGGAGTGGGAGTTTCTCACGGAAGTGGTCGAGCGCGCGGATTGCGGCATTCTACTGGACGTAAACAACATTTACGTCTCGTCCTTCAACCACAACTTTGACCCTTTCGTCTATGTGAACAGCATCCCGACGGAACGAGTCGCGCAAATTCACATTGCCGGCCATTCCAAGTATCGCAAATACATTCTCGACACTCACGATCATCCGGTGATTGACCCGGTTTGGAAACTTTACGCCCGCGCCCTTCAGCGCGCCGGCAAAACGGCCACCCTTTTGGAATGGGACGATCACATTCCGTCATTCGACGAGGTTCACCATGAAGCGCTCAAAGCCAACCAATTTATCCAGCAGGCCGAATCCGTCGCCGTCTAAGCGCCAGACGGTCGGGGAACTGCACGAATTGCAGCGGCTCATGGCGAAAGCCGTGATGCGTCCGTTGACGCCTGCCGCCAAGATGAATCCGCGCTGGACGGATGGCACTCCGGCCAGGAACGTCGTCGCCACTTTCATCAAGCCCAACGACCGACTGACTTCGTTTGAGCGTCTGCAACTTTACAATCGGCAATACTGGTTTCGCCTGCTCGATTGTTTTTACGAGGATTATCCGGGTTTGCGCGCCGTGTTGGGCGACCGCAAATTCTCCCGCGTCGCACAGGAGTATTTGTCGGAGTGTCCGTCAGTCTCGTTCACCATGCGCAATCTTGGACAATTCTTGGTTCGCTTCATCGAATCACATCCCAAACTCGTTGCTCCTGAAAACCAACTGGCGCTCGACATGGCGCGGTTGGAATGGGCGCATATCGAAGCGTTTGATAATGCCGCCGAGACTCCGATCACCGCGGACGATATGCTCGACGCCAATCCGCAAACGCTGCGCCTGCAATTGCAGCCCTATCTCACGCTGCTCCGGCTCAACTATCCACTCGATGATTTCCTAATCGCCGTGCGGCACGGTCAAGGGCTGCGCCATGAAGCCAGCAACGCAATGGAAAATCAGCGCAAGCGTTCGCCGAATAAGTCGAAGAGTTTTCAGCGCTCCAAGGCCATTTATCTTGCCGTGCATCGCCATCGGAATTCGGTTTTTTACAAACGGTTGCGGCCCGATCAGTTCGCCCTGCTGACGGCATTGCGACAGGGAGCGTCGCTCGAAGAAGCGTTTGCAAAAGCTGTCGAATCCGGGAGCGCCGCAAGATTCCAACCGAAGCAAATTACGAAATGGTTTCAAGACTGGTCGGCACTCGGTTGGTTTTGCCACCGAGGCGAGGCGACATCGAAACGAAAACCGCGCTGATTGTCCGAAGTGAAAGAAAACTGTTAGAATAAATATATGAACATGAACCAAACACAAACTCGACCGCTCCGAATCGCTCTGGCCGCCAATGCTGCCTTCTCGCTCACCAGCGCAGGATTGATGCTTTTCCTGCCTTCATTGGTCGGTGATTGGCTTGGCGTTCATACTCCACTGGTTCTCCAAGCTATCGCCGTTGGGCTGCTGGTCTTCGCGATGGACCTCCTTCATCAAGCAACGCGGTCTCGTATGGCGACTTGGCGTGCCCTGTATGCGAGTGCCGGAGATTTTGCTTGGGTCGCCGCCACGGCCGTTTTGCTTACGTTGTTTCCACGAAGTCTATCGGTCGAAGGCAACACGCTTGTCGTTGGAGTTGCTGTTGTCGTGGGTGCTTTTGGCTTGTGGCAACTTTGGGCCGCCGGACGAGCGCATCAGCCACAGGCGGACGCTCAATATCGACATTGCATTATTGTCAGCGTCAACGCGCCCGCCGCCGCGATGTGGCAAGTGATTGAGCGAATCGGTGACATTCAGCGCTACATGCCATCGTTGAAAAGCTCAGAACTATTGGGCGGCAAAGGACCAGGCGTTGGTGCTGTGAGGCAATGCGAGGATCGCTCAGGGAAGCGTTGGGCTGAGGAGTGCGTTGGATTCCAAGCTGGCGAGAGTTTCATCGTCCGTTTCTTGTCGGAAGCCCCTGACTTTCCATTCCCGGCGAGCCGTATGACTGGCGGCTGGAAAGTCACGCCTGCCGGGAGCGGCGCTGAGGTCATGGTCTGGTGGGAACTCGATCCGAAACCGAAATTTCTCGCGCCAATCCTTCTTCCCATCCTTGCATTCCAGGCCGACCGCGATTTTCCAAAGGTCATTCAAAGCATGGCACGAGATGCGGTGGGCCATCGGGACGATGCGGTTGCCTTACGAGATTCAAAAATCGTGAGCCAACTCCTGCCAAGGTTTTGCTGAAACGCTTGCACCCGCTTATGACACGCCAAAGACTTATTCGATTTATGATCACTCGACTCCTCTCAATTCTCCTCCTCGGCGCTGCGCTGGCACATGCCGAAACCAACTCCACGCCACTCAAAGTTGGCGATTCAATTCCCGACGTGAAGCTGCGCACGGAGGACGACAAGGAAGTCAGTCTGCGCAAGCTGGTTTCGGAAAAGCCGACTGTGCTGATTTTCTATCGCGGGGGCTGGTGTCCCTTTTGCAACCGGCAATTACAGTCGCTGGCCGGGATCGAAGACGACTTGAACAAGGCCGGAGTGCAGTTGCTCGCCATCAGCATGGACCAGCCGAGCAAGCTGAAGGCGACGCCCGACCGCGAAAAGCTCCACTATCGTCTGCTCTCCGACAGCGACGCAGCGGCAGCGACGGCGTTTGGCATCGCCTTCAAGGTGGACGACAAGACCGTGGAGAAATACAAGGGTTACGGCATCAACCTCGATGCTGCATCAGGCAAAGACCATCATATCCTGCCGCACCCGGCGGTGTTCGTCGCGGACACGAGTGGCAAGATTCGCTTCGCCCACGTCAATCCTGACTACAAGGTGCGCCTTGAACCTAAAGAGATTCTAAAGGCGGCGCAGGCGGCAGGACGCTGAATGAAACAAACGCTCCGGCTCGCATTGCAGCCCGCGGTAGTCAAACGCGCCCTCAAATACGCCATCGTGGTCGGGGCGGTTCTCATCGCCATCAATCATGGCGATGCGATCATGCGCGGCGACGTGCCGCCCGCCCGGCTGTTTCGCATGGGCCTCACCGCGCTCGTGCCTTACGTGGTTTCGACTCTCTCCAGCGTTGGGGCAATGCGCGAAATCGGGAATAACTCATCCAACTCGAATGTCTCAACACCGTTGAACCGACATCCATGAACGCAAACCTGAAACTCCTCGCCAAAGACCTCACCAAAGAATATCCCCGCAGTCCGCGTGACACGCTCGCGGGTTACGTCATCGCCGCGCGGATGCTGGACAAGTGTCGTGCCGTCCTTGCGGAAACGGCGGGCGAATACCATTTCAATTGTCCGCTCGATAATCAGTTCCTTGGGTTTACTGGCATCCATGCCGAGGAGTTCAAAGCGCTCGTCGCCACCGGCGCAACGGACGCGGAGATCGCCGCTTGGATTGAGCAACATTCCAAGATTAAAGAGCGACCCGAGATCGTGGCTTGGAACAACAAGCTCCGCGCCACACGTCCGTGTGACATGCCGATTGAGTTGCAGCAGTTTCTCGAAGACTACATTCCCAAAGTCGTGCCGAAGAACCGTCCGGTTTACGTGTGGTTCGACGTTTACGACCTGGAAGAAGGGCGAATTTGAACAACGACCATGCTGAACAACACCCCACCTTTTCACGGCGTCGGTCCGCTTCCTCATAGGAACAATCCCCACCTCCTCGGCGGGCCGGCGTCCGTGGTTTTTCATCAAGGCTCGATTTCAACACACCAACTGGAGAAACATAATTGAAACGGCAAACGCAACGCAAACCAACCATCTCCGGGCCACCGCCAAAGCGTGTCGGCATCATCGGAGGCAGCGGGCTTTACCAAATCGAGGGTCTGATGAAACAAAAGTGGATGCGCGTGAAGACGCCGTTCGGTCCGCCCTCCGACGAACTGCTCACCGGGGAAATCGCCGGACGCGAAGTGGTGTTCTTGCCGCGCCACGGTCGCAGTCATCACCTTCTGCCAAGCGAGTTAAACCATCGAGCGAACATCTGGGCGATGAAGAAGCTCGGCGTGGCGTGGATCGTCAGCGTCAGCGCCGTCGGATCGCTGCAAAGCCGGTATCGCCCGCGCGACATCGTGTTCGTGAACCAGTTTGTGGACCGCACCAAGAAATCCGCCGAACATACGTTCTTTGGCCGGGGCATCGTGGCGCATGTCGCGTTTGCGCATCCTGTGTGTGACGAGTTGCGAAGGACGCTAATGCGCAGCGCGCGTGCTCTGAAGGCCCGCATTCACGACGGCGGCACTTATGTGAACATGGAAGGACCGGCCTTCAGCACGCAGGCCGAATCCATTCTGAATCACCGAGCAGGCCACGCGGTTATCGGCATGACAAATCTGGGTGAGGCGCGGTGCGCCCGTGAAGCCGAAATTGCCTACGCCACGATGGCGATGGTCACGGATTACGACGCGTGGAAGCCGAATGAAGCGCACGTCACGGTGGACCTCGTGATCGAAAATTTCCGGCGCAACGCCGAGCAGGCCAAAGCCATCCTCGCACACGCCATCCCACGTATCGCGCACGAGGAGACGTGTTCGTGTCACGAGTCGCTGTCCCAAGCGATCCTGACGCCACCACATGCCTGGCCGAAGCGCGTGCGAGCGGATTTGTCGCCGTTGCT
The DNA here is from genome assembly GCA_964389025.1 of uncultured Verrucomicrobiota bacterium. GTDB lineage: Bacteria > Verrucomicrobiota > Verrucomicrobiia > Limisphaerales > CAYMCQ01 > CAYMCQ01. The sequence continues at coordinate 103,831 of CAYMCQ010000001.1, forward strand.
CAAACTCGTAATCGCGCGGCAACGCAACGGCGGCGCACATTGACGGCGGGCGAAACGCCCGCCGCAACAAGTTCGATGAAAACGAAGGAGCGCATCAGAAACGCCTGCGGCATCCTTTGCCGGAAATACGCGGAGCAGTATGTGGTGTTGCACGGGAATCTCTCGCGCTTCACCGGGCTGCTGATCATGCTCAACGTCACGCTGTTCTTTGTGGGCGGGGCGGTCATTCACGAGGGCTACTACTACACGTTTTACTCGCTCGGATTGCTTGCAGCGGTCGAGGCCCTGTTGATTATTCCGCACGGACTTTTTGACCGGCTCTGGTTCTACGCGCTGACGCTTCTCATCGAAGCCGTCGCCCTTTACTTCTTCACCAGCAGCGTTTGGTATTGGGTTTCCACCCACCGCAACTGACCCCCTCAAGCAGCTTCAGAACTCCCCGGAATATCGCTACGTATTGGTCGCTCTTAACAATGAGGGGCGGACACGCGCAGCGAGAGCTGCCGGGCGACGCCTCGACCGTGAACAAAAACGTCAAAATTCAACATGCCAAATAACCATCGCACTCACCGGACAACCAAACCATCCGCCGCCAAAAGTTTGCGCGAAGTCGAATTTCGCTTCGAGTCGCCTACCGCAAAGAGCGTCCACCTGGCTGGCGACTTCAACGAGTGGGCGACCAACAGCCTGCCCCTGCGCAAAGAATCTCCCGGTCAATGGCGGGCGCGCGTGCCGCTCACGCCCGGACCGCATCAATACCGCTTCGTCGTGGACGGCCTTTGGGTGGACGACCCGACCGCCTGCCGTCACGCGGACAATCCTTTCGGCTCATGCAATTGCGAGATTCTGGTGCAGTGAACGCCAGGTAATGGAAGACGAAAGCTGAAGTCCGCCACCCCCACCAGCGCTTCCCATGAATCCGCCGCCAAAGCTCGTGTTCGTTTACAATGCTGATGACGGCCTCTTCAACGCCATCGCAGCCACGGCCCACCGGATTTTTTCACCCGCAACGTATGAATGTTCGCTCTGCCTCTATACGTATAGCGTTCGGGGAATGCACCGGGAGTGGAAACACTTTCTCGAATCGCTCGGATGTTCGTTGGTATTTTATTACCGTCAGGAGTTTCGCGCCGCTTATCCGCAGCGGGACATCCGCCTGCCCGCCGTGTTGGTGGACCAAGGCAACGGCCTGGAGTTGCTGATCGAGTCCGACGAAATCAAAGCTTGTGGCAACCTTGAGGAACTGATGCTGTTCACGCGCCGGAAAGTTGAATGGGCTTGCCCCGGGTTGGCCACCAACCGGGCCAAACCAACAGGTGACGGCGCAGAGCGTCAACTTGACCGCAATATCTCGCGAACTGGCGTCTCTCACCTGTGAGTGCCGACATTTGCACAAGCCATCGCCGCCCGTGAAACGGCTTTCCAGTTTCGCACCGCAGCCCTATTATTTCGAGCGATGAGCGAAGAACTGACGGCGGCGACCTCGCCACGGGAAACGGCACGACGAGCCGTGTCCCCTCCCGCCTCACGCTTGTCCGACCCCAAGACCTGGGTTGAGGAGCACGGCAACTATCTTTTCCGCTACGCGCTCATTCGCGTCCGCAATGAAACCGTCGCGGAAGACCTCGTGCAGGACACTTTGCTGGCGGCATTTCAAGGCAAGGAGCGCTTCTCCGGCCAATCCACCGAGCGCAGTTGGCTGACCGGGATTCTCAAGCACAAGGTGCTTGATCACTTTCGCCGCCAAGCCCGCGAGCGCACCGTCAACGCGGACGATTCAATGCCCGAAGAACTGGAGGGTCGCTTCGATGACCTCGGCCTGTGGAAACACGAGCCGGAGTCCGGCCCAACGGATTGGGGCGCGGATGCCGCTGGCCTGATGCAACGCAAGGAATTCATGGCGGCCCTCAAGCTGTGCATTTCCAAACTGCCGCCGCGCTGTGCGGATGCCTTTGTGATGCGCGAGATGGAAGCGACCGATTCCGACCGCATCCAGGAATTATTGGGCGTCAGTCCCTCAAATTTTTGGGTGTTGTTGCATCGGGCGCGGATGCAACTGCGGCTCTGTCTGGAGCAAAACTGGCTGAAACACTGACCGGAGACAAATCGCCATGTCTTTGAATCCTCTCCAGAAAGCCAATTACGCGATGATGCGCCTCATGGTCCGCGTGATGCCATCGTGCCGGGACATCTCCCAACTCATTTCCGATGGCATGGATCGCAATCTCCCGTTGCGAAAACGCCTGTCCATCCGGCTGCATGTGAGTATGTGTGGATTCTGCCACCGTTACGAAAAGCAGTTGCACCTGTTGCGCGAGGGCGTCGGTCACTACGCCGATCCCGAAGCGAACGTCGTCGAGAAATCCCTCTCGCCCGCAGCCAAGGCGAAACTCGAAAAAGCGTTAGCGGACGAGGCGAAGTAGCGAGACACAACTCAGCTTTTCTTCCGCGCCGATTTCTTTGCGGTCGGGTTGTAGGCCAGCGCCAGTTCCAGCCAGAACGCTAGGTCCTTGTCCGACTTCAACCCTTCAAGCTCCACGAAGACGAATCCCCGCATCGGACGACCGGTGAAGTCCATTGGGCGGCATCCCTTTCGTGTGAGCGCGTCCTCGTAAGCCTCCGGGCCGATGCGCGCCATCAGCCGGTTCTTCTCGACGCCCACGCACATCTTGCCCTTCACCATGAAACACAGCCCGCCCATCATGCGCTTGGACTCATGCTTGATTCGCTTCGCGTCGAAGAACAAACGGACGCGCTGTTCGAGTAATTCGTCGTAGGCCATAGCGGCTGCGTCGTTACCGATTGACGATTTGAGGTTTTCCAAACCGGGAATGTATCCACCCGACAAGGACACCAAACACGGCAAATTGGATCAGGCCGACGATGCTCTCCACGGCCATCCAGTGGCCAACGGATGGCACTTGGTATTTGGCCGGCTCTGCGAGGGCGGGATAGCTCACGAAGAAAACCCCGGCCAACAAGCCGAACCGCAGCCCGCTTTTCCAGTCAGATGATTGCCGCGCACACAATGCGTAGAGATACGAGAGAATCCCGCCCTGCAACACCATGCTGAAGATGCCGAGGGCGAAAATCGGTTCGGGTCGCATGAACGAGACAGCCGCGTAGTGCCCGCGATTCACGGCAAAATGCGACGTAGCCTGAACGGCAAAAGTGGCCACCATGTAGGCCAGCGTGGAAAGAATGTGCTGTTTCATGCTCATTGCTCCGTGACTCAAGCAGGCTTCATTTCAGGGAAAGCCCGCGCGTCGTAAAGCAACTCCGACGATTGCAGTTTGCCTTGCCGGAACTGAATCCGCTCCGCCATGCGGAATTTTCCTTGAAATGGTTTTGTGATGTTGAAGGTAAAAAACGACATCACCACGTCGCCTTTCTCGATCATCTCGACATCTTCAAACCGGACATCGCAGTCGAACTGCTTGATGCCCGCCAGGAGTTCGTCTGCCGAATTGGCCTGCATGAGCGGGCCGCGAAAACGCAAGTCATCGCACATGAGACTGCGTTTCGTGTTCCAATCGTGCTTTTCCATTGCTGCATAATAGCGTTTCAGTATTTCGATGTTGCTCATGGGTGTTTTCCTTTCGTTGGGGTGGATTGGTTTTTATCGTAAGCCCATTGCGGCGACGCCAACAGCCTGCGGAGGCGGTCCAGCGCGCCTGTCCAGCCTTCCTGATGTCGGGCTTGCATCGGTTCATCAGGAAAGAGTGTATGCCGCACTTCGACTTCGGTCTCGCCGTCGGGACAAGGACGAAACCAGACCGAGACCATTGTCTCCTTGCCTGCATCGGGATCGGGCGGCTGCGGCAGCCAGGAGAAAATCAGACACTTCTCCGGTTGAATCGTGAGGAAACGTCCTCGCAGGGGAAACACGCCCTGCTCACCCCAAGTGTAGCGAAAGTAGTAGTCGCCACCCTCGCGGAAGTCGAACTCGACCACCTGCATACGGATGTCGTCAGCGGGAGCTAACCAGCGCTCCAAGTGTTGGGGCTGTGTCCACGCTTGGTAAACCAGCGAAACCGGATTTGCGAATCGCCGGATGAGCGTCGCTTCAAAGCTTGGGTTTGGATTTGGCATTTCCTTTTTGTTTTCCTTCTAGTTCGTCCAGGTAATTCGCCAACCGGTCCAGTTGGCGCTCCCAGCGTTTGCGGTAGCGTTCAATAAACTCTGCGGCCTTCGCGAGCGGAGCTGCATCCAACTGGAGGTTGTGAACACGTCCCTCGCACCGCCGCTTCACAAGGCCGGCGCGCTCCAGATACTTGACGTGCTTGGAGACAACGTTCAGTGCGCCCGGAAAACTGTCGGCCAATTCAGTCACACACAGCTCTCTTGAAGCCAATAGTGCGAGCATCTTGCGGCGCGTTGGGTGCGCCAGCGCGGAGAAGACACCGTCAAGGCCATCATCATATTCACCCATACGGGTGAATATCAGCGAACCGAACTTTCTTGTAAAGCCCGTTTTGTATTTTGTGAATGCGTTCCGATACCGTTTCACGTTTGACGGCTTGGTTCATCGGCCTTGCTGTGCGCAAAGAAGCTTCATCCAGTCATAGAGTTTTTTGGCCGTGCCGAAGCGCCCGACACAGTAAGCAGGAAATTCATGAGAATGCACTAAGGTGGGTATCCCCTGGGTGCTTTCAGCATAAAGGCCATCGTAACAAAGCAAATTAGCCCGCTCATGATCGGGCGGGAATCCTCGGGGCACTTTCGCCGACATCTCCCCGGTGACGGCCAGACCGCCTTTCTTCAGCTCTGCGACAATGTTGCCAAGCTTGTTTCCTTTTTCGTTATCCAGCACAGCGTCGCGGAAGCGGGCGCGGGTCGGCGTGTCGAATTCCTTTATCCCGACCACGAGCATGAGTTTTCGAGCATCAAGATGGACGTAGAAGAACGGCGCGGCACATCCGCGCGAAACATCCTCGCAGAAGCGGATGCCGACATGTGTTTTGTAAGGCGACTTGTCGTGCGAAAAACGCACGTCCCGATAGATTCGGAACACCTTGGCATTGATGCGCGGAATGTCCGAATAGGTTGCGCTCAAGCACCGGCACACTTCGGCGGCGAACGCGTGAGCCGGCGCTTCGACCAGCGTCTTGAACTCCTGTTTGTGCGCGTCGAACCACGGCTTGTTGTTGTGACGACCGAGTTCGCGAAGGAAGGCGAAGGCTTCCTGTCGGAAGCCCCCGAACTTCGCTTGGAATTGGTCAAGCGGCTTGGTTTTCATTTCTTTGGCGGCAGTGACACAGTGAAGTGACTCACCTGCAACTTGGCCAAAGCGCCGTCGCGCTCAGGAAAGTGACTGGCCGCTTCAGGGTCTTTGATGAATCCGTCGAACTGCTGAAGGCTATCCCATTCGGTGATCCCAACCATGTGGGCGTCGAGTGAACCTGCTTTCGGCGCGAGCCCCTGCATGCCGCAGACGCTCGAACAACCGTGCTTCGAGTGAGCGAGGGGCTTCACAACCTGGAAGTATTTCTGCAATTGATCGCCCTTGCCTTCCTTCACCCAAAGAAAGGCGAACTCGTATATCTTGCCGTCGTTGAACGTGTAGCTGCCGGGTGGAATCGTGGTCGTGTGGGAGACCGACATCTTTTCCAACGCTCCGTCGCGGAGAGGGAAAAGCGCTTTCGCTTCCGGGTCGTTTAGAAATCCCGCGAACGCTTCTTCGCTCGGCCATTCTGCCAATCCAAGTTGCGTCGGGTTAAAATCACCGATGGAGGCGCGAGCCAGCTTGAAACCCGCGAGCGGACGTGCGCCGTGCTTCATGGCGATCGGCATCGCCTGTTGGAAGTAGCTTTGGAGTTCCTCCCTCTTTTCGGGTTTCACCCAAAGGGCGGCAATTTCATAAACTTTGCCTAGTTTGATTTCGATAGTGACGGATTGTGTTTCGGATGGAGCTGCGGTTGCGGATTGTGAAAGAGGCATAATGGAAAGGAGGCTGAGGATTATTGACTGGATCGAGGTAACGGTTGCTGACCGATGTTTGTTTGTGGTGTTCATGTGTTGGCTCTGCTTTTGTTTTGGTTCTTTTCGTTTGCCTTATTACAGAACGAACGTTCTGTAACGGGGCAAAATTTTTTATTTCATTCTTTCCAAGGCGCTTTTGATAACGGATTTCAGTTCTGAAGCTGGCTTTCCCGACCTGACGAGCACGCCGAGGCCCTGCGTCAGGCAGGTGAGATGAGCCGCGAGTTCGTCAACCTGGGAATCCGGGTGGATTTCACCGCGCTTCCGGGCGTTTCCCAAGGCATTTCGGAAGGCTGCTTCAAGCCGGGCCAAAAAAGACTCTGCCATCTTCTTGAACGCCTTGTCGTGCAGTGCGAGTTCAACGATGCTGTTGGTCATCAGACAGCCTTTCTCTTTACCCGGCCCTTGGCTTGCCCCGACTGCGCTTTCGAAAAACGCCAAGATGCTGTCCATCGCAGAATCTTTTCCCTCCATCAGACTGACTCGCGTCTCAAACATCTTAGCCGCGTAGCTTCGACATGCTTCCTCGAAAAGCCCCCGCTTATCCCCGAACATGCCGTAGAGGCTGAAACGGTTTACACCTGTCCGCTTGACGAGGTCTTCCATGGACGCGCCGTGAAAGCCGTTTTCCCAGAAGGCGTCAACGGCGCGCTCCAAAGCAACCTCTTTCGAGAATTCTTTTCTTCGCGGACTCATTGTTTCAGAACGGTCATTCTGTAATGAGTGTTGACCATCTTGCAATCTGTGTCAACAGTGTTTCCCAGGTCAGGTTACTTCGGTGGAGAACTCCGCTTCCGATCTCGGCAAACCCAAGTCATCCGTGCGCGTCAGTGGCGGCGTCAGTGAGCGAATCAAAATCCCAACCACGTCGGCGTATCGCCCTGGCAGATGTTCGCGGAGCACGTGCGCCAGGTGTTGACCGCGCTGAAGTATGGCCAGAGGCTTTAAGCCGTTCAAAGCCGAACGCTGGAACGCATCGCCGTCAAAATCAGAACGCACAAGCGTGATGTTGTGTGCGAGACATTCGATGGCTTCCCGGTCGAGCAAATCGCCGAGCGAGCTGCCCTTTTGAATTGAACGAGGAGCAGTCGGAATGCGCGGAAGGCTGCGGTTTGATGAGGCCTTCATGTCGCGCCTCTTCGCTTTAGCCCGAGCGTCTTGATGCGTGAAGCAAGTGTCGTCGGCTTCATCCCCAACAGATCCGCCGCACCATCCGCTCCGAAGATTTTGCCACCCGTTTGCTTCAAGGCGGCGACAATGCTTTCCCGCTCATGGCGTTTAAGATCGTCGCGCGTCAGGAGCTTGGGCATTTCGGACGGCCGGGATTTGGCAGACGTGGATTCAACTGCTGCTGATGCGGTGAGTTCGAAGCGCAACGGTCCGCCTTGCGAAAGAATCACCGCGCGCTCGACGGCATTCTGGAGTTCACGGACGTTGCCGGGCCAGTTGTGGGCGGTCAGTTGAGCCATCGTTCCCTGCGTAACTCGCGGGGTAGGGCGATTCATCCGGAGGGCGCATTGTTTCACGAAATGTGCCGCCAGGGGCGGAATGTCATCGCGGCGCTCGCGCAGGGAAGGGATTTCAATCGGGAAAACGCTCAACCGGTAGAACAAGTCCTGACGAAAGCGGCCGGCTTCGACCTCCTTCTTCAAGTCGCGGTTGGTCGCAGCGATGATGCGGACGCTGATTTTGCGCGTGCGCGTGTCGCCGACGCGTTCGATTTCCTGTTCCTGCAACACGCGCAGCAGCTTCGCCTGCATCGCGAGGGGGACTTCGCCGATTTCATCCAGAAACAGCGTGCCGCCATCTGCAATTTCGAAACGGCCCGGCTTGTCCTTGAGCGCGCCGGTGAACGAGCCTTTCACATGGCCGAAGAATTCGCTCTCGAATAACGCTTCGGGCACAGCGCCACAGTTGATTTTGATCAGCGCGCGGTCTTTGCGCGGACTGTGCTCGTGAATGGCGCGGGCCACGAGTTCCTTGCCCGTGCCGCTCTCGCCGGTCACCAGCACGGTGGCTTCGGTGGCGGCAACGAGCTGGATTTGCTGCATCACTTTCCGCAGGCCGGGGCTGTTGCCGATGATGTCGCCGACGCCCAGCGCGGAAGTCACTTCCTCGCGCAGGTAAGTGTTCTCCTCCTCCAAACGCGCCTTCAGAAATTCAATTTCCTCGAAGGCCCGCGCGTTGGCGATGCTCACCGCCGCGTGGTCAGCGAAGACGCGCAACCATTGGAAATCCTCTTCGTCCAGCAGTCCGGTGTCAAACAGGGCCAGCACGCCCAGCACTTCGCCACGGAAGGTGAGCGGTTGTGCGGCGAACGTCTTCACTTGCTCACGTTTTATCCACCCGGGTTCGGCAATCCACTCTTCGTCGCCGCGCACACCGGGAATCAGCAATGGTTCACCCGAGTTGCCGACGCGTCCGATTTTTCGCACGCCGAGAGGAAAACGCCGGAAGCCGCCATCGAGCTGGGTGTAGTCGCTTTTGCCATCGCCGGGATTGCCCGCGCTCGCGACAAGATGCAGGCAGCGCGTCTGGTCCGGGCACTCCGGGCGGAAGCGGCACGTTTCACAGATGTCGCCCGGCTCGATCAGCCAGATGCGCGCGAGGACGAGGTTTGGGCATTCCGCGATCCCACGCACCACTGCGTGCAACAGTTCGGAAAGCAAACGGTTCTGCGCCATGGAAACCATGACTTGAGGGAGGTTCGCGCAGTTCACGCGGGAAGACTACGAAACTTCGGTGTGATTTGCAACGATAGTTCGTAATCTACGACTGTTCGTAGCGCGTCATGGTTTGGCAATGCTGCTTCATGCTGCGTATTTGCAATATCTTACACACACTTTCATCCCTGGCACGATGAGTGATTAAGGAGTGCTATAACCGCGAATTGCGGATGAACAAACGAATTAAAACCAAAAGATCGAAAGAACGAACATGAATCGCATCACTCAACTCGACCCTGCGCAGGCTACTGGAAAAGCCAAGCAACTTCTCGACGCCGTGCAATCCAAACTCGGCATCGTCCCCAACCTCACCCGCGTCCTGGCAAATTCCCCCGCCGCGCTCGAAGGCTATCTCAACTTCTCCGGCGCGCTCGCTGGCGGCACGCTCAACGCGAAGGTCCGCGAACAAATCGCGCTCGCCGTCGCGGAAGGCAACCTCTGCGGCTATTGCCTGAGCGCGCACACCTTCATTGGGGGCAAGGTGGGACTGACCGACAAAGACATCGCCGATGCCCGGCAAACGAACGCTGCTTCCGACAAGACGGATGCGATCCTGAAACTCGCCCTGAGCATACTCGTCCAGCGCGGCGAAATCAGCGACGACGCTCTCAAGGCGGCCCGCAACGCCGGTCTCACCGACGGCGAGATTGTGGAAACCACCGCCAACGTGGCGTTCAACATCTTCACCAACTACATCAATCACGTCGCCCGCACGGTGGTGGATTTTCCTGAAGTGAGACCCGGTGAACCCGCAGTTCCTGCCGAAGCGTGCAGCACCGCCGGCTGCGGCTGTGGTCACTGAACCACGAATCACAAACAAACAAACAAACGACGAACAACAAACCAACAAGAACAAAACTATGAAACGCATCCTATCCACCCTGGCCGCGCTGGCACTTACCGCCTCGCTGACCTTTGCCGGCGAACTGCTCAACATTGATCGCGCCGTCGGCCACGCCCTCGACGGCTACGACCCGGTCGCCTTTTTCACCGAACAGAAGCCGGTGAAGGGCGACTTCAAAATCACCGCCACGCACAAGGGCGCGACCTACTTCTTCGCCTCGAAGAATAACCGCGATGCCTTCCAAACCAACCCGGATCACTACGCTCCGGCCTACGGTGGTTATTGCGCCGTGGGCGCAAGTCTGGGGGTGTTGCTGCCAGTGGACATCTCGACGTGGCAGGTGGTCAACGACCGCCTCGTGCTGAACTACAGCGCCGATGTGCAGAAGATGTTCAACAAAGATCCCCAGGGCGCATTGAAAAAAGCTGATGCCGCCTGGCCCAAACTCGTGGCGGAACACGGTAAGTGACGCCTCTCTGTTCGGGCCGCCCAAAGTCGTCGGGCGGCCCGACAAATAAATAACAACCATCGAATCGCTCTACTCGTGAATCCCCGTCCACCACTTCCGCCGTTCACCGAGGAAACCGCGCGCCAGAAAGTCCAAATGGCCGAGGACGCCTGGAACAGCCGCGACCCTGAACGCGTCGCGCTCGCCTACACCGAGGACACCGAATGGCGCAATCGCACCGACTTCCTTCGCGGTCGAGCCGAAGTCGTCGCGTTCCTCAAACGCAAGTGGGCGCGTGAACTGGATTACCGCCTCAAGAAAACGCTCTGGGCCTTCACCGGCAACCGCATCGCCGTTCGTTTTGAATATGAGTTCCGCGATGACGCCGGCCAGTGGTATCGCGCTCATGGCAACGAGAACTGGGAGTTTGACGCGCAAGGTTACATGGCCCGCCGCTTCGCCAGCATCAATGACCAGCCCATCGCCGAGGCCGATCGCAAATTCCGCTGGCCGCAAGGCGCGCGGCCCACTGGCGAACCCCGCTTGTCCGATCTGAACCTGTGAACCCAATCATTCCCAATGACCCAATAAACTCATGACTGCCATCGAAGCCATTGAAAGCCGTCGCTCCGCCAAACATTACGATCCGAACCATCGCCTGGCCGACGCCGAAATCGCGCGACTCATCGAACTCGCCAAGCTCGCGCCCTCGTCCTTCAACATGCAGAACTACCGCTTCGTGCTCGTGCGCGATCCGGAGTTGCGGAAGCAAATCCGCGCCGTCGCGTGGAATCAGGCACAGGTCACCGACGCCTCGTTACTGGTCATTCTCTGCGCTGACCTGAAAGCGCACCTGAATAATCCCGCCCGCTACTGGAGTCACGCCCCGCGAGAAGTGCAGGACGTTCTCGTGCCCGCTCTCACGCCTTTCTACGAAGGCAAGCCGCAACTCATCCGCGATGAAGCGATGCGTTCCACCGGCTTGGCGGGCATGACCCTGATGCTGGCCTCGCGCGGGTTGGGCTACGACTCCTGTCCCATGGTTGGGTTCGACGCAGAGGCCGTCGCCAAACTCATAAACCTTCCAGCCGATTACGCGCTGAGCTTCATGATAGCCATTGGCAAGCAGGCCAAACCTGTCTGGCCACGCGGCGAACGCCTTCCCGACAGCGAAGTCGTTATCAAGGACCGCTTCGGCAAGTGAACCCGAAACGCCAAATCAAATTCATGAGCGCCTCGATTCCTCAACTCGTTGCGTTGGATCTCACGCAGCGGCCGCCCCGCAGCCCGCGTGTGCGTCTTGGCGGTTACGCCATGCTGCCGCGCGTCCTGGACAAGGCCCGCGCTTCGCTTATCGGAAAGGCCGGCGACTACAAGTTTGGGAATCCGATGGACCAGCACTTCTTTGCCTTCACCGACATCGCCCCGAACGCGCTGCTCAGCCAAGTGAAAACCGGAGCAAGTGACTGGGACATTCTCCTTTGGGTGAACGTCCACGCGAATCCGAAACGCCTCCCGTATGAAATTCGCAGTTGGTCATCGTGGCTCGAAACCATGCCCATTGGCGACGCCGAGGACATCGAGTGGTTCAGCGCACAGGTGAAGCGCCTGAATCCCGCCCGCACCGACTTGCACACAGTCATGGATTACCTCGACGCAGACGACCACGTGTCATTTGGCGGTCAGGCATAAAGCCCAAGTCGCGAGATTTTTCCCTCCCACATCAAACATCAACAAGAACAACAAAACAAAAACACATGAAACTAGCCATCATCATCACCTCCGACCCCAAGAACGGCGAAGAAGCGCTCGGTCGCGCTTTCAACGCGCTCGCGCTCGCTGCCGAAGCCCATGCCAAGAACGACGAAGTCAACGTCATCTTCTCCGGCGCAGGCACGCGCTGGCCTGCTGAACTCACCAAGCTCTCGCATCCGGCCAACGGCCTTTACAACGCCGTGCGTCCGGTCATCACTGGCGCTTCGTGCGGTTGCTCGGCTGTCTTCGGCACGACGAAAGAAGTTGCCGCGTGCGGCTTGCCCGAAATCAAGGATCACGCGCTGCCCGGCACGCCCGGACTGGCAAGCATCCGTCGTTACCTCGCCGAGGGCTGGCAGACGCTGGTGTTCTGAACTGGAACGGAGCGCGGTTGTGCCGTCCGGCCAGCCGCGCTCCCATCAACCATCAACTCTTAACTATTATCCCGTCATGGCCGGACGTTATCTCGAAACCTATTTCACACCGAAAGTGCTCGCCGCCCAGCAACAATACTTCGGACACTCCCAAAACATTCCGCCGCAACCAGAGCGCGATGCACTCACCGAGGACGCAAACCAGTTCATCCAGTCGCGTGACTCGTTCTACATGGCGACCGTCAGCGAGAATGGCTGGCCCTACGTCCAACACCGTGGCGGAAAGCCGGGCTTCCTGCGCGTCGTCAGCCCCACGCAATTGGCCTTTGCTGATTACAGAGGCAACCGCCAGATGCTCTCCACTGGGAATCTTGCCGCCAGCGATCGTGTCGCGCTCTTTCTCATGGATTATCCGCAACGCACCCGGCTGAAAATTCTGGGTCATGCCCGGATTGAAGACGCGCGGAAACATCCCGAACTCGTCTCTCAATTTGCCGAGCCCGAGGCACACGGCATTGTGGAACGGGTCGTTCTGATCGAGGTGATCTCCTACGATTGGAACTGCCCGAAATATATCACCCCGCGTTACACCGCTGCTGAGGTCGAGGAGTCCATTGCCCCACTCAAGGCCCGGATTGCCGAGCTTGAAGCCCAACTCCGCCGCCAGACTTAACATGCGCCCACCATCGCTCACTTCCTTCAGAGGCAACGACCGCCCAGCCTCAGCCAGCGGCCCATGCAGAAATCCTGTAAGGATTCCCAGCTCGCCGCGAAGTGGGGATGTGAACGATCAGATAACGACATTATTGCCGGAAGCCGAACCAGCGGCGGGAGTGGATTATGATTGGGCGGTCGAGCAATTCTACGAAGCTCTCTACAAGTTCGCCTTCGGCCTTGCCGGCAGCGAGAGCGACGCGGCGGATTTGACGCAGGACACCTACCGCGTCCTGCTCACCAAGGGCGATGCCATCCGTGACACGCGAAAGGTGAAAAGCTGGTTGTTCACGACGCTTTATCGGCAGTTCCTTGGACGGCGGCGTCATGCCACGCGCTTTCCCGAAACGCCCGTTGATTCGGCGGAATGGGAACTGCCCACGATCACTCCCCAGCACGCGGAAGCCCTCGACGGTTCGCTCGTTGTCGCCGCGCTTCAGCAGTTGGATGAAAAGTATCGCGCCCCGCTGGCGATGTTTTATCTGGAGGAACTTTCCTACAAGGAAATGGCGGAAGTGCTGGGGTTGCCCATCGGCACAATCATGTCGCGGATGTCGCGCGGCAAGGAGATCCTCCGCAGGCGACTCCAGTCTCCATCGGCGACTGCAATCAACTGTCGCCAGATCAGCCCGCCGACGAGATGGCAGGGCAGCCTGGTTGCCACCGTCGCGTGATCCATTCGTCCGGCCTTGGAATATCCAAGCCGCCAGATCGTTCCCATCAAGAGAATATGACCAGACTACACATTAACCGGGGATTGTGCGCTTTCGCGCTGGGCTGCGTAATCATCGCCTCCCAAGCCACTGCCGCTGAATTCGACCAGACGCACGCGCTGTTCACCGGCGTGTTGACGAATTACGTCAAAGACGCCCGCGTGAACTACGCCGCGCTCAAAGCGCATCCCCAGGACTTGAACCGCTACCTCGACCAAGTTGCCGCCGTCAGCAAAGCCGAGTTCAAGAAGTGGAACGAGCCGCAGCAAATCGCTTTCTTGAGCAACGCCTACAATGCCTACACGCTCCGGCTCATCATCAGCAATTATCCACTCAAGAGCATCAAAGACATCGGCAGCATTTTCAGCGGCCCGTGGGATCAGCCCGTCGTGAAGTTGTTCGGTGAGACGATTACGCTAAACACGCTGGAACACAAAATCCTCCGCGTGGACTACGCCGAGCCGCGCCTCCACTTCGCGCTGGTCTGCGCCGCGAAGGGCTGTCCGCCGCTGCGCAACGAAGCTTATGTTGGCGCGCGACTCGAAGAACAAATCGTGGAACAGGCGAAGCAATTTCTCGCGACGCGGGAAAAGAACCGCGTCGAAGCCGCCGAGCGCACTGTCTTTCTCTCGCCAATCTTCAAATGGTATGGCGGCGACTTTGAAAAGAAATCCGGCTCGGTGCTGACGGTGTTGAAACCTTATTGGCCCGGCAAGCCCGTTGCCGGATACGAGGATTTCAAAATCCGCTACACCGATTACGACTGGTCGTTGAATGAACAGAGCAAATGACGGCTCACACTCCATCCATGAAAGCCGACGCAGAAACAATTCCCGTGACTCACACCAAGAAGCCCGCCGCCAAATCCGGCTTTAGCTGGAAATGGCTGTTCTATCCGGCCATCGCCATCTTTCTCTTCGTCGCCGCAAAAGAATTTCATGTGCAGGACCGGCTCAAGCAGGCGCTTGATTGGGTCGGCCAGCTTGGGCCGTGGGGAGCGATTATCTTCATTGCGATTTACGTCGTGGCGACTGTCCTGTTCATTCCGGGGTCAGTGCTGACGCTCGGCGCGGGCGCGGTGTTTGGAGTTGTGTGGGGTTCGATTTACGTTTCCGCCGGCTCGACGTTGGGCGCTACCTGCGCGTTTCTCGTGGGCCGGTATCTCGCCCGCAACGCCATCGCCCGCAAGATCGAAGGCAACGAACGATTCGCCGCGATTGACAAGGCAGTCGCGAGCGAGGGTTGGAAAATCGTCGGACTGACGCGGCTCTCGCCGGTGTTTCCCTTCACGTTGTTGAACTACGCTTTCGGCCTCACGCGCGTGAAGCTCGGCCACTACATGCTTGCATCGTGGATCGGTATGATGCCCGGCACGGTGATGTATGTGTATCTCGGCTCGCTGGCTAAGGCCGCTTCCGGTGAACGAACACGCACCACCGGCGAATGGGTTCTTTATGGCGTCGGCCTCCTCGCCACCTTGGTCGTCACCATCTTTGTCACGCGCATCGCCAAGAAGGCGCTGGCTAGACGCATCACCGATTAGAATTTTCAGCGAACAATCTCATGAGCGAACACAATCAATCGCCCGTCCAACCGTGGGACGCGCACAACCAAAAACTCGTCTCCAACGTCCATCCGGCGGATTGGAAAAATCCCACGCCCGTGCCGCGCTACAACCTCGTTGTCATCGGCGGCGGCACGGCAGGACTGGTTTCCGCCATCGGTGCAGCGGGACTCGGCGCGAAAATCGCGCTTATCGAGAAGCATCTTATGGGCGGTGATTGCCTCAATGTCGGCTGCGTGCCGTCCAAAGCCATCATTCGTGCTGCTCGCAAAGCTGCCGGCGTTCGCGATATGGCGGAATTCGGTGTGAATGTTCCCAATGGCACGACCATAGATTTCGGCAAAGTCATGGAGCGGATGCGCCGCCTCCGCGCGGACATCAGTCCACATGACTCTGCCAAACGCTTCACTGAACTCGGCGTGGATGTGTTTCTCGGCACGGGCAAGTTCACTGGCCCGGACACCATCGAGGTCGGCGGACAGACGTTGCGTTTCACCAAAGCCGTCATTGCCACTGGCGCACGCGCCGCCGCACCGCCGATTCCAGGTTTGAAGGATGTTCCCTATCTCACGAACGAAACTCTTTTCTCGCTGACCGAATTGCCCAAACGCCTCGGCATCATCGGCGCTGGCCCGATAGGTTGCGAGATGGCGCAGAGCTTCGCGCGCTTTGGCTCGGAAGTGTTTTTGATTGAGGCGACGCACGGCATTCTTCCGCGCGAAGACCGCGACGCTTCGGAAATTGTCCGCGCGGTAATGGAACGAGAGGGTGTGAAGCTCCTTTGTTGCGGCAAGGACCTAAAACTTGCCAAAGACCCGAACGGCGTTCGTCTGCAAGTCGAGTCGCACGGCAAAGGTTACGATGGGTTGGTGGATCAACTGCTCGTCGCCGTGGGTCGCGCTCCGAATGTCGAAGGGCTCGGCCTCGAATCCGTCGGCGTCGAGTTCGACAAGAAAGGCGTGAAGGTCAACGACCGTCTGCAGACTGCCAACCCGCGCATCTACGCTTGCGGCGACATTTGCTCCCCGTATCAGTTCACGCACGCGGCGGATTTCATGGCGCGCATCGTCATCCAGAACGCGCTGTTCAAGGGCCGCGCCAAAGCCAGTTCGCTCATCATCCCGTGGGCGACTTACACTTCACCGGAAATCGCCCATGTCGGTCTTTACGAGAAAGAGGCCAAAGAGAAGGGTATCGAAGTAGACACGTTCACGCAGGAGTTGAGCAAAGTTGACCGCGCGATTCTCGACGGCGAAACCGAAGGATTCGTGCGCGTCCATGTTCGCAAAGGCACGGATGAAATCGTCGGCGCTACGGTGGTCGCCACGCACGCGGGCGAGTTGATCGGCGAACTCACGCTCGCGATGAAAGGCAAACTCGGCCTCAAGACCATCGGCGCGACGATTCATCCGTATCCAACACAGGCTGAAGCCATCCGCAAGACCGGCGACCTCTATAACCGCACGCGCCTGACGCCCTTCGTAAAGAAGCTGATGAACCGCTGGCTCGCCTGGCAGCGATGACATCGCTACGATTGAGCCGTGGCCGACCAACGATGCAGACTAATTCTGTTCGCGCGCTTTCCCGTCGCCGGGAAGGTGAAGACCCGCCTCATCCCGGCGCTTGGAGCGGAGGGCGCGGCTGCGTTGCATCGTCGGCTCGTTCTTCGCTCGCTCCGAACCGCGCACGCTCTGTGTCAGTCGGAAAATGTGGAACTCGAAATCCGTTTTGCCGGTGACGATGCGAACCCGATGCAACATTGGCTCGGCGACGGCTGGCTGTGCCGCCCGCAATGCGAAGGCGATCTCGGCCAGCGCATGGCTGGCGCATTTGCCGACAGCTTTCGCGAAGGTTCGCCCGCGACTGTCATCATCGGGAGTGATTGTCCATCGCTGACGCCTGAAACTCTTGCCACCGCGTTTGAGTCGCTGAGGACAAATCCAGTGGTGTTCGGCCCGGCGACCGACGGCGGTTACTACCTCATCGGCTTAACCAAGTTCGTTCCCGAACTGTTTCAAGGCATCGCTTGGGGAACGGAAACCGTCCTCGCGCAATCTCTGGAAAACCTGAAGCGCTTGGGGAACAAGCCCGCGCTGCTCCAATCGCTCGATGACCTCGACCGCCCGGAGGACATGACCGCGTGGAGGCGACTCGTCGAGGCGGATGACAACGACTTGAGCCGAGTCTCCGTCATCATTCCCGCGTTGAACGAAGCGGCGCACATCGCTGCTACGCTTGAAAGTGTGCGCAAAAGTTCGCCCCACGAAATCATCGTCGTGGACGGCGGGAGCGCAGATGAAACTTCTGCCGTCGCGCAGAGAAGTGGCGCAACGATGATCCACTCGAAACCTGCTCGCGCCCGGCAGATGAACGCTGGGGCAGCCCAAGTGACGGGTAATGTCCTTCTCTTTCTGCACGCCGACACCCTGTTGCCAGAAAACTGGACGCGCGTTGTGACGGACACGTTGGGAAAGCCGGGAGTCGTGGCCGGCTCATTCGGATTCCGCGTCGCCGAAAGTTTTCCCGGTCGCTGGTTGGTGGAACGGACGACCAACTTGCGCTCACGCTGGTTTCAAAATCCTTACGGCGACCAGACGCAATTTCTGCGGCGCGCTCTATTCGAGGAACTCGGCGGCTTCGCTGATTTGCCCATCATGGAGGATTACGAGTTGAACCAGCGCCTGCGAAAACGTGGGCGTGTGGCCACGTCTGCGGCGGCAGCCATCACGTCGGGACGACGCTGGAAAAAGCTCGGCGTCATCCGAACCACGCTCATCAACAAAATGATAATCACCGGGTTTCACCTCGGCGTGTGCCCGCACAAGCTGGCCCGATTCTATCGCCGCTCTCCGGTGGGGAACTGAATCATGCCGAAGCGAAAACAAATCGGATTCGTGATTTTGTTCGCGGGATTCCTCGCACTGCTCTCACTCATTCTGGTGATCGGTGTTATTCCGCAGCAAGTCAGTTTGAAGCTGGCGCAATGTGTGGTTCGGGCACGTTTCCCCGACGTGCGTTCCATTTCGACAGCGCAGTTGGCCAACTGGTTGTCCGACTCGAATCGCGAAGCCCCCGTGCTGCTAGACGTGCGAACCGAGGACGAGTTCAACGTCAGTCATCTGCCCAATGCCGTGCGTGAAGTTTCGCCTGAAACGATTGCCTCCGGCAGACCGATTGTCGCGTATTGTTCCATCGGTTGGCGCTCGGCGGAATCGGTGCGACAGCTCGTGCATGATGGACACACCAATGTCCTCAATCTCGAAGGCTCAATCTTCGTTTGGGCAAGCGAGGGTCGCCCGCTGGAAGGACACGGACAAACCGTTCGCAAAGTTCATCCCTACGACGGCAAATGGGGGAGGCTGCTGCCGTCCACGTTGCGTTCCGACCCAGGCGATGTCGGCAGCGAAGCAATGGCCCGCGCCCGACCACTACGTTGGGCCACCGGGCCTATCCTTCTATTTTTGTTGCTGTGGTGGGAAACGCTCGCACCGTTCCTGCCTTTGTTCCGAAACAATGCGCTGCAACGCACCCGGCACGGACTGCGCAACATTGCCATCGCGCTATTGAACAGCGGAATGACCGCGCTCTTGTTCGTTGGCATCTGGGCCGCAACCGCGAATTGGGCGGCGCACAATGGCTTTGGCTTGCTCAACTTGACCGACGTGCCGCCGCTCTGGCACGCGCTCGCCGCAGTGTTGGCTTTGGACTTCTGGACGTATTGGTGGCATCGCCTGAATCATCGGCTGCCGTTCCTGTGGCGCTTCCATCGCGCGCACCATTCCGACACACACATGGACGTGACCACCGCCAGCCGCTTCCACATCGGCGAAATCCTTTTCTCCAACTGCCTCCGCATTCCGTTGATTCTGCTGCTCGGAATCCACCTGTGGGAAATCGTCCTCTACGAAACCGCCTTGCTGGCCGTCATCCAATTCCATCACGCGAACGTCGGACTGCCGCGCAGGGTGGATCAACTGCTCCGGTGTTTTATCGTCACGCCAGCGATGCACAAAGTTCATCACTCGCGCTGGCAACCGGAAACGGACTCCAACTACTCCTCACTGCTTTCCGTGTGGGATCGAATCTTCCGCTCATTCCGTCTCCGCGACGATCCGCGCACCATCCAGTTTGGTCTGGATGATTTCGCCAAACCCGAAGACCAGACGCTTCCTGGCATTTTGAAAATCCCACTCGATCAGACCACGCGCCCGAGGCGGTAATCACCGCATCACATACGAATGATGATGTCGTAGAGTTTCTTTAGCTTCTGCTCGCCGAGTTCCTTGAGCGAAGTAATTGGCTCTTTGAGCGCCAACCGCCGAAAAGCCAGATCATAAACCTCCTGCTTGGCCAGTCCGAGCCGACCGGCTTTCGACCAAATTGATTTGAAGAGTTGCTGACGCCACTCATCCGGGGCTTTCCGCCTGATTTTGGAGCGTTGCTGGGGGACTTGTTGGCGAAGCCACTGAATCGCATTTTCACCAAATTCAACAGGTATCAGCTTATAGGACGTCACCTTGAAACGCCGATATAGATGGGAATACCAACTTGAATGCGAATCTGGCCGACCTGCGAGGGCGTCAATTCCCGCGAGAGAATCAATCAATCGCTTGATCTCGAAAGCCGTGGCTTCGTCAATGTGCCGATGGTCCGGCTGGATAATGTTTTTTTGAAGAATCTTCTTATTCTCCACGTAATCACCAGCAACTTGGGTGTTGTTGTCGCCTACAATCGTTTGTCGAATCGCGCCGGAAGATTCTTTGTCTGGCGTCGTCGTCACCCGCTTTGATTTTCTGCGCGGTGAAGATGAGGTTGCGCGTCTTCCAGAAAGTGATGCTCGGATTTCAGAGAGGAGTTTCTTTTGCGCGTCGTTTGGATTCAACCCGACAAGATCAATGTAAACGATGGAAGCGAGCAACCCGGGTGGTTTGCAGTCGCGCACTCGCACCGTGATAAGCGTCCTGTTTTCGCCCGTCGGGTCTTTCGCAAATGCTGCCGCCCATTCTGCTTCGGGGAATTTTGCCCCAAGATAATCGGGCGAAAGCACTGCCAGAGTTCGCTTTCCTCGCTGCACCGCCTTGTGCATCTCAGACACGAAATTTGAACCGGCAACAAAATCCTGCGCCTGCAAGATTGTGCTGAAACCCGATTGATCCAACCAATCGCCGATGCCCATCGCCCAATGGACATCGGCCTTGTTATAGCTGATGAAGAAATCGGCTTGGTCCATGTTTAGTCTTCAAGTGTGCCTGTTTTGACGAGCAGGAGATTATCACTCTGTTAACAGCGGGCAAGATTTCGAGGATGCGACTTGAGACGCCGTGACCAACGCGCGGTTTGCTTCGCTTCACGGGCTGCCCGTCGCCCCGTCTCCCTCTCGACGACGCCCGCTCCACTTCTCAAACCGCGCGCTCGTCACGAGCTTGCATTTGTCAGGGCCACAGGTGCGGCGGGCTTCCGTCTGCGGCTCGGCGGCGGGTCGTTGCGCTGCGGCTGCGATTCGTTAAGCACTTCTCTCCGTCCTCCGCTCCACTTTTCCCGCTCGCCGACCGCAGATCGAAGCCGGGTTCATTATGAGTTTCCCGGCCAGTGACAAACTTTCACTTCACTTTCAAAAGTCGGCGCAGTTGCCTCGGGTCGGAATCTGGCATCCCGATTTTGTCCAACACCCAATAGTCCCTCTCGTCGCCTTTCAATTCCAAGCGTTTTGCCTCGGCCATGAAGCGACGGGCCTTCGCAGCCAGACTTCGACGCGCTGATTCGTTTGCGTCGAGCTTCGTGCCCTGACGCTGCACGTCGCGGGAATGGTGTAATTTCGTGACAGAGCGCCACTTCAAATCCCGGTTGTAGTCGAAGCTCCAGTAACGCGGGATGACAATCATCGTGCCGTATGGAGTGATGTTAACGCTCAACTTCTGGAGCAGCGGTTTGTCATGTTCCATCCCGTAAAGCGTCCACTTGTGGCAAAAGGCATCGAAGACGTTTTCAAAACGATTCTTCTTGCTACGCCAAGCAAAGTTCCAATTGTCGGGCCGAAAATTCCGTTCGGAAACCATTCGCCGACGAATCACTCCTGAATCGCTTCGATGTTCGGCAAGGTCGAAGCGGTCTTTGATCCACTTCCAGTCGGCGAGGAACTCCGAGTCCTTTAACAGACGTTTCTCTCTCGCGTCGAATTTATGCTGGGCCTCAATGAGCGATTCGTAGCTGCCGCCCTTCACCAAATGTTCGTGTTCGGAAATCACGTCGCACGTTTCCTCACTCGGCGGAGCGCCGAGCAGTGCGATTAACGCGCGGCACTCATCCGTGGGGAGTTTTCCCCGTTCCGCCAGCGCGATTAAGTGCTCGGCCAAACCGATGATGTCAACCGGCCACAAAGAAAATGGCACGAGCAGCCACGCTCCCAACCTTTGGAGACTTTCGTCGTTGTGCAGGTTCTCGGGCAAGAGGTGAAACCGCTTAATGAGTGCCGCGCCCGGACGCACACGACGGAACGCGAGTTTGGATTGCCGTCGCAAAGCATCATGCAGGGAATTGCTCATGGCGGATATGCTAAACAGAGTCCCAGCACAAGTCACGGTGCGGACAGCAATTGTCCGCAATGGTCGTCCTTATCTTCTTGAGCGGCGCATGGCATACGTTCCCAAGATTGAACAGTTCGTGTCCTGCCGATGGTTTCGGCTATCGCGGGCAAAACAACAACTGATGAACATGAGATTCACGAAAGAACAACTGGATCAGATTTACCGCAAGACGAGCGGCTACTGCCACCTTTGCCATGCGAAGCTGTCGCGGAAAAACCACGCGCAGCACGGCTCGCGAGGCGCGTGGCACGTTGAACATTCCGTGCCGCGTGCCAAAGGCGGGACGGACCATCTCCATAACCTCAAGCCCGCCTGTATTTCATGCAATCTCGACAAAGGCACTCAAACCACCCGCACAGCGCGTGGGCGCAATGGGAAAACTCGCGCCCCGATGTCGGTCGAGAAGCGAAAGCAGGCAAAATCAGAGAACGCATTCCTGGGCGCAATAGGCGGTGGCGTGGTTGGTTTCGCAGTGGGAGGACCAATTGGCGCAACCATCGGGGCGATTGCAGGTGGCAGCTTGGCCGGGGCGCAAAATCCCGACAAATAAGCAGAATATGACGACCACACTGAAAAAAGTATGACAATTCAACAAGTCGCGAATCACGACTGCATCATGTGCGTTGTCGCTCGGCAGCCGGTCTGTTACAAATGGGAAAGTAGTTTTAGACCTATGGCATCCATTCTCAACTTTTTGAAAGTTGCGGACTCGTATGAACGCAAGGCGCGATTCTTTCCTGCTTTCATCGTTATTCTTCCCATTATCGCGTTTGTGATGTCATTGAATCTTCGTGGCGAAGGTTGGGTGATGAAACTGTTGGTGGCTGGTGGGGCTGGTAGCGCGCTCGTTGTCGCGTTAGCACAAATGGCGAGTGCTGCTGGCAATCGTTTTGGAGACAAGTTTTGGAAGCAACGCGGCGGATTGCCGACGGTTCGCTGGTTGCGAGCGTCTGACACAACTCATTCGAGTCAACAAAAGGAGCAATGGTTTGTTGCCATCAAAAAATTGACGGGCCTCGACATTCCGGCAACAGTCGCAATTCGCCCAACGGAGGAAGATGCCATTATTGCTGATGCTATCCGCCAGTTGCGGTATCAGATTCGCGGCAAGGCGGCAGCGAAGATGGTGGACAAACATAATGAGGAATACGGCTTTGCTCGAAATCTTGCAGGCTTGCGCTGGCCCATGCTCGGTTCTGCAACTCTTGGGATTGTTGGCTGTGCGGTTGCGTGGCATTTTGAACATGGTTCAGTGATTGGGTGCATCCTCGCAACTTGTTTACTCATCTACGCGCTCGTCATGTTCTTTTGGTTGCCCGGCTATGTGGAGCGAGCCGGGGATCGTTATTCGGAAAGCCTTTTTAGCATACCCGCGTTTTCACCTCCTCCTAAACCGACGAAACGATGAACAACCACCAAACAAAATATAGCTGCGACACTTTTTAACCAATATGCACACTGCAACTTTTTATCCGATTGGCAATGCCGACACTTGTTTGATTGAACTCGAAAAGGGCAAGAAGCTGCTTTTCGACTACGCGAACATGCGCGACCCGGACGATGACGCCGACAAGCGTATGGATGTGGCGTCTGAATTAAGAAACGTGTTGGAAGCGGCCAGGCGCGATTACTTCGATGTCGTTGCTTTCACTCACTGTGACGACGATCATATTCACGGAGCTAGTGAATTCTTCTATCTGGAGCACGCTGAGAAATATCAGTCGGAAGACCGGATCAAAATCAATGAACTTTGGGTGACTTCCGCGATGATTCTGGAAGAAGGCGTTGATGACGAAGCACGGATTCTTCGTGCTGAAGCGCGACACCGGCTCATCCAAGGAAAAGGAATCCGCGTCTTTTCACGCCCCGAGGCGTTGGGAGATTGGCTTGCCGAAAACGGCGTTTCGCTGGAATCCCGTCGCCATCTGATTACTAATGCCGGCAAGCTTGTTTCCACCGTCACCAAGGACGCGGATGGCGTCGAGTTCTTCGTTCATTCGCCATTTTCAAAGCACTGTGATGAAGGCGATATAGATCGAAACACAGCCTCGTTGGTTGTGCAGGCGACGTTCGACACAGGAACGAAGTTGCTACTTGCCGCAGATACCGTCCACGAGGTCTGGCAGGACATCGTGAATATTACAAAGGCGCACAAGAATGAATCGCGGCTGGCGTGGGACATCTACAAACTGCCACATCATTGTAGTTACCTGAGCATTGGGCCTGATAAGGGCAAGGAAAAGACAGACCCCGTTGAAGAAGTTCGCTGGCTCTTGGATCAAGGCCAACAAGGCGCAAGCGTTGTCATTACCAGTGATCCGATTCCGGCGGGCGATTCGACGCAGCCGCCGCATCGCCAAGCATACAATTGCTATAAAGAGCATGTCGCGAAGATTAACGGCCAGATCAAGGTGACAATGGAGCATCCTTCCAAAGAGAAGCCGGAAAAACTCACGATCAAAATTGACGGCATCGGCGGCGCGACCGTCGCAAAGCAAATTACTGCTCCGGCAATCATCGTTACTGGCCGTCCAGCCCCACGAGCAGGTTGAATGTTGACTCCATTTCTCAACGGCGACGCCAAGGAAATCCCTGCTGCAAAATTAAAGATTCCTAAAGCACGCGAGCTGGCCGAATTGCTTCAACGGCCACATTTGCCTTTTGCATGCTTACTGCGTTGTGAAATTACGAAGTCGGGCGTGTGTGAAATTGTAATTCTCGAAGTCGAGGTCGAGTTGGGGCAGAAAAAAGTCCACGATATTCGTCAACACGAATCCGTTGGTGTCGTCTTTGATCCCGCAGATAAACTTGCGCCCGAAGTGCTCGCCCTTCGGGACGATTTCCCGGTTGCTCCACATCAAAACCTTCGTCCGTTTGACAGGCCGCGCTCCCTCTGCCTTTTTGAAGAGCCGTATTCGGAACTAAAACTTCATTGGTCGGCTTTAGCTTTTGTTGAGCGAATCCGCGAGTGGCTACGATTGACTGCGCGGGGCGAACTCCACCAAGAAGATCAACCGCTAGAGCCGCTTCTTGGAGGCGCGGATGGAACGATGATTTTGCCGCACGATTTTATCGAGCACCCCGACGCGCAAAAACCTTCGGTTATTGCCATCGAACAACTCAACGACTCCAAGGAGAAACCAGTTTACCGAGTCCACTTCAACCGCGCATCCGAGCAGGGGAAAAAGCCGCGAGTTATTGCAACCGTATTCACAACGCCGCCCATCGAGCACGGCATCATTCACTCACAGCCAACCAACCTTTACGAGCTTCATGAGTTTTGCCAGAAAGCGAGATATGACCTCTTAGGAGAGTTGAGCGCGCGACTCAAAAATTGGATCGTTGAAAAAAGTGTGGGAGACATCAATGACGCGCGTCTCGTGCTGGTAGCCATCTTTCCAAAGATGCGTCAAGCAAATGCCGCAGTTGAATATCCTGACATTTGGGTTTTCTGTTCTCCCGACTCGATCCATCAAATTGCTGTCGCGCTCGGAGTGGAGGGAGAAAAGAAAATCGGCGGATTCGCTGGAGTCGTAATCAATGTGGACAGAAACAAAGTTGAGGATTGGTCCACAGCTAAGAAGGTCGGTGTTTTCCCGTTACGCCCGGTTTATACTTTAACTCCAGCCAGAGCTGCTGTTTTTAACGGATTCAGTCAGCCGATTGAGAAACGCATCATCGCAATCGGGATGGGGGCGCTCGGTTCACAAGTCTTCAACAATTTAGTGCGGTCTGGTGTTGGTGAATGGACGCTCATAGATAAGGATATTCTTCTCCCACACAATTGTGCGAGACACGCACTGCCTGGCAATTTCGCTGGAGTCAGCAAGGCCGATGGTCTCGCTTTCGTGGCGAATGTTACTATCGAACGAACCCCGCCAACCCGAAGCATTTCGGCAGACGTTCTCGAACCGGGCGACAAACAGGAAGAATTGTCGAAGGCGCTTAGAGACGCGGAGGTCATTCTGGATTTCTCGGCTTCCGTGAGCGTGGCTCGCCATCTGTCAAATGAGACAGTTGCGAAAGGGCGACGGATTTCTGCGTTCCTCAATCCATCCGGCACAGACCTTGTCGTTCTGGCAGAGGACACGGCGCGAAAGTTCCCGTTGGTTTGGTTGGAGATGGAGTATTACCGCCTGCTCGCGGTTGAGAATTCGTTGTCAGAACACCTCGCCGGTGATGGTGGTCAAGTTCGATATGCCCGATCATGCGGGGACATCAGCAGCAGGATGAGTCAAAGTTTAGTCGCGCTGCACTCAGCCATCGGCAGCCAGGCGTTGCGTCAGTTGCTTGAACACAAGGCAGCTTCCATCGCAGTCTTCCGTGCCGACAAAGACAGCTTTGAAGTCCGTAAACTCGCTTTTGAACCTGCGCCATTCAGCGCAAACGAGGATTCAGGTTGGACAGTATGTGTTTCGGAAATGGTATTGGGCAAAGTCCATCGGATGCGTAAGGAACATTTACCGAATGAAACAGGGGGCGTCTTGGTCGGCAACTTCGACCGTCAGCGACGCGTCATTTACGTCGTTGATGCGCTTGGATCGCCGAAAGACAGCACGGAGTGGCCAACGCTTTACATTCGAGGGGTTCGCGGACTTCGAGCCGAATTAGAAAGAATTGGAAAGTTGACGCTCTCAAACCTCGAATATGTAGGTGAGTGGCATTCCCATCCTCCGAAATGTGCGCCCAGGCCGAGTTCAACTGATCAGCGCGCACTTACCGCTCTTGCAGAACAAATGGCCGGGACAGGTTTGCCTGCTGTCATGCTCATTGTGGCGGAGCGAAACCGCCAGGGTTTCTTTCTTCGGTAGTGGCATGACTTTCATGTTTCTCATCAATCAATTCGTGGCTGTCACCGTGGCCAACGCTTGGTTGTTCCAAGTCCGCGCGGGTAGGACTGTATTCGTCCGTGCGATTTTGTTATTTTCATGGCCGCATTAACAACATGGCGGTCGCACGCGGATTAAGGAATGATTTACTCAGACCTAAAGTCACTTTTTGCTGAATCACCGACGCTCTGGCTGTTGCGGGCTGAAAACGCGCCGCTTGTCTTGGCGACCTTGTTTGCCGCCTTCAAGCGGGAGCATCACGCGGTTGTCCAGGAAAGCCGATTGCGCTCGCTGCTGGAAATAGAAATGGAAGAACTGCGCGAGGCCGATGCACCCCACGGGGAGAAGGCTGCGAAAGATTATTTGGTTGAATGGGCAGATGCGGACCACGGTTACGTTCACCGATTTCAACCAGCCGACAGCGATGAGCCGGCCTATGAACTGACACCCGAAATCGAGCGCGTGTTCCAGTGGCTTGAGTCTCTCAAGCCGCGTCCTCACGTCGGCACTGAGTCCAAGTTCAAAAGTCTCGCCAACACGCTCGCTGAAGTAATCGAAAACGCAACGCGCGAACCCGACGTGCGGATTCAAAAGTTGCGGGCGGAACAAGTGCGTCTTCAGGCGCAGATTGATGAGATTGAGAGAACTGGTGTTGTCCCGGTCTATTCCGCGACCCAGATCAACGAACGCTTCCAGAACCTTCTCGAAATCGCGCGCCAGTTGCTCGGAGATTTTCGGGAAGTCGAACGTCATTTCCGGGTCGTCACGGAAGATATTGTTGTCCGCCAGACTGACGCGACCGCGACGCGCGGCGGGATCGTCAGCCAGACGCTAGACGCTCAAGATCGCTTGCGTGAGTCCAGTCAGGGACAAAGCTTCTATGCCTTTTGGGATTTCCTCCTAGCGTCAGAACGCCGCAGGGAGTTCAACGAGTTGGTCGAAAAAGCCTACATGCTTGAGGAACTTTCGGAGCAACTGCGCGCCGACACGATGCTACGGGGACTTCAACTGCATCTTCGGATCGAGGGGGCAAAAGTGCTGGCGTCAAACGAGCGGTTGGTAGCGCAACTCCGCCGCATTCTCGACGTTCGTGAATCCGCCGAACGGCGGGAAGTTGGTCGCCTTCTCCAAGAAATCAAAAGCCTTGCGCATGATTCGCGTGAAATGCCCGCCCAAACCGAGTTGCTGGAAATAGACGGCGCGTTGGGGTTGGGTTCGTTGATGTCAAAAAGCTTTTGGACGGCACCTACTGTGGTCGAGTTTGGCGGTGACTTGGAGGTGGATGAGGGCGGCGACTACCACGATGCGCTGGAAGCCTTCCTACGCCTTCATCCTGTGGATTTCGACAAGCTGCGGGAAAACATCCGCGAGTTCCTGCAAACGCGAGTCCAAGTGTCCCTCACCGAGTTGCTCGCGGAGTATCCGCCGCGCAACGGCATTCTCGAAGTGCTGGCTTACCTCGTCATCGCCGAGTCCGACGGGCCGCATGTGATTTTCGACGAATTTGATTTTATTGAACTGGCCGACACTCCGCGCCGTCGTTTCAGAGTGCCCAGGGTGATTTTCTCCAACACATGAATCCCGCGCCCGCCAAAACTTATCCATCGGCAGCAGTGAAAATCCGACTGCTGCAAGACGCTGTGTATTCCGAAGATGCCGATTTGTGGACGGCGCTGCTGCGGTATCAGCAACACATCGAGAACTACTTTCACGAAATCGGCTTGGAACTCGTCGTGCATGAGCAGGACGGCTTTGCCTATTTGAAGCAAGCGGAGAGCGAAGATGGCGGCGGCCTCCCACGGCTGTTTCGGCGGGACAAACTTACCAAAGGCGTCGCGATTGTCGGCGTCATCCTCCGTGAACAACTGCTTCACTTCGACGAGAAGGTTCACGACGAAACCAAACTCACCATTCGGAAGGACGACATTCTTCAGTTGGCTGCGCCGTTCTTCCCCGGGACGAACGACGACATTCGCGCTGACAAGCGTCTGGAAGCGGCCATCAACAAGGCTGAGGAACTTGGATTGCTCCGAAAACTATCCGGGGCTGAGGGCGATGACCGCTACGAAGTCCGCCGTATCGTGAAAGCGCGTTTTCCCGTCGAGACGCTCAAGGAGCTTCGCGACCAACTACAAAATCATGTCAACGCACGCGACAGCCAATAGCACACCGGCGCAACCGGGATTCCGCCTGCAACGCTTGGAAGTGCGGAATTGGGGCACGTTCGACGGAAAGATTCACATTCTTGATCCATTGGGGAAGACCGCTTTACTCCTTGGTGAGAACGGCAGTGGCAAGTCCACTCTGGTTGACGCTTTTCTGACGCTGCTCGTGCCTCGCACCAAGCGGAATTACAACATGTCTGCCGGTGCGGCGAAAAAGCGTGAGCGCGACGAGCGCACCTATGTCTTGGGGGCTTACGGCAGTGAAAGCAGTTCCGAAGAAAGTCGCGCCCAAATAAAATTTCTTCGCAAGAAGCCCGGCGCTCCACCAACCATCTTGCTGGCCTGTTTTCTAAACGATGCCACCGGCGAATCAGTGAGCCTCGCGCAAATCCTGTGGGTGCAGGACGACGACGTTCGCAAACTGTTTCTCATCGCGCGCAGTGCGCGATCCATCCAAGGCGACTTCGGCGGGCTGCATGAGTCGAGATCGTGGAAAAAAGCGCTCAAGCAGCGCGGTTTTGAAGTGGAGGAAAGTTTTCCTGACTACGCGGAGAAGGTGGTCCGTTATCTGAAGATGGAATCCACCACGACGCTTGCGCTGTTCAGCCAGACAGTCGCCATCAAGGAAATCACGCATGTGAGCACGTTTATTCGCGACCACATGCTTGAGCGCCTTGATACGAGAGAACTCATGGAACGGCTGGAACAGCACTACGAGGACCTGACCAAATGCTGGGACGCCATCCAGCGCGCCCGCCGGCAACTCGAACTGCTTCAGCCCGTGGCGGACAAGGCGGCGGAGATTCAGACCCATCAGACCGAACTTGATGCAGCGGCTCGGTTCAACGATGCCTTGCCCGCCTGCTTTGCGACCCGGCTACAGGCTTTGTTGGAAGCCGAATTGAACGTGCTCGCGGATGCAATCGCTTCGCTTGAGAAGGACATCGCAAAGTGGACCGAACATTTGGAGGGAATGGAGAAAGACAAATTCTCTATCCAGCAGGCGATTGACAACGACGAGGTTGGCAAGCAACTCGCCAAGGTCCAGGAGGAGCTTGAGACGGCCAATTCGCAAGAGAACAACCGACGCGCCTTGTCTTCTCAATATCATGCTTCCCTCAAGGAACTCGGCATTGTTGAGGAGGTTGCTGATGAAGCGCGTTTCGTAGAGCGACACGGATGGGCCGAAGTGGAGCGTGAGACACAAACGGAAATCATCAACACCTCCGCGACTGAAATGGCCGAAGCGGGTGAGCAACTACGGCAGTTGAAAATTAAGGCTGATGAGGTAGAGCGCGAATTGAATTCGCTCCGCAATCGCCCGGACCTGATTCCCGAAGGCGAGCGACAATTGCGTGAATTGATTGCGCGAGGGGCGAACGTCGGAGTAGCCGAGCTTCCCTTTGCCGGGGAGTTGATGGATGTCCGCGAGGAAAACAGCCTGCAATGGCGGGGAGCGCTGGAGCGATTGCTGCGCGGCTTTGGCCTGTCCATTCTCGTGCCGGAACAGATTTACTCACGAGTCAATCGCTTCATCAATGACCACAATCTCCGTCGCCGCGTGGTGTATCACCGTGTTCCCGCTCAAGTCTCCCAAGTGTCGCGGGGTTCGGATCAAGGGCGTGTGATCGAGAAGATGAAGCTCAAAGAGGAGCACCCGCTTGCGCTTTGGGTCGAAGCGGAACTGAGGAATCAGTTCAATCACCGGTGTTGCGAAAATTTGGAGGAATTCGAGCGACTTACTGGCTTTGCCATCACCCGACAAGGGCTGATCCGCAGTGGCGGCACAAGGCATGTGAAGGATGACGGTGTTGATATTCGTGACGCCCGCTATCATATCCTTGGCTGGTCCAACCTCGACAAAATCCGACGCCTCGAAGAATCGCTTGCGGAATTGCAAGCCAACGCCCAAGCGCAGGCACTGCTGGTCACGCAGGCACAAACTCGCCAGCAGAAAGCCAGGAAGAGGGCGGAACAAACGGCCAAGCTCGTTGGGTTTCGGACATTCTCTGAAATCGACTGGCGTTCAGCAGCGAAGCGGAAAGGCGAGCTTCAAGAGCGCAAGCGGGAGTTGGAGGAAAGCTCCAACCAAATTCGCCAGTTGCAGGAGCAGCTTGAAAAGCTGAAGGGCGAAATCGCAACGCTCGGCGGGCAGAAGACGGCGGCGATTGGGAAGAAAGGCGGATTTCAAACCAAGCGCGAAGGCTACGAGACGCAGCTAGCTCAATGCGGGGATACACTCCGCTCGTGCCCGGAGGCAGACCTGACAGTTTTCGATGAGCGCGTGAACGCATTGCTGCAAGCTCTCCACTGCTCGGAACTGACCATCGCGGAAGCTTCGATTACGCAGCACAAGGCGGCTGCGAATCTGGGAAAGGAAATGCTGGCAATCCAAGGCAAGCGGGACGACGTGGCAAAGACGGCGACGAAATTCATGCAAAGTTTCTTGAGCGAGTTCGCCGATATGAAGACCGACCTGTTGGCGGATGAGCGGTATCTGCCGGAGTTCTTAAAGCTCCGAGAAGGCATCAAAGCGGACGACCTTCCACGCCACGAGGATCGCTTCCGAGAACTGATGAGCCGGGATGTGCTCGCGCATGTGGCGTCCTTCCAAGACAGGTTGGAAACCCACTGCGAGGAAATTCGCGGCAAGATTGGCAATTTGAACGACGCGCTAAGAAGCATCGCCTACTCCCCCAAGACTTACATCACCATCCGCGCAGCCTACTCAAACGATCCGGACATTCGGGACTTTCGCAACCGCCTCGCTGGCTGTCTCAAATATGGTTTCAACGCCGATGCCGCCGCTCGCGAAAGTGCCTTTCGCCAGATCAGCGACCTGATAAACCGCATACGCGAAAAGCCCGATTGGGCCGCGAAAGTGACGGACACGCGGACATGGCTGACCTTCGCCGTCGAGGAATTGCGCCGTGAGGACAACGGGCAGGAGAATTTTTACAGCGACACGGGCGGCAAATCCGGTGGGCAGAAGGCGAAACTGGCCTTTACCATTCTGGCGTCGGCCATTGCCTACCAGTATGGCATCGCCAAGGATTCAGTAAATCCCAACTCATTCCGATTCGTTGTTGTGGACGAGATGTTTGCTCGCTCTGATGAAGCAAATTCCAAGTATGCGTTACAACTGTTCGCCAAGTTTCAGTTGCAGCTCTTGATTGTGTGTCCGTTCGATGCTCGCGCCCGCGTAGTCGAGCCGTTCGTCTCCAGTTACCACCTGTCTTTGAATCCGACCACTCAGGCGTCAACGGTTCGCACGATCACCGTTGATGAGATTCACGAACGCCTCGCGAAACTCCCACCCGCTCCTCAAGCCCATGCTCTCGCCTGAACAGATTCGTAAACGCGCACTCAATGGTTACGAGGCTTTTCTTCGCTCGTTGGCAGCCGCCGAGAACATCTTCCCGCTCTCGTTGTTTGGCGGGGGATTGTCCCGCGTCATTGACTACACGAAGTCGCGCGATGCCATCATCGCACTTCGTGAAAATTCCAAACAAACCAAAGGGTTCGGCTACTCGGTGGAATGGAAGCAACAAACCTTCAGACGATTCGGAGAACAACAAGTCCCCGCAGCCGTCTCATTCGCCACGCGCGAGGATTATACGCGGTTTCTTGGAAAGTGCTCCGAGGTCCGTCAGTTTGAAGATGACTATAAACTCGCGCTTGAGGCGTTCCCTGAACTTACCGGGTGGGTTCAGCGAAACCCACTTAAAGTGGTCGAGCACACGGGTGACTGGACCGGCCTACTCGCCGTGTGCGCGTATCTGCATCAGCATGGTCGCCCGAACTGTTATCTCCGCGAACTCCCCGTCGAGGTGGATACAAAGTTCATTGAACGTAAGCGCGGCGTCTTGGGCGAGATTCTTCCCATCGTCGCTCCAGGTTGCGTCGGAGACGATACCTCGACTTTTGAGACGCGCTTTGGCTTTCGACAGAAGCAGCCGCTGATTCGGTTTCGAGCGCTTGATTCGAGTCTTGTCCGGGCTGATAAACTGCCTTTCACTGACTTTGCCATCCCGCTTGATGAAGCCTGTCGAATTAGCGTCGCCGCCAAAAACATCCTTGTTGTTGAGAATGAAACAGCGTTCCTCACCTTGCCGTCCATCACCAACACGCTCGCGTTGCTTGGGGCAGGCGATGCCGTTTCCTTGCTCCAGCAGTTGGATTGGCTGAAACGATTTCGTATAGTGTATTGGGGTGACATGGACACGCATGGCTTCGAGGCGCTTTCCCTGTTGCGCAAACATCATCCGCAAACGGAGAGCCTGATGATGGATGTCGAAACCTACGAACGGTTTAGTCAGTTCGCAAAAAAAGCAGCGCCTTACGCGTCCAACACTGAACTCGTTCTCTCAGACGCGGAGGGCAAACTTTTCAAGATGCTTCACACAGAAGGCCGATTGTTAGAGCAGGAGCGAATCACGCTGAACTACGCAAAGGCAAAGCTGCGAAACGCATTAGATCTTAAGCTGGACGAAATTGTGGTTATGCCGTGACCAACGCGCGGTTTGCTTCGCTTCACGGGCTGCCCGTCGTCCCTGTCCCCCCCCTCGACGACGCCCGTTCCGCTTCTCAAATCGCGCGCTCGTCACGAGCTTGCATGGTGCAGGGCCGCAGGAGCGGCGGGCTTCCGTCTGCGGCTCGGCGGCGGGCGTTGCGCTCCGGCTGCGATTCGCTAGGCGCTTCTCTCCGCCTTCCGCTCCACTTTCCCCGCTCGCCGACCGCAGACCGAAGCAGAAAGCGGCAATTTGGAAATGACGAACTGTGGAGTGGGCAGTCCGATAACGGTTCACTATTCTACCGCCATGAATCGCATTGATCGGATGCTGGCTACTATCCTGTTGCTGCAAAGCCGACGCGTCATCAAGGCCGAAGACATCGCGGCGCATTTTGAGATCAGTCTCCGCACGGTGTATCGCGACGTGGCTGCGTTGAGTGAAGCGGGCGTGCCTATCGTGGCCGAGGCGGGCGTCGGCTATGGTTTGCTCAAGGGTTACTCAATGCCGCCAGTCATGTTCACGGCTGAAGAAGCGAGCGCGCTTTTCCTCGGTGGCGAACTCGTCGAGCATCTGACCGACCCATCACTGCAAACTCAGGTGCGTTCCGCTTTGTTGAAAATTCGTTCCGTGTTGCCACGCAACCAGCAGGATCATCTCGACCGATTGAAGCAGGCGACAGCACTTTTTATCGCGCCTCCGCAGGCGAAGGTTGCATCGCAGGCCGTGTTGACACAGATTCAGAGCGCACTCGCGCAACGGCGTGTCGTTGCACTCAACTACCACGCCAGTGGACGCGAGGAGATGACCCGGCGCGAAATCGAGCCGCTCGGCCTGGTTTATTACTCGGATCACTGGCACTTGATCGCCTATTGCCGGCTGCGTCGGGATTATCGCGACTTCCGCACCGACCGAATCATCGAATTATCCGCTCGTAACGAAGCCTTCCAACCACACACGGGATTTTCTGTGCGTGAATACGTCAATTCGTGGTGCGACAAAGCTCAGGGTGTGGAAGTGAAAGTGAAGTTTTCATTACGCGCGGCGGAACGAGCGCGACGCTCGTGGTTTGCGGGTTTGATTTCGGAGAAGCGAACGAAGGATGGCGTCATCATGTCGTTTCCGGTCGGTGCGTTGGAATGGATTACGGGCTGGTTGCTATCATTCGGCACGGAAGTCCAGGTGATTGCGCCCGCTGATTTGCGCGCATTGCTGGCGGAACACGCCTCCGAACTCGCCCGTCATCACAGCAACAGAAAGTTGAGCGTGCGAAAGCTTTCTCCCGTTCCAGAAAGTCTGCTGACATAGGGTTGTCAGTGGTGCGGTTTATGGTGGATGCGGCAAATAAATGCCGGAGCAAACACCATCAATCGAAACTGAAATGCAATCCATGAACAATCGAACTGTTACCGTCGTTGTCCCCGCCACGAAGGACTCCGTATTCAACTTCCTCGCAAATATCGAAAACCTGCCCGTCTGGGCCACCGAGTTCTGCCGGGGAATTAAACAAGAAGGCAACCACCATAAAGTCATCACCTCGTCCGGTGAGTTGTTCTTCACAATCGAATCAGACTGCAAGACCGGCGTCGTGGATATGTTCGCAGGTCCGACGCTTGACCAAATGGGAATCTTCCCCTGCCGTGTCATCGCCATGCCTGCCAGTCTGACCGCCGTCTCGTTCACATTCTTCCAGCCACCAAACATGCCGGACGAAGTTTACGACCAACAATACAAGTCGCTGCTCATCGAGATGGACGGATTGAAGCGACACTTTGGAGCAAAATAGACGACACCTGCGAAAACGGTTGCACATGTTTGCCACCGTCAACTTGTAGAATTAAGGCTGCGGTTGCAGGCCAACCGCAGCCACTTCGCCCGACAGTCGCCAGATGGAACAGCGTTGGTGACGCAGACCGCTTTGACGCGCTGGGCAGTCAATGGACAGAACTCTTGTCCTCAAAACTGCGTCTCCCAAAAGTCTCCTGACATAGGGTTGTCAGTGTCCCCGGTTAATGTGCGTGTGTTCGCTGCGGCAAATCCGCCGACAGCAACGCAAACAACAAACAACTCAACCGAACTATGACGACAAAGAAAGACGCACTGAACTGGTTTGAACTCTATGTGGCCGACTTCGACCGCGCGAAGCGGTTTTACGAAACGATTCTGAAGACATCGTTGCAAGAAGTGCCGATGGAAAACTGCGAGTCCGCGCAAACAAATAGTAGCCGCATGGCCGTTTTTCCCTACGAAAACATGAAAGGCGTGGGTGGCTCGATCACGAAGATGAAAGACATCGCTCCCGGCGCAGGCGGCACAATTGTCTATCTCAATGTCGAAGGCGACCTTGACGGCGTGATTAAACGCATTCCGACTGCCGGAGGAACAATGGTGAAGCCGAGAACCTCCATCGGCGAACATGGCTTCATCGCCATTTTCAAAGACACTGAAGGTAACTGCGTTGGGCTGCACAGTCTCAAGTAGCAGTCAATCCGTCAGCGACATGGGGTTGGAGCGAAATCTTGCCGGACTTCGCTCCCACCCTGTTCCATAACTTGAAGGGCAACAAAACGGCATTGCCTCAAGCGAGGGATTTACGTCCGAAAATGTTTCTTTGAATTGCCGTGACCAACGTGTGCTGCGGCTCGGCGGCGGGCGTTGCGCTCCGGCTGCGATTCGCTAAACACTCCTCTCCGCCCTCCGCTCCACTTGCCCCGCTCGCCGACCGCAGACCGAAGCCAGAAGTTTATTTTCTTCGCGCCATCCGGCGCATTTCGACATGACGGACGAGGACGGCGCGGGCGCGATTGACTTCACGCGCCAATTCCGATTCTGCCGGGAGTGCCGTGAGATACTCGCGCACCAACAGCTTATTGTGCAATCCGTCCAGGGCGTAACGCGCCAATGCTTCATCCTTTTGTGTGCAAAGAATGAGTCCTACCGGCGGATGTTCGTCCGGTTGCGTCCAGTGGGCGCGGGCGTAGTTGCAGTAGAGATTCATCTGCCCGATGTCGCCGTGAACCAGTGCCCCGATTTTGAGGTCAATGATGACGAGACAACGCAATCGCCGGTGAAAGAGCAGCAAGTCCACCCGAAACCACTCGTGACCGATCCGCAGCCGCCTTTGCCGCCCGACAAATGCAAAGTCGTTGCCCAACTCCAATAGGAATTTTTCAAGATGGAGAATGAGAGCTTCCTCCAAGTCGCCTTCGGAGTATTCATCCTTCAAGCCGAGAAATTCCAAAAGGAACGGACTCCGAATTTCCTCATCGGCGGACACTTTGTCTTCGGGCAGGCGGCGCTGCCCTTTGACAAGCATCGCGGCTTTATTCCGCGACAGCGCGGTGCGCTCATAGAATTGTGAGTTCATCTGCCGTTCCAATTGCTTCACCGTCCAACCGCCGCGCACGGCTTCGGTGTGATAGAACTCGACCGCAAAGGTTGACCGCAGCCGCAGCAGCCGGGTGTAATGCGACCAGGGCAGAGGAAAACACGCCGCAATGTCGCGCAGCCATTCGATCATGTCGCCACCTTGAGATTTCCGCAACGCCGTTGCGGAAATTGGCGAGAGGCCGGAGGGGGCGGAAATCCGCAACGCCGTTGCGGATTTCTTGGCGGAGGTAAAAGTAAGGAAAAAATTTCGCGCGCGTTCCAGATTGTCCACGCTGAACCCGCGCCCGAATCGCTTCGTGAGGTCTGCCGAAAGGAGAATGAGAAGCTCCGCCCCGTAGGCGGCACGTTCTCTGCCTGCCTGCTCACGTTCCACGATTCGCCGACCGATTTCCCAATACGTTGCGGTCATTAACGAGTTGACGACGCGCGCCGACGCGCGGCGCGCTGTGTCCAAAAGTTCGACCACCCCAGACAGCACCTTGTCGTAGTCGGCGGGCTTGTGCTGAGTCGGTTTGCCGGTCTTTGGTTTGTGGCTCGGTTTGCTCATAAGGATTTTCGGCGCTCGCTGATTTTTACCGGATTGCAATTCGCTTGGCGAGCCATTCGGCCTGTCGCCGGGACAGCGATGAAAACCACCGGGATTGTAAGGCGGCGGCGGAAAGTTCAAGGATACTACGGGTCGTGGCTTCCGTTCCTCCTTGAGCTTTCCACCGCCGCCGGGAGTTTGCCTCTAGGTTTTCATCGCGGGGAATTGTCGCTGGGCGACGGGATGTTTTGCGACTTGCGCGGGAGGGTTGCAACCCACGGTGGAATTTGGTAGAAATACCCTCTGCAATCGTATTTGCAGCAAACAATGAAATAACGGCAAATCCATAGCTTTTGCGTCGCAACGGCCAAGTCCCACGAGAAAACTGCGAATTTTTAGAGGACGAGAGAGCCGCCGAAGCACGCGCCCAATCGGGCGCGGCTTGGCGTGCTTCTCTCAAAGGCGCTTCGCAGTGCCTCTCGTGGGGGCGCGTTGAGTTCGCGCCCCTTCTATTTGTTGCCAACGGTGAACAACTCTGGATTGGCTTTTCGGATCGGCGGGTGTTGAATGGCGGCGGAAGGTGGGGAGCAAAGCAGAAACGGATGTGCGTGACGTGAATACCACCATCCAAAAAACATTTTATCGGAACGGGCAGCTCCGTGAGCGTGTGCCGATGCGCAATGGCCGCAGGCATGGTGTTGTCCGCACCTGGCACAAGAACGGCAAACGGGCCTCGGAAGAACCTTACAAAAACGGAGTGCTCGACGGCGTCTGCCGCCAATGGAGTGAGGCGGGGCGGCGGCTTGGCGAATACGTGATATTCCAAGGCACGGGACTCCAGCGGGAATGGCATGACAACGGCAAACTCCAGATGGAAATCTGGACGATTGCCGGCGAGTTTTCCGGACGCAACCGAATCTGGCTGCGCGATGGAACTTTGCTTTCGGAACGGTTTTATCTCGTCGGTCACATTGTCAGTGCCGAGAAATATCGCGAGGTAGCGGCGAAGTTCAAAGCACTGCCGAAATTTCGCGGCAAGCCTGTGAATTTGACCGGCAAGCACCGCGTGAAGCCGCTTCACATTCACCGTGTCTTTGTGGGTTTGCTCTTGGAGAAGCGCAATCAACGCGATGC
Organism: uncultured Verrucomicrobiota bacterium; assembly: GCA_964389025.1. Taxonomy (GTDB): domain Bacteria; phylum Verrucomicrobiota; class Verrucomicrobiia; order Limisphaerales; family CAYMCQ01; genus CAYMCQ01. The sequence continues at coordinate 142,090 of CAYMCQ010000001.1, forward strand.
GCGAAAATGGCTGGCGAAGAAATCCGGTGACAAGACTGCGCGTTCGCTCGGACGTTTCAAACGCGAGAATGACGCCGCGAAATTCATCGAGGCACTTTACCAAGCGGGCGCGGTCGAAGTGATCGTGCCCGACATCTACCGCAACAAAGCCTGCGACCAGTTCTCGGACTGCCTGCTCGTTCAACTTCCCAGGAGCGCGGCAAAGCGAAAGGCGATTCGCAATGTTTGCTTGCAACTGCGGACACGCAAGCTCGGCGCACTGCAACCTGACGAAGATATTGGCGAGAGCCATTTGTATCTTTCGCTCGCTTGATTCAGCGGACGGTGAGGCAATCGCGCGTCTCGTCCACCGCGAGAGCGCCGCAAGCCGGGCGCGCGTCCAACAGACATTCGCTGACGGCATCGCCGACTAGCTTCTCCACAGCATCCCGCATGGGCCGCGCGCCGAGCTTCGGGTGAAATCCCTTTCGCACGAGAAACGGCAGAACCGTCTTGTCGAGTTCGAGCTCGTGGCCGCGTGCCCTGAGGAATTGGATCTCCCGCGCGAGAAACTTCTCCGCAATCTCCAACTGGTGTTCGTAGCTCAAACGATGGAACACGAGCTTCTCGTTCACGCGTGCGAAAATCTCCGGGCGCAGGGTTTGTTGCGCTCGCGTGAGGACGTGGCGTTCGAGCGTGGCGTCGTTGGAATGTTGCAGGCTCATCAATTCCGCCGAGCCAATGTTTGAAGTGAGCCAGATATAGAAGCCGCTGAAATCAAGTGTCTGCCCCGTAGCAACGGTGATCCGCGCTGCGTCCAGCAGTTGCAGCAGAATATCCAGCACGCGCGGATGTGCCTTCTCCGCTTCGTCAAACAAGAGTGAACCTTCCGCCGCGCGTTCGCGCACACCGCCCAGGTAGCCAACTTCACCCAACCGCGCTCCCAGCAGCAGTCCCAGGGCTTCCTGATTTTGGAACTCCGACATATCGAAGCGGAACAATTGCCCCGCACCGAAAACCTGTGTCGTCATCACTACGACTGTTTCGGTTTTACCAACGCCCGTTGGCCCAAGCAGCAGAAAACTCCCGCGCGGGCGACCGGGCTTGGTGAGTCCGAGTTCGCCACGCCGCACGGCGGAGGTGATTCGCGGCAGCGCGTGGGACTGGCCTCGGATTTCGCGCGGCAGCAGTAAGGTCAGTTCGTGGAGTTTGGTGAGCTTCGTTGAGTCTGTTGTTTTGTCCATCCCTTACCCATAGCAGGGACTTAATTGCATTTTGTGTATCACATACATCTTCGCTCCCCGCGCTTGTGAGATTGTGACCGCGTGTTCGGCGGAAAGGCCGCTGACGGAAAGAAAACAAAAACATCAACGCTATGAAGCTCACAAAGAAAATCGCAACCAAAGTTCACTCGCGGCTGCCGTCGCTCCTGACGATTGCTGCCATCCTCGCACTCAACACCTTCTCTGCCTTCGCCCAAGGAACAGGGTTCAACTCCACCGACCTCAAGACCGGCATCAGCAACACTCTCGCGGTAATCATGATGTTCGGCTTTGTGCTGGGCATCGCGGCCGTCATCGCCGGCGGATTCGCCATCCGGCGGGGGGACGTTGACCAAGGCAAGATTTCCATCATCGGCGGTGCAATCATCGCGGCTGCTCCGGCGGTCATTTTCGCCTTCTACAAAATCTTCGGCCTCGATGCGAACAGCAGCGTTGGCGTCGGCAACTTCTGATCTCGCCAAACCACCCGCCACCCACCGCCCCGAGTTGCCATGAAAACAGACCTTCGCCTCACCGACACTAACGCCGCTTCCGACTCCAAAGGCCGGACGTGGGGTCTGGAAGGGGGTTTGTTCTGGTGGCTCGTGGGCGGTGTCGGCGCGGGCATCACCTTGTTCTTCATATTTCTGGTGATGCTCAATTCGTCGCTCCTGACTTCGTTTGGTGTCGCACTTGTGCCGGTGGGACTTTGCCTCGCCTACATCTTCGGACTGCGACAGGGAAAACCGCCCGGCTACGACCGCGACTGCTTTGAGCATTGGACCTCTGGCAGCGGCTTTGCCCCGGAAGTTCAGTCCACGCGCAATTTCCGCCACCCACTGTCGGAGCAACAACCATGAGTGCCGAGGAACTCAACGTCATTGAAGGTCAACGGCAAGCGTTGCTTGGCCAACTCAAAACTGCCGAAGCCGCCCTGCGTGCTGGGATGCAGACGCACGGTTTTGGCAGCACCGCCCGCGCGCACATGGAACGTGCGTTGGCCCACATAGCCGAGTCCTACATCGCGCTCACCGAACCCAAACACGCGCGGTCGGTTCATCAACTTGTTGATGATGTGCAACGAATCCAACAGGTGACGGACGACTTCAAACGGCGGCAAAACCATTCCCAACGCGTCTGACCTATGCCCGAACCAATTCCCAACGGATTCTTTTGCCGCGATTTGATTGTGTTCAACCACCTCCGGCGCGGCGGCTACGTGGCGAAGGGATTCATCTTTGAAGCGCCCGACCTCACGAACAGCCCGGTCGCCGACCTGAATGATTTCCAAGATCAACTCTGTCTCCTGTTGGCGTCTCTCCACGAACACCAACGCCTGCAAGTGCAATACTTCTGCGATTCCGACTACAAGGGGGAATTGCTCCGCTACCAGCAGGAGACGGAGAAGTTCTCCAACGTGTGGACGAAGCGCGCTCGCAACGAACGGTTCTCGCGCTACTGGCAGGCCATGTCCGAACGCAAACTCCGGCGGCAGCGAGTCATCTTTTACATCTCGCGCTCGCTGGAAAACGTGCCCAAGGCGTTTCAATCCATCGCCGCCCGGCGCGATTATTACAACACGCTGCTCGACCAGCTCGAAACCGAATTCGAGCACGTTCACCGCCTGCTTTTGGAAATCTTCGGTTCGGGCGGCGCACGAATTTTGCCGATGTCCGACCTCGATCATTTCCGCCACTACAAGCGGTTTCTCAATCCGTCGCTCAACGACCGCTTCGACTACGACCCGGCGGACGGTTTTGCGTCGGAGCTTTCTATTCAGGAGAACTGCTGGCACAGCGAAGGCAGCGGGCAGAGCGACTTCGGCTTCTTTCTCGACGGCCACTATCACTCGCTCGTCGTCCTCACCCGTTGGCCGCGCACGACGTATCCAGGAATCATTCAGCGGCTCACGAATTTGCGCCTCCTGGACTTCACCATCACGGTGAATGTTGACCCGCTCCCCATCACCAAAGAAATCAACAAGGAGGAAAAGGAGCACGACCGCATCGCGGGCGATTACGCGAGCGAAAAGAAAATCTCACTGCTGACCGTGATGGAGAAGAAGCAGAAGAAAATCCATGCGCTGATGCAGGGGCAGACGATTCCGTTTCACGCGATGTTCACCATCCGGGTTTGGGACAAAACCCGCGATGGCCTCAACGCAAAGTCCGGCGCAATCAAGAACGCCATCAACTCGATGAACGCAGCGCAGTATTTCGAGAGCAACCTGCCGAGCACGTCGAAGAACATTTTCTATCAGACCTGGCCGGGCTGGACATGGGGGCGCTACGAGCATCGCAAACTTTACTCCGAACACCGTTTCCTCGCCGACATGCTGCCGGTCACGAGCACGTTCACGGGACATCTTGTCGGGGCGGAGGCAATTTACGACGGCCCACAAAACAACCTTGTCGGCATCGAGACATTCTCCGGCTCAGTGGACAACAAATCGCCGCAGCACGCCGTTTTGCTTGGCATGTCCGGCGCGGGGAAGTCCGTCACTGTCTGCGACCTGCTCACGCAGACCGAGGGCTACTTCGGTTATACCGTCATCATTGAGGAGGGTTTGAGCTACGGCATTTACACCGCGACCGTCGAAGAAGGTGCGCGGCCCATCATCATCCACCCGGACGGCGACCTGACCATCAATTACCTCGACACGAAAGGGCTGCCATTGACGCCGGATCATCTGTCCGCCGCGACCGCGCTCGTGGCGCGGATGATTGGCACGAGTGCGCAGGAGGACAAACAGATGCTTCGGCAGGCGCAAATCGCCAAATACCTCAACCTGCTTTACGAGGATGCGTTCCAGGATTGGCAGAAGAAACGGCACGACCAGTTGCTGGACATCGCGCGCCACGCGCTCGCGCTTCAGCAATTCCGCGCGGAGAAGATGCCGCCCGGCGCAACCACCCTCGAAACTTTTGCGGACTTCCGCGACTGGAAGGCGAGCCACCCCGACGAGGCCGAGAACTACCAGCGTCAAATCGAAGAAGCTGCCGCGC
>CAYMCQ010000002.1:0-109609 GCA_964389025.1 uncultured Verrucomicrobiota bacterium
CGCGCTCTCCCATCTCTGGCTTTTTCGCTTCTCCTAAAAACCGGGGAAAGTCCAAGTTTGAAATACTTGTGGACAGCGGCCAAGTAGGGTCTTACAAACAACCAACTCAAATTATGGCTCGGCTCGTCGTCAATCCGGGAACGCCTCAAGCATGGGAAATCGCGCTAAAGCCGGGTGCGAATTCGATTGGCCGGGGAGACCACAACGACTTCAAAATCCCCGACGGCTCGGTTTCCAGTTCGCACTGCCATGTTTTCGTCGAGGATGGCGCAGTCAGAATCAAAGACCTTGGATCAACAAACGGCACGCGCATCGAACAATCGCCGGTAACGGAAACCATTTTGCAGCACGGCCAACGAATCCATCTTGGCTCCGTGGAGTTGCTGTTGGAAATGGACGCGCCGCAGCCACAGCAACAGGCGCAAGTTGTGCAGCTCTCGCCGATAGCCGAAGGTTCTGTCACCACGCTGGTCACTCCCCAGCCGATTACCGCCACCCCGCCTGCGCCACGTTTGCAAATTTCAAAGCCAGCCGCGGCAACTTCCGGTGCGCAGGCTGCCTCACGACTTCAAATCTCAAAACCCGCTGCCGTCACAGCAGAAGAAATTGTTCCCGAGACGACGGCTTTTGAGCCGCCTCCGATTGCCACGGCGATGCTCCTGAAATCGGCGGTTTGCAAATACCACCCAAAATCGCCCGCGCGATGGATGTGCACAAAGTGTCATAAAACATTTTGCGATCTTTGTGTCAGCACACGGGCCAGCGCGACGGGCAACGTCCACATTTGCCGTTCCTGCGGCGGAGCATGCACCCCGCTGCATGTGACGATCGAACTCCCCAAGGAGCGAAGTTTCTGGAAGGAAATTCCGAGATCATTCGTCTACCCGTTTCGCGGAAGCGGCGTCCTGGTCCTGGTCGTCTCGACTATTCTCTTCGCGGCACTGGACTTCATGGCGCGCGGCATCCTGTCAATCCTGATGAAAATTGTGGTGCTCGGCTACCTGTATTCCTACGTCCAAAACATCATTCATTCGACCGCAGCCGAAGAAGACGAAATGCCGCAGTTGCCGGACATGGACGACGTGTTTGGAGGATTTTTCCGCCTTGTTGGCACGGCGTTGGTGTGCTTTGGTCCGGCACTTGTGCTTGCCTATTTCGCGATTTGGCAGGAACAGCCGATGGCGGCGATCGCAATGATCCCGGCAATCATTCTCGGCTGTTTCTACTTCCCAATGGCGTTTCTGGCCGTTGCAATGAAGGATTCCGTCTTCGCCGCAAATCCTCTTGTAGTCATTCCGTCCATCGCGCGGGTTCCGCTCGAATATTTTGTCACCGCGATCTTGCTCGCGGGCGTTTTTGGCATGCGCTGGCTCGGCGACGTTATTGTCGCGATTCTGGCGACGCGCACTTTTATGACGCGTTCCATCGCAGAGCTGCTGATGATCTTTGGCCTGCGCATGGTGTGGGCGTTCATCAGTCTCTACTTGTTGACAGTGAACATGCGAATCCTGGGCATCCTTTACCTGACGAAAAAACACAAGCTTGGCTGGTTCAACCATTGACGATTACGGTTTTTTCTTGTCGAACGACGGCAGCTCAACGAAGCCTGACTTGCGCTTGAGTTTTTTCCATTTGCTGTCCAGACGCGAAATCCGTTTGTCCAACGCAGGATGGCTGCTGAACGCATTTGGCACAATGTCCGCGCCTTTTTGCTTCGCCTCATACGCTCTCAGCTTCTGGAACATGTCCGTCATGCCGCGCGGATCCACGTTTGCTTTCACAAGATAATCCCAGCCCACATCGTCGGCCTCCATTTCATACTTCTGGGAAAAACTTTGTCCGATCAGCAACGCTGAACTGCCGGCTACAGCGTCAGAAACGCCGCGGCTTCGGCTGAAAAACATCTGGCAAATCAAAAACGGCCCGGTCGCCGAAATCGCCATGCGAAAACCGTGTTTCTCGTTCACGTGCGCAATCTCGTGGGCAAAAACGCCGAGCAACTCTTCCGGGCGTTCAGCCATCGAAAGCAAGCCTGTTGTCGCAACGACGTGTCCGCCTGGCAAAGCAAACGCATTCGGATCTTCATCTTCGATGATGTGAAACTGATACGCCTCCTTGCCTGTCGGCAATACTTTCAGAAGCGGCGCGGCGATTGTGGCAAGTCGTTCTTCACGATTCGTGTCGTTGAGCAAAGCCGCCTGCGATTCGATCTCCGCCAAAAGTTCGCTGCCAAATTGTTCTTCGAATTCCGGAGACACCTTGGAAGCAAGCGAACGAACCATCATTCCGGTCCCGAGCATTCCCGCCCACGCAACCAGCGCGCACACCGCAAGCGCGCCCACGACGAATTTGATCCGTCGAGAGGTTTCGTTTCGGCTCAATCGCGCGTTCAACTGCTCGCGTATCTCTTGCGCTTCGGGCACAAACCGACAATTCAAAATCGTCCCTGGATCAGTGATGATTTTCAGGCCAGGCTGTTCTGGATCCGCAAGGAACAACCGGTCATCGTTGCCTTTTCCCAATTCGGGTTTGAGCCGCACCATCGGAATCTGCAGGAGGCAGTCGCTAGATTCGAAGTGTAAGGTGGAGTCGGCAAAAAAAATCTGCCCCTCAACGACTTCGTTGCCGAGGTCCGGGTGAAACGCGTGCGCCTTGAAGGTGTAATGTGCCTTGCTCACGTATTTCGAAAATAGCTGTTCAAACCCGCAGCGACGAGCTTTAAATATCCCGAGCCAATTTGCAGCTTGAAGGCTCCATGTCTCTGCGGCAAATTCTTTGCGCCAGGGCCCATGGAATGCGGACTTACGAACCCCGCCAGGGCAGGAATGCAGCAACGGCAGTTTGCTCCGCATCCGCCGTGGTCACCCTGGCCTTTTCAATGCAAAAGGTAAAAGGAAAAAAAGGGAACATTGTCGTCCGAGTTTTACCTTTTTACTTTTGCCCTTTTACTTTTTAATCCCCTCGTGGCCTATCAAGTCATCGCTCGCAAATATCGCCCGCAACGTTTCGAAGACGTCGTCGGGCAGGAGCACGTCACGCAAACACTCGCCAACGCCATCGAGCAGAAGCGGCTCGCGCACGCCTACATTTTTTCCGGCCCGCGCGGCACGGGCAAGACGACCATCGCCAGAATTTTCGCCAAGTGTCTGAACGCGACGGGCGGCCCGACGGTGAAATTTTCCGACGACGATTCGAAGGCGCAAGAAATCACGGAGGGCCGTTCGATTGACGTGCTGGAAATTGACGGCGCAAGCAACAACGGCGTCGAGCAGGTGCGCGAACTGCGCGAGACCGTCAAATACATGCCGGCGTCGTCGAAGTTCAAGATTTTCATCATTGACGAAGTCCACATGCTCTCGACGGCGGCGTTCAACGCTCTCCTGAAAACACTCGAAGAGCCGCCCGAGCACGTGAAGTTCATGTTCGCGACGACGGAGCCTGAAAAAGTTCTGCCCACGATTCTTTCGCGCTGCCAGCGGTTTGATTTGCGGCGGATTCCCGCCGCGCTCATCGTCAAACACCTCGGCGAAATCTCGGCGAAAGAGAAAGTCAAAGTGGACGACCTCGCGCTTTACGCCATCGCCCGTGGCGCGGAAGGCTGTATGCGCGACGCCGAGTCCACGCTCGATCAGCTCATAAGTTTTTGCGGCGAAAAAATCGAGGAGGCTGACGTGCTCTCAATGTTTGGGCTGACCGCGCATGGACAAATTCTCGAACTGTCCCGCGCTGTTCTCGACGGCGAAATTGAAACTGCGCTCCGTCAATTGAACGAACTCGTCAAGCACGGAAAAGATTTGGGGCGGTTGCTTTCCGATTTGCTGAATCATTTTCGCAACCTGCTTATCTATCAGGTTTCGAAGGGCGATTTGAAATTGCTGGAAGTTTCCGAGCCGGAAGCCGCGTCTTTGAAGGAGCAGTCCGCGAAAGTCGGCGCCGAACCGCTCACGCGCATCATGGAAGTGCTGGCCGACTACGAAAGCCGCCTGCGCGATGCCGCGTCGAAAAAGATTTTGGTCGAAGTCGCATTGCTCAACGCCATTCAAGCCAAGCAAGCCGTCAGCATTGATTCCGTTTTGAAACAGTTGAACGAGTTGCGCAGCAGCCAAAGTAGCGCAGGCTTCCAGCCTGCGCCGCCTGCAACGCGCACGCAACACACCGCGCCTCCAACTCACGCTGCGTCGATTCACTACCCGCAGGCAAAAGCTGAAAATCCCGCGCCGGCATTGGCCGAAAACGCATCCGACCTCGAACAGCTTTGGGCGCGCCTGCTCGAAGCCATTGGGCGCGTCAGCCCATTCACGCGGACATATTTGCTCGAGGCGCATCCCGTTTCGCTCGACAAAAATATTTTCACAATCGGTTTCGACCCGGAATTTCAGGATCACATCGGCCTCGTGGACAATTCGCGAAATCACACACTCATTCAAACGAAACTGCACGAACTGGGTCACTCGAACGTGCAAATCAAATTCGTGAAAGCCGACGCGCCGGTTGGCCGCGTGAAACCGACTTTGCAGTCCATTCAACCTGCTTCACAGCCAGCGGCTCAAGCGACAGCGAAAGCGACAACCGGTTCGGCTTCGTCCCCGAAAGAGCAACCGTCGCCGACGACGTTCAACAAAGAGGATTTCAAAAACGATCCATTGATCCAAAAGGCACTGGAGATTTTCAAGGGGCAGATTGTGGATGTCCGTTCCTGACGAATCCAAAATTCAAAATCGCAAATCAAAAATTGACGTATGTCCAGCATCGGCAAACTCATGAAACAAGCTGCGCGAATGCAGCAGCAGATGGAAACCGTCCAGGCCGCGCTCGCCGCGCGAACGGTCGAAGCCACAAGCGGCGGCGGCGCAGTCAAAGTCACCGCGAAATGCGACGGCTCCATCGCCGCAATTAAAATTGATCCGCAGGCGCTGAATCCCAGCGACGCGCAATTGCTCGAAGATATGATTTTGACGGCGGCGAACCAGGCGCTTAACCAGGCGAAAGAAATTTCCAACACCGAAATGGGCAAGATCACGGCTGGAATGAGTTTGCCGGGCTTGATGTAGTTTTTAGTCGTCCTCCTCCTCGTCCTCGTTCTCGAAAAGAAAACCGAGGACGAAGGACGAGGACGAGAATGAAAGATGAATCCTCTCCCTGAACCGATTATTTCCCTGATTGCCGCGCTCAACAAACTGCCCGGCATCGGCCCGCGTTCCGCGGAGCGAATTGCGTTGCATCTTGTCCAGAGCGAGGCTGCATCAGTCCAACAACTCGCGCAGACGCTCTTGACCGCGCGAGAGCGGATTCGCCTTTGCGAAACTTGCGGCTCTCTGACTGAAAAATCGCCTTGCGAAATTTGTTCCAGTCCGCGCCGCGACAGTTCGATGGTCTGTGTCATCGAACGGCCAACGGACATCATCAGCCTTGAAAAGTCCGGCACGTTTCGCGGCAAATACCACGTTCTTGGCGGAAAAATTTCTCCACTCAACGGAGTTGAGCCGGAGGATTTGCGGATTGGCGAACTGGAAAAACGTCTCAAGCACGAGCCAATCAAGGAAATCATCGTTGCCTTGAGCACGGACGTCGAAGGCGACGCAACGAGTTCATATCTCGCCAAACATCTCGCGCGGCCAGATTTGAAAATCACCCGCATCGCCCACGGATTGCCTGCGGGAAGCGGGCTGGAGTTTGCGGATGAACTGACTTTGACCCACGCGCTTGAAGGGCGGCGCGAAATGCAGTGATGCCAAAGCCATCTGTCATCGTTTTCGATCTTGGCAAAGTCCTTTTGGATTTTGATTACGGCATTGCCGCGCACCGCATCGCCGAGCGCTGCCATCTGTCCGTGGACGAAGTCCGCAAGCACCTCGACCACTCTCCGCTGCTCTGCCGGTTCGAGACAGGCTCGATGACGGTTGGTGAATTCTTCGCCGAGATCAGCGCGAAGACAAAATTTTCCGGATCACTATGCGAGTTCTCCGAATTCTTTGCCGACATTTTTTTTGCAATCGAACCGATGATCGAGCTGAACGAAAAACTTCGAGCGAAAGGTTTTCCGACCTGGATTTTTTCCAACACGAACACGCTGGCCATCGGACACATTCAAAAACGCTTTCCATTTTTCAAAACCTTCGACGGCTACGTTTTGTCCTACGAACACGGTGCAATGAAGCCTGATCCAAAAATCTACGAAGTCGTCGAGCGCAAAACCGGCAAGCAGGGCGCGGAAATTCTTTACCTTGATGACCGGCCTGAAAATGTCGAGGTGGGCGTGGCGCGCGGATGGCAGGTGATTCTTCAAGAATCGCCGGAAAAGACGCTGGCTGCGGTGGGGAAGCTTCACTTGTTGTAGCAGCCGAAGCGGACTGAAAAGCTCCAAGCACCAACATCCAACATTCAGAGAAGCACTAAACATCAAATTTAATAACCGCTTCTGCGGGGAACATTGGAGCTTGGGATTTGGAACTTCTCTGGAGCTTGGAGCGTGGAATTTGGAGCTTCGAATCAGAGTTTCCTGACATCGTCTCCTACTTTTCGCCGAGAAGAAAATTCAAGGAGTAATCCGGGTCGCCAAGGGAAAAGAGCCGTTCCGAAATATCATTCAGTGCGCGGCGGGTCGTTTGGAAGCGCTCCGAAAGCGTGTCGAAGATTTCCGAAAGCGCGTAGCGTCGCGCGAGTTGATGGTCGCGAGCGACACGGAAATTCGACTGGCCAAGGCTCTCGTAATACCGCAGGTCTGGAAATCCGCGCGACTCGGCGCGAAAACGGATGCGCTCCGGGAAAACGCCGGACAAAAAAAGCGAATGATTTCCAATGTGGACGCGGATGAAAAAGCTGGTGCGCTCATCAGCGGTCCGCAACGCGGCAAGCATTTCAAAAAAGTAATCGAGCGGACTCTGCTGGCCGGGAAGAACGCAGCGCGTGCGTTCTGTGCGCGCAAACTCCGCCAAAATTTCCGCCACGTAATCAGCTACGGCGCGGTCTTGAATGTCAGATTTCCTGAAAACGTTTCGCACAAGAACGTAAAAATAAAAATGCGTGGAGACGCGCAGACAGCCGCGGCGTTCGAGCAACGCGTGGAAAAGCTCGTCGTCGTCGAGAATGATGTCGCGCGAGTCTTCATCGGCGAGAAGTTTGGTGAGACATTCCGCCGTGCCGATTTTTTTGCCGAGCACTGACAGGATGAAGTCAATGTCTTCGGCGGCAAATTGCACGCGGCAATTGGGTTGAATCATTTTCATGGTCGCATTTTAAATGTCCATGCGGCATTCCGCGCCCTGCTGGCTTTAACATACAGCAGCCGTGACGCCAAAGAAAGCCGGTGCTATCGTCAGCGGCAATGGTAAGCCAGCCCATCCGAATCCCCGTCCGGTCGCGCCGGCAGGCGATGGATTGGAGCCTCGTGCTCGTCAGTCAGGGGATTGAAACAACGATTGATCCGCCGACGAACGAACTGGGCTGGGGCCTGGTGATTCGACGGGAAGATCACCCGCGAGCGGTAGAAACGATTGAAAAATATCGCGCCGAAAACCGCGGCTGGCACTGGTCTCAACAACGGATTGGACACGGATTGCTTTTCGACTGGACGAGCGCCGTTTGGATTTTGTTGCTGGCGTTTTGCTACTGGTTCAGTGTCGAGAACACGAACTTTCAGGACACCGGGATTTTCAGCAGCAGCGCATTCGCCGACGGCCAGTGGTGGCGGGCGTTCACCGCGATCATGCTGCATGAAGACTTGAAACATCTGGCAAGCAACTGTGCGTTCGGCCTGTTGCTCCTTGGCTTGACGATGGGTTTTTATGGAACGGGCATCGGACTTCTCGCCGCGTTTCTGGCGGGCGCGGGTGGAAATCTTGTCGGTTTTTTTGTTTACGGTGAACCGCACTTCGGGCTAGGCGCGTCTGGAATGGCGCTGGGCAGCCTCGGCTTGCTTGCGGCGCAATGGTTCGTGCTGGCGCGAAAAAATCCGCGCGCCGGAAAATTGATTTTCGCGGGGATCTTCGGCGCGATTTGCCTGCTGGTCCTGTTTGGATTTTCGCCGGGGACGGATGTCATCGCCCACGTCGGCGGATTTTTCACCGGGCTTTTGCTCGGCTGCGGGCTGGCGTTCGTTCCAGCAAAGTGGCGGCGAAGCCCCGCGCTGAATCTGGCGGGCGGGCTTTTGCTGGCGGGATTGATCATCCTTTGCTGGGCGATGGCGATGCGCGCGGCGCAGTAATTTTACTCGTCGCCGCCCGCAAAATGATTTATCCAACGGCGATGCTCCGCTTGAAAAGAAATTCTCTCAGCCACAAGACAGTCTGCGCCGGCTTCGCTGCTATTTTTTTGATGACAGCCTGTTCCGAAACTTTCGCGGCGGATTTGCGTGGCATCCAGTTCATCGGACTGACGGACTTTTCCAAGTTTACCCGCGACCAGCAATCGCGTGAGACAATTTTTCTGTCGAAGGAGATCGTCGCGAAGATTCCGTGGAGCGAATTGATCGCGTCGTGGAACGCGGAATTGTCCGCCGACGCGTATTTGAAGATTGAAGTGCGCGCGATTGACGGCGACCGCGCCACGAAATTTTATTCAATGGGCATTTGGTCGGGCGATCCGGCACAACGACTCCGCGAAAGCGTGTTGAACCAGAAGGACGCGGACGGTGACGTGAGCACGGACACGCTGATTTTGACCAAGCCGTGCAAGCGACTTCAGTTGCGCCTGACTTTTGGCGGCAAGACGGCGAACGAATCGAAGTTGAATTTCATCGGCCTTTGTTTGAGCGACACCTCAGCGAAACTGGAAATTCTGAAGCCAAAACGCGCGGCTTGGGGCAAAACAATTCCCGTCATCGAACGCTCTCAGATGTCCTATCCGAACGGCGGCGTGTTGTGCAGCCCGACGACGGTTTCGATGATGATGAATTTCTGGTCGGAGAAATTGAACCGCCCCGATTTGAACCGCGACGTGCCGGAAATTGTGAAGGAAGTTTTCGATCCCAATTGGGGTGGCACAGGCAACTGGGTTTTCAACATGGCGTATCCCGGCTCGTTTCCCGGAATGCGCGCTTACGTGGCGCGCCTGAGTGATGTTTCGGAACTGGAGGCTTGGATTGCGAGCGGAATTCCCGTTGGACTTTCGGTTTGCTACAACAAACTGCGCGGCAAAACAAATGAGCCACCGAGCGGACATTTGGTCGTGTGCGTCGGCTTCACGAAAGACGGCGACGTCGTTGTCAACGATCCCGGCACGAGCCAGAACGTGCGGAAAATTTTCCCGCGCGAAGACTTGATCGCGGGATGGGGACATTCCAAGAACACGGTTTATCTCATCCATCCTGAAACCGCAAAAGTTCCCGATGACCGATTCGGCCATTGGGATTCAAAGCGAACGAAAAAACTTCTGAACTTCGACCGCAGCGCGAAAGATTTGGAAAAAGATTTGGCGAAGAAGAAGTAAATGGCCGGGGCAGCGGGATTTTGCCCTCGATGGATTCATGCTCGCGAAAAATTTTACAAAAGGGTGGCTTTTCCTGCACCATGCCGCCGGTGCAATTGCCCCGACAACTTCAAACGCTCGACGACCTGCTCGCACAGGCCGAGCATTACGCGAATTATTCCATGCGCAACATGGGGCGCGTGCCACCCACGCTGTTCCTGATCGGCGCGGATGGCCCGACGATTTTCATCCCCGATAACATGGCTGATGACGGCGCGAAGGATGACTTCGCCACGACTGCGCGCCTCATGTGCATCGCCCACGCCGCGACCGCCACCGTGATGACGCTCGAAGCCTGGATGAAGTCCGCCACGCCCGGCGAGAAACTCGACATGACCGAACCGCCATCCGAGGCGTTCGACCGGAAGGAAGTCGTTGTCCTCATGGGCGAATCGCGCGACGGGCAGAAACAAAAATTTCTGCCCATCATCCGCAGCGGCAATGGAAAATTTTTCGGTTTCGGCGAAAGCGATGTTCCCGTCATGGATCAAATGACAGGCCGGTTCGCGCAAATTCTCCCGCCGAAAGTGCCGGACGACACCATGCGCGATCTCGCCAAAGTCATGCTCAAGGTCAAAGGCGTGAAGGTTGCGCAAGCCGCCAACGCTCCCCGCCTGCCGCGCGGACGACGCTGATTTCACGCGGGCAGTCAGCCTTTCAGGCTCAAAAAGGACGCTCAATCATGCAGGCAGGCTTTACGTTTAGACGGCTAAAAGTAAAGTGAGGTTTACACCCGAATCGCCGGGCCTGCCCGTCTGCCGCATTGAAGTGCGTGATTCAACGCAAAGACGCAAAGACGCCAAGGACTGAACCACAGATTACACAGATTGACGCAGATAAAGTAGGACAGTGCTTCCAGCCTGTCCCTGAATTCAAATCAAGAACCGATTCGTTGTTGTCGCCATGCTTTGTCCGGCGTAATCTCGCCGCGTTAGAGAAATCAAAACGACCAGAAACTTTTTACAAAACAATTCGCGCAGCTTCGGCTGCTGTTCGCATCGAAACCTAGGAAATTTCGCAACAGAGGACAGCGCTCGACGCGCGCCCCAATCGGGGCGCGCTGACAGCGCTCCTCTGTGGGCCCTCCTAGGTGCCTGATGCGGGGCGTTCGTTAGTGTCGCCCCCTTCTTTTCAGGCACCGGAGTTCCCACGGAGGACAGTTCCGCCAAACAGCACTGATTCGCTCGCGAGCGAAAACAGACTGCTGTTGCATGGCGAAACAAACCGTCCACGACATCCTGAATTATTTTCGGGAAGAAGCCGCGAACAACCGCGACCTCGGCGATAAATTTGAGCGCCTTATTGCTGCGTATCTCAGCAAAGAGCCTTACTACGCCGGACTGTTTGGCGGTAACGTCTGGCTTTGGTGCGAGTGGCCACATCGCGGGAACAAACCCGACACCGGCATTGATATCGTCGCCGAAGAAGTCGCAACGGGAGATGTCTGGGCGGTTCAGTGCAAGTTTAACGAGCCTGACCACTATCTTGATAAACCTGAGTTGGACTCTTTCTTCTCCACTTCCGGCAAAGAACCATTCAAGCGGCGCTTGATTGTTTCCACGACGGACAAGTGGAGCAGGAATCTCGTTGACCTCTGCAAGAACCAGCAGATTCAGGTCAGCACATTGCGGGTTCAAGACCTCGACGACAGCCTTATTGACTGGTCGCAGTTCAACCTCAATCGCCCGCAGGACGTTAAGCTCAAAGCGCAGAATAAACTTCGCAAGCATCAGGAAGAAGCTCTGGCAAAGGTCGTCGCCGGTTTGAAGAAAGCCCAGCGCGGCAAACTCATCATGGCTTGCGGCACGGGAAAAACTTTCACGGCGTTGAAGATTGCCGAAGACATTGTTCCCGCCGGCGGCCATGTTCTTTTTCTCGTTCCATCGATTTCCCTGATTTCGCAATCGCTCACGGAGTGGTCATCGCAATCGGAAAAGTCACTGAACTGTTTCGCCGTTTGCTCCGATCCCAAGGTCGGGCGCAACGAAGAAGAAGACATCGGCACTCACGATCTTGCGTTTCCAGCGCACACGAACCCGCGTTTGCTGGCGAGGCAACTCAGTCTTCGCTCTGCGTTCAAAAAGAGAAACATCAACGTCATCTTCTCCACGTATCAATCCATCGCCGTCGTTTCCGAAGCGCAGAAACTTGGCTTGCCGGAACTCGACCTTGTCATTTGCGACGAAGCGCATCGAACCACCGGCGTCGAGCAAACTGAATACAGCGGAAAAGAAGCCTCTGCTTTCGTTTCGGTTCACAAGGAAGATTTCATCAAGGCAAAGAAGCGGCTTTACATGACTGCCACGCCGCGCATTTACGACGATACTTCCAAAGGCAAAGCAAAAGATGCCGACGTTCAACTTTATTCGATGGACGACCCGGCAATTTACGGCGAAGAACTTCACCGCCTTGATTTCTCCGAAGCTGTCCGCCGTGATCTGCTTTCCGATTACAAGGTCATGGTTCTAGCGGTGGACGAAAAATTCATAGACAAAACATTCCAGCGTGTAATCGCGGACAAAAACAATGAGCTGACCGCGCCCGACGTTGTCAAAATCGTCGGCTGTTACAACGGACTAAAAAAGCGATTCATCAAGGCCGATGGCAGCGGAAGTGAAACGACCGATCCCACACCCATGCGCCGTGCTGTCGCGTTCAGCACTTCGATCAAGTATTCAAAAATGTTCACCGAACTTTTTGAAGGCGTCATCAAGCAATACCCGGCTGCCAACGATCCCGACCAGACAGAAGAAACCAAACCGGACTTCCTTCAATGCGAAGTGGATCACGTTGACGGCAAGATGAACGCCCTCACGCGACAACAAAAACTTCAATGGCTTAAAGCCGACACCACACGCGACGGAAACATCTGCCGCATCTTGAGTAATGCCCGTTGTCTTTCCGAAGGCGTTGATGTGCCCGCGCTTGACGCCGTAATGTTTCTCAATCCGCGCAACTCCGTCGTGGACGTCGTCCAGTCCGTCGGGCGCGTGATGCGCAAAGTTCCCGGCAAGCAATACGGCTACATCATTCTGCCCATTGGCATTCCCGCCGATGTTCCGCCAGAGAAAGCCCTTGCAGACAACGAAAAATACAAAGTCGTCTGGCAAGTTTTGCAAGCGTTACGCGCGCACGATGACCGCTTCAACGCCATCATCAACCAGATCGAACTCAACGATAAACGCACTGACAAAATTGAAATCATCGGCGTCGGTTACGGCGATGGTGATGATAAAAAGCCGGACGAGCTAAACGAAAAGCGAACACAAACGGCCTTTGCATTTCCGCACCTCGAAGATTGGGAGGACAAAATCTTCGCCAAGATCGTTCTCAAATGCGGCACGCGCAAATACTGGGAACAATGGGCGCAGGACGTTGCGAGGATTGCCGAACGTCACATCACCCGCATCAAAGCGTTGCTCGAAAGCGCTGACTCGAAGTATCGCAAACGATTCGACGCTTTCCTGAACGGACTTCGCAAGACGCTCAATCCCAGCATCAGCGAAGACGACGCCATTGAAATGCTCGCACAGCATCTCATTACCAAGCCGGTCTTTGACGCGCTGTTTGAAGGCTACGAATTCACCAAGCAAAACCCCGTTTCCAAGACCATGCAGAAGATGCTCGACGCTTTGGAGGAACAGAGTTTGGAAAAGGAAACCGAATCGCTGGAAAAATTTTACGAAAGCGTCCGCGAACGGGCACGCGGCATTGACAATGCCGAAGGCAGGCAGCGCATTATCGTCGAACTTTACGACAAATTCTTTAAGACCGCGTTCCCCCGTATGGCCGAACGGCTGGGCATCGTCTATACGCCCGTTGAAGTTGTGGACTTCATGATCAAGAGCGTTGACGACATTTTGACGTCAGAGTTTGGTGTTGGCTTGACGGCTGAGAACGTCCACATCCTCGACCCGTTCACCGGCACGGGCACATACATTGTGCGGATGATCCAGAGCGGCATCATTGACGACAAAGACCTCGCCCGCAAATTTCGTGGCGAACTCCATGCAAACGAAATCGTTCTTCTCGCATACTACATTGCCGCCATCAACATCGAGGAAGCCTACCACGGTCGCGTGAAAAAGAATTACGAACCGTTTGAAGGCATCGTCCTCACCGACACGTTTCAACTCTCCGAAGGCGAAGGAAAGTTTGCGGGTGAAACTTTTCAAGCCAACAGCGAACGCGCCATTCGCCAGAACAAACGCGACATCCGCGTCATCATCGGCAACCCGCCGTATTCGGCGAAGCAAGAGAGCGCGAATGACGCAAATCAGAATCTGAAATACCCGACGTTGGACGAGAAGATAGGAAAGACATACGCTGCGAACACATCAGCGACAAACAAGAATGGTCTATATGATTCCTACATTCGCGCAATTCGTTGGGGAAGTGACCGCGTGAAGGATAGAGGCATTATTTGCTTCGTCAGCAATGGTGGTTTTATTGACGGCAACGCGATGGATGGGTTGAGGAAATGTTTGGCCGACGAATTTGCCATGATTTATTGCTTCAATTTGCGGGGCAACGCGCGCACTTCTGGCGAACTTCGCCGACAAGAAGCCGGAAATGTATTTGGTGAAGGCACGCGCACGCCAGTTGCGATCACGCTACTCGTCAAGAATTCAGAACACAAAGGCGCGTGCCAGCTTTTCTATCACGAAATCGCCGATTATCAGAACCGCGAAGAAAAGCTGAAAATCGTAACTGAATCGCAAAGCATCAAAAACATTTCGTGGCAGAAAATCACGCCGAACAAAAATCACGATTGGATAAACCAACGCAATGAAGCGTTTGCGATCTTCATGCCTATTGGATTGAAAGATGAAAAAGGAAGCGTCGAAAGCCAAAGTGTTTTTGTTCATTACTCACGTGGCGCGGAAACGGCGCGAGATTTTTGGTCTTACAATTTCTCAAAGACGCGGCTTACGCAGAACATGCGTGGCATGGTCGCTTTCTACAATCAGCAGGTTTCTCTTTTTCAAGAACTCAAAAGGAAAAATCCCAATGTTGACCCGAATAGCGCTGTGGACCATGACCCGAAAAAAATTAGCTGGACGAGAAATTTGAAAACTTCATTGGTTGCCGGTCGCAAAGGCACGTTTGACCAGGACTTTCTAACTCTGGCCCTCTATCGGCCATTTACAAAACAGAACCTGTATTTTGAACGCCAGTTCGTTTCTGTTCCCGGCCAGCATGAAAGATATTTCTCCCGGCACGACCTCGGCAATGTTGTCATTTGCATTAACGGACCGGGGGGCGATACGTCGTCGGCAATCGTTGCGGACATAATACCTGACGTTAATTGCCAACATTCAGGAGGCCAGTGCTTCCCCTTGCGTTATTGGGACGAGCCGGAAAAGTCAGACGAAAAGCAGAAGGATTTGTTGGCGGCGCAAGGCGGCTGGCGCGAGAACGTCAGCGATTTTGCGTTGAAACAATTTCGCGCGGCCTACAAAGATGCGAAGGTTCAGAAGGAAGACATTTTCTATTACGTCTATGGCATTCTCCATTCGCCGGAATACAAGACGCGGTTCGCCTCCGATTTGAAGAAGATGCTGCCGCGCATTCCATTCGCGGAAGATTTTTGGGTGTTCAGCAAAGCCGGTCGCAAGCTGGCGGAAATCCATTTGAATTACGAAACCGCCAAACCATATCCGGTGAAGGAGCATCGAGACGTGTTGGATTTGAAGGATGAGAAACTTTATCTCGTCGAGAAAATGCGCTTCGGCAAAATCCTAGCGGACGGCCACCGAGCGGAAGTGGACAAGACCAAAATCCAATACAACAGCCACATCTCGTTGACCGGCATCCCGCTGGCTGCCTACGAATACGTCGTCAACGGCAAGCCCGCTATCGAATGGATCATGGACCGCTACCAACTCTCACGCGACAAAGATAGTGGCATCCTGAATGACCCGAACGATTGGGCGCGCGAACACGACGACCCGAAATACATCCTGAATCTTTTAAAGAGCGTCGTCACCGTGAGCATTGAGACGATGAAGATTGTGAAGGCGTTGCCGGCGTTGAATGAGAGGAAGTCCGCGTAATCTGCGTTCAATTTTTTGCGCCTTGGCGTCTCCCGCCTTCGTTATATTTCGGCGCGGCAAGTTGCGTTAAAACCTGTTCGCGTCGTTCACGCCCGCGCTGCTGGCCAAAGCCTTTTGCGGAGAATTGTGACGGTCGAAGAAAAAATAAATGGCCGGGGCGGCGGGATTTGAAACCAAAGAGTTGGGCTGCACGAAGCGCGAGGAACCTGTAAATAAAGGTGATTATGCATGTTTCATTTTTGAGTCAGGCGACCTGCCGCGACGGGCGCGAGCACGGCGGGTGCGATAAACGCAGGAAAGCGCACGAAACCACCCTTCAGTTGTCCCTTTTTGACCTTGATTCAGGCGCACTGGTTGCGCCTGAGGCTTTGCGCCAATTTCATCAGTTCGCCGCTCCGGCCTTTGGCTCGGCGATGCAGTAAAGCGCGGCGTGGGTGCGGAGAAAAATTTCCCCGTTCGAGAGCGCCAGTGTTGAGTTCGACAACTCGCCGACGGGATTGGTGGCGATGACTTCAAATTTCGGCGCGGCGCGCAGGATGATCGTGTCGCCGGACTGGTTCACGACGTAGAGTTTGTCGCCCACGAGATTGGCCGAGGCCCACGTCTGAGGACTTGCGCCCGTGGACGGCAGGCGCTCTTCCCAGACCAAACGTCCCGTCGCGAGTTCGTAGCATTGGCCGAAGCCGTCGGTGACGCACACATAAACATGGCCGTCCTTCACAATGGGCGAGCCGATGGAGTGTTTCTTCATGCGTTGCTCGTAAAAAAGGCGTTTGCCGGTCACGTCGCCTTCGCCGCCAGGCTTGATATAAATGGCCGAGCCAAAAAAGCCGCCTTGCACAATGACTGTGCCTTCGCCAAAGGAAGCGGAGCTGTAAGCCAACGGGCTTACGCCTGCGGCGCTCCAGAGTTCGCGTCCGGTGGCCGGAGCGAAGGCGCGCAGTTTGTTCACGGCCGGCAGGATGATTTCGTCGCGTCCGCCGGTGGTGACGACGAGCGGCGTGCTGAACGTGCCGATGGGGCCGTCATTCTTGCCGGCAAATCCGTCGAAGCGTTCGGGTGGATGTTGTTCTTTGAGCGGGACGGACCATTTTTTTTCGCCGGTGCGTTTGTCTAGGGCATGGAGCGCCGAGAACCCGCCCGGCCCGTGATACACGATGACCAGATTGCCGTGAATGACCGGTGAGGAGCCTTGGCCCCATTCGTGGGTTTGTTTGCCGAGGTCGGTTTTCCAAAGCTGTTTCCCGCTGAAATCGTAGGCAACGATTCCCGCCGACGCGAAACTGGCCACCACCCGTTCACCATCGGTGACCGGCGAGGCGGAGCAGTGCGGATTTGTTTTGTGGCGTGGATCGGTTGTCTCATAGCCGACGCCCTGTTGCCAGAGTTGTTTGCCCGTAACGCGGTCAAACGCGATCACCGTGCGCCGTTTGCCGTCCTCGACTGCCTGCGTGACGAAGACCGTGTTCCCCCAAACGATGGGAGAAGAGTTGCCGGCCTCCGGCAGCGGCGCGCGCCACTTCACGTTTTTGTCCTTGGACCATTTGATCGGGAAACTGGTTTCCGGGGAGATGTTATCCTGGGTCGGGCCGCGCCACGACGGCCAGTTGGCGGCGGGCAAAGTGAGAGATGAAAGTAAAATGGCGATGAGAATGGCGGCACATGATTTCATACGCGGGAGGTTACTGGTCGTCGTCGGATTGCCAAGCGGGAAGTGTCCAGACGGCGCATCCGGCGGCCATGTCCATTTTTTTCTATGCGTGATTTTCGACTGAGAGTATCCTCCCAAACAACACAGCCATACGCGCAGGTAAGAAGATTCAGCCCCGAAAGCTTTCGGGGAAGCTGAAGGTGATCAGCCCGCCTGAAGCCAACAAGCTCGTTCATGCTGAATATCGCATTGGCTGGGTATTGTGACCGATAACCAGACAACAACCAACAAAGGATAAAATTATGAAAACAAAATCAATTATAGCGACCGGAGTGCTGCTGCTGAGCGTCTTCGCGGTTCAGTCCGAACTTGGCCCGGGAGAAGTCGCGCCGCGGAGCGATGGATTCATCCGCGACTGGCTGCTGTTGGCCCCCATCCAGTTGGCATCGGACAGCGACGGCGCGGAGGCCATCGACAAAAATCAACTCCCGGACGAAGGGCTTGTGAAGCCCAAAGCGGGAGACAAAGTGACAGTGGACGGCAAGGAATTGACCTGGAAGAAAGTTAAAGCCACTGATTACCTTTTGGATCTGAATGCGATTCTCGCCAGGGAGACGGAAAAGACGGTTGGCTACGCCGTGAGTTACGTTCGCACCGAAGCGGCGCGGACCAATTTACACCTGAAGATGGGCAGCAACGACCAGGGGAAAGTCTATCTCAACGGGAAGCCCTTGCTGAAAGCCACCGACCCGCGCACTCTGGATCAAGACACTGACATCGCCCGCAACGTCACGCTGAACGAAGGAGTGAACGTGGTGGTCTTCAAAATCTTCAACGAAGGAGGAAGTGATTGGCAGGGCTGTTTGCGTTTCACGGATGCGAGAGGCAAGGCTGTCACAAACATCGTCATCCGGCTGGAGCCGTAACTCCGGTTATCGGGCCGGCCCGGATAGTTTTCGGGCGGCCTCGCCGGCCTTTGAGGCGAGCAGGCTGCCCAATCCGGGGCCGTAGTAGGAGCGTTCGTCCACTTCGTAGCCGCCGTGGAGATATTCCTTCTCGTTCACGATGTAGCCGAGGTAATCGTTCGCCAGGCCGATGGTGAGAACGTTTTTGAATCCGGCGGCGGCGACCTGTTTGTGCGTGTCGAGGCCGACTTCGCAGATCGGTTCACCGGGCAGACCGGCCAGTGCCGTATCACCAATCCGCAGCACTTGAATTTCCGCCTGCCTTGGGAGCGCTGCGAGGGCGAGCGGCTCATAGGATTTGTAAGGCCCGTTCCGCGCGCCAGGGCTGAACCCAATCGGCGGCAGCTCCGGCGTCATCCGCACGATGCCGATGCGTTGGTTTGATTTGGTCTCGATCCCTTTCGCGACGACTTGTGCGCGCCGGGCCAGACGCGTCCCGTAATCTTTGACCCGCTCGAACTCATCCGCGCCTTTGGCGCCGTCGGGTGACTGGTCGCCCTCCGCTCCGTTGCAGTAGAGCGCCACCGCGCCGGGGAACGCCGCTTCGAGCGCCTGCTGCAAAACGCCTGGCCACTCGGCGGAGATCAGCATGTTGGAAGCGCCAAGCAATGTTGGGTGCGTGGCGAAGTGGACAAGCAGCGCGCGGCATTTGCCATCGTTTCCGTCCACGCGCAGGACGGACAGTATCGGGTTCAACGCCGCCGTCTCTCCGGCGGTCTTACGGGCCTCGTTGTCGTAATGCCAGCGGCGGTTGCGCGTAAATCCTTCCAAGCGCTCAGAGCCGAAGCCTACTCGGGCCGGGGCCATGTTTTTGGCCGCAGTGTGCAGTCCCGCGGCGATGGCACTGCTCATGACGTCAATGACGGCTGGGTCGCACTCGCCAAACTGTAACTGCCAGAATTTTTCCGGGAAGATGGAAGGGCCATCGTGAGTATGGGAGGCGCACAGGAAAAGGGTGTCCACGGTAAGCCCGAGATCGGCGGCCTTCTGGAGGGCCTGCTGCTTGAGTTGAGGCGTGATGGAACGGAGGTCGCACGTGACCAGGGCCATTGACTTCTTGCCGTCGCGAAAGAACAGCACCTTCGCGTGCAACGGGTCATGCACGCCCGTCGAAGGTTGGCCTTTGCGGGCACCGTAACCGGCCAGTGGCACCTTGTAACCCGACACGTCCGGTGTGATGTCGCAGCTTGCCACGCCAACATCAAGCGCATTCGCAGACGCGGCAGCCAGGAATGAACCGAGGCAGACGACTGCGGTGACGGAGTAAGAACGAAGCGTGACGATCATTCTTTCCATAAGATTTCCGGCATCACGGGCAACTCTCATTAAAAGTTAAGCACTTCGCTAAACCTCAATGATAAATGGTCGGGGCGGCGGGATTTGAACCCGCGACCTCTTGCACCCCAAGCAAGCGCGCTAGCCGGGCTACGCTACGCCCCGAACCATTGCCACCGTTGGCGTGGAGATAGTATGGAGGCGGAGCGTGGATTCAACAAGTTTCGGGAGCGCGGCGTGTCTTAATCGTAATCCTTCTCTTAATCTTAATCTCAACGTGCTGCGATTCACACCGCGATGATTACGATTAAGAGAAAGATTAAGATTAAGAACTGGAAAAACCTCAGCCCAAGTAGCCGCCGGAAATATATTCCTCCATCTGCCGGATCGTCGCGTTCTGTGTGGAGATGATCCAGTTGACCAGGTCGCCGATCGAAACAACACCGACAAGTTTTTCGCCGTCCAGCACGGGCAAGTGCCGGATGCGATGCTCGGTCATCAACCTCATGCAATCCTCGATGGAATGATTGGGCGTGACGGAAATGACCGGCGTGGAAATGATTTCTTTGACCAGCGTGTCTTTCGAGGATTTTCCGCGCAACGCGATCTTCCGCGTGTAATCACGTTCGGACAAAACGCCGACAAGTTTTTCGCCGGACATCACGAGCAGCGCGCCGATATTTTTGTGCGCCATCAATTTGATTGCCTCGAAAACGGTTTTCTCGGGATCAATTGACCAGATGTTTCGCCCTTTGTTTTGCAGAATTGCGCCTACTGGAAAACTCGTTGTCATTGGCGATGGGTGAATATCGCGCTGCCGGACGATTGGTTTCAAGAAGTATTTTTGCCGAACTTAGCAGCGTTTAGGAACGAATTGTCACGAATCTTGTGGCGGCGGTCCGCGTTCGCCGCTAACCTGCAAAGACTGCGACGGTCACAGACCGCCGCTAAAACTGTTTACAAACTATGGATACTCTTTCGACTGTCTTTCTGAAACCCGGCCAGGCCGACCGCATCATTGCAGGCCATCCCTGGATTTATCACGGAACACTCGCGCGGCTCAATCGCCCGACGCCCGACGGCGAAATCGTTGAGATCAAAGACGACCGGGCGCATTTCGTCGGCGTCGGCTTCTACAATTCAAGATCCAAAATCTACGTCCGCGTCCTTTCGCATGAACGCGTTGCGATTGACGAAGCCTTTTTCGAAACGCGCATCCGCGCCGCGCTCGAAGTCCGAAAAAAACATCTGCCCGATGCCACTTCCTTCCGCGTCGTGAATGCCGAAAGCGATTTTCTCAGCGGTCTTATCGTGGACAAATACGAAGACGTTCTCGTCCTGCAAACTTCCGCGCTCGGCATGGATCAGCGCAAGCCAATGATTCTTTCTGTGCTGAAAAAAATCTTTTCGCCACGCGCAATCGTCGAACGGAACGAAATGGCGTCGCGAAAATTCGAAGGCTTGCCTGATGCGAACGGAGTTCTTGAAGGCGAGTTCACCGGCACCGTTCCGATCAAACTCAACGGACTTTCGTTCGAAGTGGATTTGATCGGCGGACACAAGACCGGTTTGTATCTCGACCAACAGGTCAATTACCAGCGCGTCGCCGAACTCGTGGCCAAGACGCGCGGCGCGCAAGTGCTGGACTGTTTTTCATTTCTCGGCGGGTTCGGGTTGCACGCAGCCCGCGCAGGGGCGGCGCACGTCCACATGCTTGACCAAAGCGAAGCCGCCATCGCAGCAGCGAAAAAGAACGCGGAAACAAACGGTCTCGTGGAAAAATGCTCCTTTGAAATCGTGAATGTTTTCGACTGGCTCAAAGGCCAGACCATCACACAGCCGCATGAAAAGCTCGTTCCACGATTTGATTTCATCGTCCTCGACCCGCCGTCGTTCACGCGGAACCGCGCCGCGATTCCCGATGCGCTGCGCGGCTACAAGGAGATTCATCTGCGCGCGTTGAAACTTTTGAAACCCGGCGGAACCCTCGCCACGTTCTGCTGCTCGCATCATATTGACGCAGTGACTTTTCAGGATGCAATCCTGTCCGCAGCCTATGACGCGCGGAAAATTCTCCGCCGCGTCACAACTTTCAGCCAATCACCAGACCATCCGATCATTCCAATGATTCCAGAGACGGAATATTTGAAGGGCTTTGCGTTTGAGTTGGTGCGGTGATTTGAAATGGAGCTTCTTGCTACACGCCCGCCCGTGGAATGTCGAAGCCTCCTATGAACGGTCTTTACGTTTCAACGTTTTGACGTATTAACGTATCAACGATTACCACTCATGGACGCGCTCAATCTTTTCGAACTCGAACAGGTCGCGAAAGAAAATTTGCCGCAGACGGCTTACGACTATTATCGAAGCGGGGCGTGGGATGAAATCACGCTCCGGGAAAATCGCGAGGCGTTTGAAAGGCTGCGGGTTCATTACCGCGTTTGCATTGACGTGAGCCAGCGGGATTTGTCGGTGACGTTGTTCGGCCAGAAAATTTCCATGCCCATTCTGATCGCGCCGACGGCGTTTCATCGGCTCGCGACACCCGATGGTGAATTGGCAACGGTGCGCGCCGCGGGATCGTGCGGAACGATCATGGTTTTGAGCAGTCTATCGAACACGCGCGTTGAGGATGTCGTCGCAGCGGCAACTGGCCCGGTTTGGTTTCAACTTTACATCAACAAAGACCGTGAGTTCACGCGCGAGCTTGTGGCACGCGTAGGAGCTGCGGGCTGCAAGGCGCTGATGCTGACGGTGGACACGCCGGAGTGGGGACGACGCGAGCGCGACGTGAAAAATAATTTTCATCTGCCGGAAGGTTTGTGCGCGATAAATCTGGTTCCGTCCAATCAGCGTGGCGAAATGATCGGGCAAAGCGGGGCAGGGATGGGGCAGGCGTTCACCTGGATGCTCGATGCATCGGTGTCGTGGAAGGACGTGGAATGGCTTTGCTCGCTGACAAAACTTCCGGTCGTGATCAAAGGAGTTTGCCGCGCGGATGACGCGAAAAAATCCCTCGATTACGGAGTGAAGGGAATCGTCGTTTCAAATCATGGCGGCCGCCAGATGGACACTGCACCGGCGACGATTGAAGTGTTGCCAGCTATTGCCGAAGCGGTCGGCGGAAAAATCCCGCTGTTGCTGGACGGCGGGGTGCGTCGCGGAGTTGACGTGCTCAAGGCCATTGCGCTGGGAGCGTCTGCTGTTCAAATCGGCCGTCCGGTTTTGTGGGGATTGGCTGCGGGCGGACAAAGCGGCGTCGAACTCGCGCTGAAAATATTGCGGGACGAATTTGATCTGGCGCTGGCACTGGCCGGATGTCAGAACATCAGGGCGATCAGCCGCGACCTCGTTTCGCCGACTTAGTGAACGAGCATTCCGAGAATGTTTTGCCGCGGAACAACCCCGTAGTATCGGCTGTCGAGGCTGTTTTTGCGGTTGTCACCGAGCACAACAAATTCGCCATTGCCGCAGCGGATCGTTTGCTGACGCTGTTTGTAGAGAAAAGTTTCTGTGTTGCGTCCCAAGTAAGGTTCGCGGAGTTTTTTTCCGTTCACATAGACGGCGCCGGACTTGAAGGAAACAGTGTCGCCATCCTTTGCGACGATTCGTTTGACGGAAAAATCCATGTCGGTCGGGTCGCGAATCACAACAACCTCGTATCGCTCCGGTTCGCGGAGATGATAAATCCAGCGGTTCAATAAATAATAATCCTGGTTTTGCAATGTCGGTGCCATGCTCGTGCCCACGACTTCAACCGAAGTCACGACGTATTGCCTCACCGCGAGGTAGCATGTGATCGCAAGTAAAACGACTGATGCAATCTGGAAGATGGAAGTTTTCGCAGAGGGGTTTTTTGGGGCCGTGCGCGAAAATTGGCGGCGGACTGATTTTTCTTCGTAAACGCTGTCTAAATACGTTGCCATATCGTTTAGCTCCCAAGCAACTTATTGTTCTGTGGCATCACACGCTATCGGGGTGGAACAAGTAAATTTCCACCGGGAAAACTACTAAAGGTTTTCGTGTTTGGTTTCGGCCTTAGTCGGCCATGGGGGAATTTTTTTGTAAAGGAAAAAATTATGATCTCTAAAATTATGATCCCGAATTCCACGTCAGCCAATCCCTCGACAAGTGCCAACAGGCTTACAACTCGGTCCACGAAGATGCGACGAGTCCCAGCGAGATTGGGGCCTTGAGAAGGCTTTCGTCGAAATGAAACCTGAAATGTCCGTTCATGAAGATCGAATAGACCATGCAGGAGCCTTGGAAGTCGTAAACATCGTTGCCGCCGCCGCCAATTTTGAACGCGGCATTCGGCGCATAGACGGTTCCAAGATATTCCGCATTGCCGCCCCATGTCAGACCTGTGTTCGTCGGCAAGCCGTAGTATTGAAAGCTTATCGCCGCTCCTGTGGTATTCACTTTGGTGAACGTCGCATCGGAGCCGCCGACAAAAATCTTCAACGTTCCGCCGGGAGCGATGTAAATGAATGAGCTGCCTTGCATTAAAACATTTCCTGTCACATAAAGCGTCGCAGTGGCCCCCGGTTGAACGATCATGCTGTCGGGGCTTTTAAGGTTCAACGTATTCAGAATGTAACTGTCGCTTCCCAGCACGTAAGTGTAGTTCGTTCCATTCACAGTTCCGCCCACTGGAGTCGTTCCGCTTGAATACGGCGCGAGCACGTCCAGAAATTCGAGGTTCATGTCATCGGAGAACCAGCCGGGCTTGATGCCTGTGTTACCGCCGTCCACCCATGCGGCATCACCGACCGAACCGTTCGCCCCGATGCTCGGATAACCAAACGGCCCGGTTCGAACTTTGCCTTTGATGTTTCCATTGCCGACATTGAGGTCATTCGTAATTCCGGAATTGCTGGCCACGTCTCCATGATCCAGGGCCTTGGCGGGATCGTATTTGCCGTCGGTGCTGAAGTTGGGATCGGTCGAATCATAGCTGTCGGTCTCGATGTTGTTTCCTTTGAAGTCAATCGTCGTCTGTGCGGCCATGCTCGCCGTGAACGCGACGGAATTGGTAGTCGTCACTCGAATGACTCTCGTCAGCGGAACGGAACTCAACGGAACGGTCACATATCCCGTCGAGTAAATCACCGGCAATGGTTCGTCCGTGAAAACAACATCGTAATAACCGCCTTTCAAGGTGCGGCGCGCCGTCCGATAAAACCCGTCCGAGAATGTCCAACCGTTGGCTTCACGCGGCGCGTTGGTTCTGAACGCCGTAGGATTCAAATGCGCCAGCACTTCCTCGACGCCCGCTTCAGCCATCGCGATGGCCGCGTTCCATGATTGTGACCTGGCGACGGACAAATTCTGCGACGCCGTTATCATGAGGATTGAGGGCAGAATGACGAATAGAACTATTGCAATGACCCACAAGGTTGCGATCAAAACGCTTCCTTGAATCCGGCTTCGCGGGTTGGTGCGGCAGTTCATGGTGTATCAAGGTTTATTGCGTAAAACAATCTGCGTGGTCTGCACGCTTTCCGTGTTCAATTGTTTCCCTTGCAGCACCCGCGAGCATTTCCAGTTGACCGAAATCATTTTGCACTGCGCAAGATCCGTGGTGGCCGTGAAGTTGTTGGTGCCAGGCTGGGGATGTCGCTGGAACATTTGAAACCTCAACGATTCGCACGATCTCAACAAAACTTCAGGCGTCGCGCCAATCGGCCGCTCCCGAGTAAACTCGCGTGTGACAGGCGACCACGAAACCTTCAACGTTTCGCCATCCTTATCCACAAACGTCAGTTCGTTTGTCTGGAAGCTGGTCAACGCAGCCATCTGCCGGATTTCCTTCGTCATGTGGTCCAGCGTATTTCGGCTGTTCATGTCCAGATCAATGTAATTCGAAATCGCCGCGAAACTTTTTGAGCTGTAGAGGAAAAGCATACCTGCGGCTGTCATGACCATCGAGCCGATTGCCACAGCCACTAATAATTCAACGAGCGTCATCCCACGGCGCGACATCACGGGATGTTTGTCGCCGAGGCACCGGCTCAGTTGGACTTGTTTGGGCAGCTTCATTTATCTCAAGAGATAGTTTTGCAGTCCGGAGCGCGCAACGTAAGTCTGCATTTCCCGCTTACGCAGAACATTGCCAGAAGTCCACGTCACCTCGACCGTGATGACGCGCATGTTGGTCCGATACGCCGCAGGCAAATTTGTGGGGATGGACTTCGTGATCTTGCCGGTATAGACAGTGCCGGCAGAATTCGAACTCTTGCCGCTGGGATCGTAATACTCGATGAAGTTCGCCGGCACATAAACGGGATCGGGACTAGCGCTTAAAAGCTGACTCCACCGATAGAGCCGGATGGTTTCCATCCGCTGAACAAGAATCTGCGTGGCGCGCAAATTTTCACGCACGACTTTCGTGACGGCAAAGCCTGTTGCAAGCCCCGCGTAAAGCCCGACAAAGACAAGGCTGATCAGCGAGACAGCAAAGACAGTCTCGACAAGCGTCATCGCACGAGTTTTTTTCCGACAGGTCAGCTTCATGGTTTTCTCCAACGGGATTTACTTTAAAGCTTCATTCTAGCAGTGACAATACAGGACAGGCACTAAGTTTCCCCCGGGTTGTTCCGGGGCAAAATTCGCAACCTTCCCGGGGCGGTTGGCGAAAGCTCCTAAAATGGGGGCGAACTGGCTTTAGTGATGAAAGCTGTTCGAGTCGGAGAAAAATTTTCAAAAAAGTTTTCCGTGGCGGAAGCGCTTTCGTTCGAACATCGAATCTGCGAAAAGATGAATGGTGAATTGATCAAGTGAGGAGACAATACAACCGCCAACACCGTAGCAAGCCGAAGCCATCAAGGAAAAGTTGAATGAGTTGATTAACGGATTACATCGGTAAGGTGTTGTTGTGAGAAGGCGCACCCTGCGCCATCATTTTGTGACGAAGAAACGACGCACTGTCGTCAAAGTGCCTCCTTTCTGCCCCTCAAACCAGCCATCCCGTCCCAAGTCTGTTGTCGCCTCACCGTTCCTAAGAGATTCTCCATGGCGCTGCACAGGAATAAACAATGAAAATGACAACCTCGCGCAACTCCGCCTTCACGCTCGTGGAGATCATGATAGTGGTTGCCATCATCGGGCTGTTGGTGGCCATCGCCATCCCAAACTTCGTTCGAGCGCGCAACACGTCGCAGAAAAACATTTGCATCAACAACCTTCGTTAGATTGAAAGCGCCAAACATCAGTGGGCGTTGGAAAATAAAAAAATTGATACGGACACCCCGACCTCAGGTGACATCCAGTCATACGTCAGGAACAATTCATATCCCACGTGCCCCAGCGGCGGCAGTTACACCATCGGCGCGGTGAACACCGATCCGACATGCACCAAAAGCGCGCTCAACCACTTTCTCCCTAACCCATAAAACCTCCTCTGCGTTCAAGCCCGAGGCGCAAAACGTCTCGGGCCTTTTCGAGTCAAAGCATTTGGGCGATGAGGGCATAACACCGTCGCCCGGCGGCGCTCAGTTTTGGATGAAACGCCAAACAGCTTTCACCGCCAGCGTCTCACTCAAGCGATACCCTCTTCACTGTTCTTAATGAGGCGGGAAATTCCTTGGTTGGTTATACACCTCCGGGCTGAACGGGAAAGCGTTTTTTTATCTCTTGACTACTCTGCGAAACAGGTCTTGTTAGGACATGGCCGGTTGTTGCAGGGAGTATTTTCCTTTTTGCCAGACAGAAAGTGGACGTGAAGCCATTCAAACAGGCGTTTTGCGACTATTACAAATGCCCGCCGGAACAGTATCTGCGCCGGGCGTTCTTACGGTCTTTGCACACACGCGCGCGCCCAATCGGCTGGTTGTTGATTGCACAACCGGAATGTTTGGAAGTGCTGGAGGAAGCTGGCAAGACCACGAGCGAAGAGGAATTGCGCGATGTGATTGAGCAATTCGAATATCAAATCAATGTGCATGGCGGCATAATGGCTCGACGCTTGAAGTGGCGCGTCTCCGGCCAACGCTTGCTGGAACTCAACGCTCGAATCAGAAAGTAGAGGCGATGCGTTAAATCAACCCCGTCAACCCCGCCTGCTTCGCCACTTTGCCTTCACGCTGCGCTTGGTGAACAGATTGATTTGCCAGAAAGATCCCCTTATGGACTCGTTGTCACGAACCGGCTTCCGGTCGAAAAGGTGCCGCTGTAAACCCTGGCGCGTTCCGTGTCCGTTTCTTCCACCTTCAGAAAGAATTTACCGTAAAACTTGAACGTTAAGATATTTCCAAGCAAGTCCTGCGTCATCCTTCTTGTGCCCACTGCCCGGCCCGACAGGAGATCATTTTCCGGATCGGAAATTTTAACGTATCGCGCCCACCGCGTTCCTGCGGCATTTGGGATGGAAACGTCGTCTTGAAACTGCAGCACGGTGCAGACGTTCGTGCCATTGCTTCGATTGACGACCAAAACTTCCTCGGTGTCCATGTCGTAAACCAACGTCAAGGCTTTGGGATCAAGCGAATGATCCACTGCGCATTCCCGGATGATGGCCGCGCTACTCACGGGAACGGTGACGATCTCTCGAAGATCATTGGTGGTCTGGACGGTTGCGCGGAGGTTGATTTTATAGCGCTCGCCCGCTTCAAGCGAAGCCGATTGAAAGAGCAGGACGCCAAGTGCCGCGATGAGAGTGATACGCAGGGTTTTCATGTTATCATTAGTTCGGTTTTGTTCATTGCTCCAGGCGCGTCCGACTTTTGAGAACGCGTCTCTAACTGTTCTAAGCAGGCCGCTTGCCACCTCAGAAACCTTGTTTTCCTGCACGGAGGCACAGCCGGGACAAATACAGAAAGTTTGGCAGGACATTTCATTACACCCATCTCGGGCCGCGCCGGGTGGTGTTTTGGCGAAAAGATCTTGGGTAGGGGCGAACTGTGCTTTACTGCGCGTGCCAGGAAAGATCAGGCGAAATTCCTGTTCAAAATCCGATGCACATACGAAGAATCTTGCGGGCACCGGTGTGTCCATCTCGCCCCAGTTTTGTTTTCAACTGAGAATAGTTGACGGATTTTTGGCGATGCGGTTGCAACAGGCAATCCGTGGACAGGGGTTTGCAATGATACTAACACGCCTGTTGCCTAGTCCACGCCGCAAACAGAAAGACAAAACAAATGAAAGTCACAACCTCACGCAAGTCCGGCTTCACGCTCGTGGAAATCATGATCGTGGTTGCCATCATCGGTCTGTTGGCCGCCATCGCGATCCCGAACTTCGTTCGCGCCCGCAATACGGCACAGAGAAACACCTGCATCAACAACCTCCGCCAGATGGACGGCGCCAAGCAGCAATGGGCGCTGGAAAACAAGAAGGCGGACACGGACGTGCCTACTTCCACTGAAGTGGGGAACTACATCAAGAACAACGCGTATCCGACCTGCCCGGCCAGCGGCGTCTACACCATCGGCGCGGTGAACACCGACCCGGTGTGCAGTCTGGCCGCAGCGCCTACTCTGCACGTGTTGCCCAACCCGTAAGAATTAATTCCTCTCTGCGTTCAAGCCCGAGGCGCAAGTCGCCTCGGGCCCTTTTTGCGTTTGAGCGGCACCGCACATCATCTGTGTGTCTTTGCTTTTCTTCCAAGTCCGCCTTTGCAAAAGCTCTTTCGTGTGGGAAAATCGTGCTTCGACAGCATGACGAAAAAAACTCCGCTAAAATCTTCCTCAGAATCCCGCATCACTCGCCGCGATTTTTTGGAAGGCGTAGTTGGAATCAGCGCGGCAGCGGCGCTGTCGGGTTGCGTCTCAACAAGCTCGCAACAAGCCCGCGAAACCAATCTCGTCCGCCGCGAAAATGAAAAACCCGGCACGCGCGACTGGCTTCTGGAAAATACGCGCATTGATCCGGCGACAAAGTATCGCTGCCCGTGGATTGAAGGTTATTGTTCGCGAACGAGCGTGCGCGCCGGAGAAACCATCAGCTTCCACGCCAGCACGAATCCTGTTTCCGAATTCACGCTTGATATTTATCGGATGGGATTTTACGGCGGGGCAGGGGGCAGACATATCACCGCGCTCGGCCCGTTCGCTGGAAAAATCCAGCCCGACCCGCCCGTTGGAAAAAATCGCGTGCGCGAATGCCGGTGGGAACCGTGCGCGTCCCTGAAAATTCCGCGTGATTGGTTGAGCGGCGTTTACCTCGGCAAACTCACCGC
Organism: uncultured Verrucomicrobiota bacterium; assembly: GCA_964389025.1. GTDB lineage: Bacteria > Verrucomicrobiota > Verrucomicrobiia > Limisphaerales > CAYMCQ01 > CAYMCQ01. Next base: position 29,590 of record CAYMCQ010000002.1, read on the forward strand.
GCTCCGCGAAGGTTTGCAGAGCTACGTCATCTTCATCGTCCGCGACGACCGCCGCGCGGATTTTATTTTTCAATGCTCCGACACGACGTGGCAGGCCTACAACCGCTGGCCGGACCAGTTCGCGCTCTACGACGACGGCAAGGACAAATGGTATTGGGGACCCGGCGTGGACGTGAGCTTCGACCGGCCTTACGGAAAATATTGCCAGATTCTCGATGCGCCGCTCTCGACCGGCTCCGGCGAATGGTTTCTCTGGGAATATCCATTCGCGTTCTGGCTCGAATCGCAGGGCTGCGACGTGACTTACATTTCGAATCTTGATACACACACGGACCCGCGCGGATTGCGTCGCGCGAAAGGTTTTCTCTCCGTCGGCCACGACGAATATTATTCCATCGAGATGTTCAATCATCTCAAAGCCGCGATTGCCGGCGGCCTGAATGTCGGCTTCTTTTCCGGCAACACTTGCTGCGGAAAAATCAATCCGCGACCAGGTTCAACCGGAGTTCCGAATCGAATTTTTGGACGCGTCGGTATGTTTGGCCCGCCGGGCGGAACACGCGAATTCGTGGCCATGGAATCCCTGCCGCACGAACGCCCTTACGCCAACGAACTCATCGGCGCTCACAGCACCGGGCCGGTGACCGGCGGCGCGGACTGGATTTGCGCCGCGCCCGACCACTGGATTTTCGAAGGCACAGGAATGAAGGCGGGCGACGGCATTCCCGGACTCGTCGGCTGGGAATGGCACGGCGATCCGGCGAAGATTCCCGGCCTAGAAATTGTCGCGAGCGGCCCCACGCAAGACGCGCCCGGCAAACCGAACGGCGGCATTTACACCGCCACGGTTTATCCCGGCCCAAAAGGAAACTTTGTTTTCAACGCCGCGACTTGCTGGTGGGCCGACGGACTTTCCGAACCGCCCGGTTACGTCCGCCCGAAAGTCTATACCGAACCGCGTGGCGTGGATCCACGTGCGCAACAAACCACGCGCAATGTTTTGAAGAGGATGGCGGCTTGACGACCGGTCTGGTTAGATCGTGTCAGCCGATCAACTGTGCCTGCCCAAACTGGTGTTCCAGTAAACCGCACCGTTAGAACACACCTGGCCGAAAAGGGTCGGTGTTTGAAGGATACGGCGGGCGGTAATCAGGGTTGTATTGCCTCCAACGCCACTCAGATTCCTGGCTGGGAGTCATGCAGCCGGAGAGCAGCAAGCACGCACCCATCCCCATCACGAACAAGGACAGAGTCCTCTCGCGTCGGCTGAAAAGTTTTGTTTTCACTATACGCATGATACCGTAAAAGGACTCGCGTAGCTCGTCCTGTCCATTCATGAGGTAGGTTTTATTTCTGCTGGTCTTGCAGTTGATCGTGGTCGTCCAGTTCCGTTCGCAAGCGGGCGATGTCGGCTTTTAATTTTTTCGCCGCGTCGGCGTAGCTCTTGTCGGCGTAGACGTTTTTCAATTCGTGCGGGTCGCGTTTCAAGTCGAACAACTCCCATTGGTTGATTCGATTGAAATAAATCAGCTTGTAGCGATGGTCACGCACGCCGTAGTGCGGTTGCACGCGGTGGTCGGCGGGATAATGGTAGTAGCGGTAATACATTTCCGTGCGCCAATCCTTCGGGGTCTTGCCGCGCAACAACGGAACGAAGCTGCGGCCTTGAACTTCCTTCGGTGCGGTCAGCCCGGCGTATTCCAATAATGTCGGCGCGAAGTCCACGTTGAGAATCATTCCGTCGTTCACCGTGCCGGGTTTGATGTGGCCGGGATAACGGATCAGGAACGGCATTCGTAGCGATTCCTCATACATGAACCGTTTGTCGAACCAATCGTGGTCGCCGAGAAAAAATCCCTGGTCAGACGTGTAGACGACGATGGTATTTTCGCGCAGCCCGTTCTTGTCGAGGTAATCGAGCAGGCGACCGACATTGTCGTCCACCGACGCGATGCAACCGAGATAATCCTGCATGTAACGCTGATATTTCCACTTCTTCAACGCCTGTCCGGTGAGGATTTTCTTTTTTCCGTTCACCATGACCTCCATCTCCGTGTCCACGCCGCTTTTCCATTTCTGCAACTCCTCGCCTTTCAGTCCTGCAGGCGGCTCCACTTTCAAATCGTTGCGGGTCAGATTGCGGTCAATGCGCATCGTCGCTTCGCGCGCGGCGTCGGAACGAGTGGCGTAATCACTGTCGTTATCGTTGAACGTTGCCGGTTCGGGAATTGTTTTGCCGTCGAACATGCGCAGATGCTTTTCATCCGGCTCCCACGGGCGATGCGGGGCTTTGTGATGGACGCAAACGAGAAACGGCTTTGCCTTGTCTCGCTTCTCGATGAATTGAATCGCAAAGTCCGTGATCAAATCAGTGACGTAGCCGGAAATTTTATTCGTCTTGCCCCGCTCGTAGAAAACCGGATTGTGATAAATCCCTTGTCCCGGCAAAATGTTCCAGTAATCAAATCCGGTCGGCTCACTCTGCAAATGCCACTTGCCAATCATCGCTGTCTGATATCCGGCCTTCTGTAAATCTTTAGGGTAAGTCCATTGCGCACCGTCGAAACGGTTGAATACAGTGACGCCGTTGATGTGGCTGTATTTGCCGGTGAAAATCGCCGCGCGGCTAGGCGTGCAAATGGAATTCACAACGAAACAATTTTTGAAACGCATCCCTTCCTTCGCGAGGCGGTCAATGTTCGGCGTCTTGTTGACCTTGCTGCCGTAGGCGCTGATGGCGTGCGCGGCGTGGTCGTCCGACATGATGAAAACGATGTTGGGCGTGGGCTGACGCGATTCAGCAATTGAAGTTAGAGTGCCGGCGAGAATAGCCGCAACCGTCGCAGCCGCCGCGATTTGAAAAAACTGACGGTGAGCGCGGTTTGTCATGGCAAAAGCGGAAATTACAAGGCAGAGCGCAGCCAGACCAGCAGAAGTTTCAAGTTTCAACGTTCGACAAGCGCGGAATTTTCTGAAACTATTTTCGGTGCGCTCTGCAAACTTATGCTCAAGCTGAGATTTACGATTTACGATTTACGATGGACGCGCGCGCAAAAAGTCATTTGTCTCTCTTTGCTTCTGGCGGACTTTAATTCACAAGCTCAAACACTCAACGTCCCTTCACGTCCAACCAACGCTCCGACCGGCAGCCAGTTCGTCAAAATCATCACGCCGATGGGAACGCCGCCGACGCCAGAGCGTGAGAACTGGATTCTCGCGCAAATTCAAAGCGGCAACGTGCCGAATTTTCTGCGCACACTCAAACCCATCACCGTCAGCCAGACCATCAACGGCACAAATCACACTGCGACGTATTACGTGACGCCCGACTACATGGCGATTGGGACTGACGAAGATTATTTCCTCGAACCGATGACGCCGCTGTTGGCGCAGCGCGTCGCGAACCAGCTCGGCTGCACGCTGCCGACGCGCAAAATGGTGAACCAAATCTGGACGAACGCCGCCGTGAAGATGAATCCGCAGCCGATCCCGCCCAGCGCCGAGATGATCACCGTGCCGGTCTTCTACGATCACAACACAATGGTTCGCACGCAGCGCAACACGTTCACAAATTCGTTTCCACTCGGCGCGCTGGTCAGCGGCGACAAGAAGGATGTGATCATCTCGACAAAAATTTACACGAACTTTTCCACCGCCGTCACGAAGCCCGTCGTGATTTACGGCTGGCATTACACGAGCGGCTCGCCGATCCAACCGCTCTACAACGGCCACGAAGAAACTTACGCCGATTACAGCCACGGAGTCCGCCTTGTGCAGATGAGCATGACGGTGGACGGCAGCGCGGACACGGTGACGAACGTTCTCGCCAATCCAAATCTCGCCAGACTTTTGAGTGACGAGGGCACAAGCGAGGGAACTTCGACGAACGGCGAGATCGTGAAGCCGCGCTACACACTTTATTCGATGGCGCCTGTGGTCATCACGCATCCGTTTAGCCGAAACGTTTACACCGGCGCAAATGTTGATTTCAAAACTCTGGCCGTCGGCGACCAGCCGCTGGCATACCAATGGAAATTCAACGGGACAAATGTTTCCGGCGCGACGACTGCAACCTTGATCATCACGAACGCGCAATCCACTGACGCAGGCAGCTACAACGTCATCATCACGAACCATTCCGGCTCCGTCACGAGCCGGCCAGCGGTTTTGAAAGTCAGCAGCGTGTCGTATCAACAGTCTTTCACTGACAATTTCAGCACCGACAGCTCGACCAACTGGAGTTTTTTTTTCGACGCAGCGAACGGAGTGGCAGACTACACGGCGAACTGGGCGTTTGATTACGGCGCGATTCCGTTCAAGTTCAATGGCGTGACCGCGCTGATTCCACCCGCGCCGAACTCGACCGACGCCAGCACGCGCGGCGTGAAGTTCACGGTGAACGGCAACGACACGAACGGCTCGACCGCCGCTGTGAACATTTATCCGAAGAACCAATATTTCGGTGGCAACTACATTTTCAAGGCCGATATGTGGCTGAATTATCCCGGCGACGCGGGCGGCATCAACGCGACCGGCAGCACGCAGCACGCGATTTTCGGAATCAACCACGCCGGGACGCGACCGAACTGGGCCGCAACTTCGGCGACGGCGACGGACGGAATTTATTTTGCCTGCGACGGCGAGGGCGGCACGTCACGGGATTTCCGCGCCTACGTTGGAAATTTTTCCGGCACGCAAACCGAATTGATCGGCTACGCCGCCGGCGGTTTGAGTGAATCCAACAACGCCGCGACAATTTACCAGAATCTTTTTCCGGCGTCGCGGTTCGAAACCTCGGGCGCGCCGGGAAAAAATTGGATCGCCGTTGAAATCGCCCAGACAAACGACGTCGTCTTCTGGAAACTGGACGACGCCATCATCGCGCAGCGGACGAACGCAAGCAACTTCACGAACGGCACGATCATGCTCGGCTTGATGGATGTTTTCAGTTCGATTGCGAATCCCGTTGAAGATTCCTTTGTGATTTTCGACAACGTCCGCGTCGAAGTGCTCGCGCCCGCCGCGCCCGCCAAGTTCAACGCCATCACTCGCCGTAGTGACGGGGCGATGGAATTGGTTTGCGACGCTGCCTCGGGTTTTTCCTACGCCTTGGAAGCTTCGACAAACTTGACGCTCTCCGCGTGGAATCAAATTCTCGTCCTGCAGGGCAGCGACGCGCCCGTTTCGATCACGGACACAAACGCGACGAATGATAGCCAGCGTTACTACCGGACACGGCGGCTTTAGTCACGTTTCTTTCCAGACTGGAAAAGAAATGGCGGAGAGAGACCTTTACGCACCCCTTTTGCCACCTGGTGATCAAGGCCATAAGACCTGATTCGCACCCTTGGATTCTTGACCTTCTCAACAAGCAGTTTGATCAAGGAATCACAATACGATCAATCGCGAGGAAACTGCATGTGAGCAGACTAACGGTTCAAAATTGGAAGCATGGTCGAGCCAAGCCAACACCCCGACTGTGGCCTGTTATCCGAGATAGATTGATAGCAAAAGATTATTTCTCACCTCAGTCCTCTCCACTGTGAAGGCAAACCCTTCAACATCCCCTCACAGTGGAGAGTAGCACTGTTGGGTATTGCACACCGTTCAATTTCGAGAAAATACACAGATAAATCAAACAAACAAAAAGACCATAAGACTTTGATACCAACAGTTACGACGCTCGGCGACTGGATTCAAGTCAAACGCCACGAGAAGAACCTATCGCCCTGGCACTTGGCTTACAAAATGGGAATTGCATCCGAATTGGTCCAGTCGTGGGAAGGCGGCACGGAGCAACCCGATGAAAAGCAAAAGCAGATATTGCGCAAAGTTTTAAGCGGCTGAAATCATATTCGAACCTCGTTGGGTGACTCAACGCATCCACCATGTTCGTTTGCCAGCCAGCATTGTCGCAGGCGTGACTCTGAGATACCACCATCCGAGATCTCGGGTGATTGACCTCGGACACGGTCTTTGCCAGCATGAGTGCGTGAGCAGCCTTCGCAAACATGGTGGGATATTCATCGTGCTTGGGTTGCTCGTTCTGCTGTATTCTCAACTGCCACTTGGCACGGCACTGGAATTTAGCCCGGATGAGGGGTTTGAGTTGATGAAGGGCTTTCTCTGTAGCAAGGGCTATGGGTTATACACGGATATCTGGAGCGATCAGCCGCCGGTTTACACTTTATTGCTCCAGTGTGCGTTTCAAACTGCGGGGCCGTCCATTCTGGTTGCCAGACTGGTCGCCGCTGGATTTGGGCTGTTGCTTTTTTCGATGTTCTTCGAACTCGTTCGAGAGCGGTCCGGCCAAATCCCAGCCGCGTTTGCGACGTTCTTCCTGATCGCTTCACCGGCTATACTGCTGCTGAGCGTAGCGGTGATGAAGGAAGTGGCTGCTTTCGGCATGGCGCTACTCTCAGTCTGGCTCTTGTTTCGTTGGACCAAACGACTTCATTGGGGCTGGTTGGTTGCATCGGGCGTGGTCATGGGGTTGGCAGCGGAAATAAAATTCTCTGCGCTCTTGGTCGTACCAGCGACCCTTGTAGAAATCGCCCTATTTGGCCGGGGTAACAAAACCCAATCGCAGGTAGAAACAACCAAGGTCAACACAAGAGCCAAACTTAGCCGCAGTACGAGCGTCTCACATGAACAACATTTGGCTTTCGGGAGGAACGCGTTGGCTTGGGTTGTCGGTCTTCTGGCGGTTGTAACGATCATGAGTTTGGGGTGGTCGAGAGGTAGCTTCGAGACCTCTTGGAAAGCACATTTCACAGGGCATCTGATTCCCGGAATGCAAAACAGGGAGGAAATCCGATTTCCTTTGAGCCTGTTACACAATCATGCCGAGTGTGTGCTCGCAGCCATTGTGGGAGTTGTGGCGATGGTTTGGAAACGGCATTGGCGCGCACTGGCTTTTCCGACCTTGTTATTGCTGACGGCTATAGCAGTTCATTGCGTGCATCGGCCATGGTGGGGTTATTACTATCTTCATCTAGCCATACCAATGGCTTGGCTCGCGGGTTTTGCTGTAGCAGAAACCATGAAGTTCATCCTCAAATTCCTTTCCGAAAGCCGCTTCCGCTTCCGACACTCTGCAACTTGGAAAGGGCTTGGCTTGTGCGCCTTGACAGCATTGGCATTAACACGCTCCTTGGGTCGGTTCGAAGCAGAGACGAAAGCCCTAAGAATGCGACCGAGATTAGACACAAATCCCATAATCAGCAAAATGAAGGATTTTGCAGACCGCACCCGCTGGGTTTATGCCGAGAATGCAATCTACCCATTCCACATGCGGCTATCAATGCCACCGGAATTGGCGGTGGTAACGCCCAAGCGATTCTGGTCTGGCCAGATTTCAACCATGCAAATCATTGAAGCCTGCGAGCGCTATCAGCCTGAAATGATCGTTTTGACGGTGGCCGGCAATCAACGTGAGTGGAACGACTTCCTGCAATCCAAATATGTGGCCTTAAGAACGGACAAGAAATTTGTTCTCTATATCGCCAAACGTCTTGACAACGTCTCTGATCTTGAACGGAAGTAAATTCTCACCCACCGACCTTGCGGTTCCTGCTCTCATGAATTTCAAAACCACTTCCAAACGCGGTTGGTTGCAGCAATCCTTTTCCCAACGACTACCACCTTAAAGCGGTCACCGACCTTGTTGCTCCATTGCCGTCAGTTGTTTCTTCAACGACTCCATCAATGACCGGTCCTCACAATCAATTATAAAACTACCTGTTTCCAACGGAGCTCTGATTTTTGGCGCGGAAATGGGTTCGTTGTCCACCGTAATTAAAACCTTCAGAGAAATGTTCGTTTCTGTTATGGCCTTCAGTTTGGCGGCGTCTTCCTCAGTCAGAAAGATACCGAACGACCAGTTTGTGCGATTGTGACCTTCTGATAACACTCGTTCCTCTAAGGTCACTTCCTTCAACCTACGAACTGTCAATGATGGAGTTCGACCGATAAAACCTAGTTTGGGGAAACGCTCGTTGTCAATGAATCGGAGGTCACCACTAGGATCGTTATGGACAATAAAAAATTGAAGCGTAGAAGAGCCGCCTAGTCTTTTGTCGACTGCTAGAACGTCTTGTTTCCGTGAGGTATCCGCAGAACCCACGTAGAAGCAACCCCAGTTCGCCAAATGCCCATTGGTAATCCCAACTGCAACTCCGGCTACATAGGTCCCTTTCATATCGTCGTCAGCAGGAAAGGCCGGTAAGCTGTAATGCCATATTTGCCGAGCCTTGCCCAAGTCTTCTATCCAACGAGGTTCACCAAAAACTGCAGCAATCTCATTCGTTTTCATACCGGGCAAGAGAATCCGCCGCAGATCAGTCGTGCTTCGTATGAGTTGTTGAGTTCGGACATCTTCACTACCCCGGCGCGATCCGACTGTATCATTATTCTTGGTGCCGCAACCGAAGAGAGCGACAGTTGAAACGACAGCTCCACAGAAGATTAGACAGACTGTGGCGAGCGAAATACTGTGCGCCTTACCAGAGGAACATTTTTTCATATGCTGGAACTGATTTATCTCCCTTAGGACAGCCAGGCTTCAACACTTTACCGGGTGTTTCGAATTCCTTCTGTGCTGCTGAACAAGGTTGGTCATCAAGATAAGCCATAACCCTCTTAATGCTAATCCGTCCTGAGAGACATCCTTGGCTTTTACAGAAGAGCATTACGCAACATCGTTCGCTTGACTGCCATCCCTTCATCTGGCTTCTGCATATCTTGATTCCGTCTTGTAATTCCCACCGATTGAAGATGTCGTTCCACATGTCTGCACACATATTCAATGCATCCACCCCGGCTCCTGTTGCCGGGGAACTCGGGGTCCCTGTAGGTGGCGACTTTGGGGAACCCGAACTAGGCTTTCCAGGAGGAGCAGGTGGAGGGGTCTTGGGTGGGGGTAAAGGGGGATCTCCTGGTCCCGGTGCTGGCCAGTTTGGTGGAATGACAGGGTTGGGAATTGGACCTTTATCTTGGAGACCTAAGAGATCCACAAAGTAAATGGGGTCGTTACGAACAAATTCATAAAGATTCAACCCTCCCCACTCCTCGATGGGATCGCGGCTTAACCAAGCCAAGTCGGGTCGGCGGACGCGAAATTCGTAGAGCTCAATGTCCGTTGTCCGGTCGTTTCGCTTGGTCGAAAACTGGAAGCGGTTCTCATCGGCCATGGCTCCTGTGCTGCGCAACACCGTGCCAAATGGATCGTATTCGTAAAGCGCGCTCACGATCCCGTCACTGGCCTTGACCAGTGCAACTACATTTCCGTTCCCGTCGTAGGCGTAGAAATGCGCCCCATTTGCCGCGCTGTTTAACATCAGCAAGCCGCCCACTCCACCAGCGCCATCCAGCGTGCTGCTCAAGTCCAGCCCCCAGACGTAAGAGCTCACAAGTGCATTGTCCGCCGCGTTCAACTCCGCAATACAACGCCAGCCGTCGCTCACGAACTTCAAATCTTCGGTAACCACATAACTGCCGCTGCTTCCGTTGTATGTCGTCTGCCGGATACGTCGGCCTTTGCCATCGTATTCCCAAGTGACTCGCCGCTTCGAGGCGGTTGGCGACGAAGATAGACTCTCCACTTTCGTCAGCCGATTCTCTCCATCCCACGTGTAGTTCCATCGCCCGTCACTGGTGAGATTTCCGTCCAGGTCGTAGCCGAACGCTTCCGGCGTCTGTGGCACGAACTCGTGGCGGGTCACAGGGTTTTCACCAGTTGCGGTCACGTCCACCTGGTGCCAGACGGGGGCGGTGTCATTTGCCACAGTGAGTTGCTTGCGGAAGTATTCGCCTTTGCGATATGCGGCTGGAGTGGGGTCATTCACCTCCACCGTGCTGGTGGCCAGTGCAATGCCCATTACGTCCACCGCACCGGGCACGGTGCGGCTGGTGTATTGGTTCAAGTTGTTTGGCGTGTAAGTGGCCACGCGCAGGTTCGCCCCGTTCTCATCGCCGCCGGCCTTGGTGCTCTTGCGATTTCCGATGTCATCGTGTGCATACTCGAACTGCTGGCCGGGCACGGGATAACCGTCGTTGAAATACTTCGCGCCACGTTTCACCTGGCCGAGCGAATCGTATTCGTAGAGCCAATACGAGCCGTCGGCAGTCGTGTTGCGCGTCCGCTGGTTGGCGGAGTTGTATTGGTAAGAGTAAGAAACCGGCTGTTGACCGGACGCGGCGGGCGCGCTGCCGATCACCGATAGCCGGTTCAAATAATCATATGACTTGGTCGTCGTCATGCGCGGTGTCGTGTTTTGTTTGAAGGTCACGGTGCCCACCAGCAGCGAGTTGGCAAGATAACCATACGTGGCGGTTTGCGTGCCATCGGAAACGGTGGCGAGGCGCGAAGCGGTGTCGTAAGAATTGGTTGCATGTGTTAATAGCGTTGAACCGTTAAGAGTGGAAAGATTGGTGCGGCGCAGATATGTGTCGTAACCATTCGTCACGGACAGACCGTTCAAAGTGCCGCCTGTGTAAGTCTCGGTCAGCAATTCATTGGCATCGTTGTAAGTCAGCGTGGTTACCGCACTCCCTTGTGTGATGGTGTTTTTTCGGCCCCGGCGATCGTAGCCATAGGTCACCGTTGGCGTACTCTGAGGATCGTTGGAATAGGTCACCGTCTGAAGGTCTCCCGCAGGGTTGTAAGCATAAGTGGTGGTGACGCCGCGTTCCCAATGCCGCTTCCAGAGCCTTCCCGAACCGAGGTATTCGTAATCCAGCGTGTTGTCGGTTTCACCGTCATACACCTTTTTCTCCAGCCAGCCGCGGTATTGGTTGTAGTTCCACGTCGTCGTCGTGGGCGCGCCGGTGCCGCCGGCGAAGTTCTGCCACGTCATCATCGTCTTCATGCGCCCGGCGTAATCGTAGAAGTATTCCACCGGATAGGTGCGCGAGCCGTAGGTTTTCTTAAGCAGTCCGGTGGGGAAGAATTCGCTTGTCACACTCGTGCCGTCCGGCTGCGTCACGTTCGTCGCGCGGAGCGAGGTGTCGTAATAGGTGGTCGTGGTTTGTGCGGCTTGGCCGTTGCCGGGTATGGGCGTGGTGACGGTGGCAGTCTGATCAGCGTTGTTGAAGGTGTAGGTTGTCGTGCCGTTGCGCGCGTCCTTCATGGTGTTCTGGCGACCGTGGGCGTCGTAACCGTAAGTGGTCTTGGTGATTTGCGCAGGTGCGGAACTGAATCTCGTAACGGTGTTCAGGAAACCTGACTTGTAAACGGCCACCGTGGATGAGCCGTCCGGAGACGTGGCCGTGGCGGTCCGAGTCCAACCGTTCCCGGAAGTGGCAATTTGTGTTATCGTGCTGGTCGTGACAGCGGTGGCAGGATTCGCGGCGTCCTTATAGACCGTTGACCAGGTTTTCAAACCGTCAGTGGAAGTTTCGGTGGTGCTAACTTTTGCCACCGCATCGGAATCGTCCGTAGTCCACACCTCGATATCAGTCCGCGTAATGTCCACGCCCCGCGTGTTGCCGGCGTCGGTGGACGCCAGAACGGTTCTGGTCGTTCTCGTGACGCGATCCGTGCCCGTTTGTCCATCGTCAATCAGATCATCCTGATCAACGTCAATCGCGCTCACGATCAGTTCGCCCTTCGCATCATAGCGATACAGGGTGACGACGTTGTCCGGGTCTCTCTGTTTTTCCAACTGGCCCAAGTTGTTGTACCAGGACTGGCTGTAAGGATAAGGCGCGGAACCAGCGGCATAAACGGTTTTGTAGGACCGCCCCACACCATCTACATAGTTCGTGGTCCATTCGGTGGTGTTCACCCCGTTGGTGTACAGCTTGAATTCCTTGGTGTATTCACGCCAGATCGAGCTGTCGTCCTGTTCCACATTATGAACATATCTGACTCCTTGAACCGCCGTGCCGGTGACGCTCTCCAACCTTCCGTCGCGATAATAGGTGTTCGTACGCGTGCCGCCGTCCGGGTTCAGCGTGATTTCCTGCAACCGGCTGGAGGCAATGGCGTACAGGTTCGTCGTCACACCACCCAAGGCGTTCGTCTGGCGCGTGACGCGCCCCAGAACGTCGTACTGGAACTGTGCGGTGGTGATTACGGTGCCGTTCGTGCCGACGCGCATCGTGGCGAGCACCGCGCCCACGGCGTCCAGTTTGTTGGTGGTTTCAATGACGCGCTCGGTTGACTGGACCACTTCCACCACCCGGCGGGTACCCAATTGCCATTTTAGCAGAGGATCCTGAACGTAATAAGTTTTGACCCCATCCGGATCAATCATGTAATCCAGTCCGCAGCAGCCGTTGTAACGGTGCTGGGTTTTCCGTTGGGCCAGATCGGTGACATCGTAGCTGCGTCGCAAGTGATCCAGATAGTTGTTGTATGCATCCTTGTAATTGTAAACCTGCTCCGCCAGCTTCACGCCTGCCGTTCCACCCACGACGACCTTGGTCGTGATGGATAACGGCAGTCCCAACTCGTCCACGACCGTGGTGGATTCGGTGCCATCCCCGGCAGGCGAAAGATGTCGTACACGAGTCGTAACTTCGTCGTCGTAATGATAAGAAGTAATTGTTCCGTCCGGGTGAGTGACGGAAGTCGTGCGACCGGAGGTGTCCTTTTCGGTAATCGTATTTAGGTTTCCGGTATCGTCCCATTTCCCTCCCGGCTCGGGACATTGTCGGGTTTCTTCATTAGCATCGCTGACGAATCGGTGGTAGATTCTCGACACCTCGTTGGATACACCAGCCGACACTATTTTGGTGATGATGCGACGCGGCTTCTCCGATTTGATGCCACCATCGTCAACCACACCGTCGTCATCGAAGTTCAGAGAGTAAGCATACGACTTGAGTCTGAAGGTTTGGGTCAGGAGATTCGGCTCATCTCCGGGAGCCGGGGGAGCATTGTTGCCATAAGCGGAGTATTCGGTTTCCATTAGCCCATCAGCATTGTACTTGTAGTAAACCCAATTGCCTTCCGGATAATCCACCCGTTGCAACTTGTTTGCACTCCCCGTTCCGGCTGAATCCGAATAATAGGTATAGGTGGTGGTGCGGGTCAGCCCGCCGTCGCCTTCCACTTCCTGCGTCAACACCTTGTCCCCCAACGTGTCCACATATTTGTAGGTCTTCTGATTCTTACGAACTACAGTGCTGTCGAAGGTGACCTGGTGGAAATAATTGGTGGTATCTCCGTCCGGCGTGACCGCCGTTTTCCAGGCTGAAATTGTTGTGTGCCCATCGGGCTGCAACAAATCCCATCGCAAAGTCGAACTGGTGTATGTGTATTTGAAATCACGGCTTGATTCGCCGCGCTGTTCGGTAATCCAGAGACGGTTGTACGGTTGGCCGCCGTCAGGGTTTTTTACGATCCAAGTGACGTAAGCCGCTGCGTCTGCGTTGGTCGTATAAAATCCGTTTGCATCTTTGACATAAGCACCATTCCCGTCCTTCACCACGTTGGTCTCATAAAAGCACTGTAGATGGTATTCATTATTGTCGTCCTTCACCGCCACATGCACCAGGCCTTGCGGAGTCTTCACCTGTTTGATTGTTTCGTCTGTCCAAGGGAGAACCTCAACGCCAGGCATCACAAACGGGACTTTTATTGAGTCCGGCTTGGCCAGATCAGCCGACGGCTCCTCTGCATAAAGAGAAATGTATCCAGCATCCCACTTAGGAGTAGACCGCCCAAGATTAAGCCGAAAATCCACACTGCGGTTCGATACGTTGCCGGTTCCTTGTTGTGGGCCCTGGTTGCCGCAACTGCCGCATCCCCCACCGTCGTCGTCATCCGGCACATTAATTCGAACGATTCCAATCGCTTTATACTCGCGAGTTCTAATTTCGCAGTCATCACATTTATTACCCGTAATCCCAGTGCAATCCTCGCAATCAGCGGTAACTGTGGCGATGACTTGCACAGCTCCACTCTTCTTGAAACCGTCAGGCTCTGGAGACCAAACCCTCCAGGAAAAGTTTCCATCGCCCAAATCCTCGACTTTAGATTGCGCGCCGGTCCCGTCCGGATCCTTAATCTCGACGTTGCCTTCGACGGAAGCCGAATCAATAGAGCAGATACCGTCAATGGTTGTTTCGAATAGATCCTGCCCGTGCGCCGAAGCAGTTCCGCCTGCCTCGCCGCACCTGCCACATATCACTGCAAGGACTTTGGTGGGAACGCCTTCAAAGCAGCACTTTGAATCGATCACCCCATCCTCACCCACATATACAGCCGCGGTATTGCAGGTAACATCACAGTAGGCCGGCGGGTCCGCGAAAAGCAAATGGAATGCGGCAACCATCACTGTCAGAATAGCGAAGACGCTCAATCTCTTGTTCGAGGTTAATTTCTTCATACGATTTCCTTAATTATTCCTTCGTCCACCATAGGACATTTCAGCGGCAATTACTTCAGAGGCGTGAATACCTGCAAGCCGGTGCCCGCAGCCAAACCATTCGGCGAGTTGTAAACCTGCCACGAGGTTGGATCATTTGCTCCATTCCCGTCGCCGTTGGCATCTTCAAAATAATCCGGCAATCCGTCGCCGTCGGTATCTACGGGTTGGTCGCTGCCGTTCACCGCGACGTAATGGAAGCCGATGTCCACCGTGGAGGTGGGTACTTCCTTCACCTGATCGGCTGTGGTGGTGTAGTGATACAGCGCGGCATTGGTGGCATAGCGGCTGCCGGCGTCGATCAGCAGGCTTAAATTTCCACCGGTAGTCGGGTAGTAGTAACTTCCCAACGCGCCACTTTGGTAATCAGCATTCGCCACCGTGACGTCATGCCCACCCGAACCGGGAAGTTGCGTCGTGCTATGATAACCGTTGTAGTCGTTTGGCCAGGGTTCGCTCCCGTCATTGCTCAAATTCACCGTGTCAAAGAGATTGTCAAAGACATACCAGGCAGCATTGGCAGTATTGTCCTCTAAACTTACGGTGCCGCCCAGGAACAGGTTGTTGTATAAAAGAGTCTGCAACGGCGTTTGATCCTCGCCCGGCATCGGGAAAAGGCTATGTCCTTGAGTTACTTTAAAATTGACCCGCTGCACCAAACAGTTCGTGAACGACACGGTCGCCAGTTGACAACCAAAACAGAACGGGTTTGAAATCCCCAAATCCATGAATCCGCCCCGCCAGAAGCAGTCCCTTAATGCGATGGCCTTGAAGCCAAGTAAGTTATTGTGAACAAAATACCGTTTGTGATAGGCATCACTCAACAAGGATATGTCCGTAAACCGCATCCGCACTTCGGTGTATGAAAAGAAATCCATCATTTGAATCACGGACATGGTCGAACCGGTAGTCCCCCAAACCGATGACTGTTCCTGCACGGCCTGATAACGCACGAACCGGTTGAGATTGATCGGTGTGCCTTCACTGTAAATTTTCCCGCCCTTTCTTAGTTGGATTCCGTTCGTCCCGTAAACCCCAATCGCGACCCCGTTGGTCAACGTCAGCGTAGCGTTTGTAAGTGCGACGCCGCTCATCACATAATCAAGCGGGTCGTAGTGATAACCCAGATCGGGTGCATCTGTATCCCGCTGGGCTTGGGGATTAAGCGTCGTGTTGATCATGATTGCGTTTGTGAGAATGATTGGCGGATACGTCGTTTTCGTTTCCAGTTCAGCCAGCAGCCATGGGCTGATGTCGGTCGTTCCTGCGTCGCGGTAAGTGCCGTCGGCCAGATAATAGTTGCCCGCGCCCACACTTTGAAAAGCGCTTCCGTCAACTTCCTCGGTGTGGTCAGTGGTAAGGGTGCACTGCGTCTGGTCGGGAACGCCCAACAGCAGACTGTTTGCCAACGATATCTGGTTAGCGGTGGTGCCGAAACCGAAATTGGCGCAACTGTCAATCGTCAGGTGCTCGCCGTGGATATTCACTGGCGTTCCGTTGTTTGGTCCTTCTTCCTCATTACAGCCACCGCACCAGAACAGCGTTACAATGTTCGTGAACAACCCATTCTGAACATGGAGATTAGCGCCGCCCTTCATCCCGATATAACAGTTGAGCAATTGAACGTTCCGGAGGTAAATGTCGCCAGAATCGGGGAATCGGAACGCGCTTACCAAATAGTTCACCCGCAGATGTCGCAGGTCAGTAAGGTTTTCCGACACGCGCAACACGTCACAGGCACTGCCGTGAAACTCATTCCCATTTCCGCCGTAGTAGCCGGTGCTGCCGAAATACCCGTTTGGCGTCCCGCAGCTGCCGGAAATCCTTTCGCCAACCGTGTCGTCGTCCATCGCGGTGAAGATGGCCGGTCTGTAAGCCGTCGTCTGGCAATCAATCGGGCCATTGAACGAAATGGTTCCAGCCGGGTCACCAGAAGTATTTTCGGGCGAGCGACCGAATTTCACCACGGTTCCGCCTTCAATTGTGCTCGTTCCGTCCAGATTAACGTCCCCACTGCAAAAATATGTCGTATCGCCCTGGAACGTGAAATCTGTGCTGCTCGCGAGCGCTGAATAGTCCAGCACGAAACCGGGCTGCCCGTAAATATCCAGTTGGGCAAGTTCTATCGGCTTGTCAGATGTGCCTGTCGGCAAGGCCGGCAGCTTCCTCTCAATGCTAGCCAGATTTTGGAATTTCTTCGTGTCAGGAAGCGCCGCCTGTGGCTTCTCCGGCAAAGTTTTCAGCGTGCTTTCGATCCGTTTGTATTGAACTTCCTCGACCAAAAACTTTCTCCCGTCCAGCACCGTCCACTGTTTCACCACCGGCACGCTGGACTTTTGATTGGCCTCAGCGCCAATAGCAAATGCTTTCCCTCTGCCGATTTTCATTTCACCGAAATCAAGTTTCTCATCCGTCAGACCGACTTGCCCGTCAACGACCACTTGTTCTTTCACCGGCTCGGGCGGATCGAGAAATTCTGTGAGCACTTGCAGACGAGTCGTTGCTGGATCAAGCCCCCACTCACTCGGCGATGGCGGTTGCTCGCGCAAAATGATGTCCTGCTCCAGCCCGGCTTTCGTGAGCGTGTAAAGCACGTCGGCCTTCACGTCGGTAAAAGCGTTTTGGTAAATGATTTTGTTCTTGGATGGCAGAAGAAACCCGTCCGCATCCTGCAACTCGGCTATCAACACGCTCTTGCCACTCGCCGTATCGAAATAACTCAATCCAAGAATGTGGCTCTTGAGATTTTTGCCGTCGGGCGTGAGAAGTTCCACTGCGCCCGCCACGTTGACGTTTCCATCGAACGAAACCTTGTGAGGAGTCTTGCTTGCAACCGCGCCATCCTGAGCGATCTCTATCACAGTGCTGGATTCTTTCCACTCGCCGTTGTCAAAATAGTGCATCGAAGTTTCAAGTTCTGTGTAAGCCGAGTTCGTGCGCCCGATGACTTTTCCAGCCTTGTTTGTTTCGTAAGTCACCTGCGCCCACACACGGTGATTGGCCCCGCGTTCGGATATGGAATAGTCCGATGCGCCTTCGGGATTGGCACCGGAAGAATTCAGGGCGTGAGCAACCAATAAAACGCATGAGAATAACGCGAGAGTTTTCATAAAGCGAAATGTCTAGAAATAGCCGCCAAGCCGAAACATCTCTGAAGGGAACACAAACCCATTGCCGACAAAGGAAGGTATGCCGGCAAACTGATTCGATGATTGGTTTTCATCGCGCCTGATTGAAAGCACTCACGGTTGACCCCAATGAGTGACTGCCTTAAAGCTATCTGCACCGAAAACGAAAACACAGAGGAAGAATAGCGAGTCCCAATGTGTTGAAGGCGTTTCTACTCTTGCACTTGTAGGGGGTCAATAGAATTCCTGAAGAAGTTATTCACAGGCTGTAGAGCTCTTGTGATGATGCCGTTGGCGCACCATCAAAGCCAGCGCCACTGCATCAAATATGTCCATCCGATAGTCTTCGCTCATCCAGGGGCGACGCTTGGGCGGCAGGCGAAAACCCAGTTCATCAGAAAACTTTTTTGCGATGATTTCTGCCAGAGCGTATTTGGTTCCTTGACCATCGTCAAAAAAGGCCTGCCTCACTTGTTCTTTCGAGAACAAGACCGCAATGACATTGTGGCTTTTCGCCAGGGTAATAATTTGTTTACCGAGTGCGCGGATTCTTGTAGAGCGACGGAATGGTTTGGTTGAAGTATCTTCAAGAACGACGACGTCGGGTTGGTAATGAGCGACCATCTTTTCCACTTGTGCGATGCAGCCAGGATTCTTGTCGCCTGTTACCGACTTCACGCCCCAATCAGCGAGCGTATCGAGTCCTTCAACGAGAGCAAAGCCGAACCCTCTCGTTGAGGGAGCGATTGCCAAGATGCGAGGATATTTTGAAAGTGGTTTCTTCATGATGGATTAAGCAGCGGTAAGATCGGTAAGCGCCTCACGCTTGCGGATAGTCTGCGCATTCCGTTTACCGCCATCTTTTCTCTCGGCAAGTATTTTGGCTCGCTCCGCAACGTCCCGTTCGACTTTTTGATAAAGGCCCCCAAAGAGTTCGCTCACCGACCTCTTGAAAATCACTTCAAAAGCCAGCGCCGTTTCCAAACTCGGTTCACGAACAAACATCTCATAGCGGCAAACCTTGGCTCCGCTTTTTGTTCCCAAAAGAAACGCCACTTCGTCTTGCGAGAGAGCGAGGCGTTTTCTATTTGCCCTGAGATAATTTGGAAATTGAGGCGAAGACATGAGAGTTAAAACGAAGAACTCATTGCGAGTTCAGATTCACACTATCGGATTACCGAAGTTACCAAAGGAGGGAACCTTTGCCGGAAACGGCAACTTTTTACACAAAACCACCAAGCAGGCGTAGCTTGGTGGCATGGTATTAGAACATACCATTTATTTTCTGTCAAAGAGCGGAGCATGCCGCATTGAGCAAACCTGCCCTCCTTTTTTGATTCCGATACACATGTAGATTGGAGTTATGAAAACACCACAACAGTTGAGCCGCCAGGCCATTGACGAGTTCAAGGCGATTTATCAGGAGGAATTCGGTCAGACTCTTTCAGACGATGAAGTCCAGGAGATCGCCGTTCGCTTGTTGCGATTTTTTGGCATTCTTGTCAGGCCACTTCCGGGTGAGGCCGAAGATGAGAAGCCCATTCGGGAGTAGCACCGTTGACGCAATCATTTGGGGTACGTTAGCATTGGTATATTCCCAGCAAGTTGTCGCTTCCCCGTCGTTAATCACACATCTTTATGACTGGATATTTCATCTACTGCCGCAAATCATCCGAAGCCGAAGACCGGCAGGTTCTTTCCATTGAATCGCAAACCCGCGAGTTGAAGGAACTCGCACTAAAACTCAATCTCCCCGTCTCAGAAATTTTGATGGAATCGAAATCCGCGAAAGAACCGGGTCGGCCTGTGTTCAATCACATGATGCAGCGCCTCTACCGGGGCGAAGCCGCCGGCATCATCTGCTGGAAACTTGACCGTCTGGCGCGCAACCCCGTGGACGGCGGTTCCATCATCTGGGCGATAAAACAGCATCGCATCAAAGTGATGACACCGGCCCAGAGTTACGCGCACGAGGATGACAACATCATCCTCATGTATATCGAATTCGGCATGGCCCAAAAATACGTTGATGACTTGAGCAAGAACGTAAAGCGAGGGCTGAAAACCAAGATTGAAAAGGGCTGGTATCCCGGTGTTGCTCCCGCTGGCTATTTGAACAACACTGTTAAATTAAGTGGAGAGAACAATTTGATCAAAGACCCGGAACGCTTTCCCTTGATCCGGCGCATGTGGGACTTGATGTTGACCGGTCTCTATACCCCGCCAAGGATTCGAGAGATTGCGAACAACGAATGGAGCTTTCGCACGAGGTCCACGCGGAAAATGGGCGGCAAGCCGCTTTGTCTAAGCGCCATCTATCAAGTTTTCACCAAGCCGTTCTACTACGGCTGGTTTGAGTATCCCAACGGAAGCGGACAGTGGTATCAGGGGAAACACGAACCGCTCATCACCCAGGCTGAATATGAACGTGTGCAGGTATTGCTTGGTCGAAACGGGAATCCGAGGCCCAAGACGCACCTTGAATTTGCCTTCACTGGACTCATTCGCTGCGGAGATTGCCATTCCATGGTGACGGCAGAGGAAAAGCGTCAACTCATTTGCAGCGGGTGCCGTTTCAAATTTGCGTACCAGAACCACGATGCATGTCCCCGCTGCGAAACTCCAATCGAGACGATGACCGGGGCGATCTTCCTTCACTACACCTACTACCATTGCACGAAGGCAAAGAATCCCGGTTGCGTCCAAAAATCGGTGAGCGGCAAGGAACTAGACCGCCAGATCGACAATTATCTGTCGCGGATACAGATTTCGGAACGGTTCAAGGAATGGGCGCTCAAATATCTCCATGAGTTGCATGAGAAAGAAAGCGCATCGCGAAACGACATCATTCAAGCTCAACAGAATGCCTATCGGGAATGCGTGCGGAGAATTGACAACTTGGTGAAGCTAAAGACTTCGCCGGATAATGCTGACGGAAGTTTGCTGTCCGATGAAGAATATGGACGGCAGCGGGTGGAACTGCTCAAAGAAAAGTCCGCGCTTGAGGAATTGCTCCGCGATGCCGGGCATCGGATTGAACAGTGGGTGAAGCTCTCCGAACGGACATTTGAATTCGCGTGCGCGGCGAGGGACAGATTCTCCAAAGGGGACTCGAAGACCAAGAAGGAGATTCTTGTCGCAATTGGATCGAACCTGACTTTGAAGGACAAAAAGCTCTGCATTGAAGCCAAAAAACCGTTCCTGATTTTAGAAAAGTCCTTGTCTCTCGATGAACCTGAAAATGAACCTATCGAACCTGAAAATACCGCTGTGTCACAAAGACAAAAAGAGGCAAATGCCTCTCTTAGTCCAAGACGGCTGGGAGGAAGACACGAAGCACGAACGGAGCACATCTACCAAAAGGTCGTAAGAAAAGTATACCACTTCTTCCGGGATGAAGTCGTTTCAGGGCGGTTTAACTTTTCTGATTGGAAAACCTTGTATGACTGGAGCAGCGGTAAAAGCCACGATCATCATGAAAACTAGATCGAATAACGTGGTACACATACCAAGATTACTTAAGCGTTCTCGTCAATGGAGTTTTTTGTCACTCGTCAGTCTTTCGCGTAAGAAGATCAAACAAGCGAAGCAGTCGTACTCCGAGCTCTTCTGCCCCGTCATCGGTGAGAACCCCGTTACATTCCTCCGTATAGATCTTCCGCAATTCATCTTTGGCTTTTTGGGAAAGCGTGGCCATGGGAGAAAAAGTGTAATCCGTTTGCAGCAACTTGTCACATCCGGCAAGAATGAGCGTCTAGGAGTCGCTGCTTAGTAGTCCTACCATATATTTCATGAATCAAGAGAACCATTTTCAAAACAACCTTAAGAGACTCCGAAAGGAGGCTGGGTTACGTCAGATTGATATCGCAGAGAGGCTCGGGCACACAAGTGCCGACCGCGTTTCGCACTGGGAAAAAGGTCTGGCAGTCCCAGGGCTCATAAATTTATTCAAGCTGTCGATTATTTATGGAACTTCACCACAAGAATTGTACGCAGAGCTCTATGCGTTGCTTACCCACAAGCACGAAGAAGAAGCTGAAGGCGTGTGGAATCAATCGAGGATTCTTGGCTCTAAACTCCAAGACTTCGGATGACGCTGGTTGACACATTTAATTGCTATGTTAGGCTGAACCTCTTCTTGTTCTTATAGTTACACGACTTCCTCGCCTCACACTTTCCCGTTCAGAGTATTTTATTTCCCTGTAACACCACGTTTGGGAAGTCATACAATTTTTGGGGTCGGCTACAAGTTGACTCCATAGGGCCGGTATCCTCTTACGTGGCTGTTGGGGGGTACTGGCCTGTTTTTTTGTGAAAAACCAATTGACAAATTTTAACAGCACCTGAGAATAGATCGCTCCTTAGTTCTTTGACATGCCGGGCTATTTCGCGGGATGCCGCATGCATCCTTTCTATGAATACAAACAGCCACAATACCAATCCGTTCCTATCCAAGACCGTCCACTTGAGCAAACAGGACGTGGAAGTGTTGTTGAGGGTCCTAGCCGAGTTTCAAGAGGCTATGGTTTCAACAACACCAGACAGTGACCGCGTCGCTGTTAAGATACAATCAGAGGCAACAGCTAAGCCTTGCGAGAGAGAGTGTTTGGGTACCTTTTGGCAAGATGGCCAATGCCATTTCTATTAAAACTGTGTTCCTTTACTGCGTGAGCCCGCCTGATGAGCCTGTTAGAGGCAAGCCCTAATGAGGGCGAAAAATTCCCGGCATTGTTTAATCCTTATCATCCTTTGAACCGTTTGGAAAAATCCAAACGGTTTTCTCTTTTTTGGCTTATTGGTATTTCTACCAATTCTTGCTGGGAGACCTAGATGATGTTAGAACATTATCCCACAAAAACCGTAATTTAGTCAAAGCGATCTACCACTACTTTCGTAGCTCGGATAAGTGTCAGTGCTCGGATTGTCGGCAGGAAAATTTACTGCACGGGGTCAGTTTAAACTAGGGAGCCACAAATCAAAGACGTGAAGGCTTACCTCCTCCGGCAAGAATTTACTTGATGAAGCTATCGAACTTAAACTTGCTCAGATCGAAACGGCTTTTGCCTGTCGTTGCTAATTCAGACAACGCCTCACCAATTGCAGCGGAATGCTTGAATCCATGACCCGAACACGGTGATGCCAGGATGACATTTTTCTGCTCCGGATGAAAATCTATCACGAACCCGAAATCGGGTGTGACAGTGTATAAACAAGAGACTGCCTTGATACACTTACTGGAGACGTTCGGAAGATATGCCTCCACAAGATTTCTATGCATGGCACTCATCTCGGCTTGGCTCACATTCCGATTCACAGTGTCAGCGGTAGTAGTTGTTTCATACTGTTCAGTTGCAATCTTTAAACCACCTTTGGGACCATTGATCGCTGGGAAGCCGTATATGAGCTTCTTTTTGTCCTGCAATTCCCAGATAAAAACGGGAAATTTGTCCGGAGTAAACTCTTTGAACGAATCCTCAACATCAAACCAGAACAACACCTGCCGCATTATCTTAAAATATTTTTTGTGCTTTTTGTCGACAAGCTGGGGAACCCACGGTCCGGCCGTAATGACTAATTTGTCAGCGCGATATTCTCCTTTTGTCGTCTTCACAACAACTCGATCGGAAGCATCAAACCGAATCACCTTTTCTTCAGTGCGAATTTGCGCTCCATATTTTTTTGCTAATTCCAACTGTGCCCTGATGCACTCTTCCGGTCGCACAAATCCTGCCTCATACTCAAAGTAACCTCTTTCGTTGTCCTGAACGTTGAATTCAGGATACCGCTTTCGTATCCGTTCAACGGAGAGCTTTTCATGCTTGATGTTATGTTTTTCCGCCGCGGCTAAAGTCTTATCAAAAAATTGCACAGCATGAGTGGAAGTTGTTTTTCCACGACTGGAAATAATAAGGCCACCATTGGAAGTAAGCAGGCTCCTCCCTGTTTCTTTCTCGATCTCCCGCCAGAGTTCATGCGAACGAAGTGCGAAAGGTATGTAATGATCTCCTTCACCAATAGCGAGCCTTGTGACGCGAGTATCACCATGACTTGATCCGAAGGTGTGCGGAGGTGAAAATTGATCGATCCCGAGTACTCGGTTTCCTCTTTTAGCCAACTGATATGTAGCAGCGCTTCCCATTGCACCGAGCCCGATGACAATCGTTTCGAATTGATCGTTCATAACGTCCGCTCACGCGGTCAGGCAACATTTTGGAATTGGTTTCAATCCGCAAAGAAAAGGCGATCCCATTTCTGAGACCGCCTTTTTGTCCCCAACAAAAACACAAACGATTTGTTTTGTCAGTGTTCTGATTCAACTGATTTTCTAAGAATGGGTCAAGTGAATTTTCGCCGCCTTTCCGGGCTTGACATCCCCAAGATGAAGCATATCAAGGCTCTCGTAACCACAGGAGCATCGGTTACTTCGTTCACAAACACTAAAAAACAATTGTTGTGTTGTCTCATTAAGAAAAGGCAATCCATGAAACTGATTCGATCTTTCTCAATCACTCTCGCGCTTCTTTTGTCGGCAATTCCGTTGGCAAAGGCCGACGCAATCCGAATCGCGAGCTATAACATCAAGTTCTTCGCGACAGGCGTCGTCAACCAAGGCGACCGCCTCGACAAATTAAAACAAGTCATTGACGTGCTAGACGCTGATATAATCGGCCTTCAAGAAATCGATGACCGCGCGGCTCTGATGCTGTTGTTTCCAACGAACAAATGGGAAATAATAATTGATGACACAAGCGGCGATGACCAGGATGTCGCACTCGTGGCACTCAAAAGCGCGGTAACAGTTAAAGGACACGAATACCTCTTTCCCGGTTCATCGAACAACACGTTCTTTCCTAATCGCCGCGATGTGTTGTCCGTCGAGCTTCAGTTGCCAAACTCTGCCGGAAGTTTCTTTGTCATGGTGCAGCATGCAAAGGCACGCTTTGGTGGCAGGAAACAGACAGACGACCGTCGAGAAGGAGCGGCGCGAAAACTGGTTGAGAAGATCAAGCAGGACTTTGATGATAGGGATTTCATCCTTTTAGGAGACTTAAATGACAATCCCGATGATCGCTCGCTCAACATCCTTGAAACGGGCGACCCCAATGCGCTCGGTGGACCCGAAGAAATGGACGGTCCTTTGTTGGTCAATCTGATGGACCAGTTGTGCGCCGACGGGCATGTATCTCATGGTCGATCCTCTTCCGACATCGTCGCAGGTCAGATCAATACGCTTGATCCAAATAGCCGGTCGAGAAACAACAATGCACGCGGCACCGATGCGAATACGGGAGATATTTTGTTCGATCAGATTCTTTTCCCGGTTTCGATGAAAAACAAATATGTCGGCGGTTCTGTTAAGGTGTTCAACCATCCCTCAGGAGTTTCCGGCAATGATGACACACGGGCCTCCGACCACTTGCCGGTGTATGCCGAGTTTGATTTTGAGGCAGCGGTCGCGCCGCCAGCGACTACAACGCTCCGCATTGCCGGACTATTGCCAAATCCAGAAGGCACCGACGCAGGCCATGAGCAAGTTGTTCTGGCGAATGGCACCGCAAGCGCCGTGAATCTGCAAGGGTTCAAACTGCGCGACAAATCTCACAATGAATTCTCCCTGAGCGGAGTGGTTCCGAGCGGTTCCAAACTGACGATTACCATGCAAGGCAATTCAATGCCGCTTAATAATGATACCGATGAGATTCAATTGATTGACCCGCAAGGTGACGAGAAAGACAAGGTATCCTATACAGCCTCTCAGGTGAAAGTGGGCCAGATGATTGAATTCCCCTGATCTCGACTCTTTTCAAATACCGTGAGTTTCAGAGGCACGCCATATGAAGTTTTCCCTGACTGGTCAAACCGCAACCACAGTCTGAATTAAAATCCCTCTGTGGTTATTCTCACGACTTGATCTGCCGGACGATTTGCCGCGCAATGATTTCTATCGTGTCTTCTATGTCCTGAAGCTTCTCGAAAATCTTCTCCGAGCAATCACAGTTCTGGCGTTTGATCCAACTGGAAAAGAATCGCCTGACCCATCTACGAAAAGAGCGGTTCTGTGCTGCGCTGTATATTTTTTTCATATACGCACAGGATAAACGCCGGAGACACGCAGACAAAGACGCCGAAACTTGCCGGATGCGGAAAGTGTTTTACATCTCAGCCTGTATATTTTTGCCGGCGCCCTATGTTGTGTGGCACGGATTGGAGCAATAATAGCAGCCGTTAGACTGGCTGTAATGCTTCTTGGCTTCTTGCACTGCTGGCGCGCAACTTGAGAAGTCTCCGAGATACAGGCGATTTTCAGATTCAGGCATGAATGAGCAACCTGTTACATGTACTTCATGATCGCCATTCGCCTGTGCATTCTTGTTAACGTAGTAGGATGCCATATATGACCTTTCCTTTCTTTTCGTCTGCCCTGCGGGAGACGCGTTTGATTCGACCGAGATTATTGCCCGGCGCGATGTGCCGTCAAGCCAATGGCGAATCTGAATAAGGTCACCGCCACCGCTTCGGACATTCGCGGTTGAGCCAGATTGTCGAGACGTTCACGATCATCACGACCGCTGCGAATGAGCAGATGAAGCCGTTGCATGACCGCATACCGGTGATCGTGCAACCGAATCATTACGATTGGTGGTTGTTCGATGATGCGTTGTGCAAGTCGGTCTTGAACCGTCCGCAGAATGATGCGTTGAAGATTTATCCGGTGAGTCCTCTTGTGAACAGTCCGAGGAATGCAGACGCGCGGTGTATTGAGCCGGTCAGGGGTGGCGGTAAATCCTGAAAAAGTTTGATCCGAAAGGAACGTTGGTTGTGAAGGTGTAGCTCGTTCCCGCCGCAAGGAGATTGGATTTGAAGATTGTCCAGTTCGTGAAGTCGGTGGAGCACTCGATGTTGTAGGTGCGTGTGGCCAGAGATTCCCATTTGAACGTCGCGGTCTGGTTGCTCACGCTGAAGGAAAGGATTTTGTAAACCGGATTGGTGTATGCTTGCACGGCGGAAACGGTCCCGTCTATCGCGAAGTCGTAGTTGGTATTGTTCGCCACGTCGAAGATATACCAGGTTCCCGCCGAGCTTGTGCCGCCCCAGTTCACGATGCGGAAGGTAATGTTTGTTCCCGCGCCGACGTTCTGCAATGGCGTGATTCCTGAAAGGTCAATCGGGGCAATTGACCCGCCTGCGCTGGTGTTGGACGGGTAGAAAATGGCGGCAATGTCAGTGAACGCGCCAGAGCCGACTTGATATTGCACCAAGGCGTTGGTCGCGCCCGTGGCCGAATGGCGGTAATCAAACTTGCTGATTGAGGAATAGGAAACGTAGTAGCCGGTCTGTCCGGCAATGGAGCAGGTGACGAATTGGTTTGAACCGATGGCGTTCGCCGATGTGAGATTCGTAAAGCTCGTGCCTCCCCATGCGCGAACCGCTGCGGTGCCGACTTGAGCGACGCCGGTTCCGCGAGTGAGACCAACGACGGTGAGGTTCGCCGCGCCGGTTGTGGGAGCCAAAGGCGAAGCTCCGTAGTTTCCAGAGCCGCCTGTCAGCCCATTCACATCCCAGCCAACAAGCGTGCCTGTGAAGTCGCCGCCGTTTGTGAAAGCGTTAATGGTGATGATGTCGGTTGCGGTGTTGTTTGCAGCGTTGGTTTCGTCGCCGCCGGAAACTGTGACTGTGTTGGTGACACTCGCCGGAGCGTTGGAAGCAACGTTCACGGTGACTGTGATGGCGGGATAGGCTGAGTTCGCAGAGAGAGCGTCGGAGCGCGTGGCGGTGAGTGTGCCGAGTGTCGTGCTCCAACCCGTGCCGCTGATGGCCGTCGCAGTCAGGCCGGAGCCGAGAACGTTGGAAACGGTGATCGTGCCGGATGTTGATGCGATGCCGGAATTGGTCACGATGATGGTGTAGGTATCGCCAACGTCCTGTTGCGTGAAATTGCCTGAATGAGTGGCGGTGAGAGTCAAGTCAGGCGTGCCGCCAGACCCGATGATGAAGTTACTCGCGCTGTTTGTCGTGCCGCCGGGCGTCGTGACGGAGATCGTGCCGGTGGTCGCGTTTGTCGGAACTGTGGCCGTGATTTGCGTGTTTGAATCCACGATGAAGACGGCGTTCAAGCCGTTGAATTTCACAACAGAAGTGCCATTAAAGTTTGTGCCGGTGATCACGACGTTTGTGTTCACGTTCCCGCTCGTGGGCGCAAAGCTCGTGATGCCTGGCGGCGGCGGACTGACAAGGTTGTCTATCTTGGCCCTGAATGCCGAGGCGATTGTTCCCGGCAACGCGGTGAAAAAAGTGAAGCCTGTTTCCAATTCGATTTGACGCGCGGACGTGACGTAGTTCGACCAGTTCCCGCTCAGGCCATTCGTGACGTTCGGAATGATCATGCTGATCACGCGATTCGTCGTCGTCGTGATGCGGCTCAATGCCGTGCCGCCGCCCAACGGAACCACCACCACGATTTTCCAGACGTTAGACCCGATGTATGCTTTGCCGCTTGGAATCTTGTTCGTGCCGAAACCGCTCGGCCCGCAAATGATGAGCAATTCATTCGCCGTCGTCAGGTCACGGCAATAGTTTTCAAACGTCGCCCAAACTCCCTGATTGTTGTGTGCGGACTGCGGCGTAATGTTCGACATGTAAAACACCGCGTCGTTATGCGGGTCCGTGTCCGTCCGGTCCTCCGACGGACACAAATGGCCGCGATTGAAATTGTTTGTCCCCACTCCGTTGTAATCATTGTCCGTCATCCGATAAAAGTTCGGCGGCAAAGTGGTGTCCGTGAAATAATTGTCCGAGCGCGTCGCGCTGCCAACGTCACCAGCGGTCAAGTCCCAGCTCGCCCAGACCGGCCCGCCCAGATTATCGCTGAAATCCAGCGCCTCGACGTCCCGCTGGACGAGGTAATGATCGTGATTGTTCGTGTCCGCAGTCGCACCGCTGGGATTGCCCAACTGCATTTGCAGCGTTGAATGGAGGACGTGAGCATCCACGCAGCGGCCCTCAAAGCCATTGAGTGGTTTAACCTCGATTCCGAGGCGATGAAAGGAAGCCGCAATGGGAGCGAAGATCATTCCGAGGAAGCGGAGGAGCGGGAAAGTTCGAAAGCGCAGAAGCCGAACTCAAAAGAACCGCCATCAAGCCAGACTGCGAGAAACGGAACGGCGAAAGAAGACAACGACACGCCGAACAAGCCGCTCGGTTTCCGATTGGAAAAGCTTGAGCACAATCATTCATACCTCACCCGCCGCGGTCTGACGCCGGAAACGGCCATAGACTTCGGCGCAGGCTTCTGTCCTAAAGGCATCATGGCGGCACGCATTGCCATTCCCATCCACAACGTGGAAGGGAAAGTTGTTGCGTATGCCGGACGCTTCCCCGGAGAACCAACGGATGATACGCCCAAATACAAGCTCCCGCCCGGATTCAAAAAGGGGTTGGAGTTGTTCAACATTGATCGGGCTATCAAGGAGTCTCCCGACACGCCGCTTGTCATTGTCGAAGGGTTCTTCGACTGCATGAAACTTCACCAGAACGGCTGCAAAAAAGTTGTTGCCCTCATGGGGAGCACCATGTCAGCCGCGCAGGAGGAACTGATCCGCAGATACACCAACTCACAGAGCCGCGTCATCGCCATCCTTGATGAAGACGAGGCGGGACGCGCAGGCCGGGAGGACATCGCCTGTCGCCTCTCGAAGTTCTGCTTCGTGAAGGTTCACCAGTTCGAAAAGCCAGGAATGCAGCCCGAGGACTTGTCCGCAGAGGAACTGTATTCCCTGCTCGATTGACGAGGTGCGCCATGAATACCACTGGCGAACAAGGGCAATGTCTCGGCCTCATCTTCGAACCTTTCTGGCACAAGTTCCGCCTGCGGGTGAACGATGTCATCCGAGTTGACGGCAGGCTTGGTAAGGTCATCCGCGTCACTGACTGCGCGGCGGTCGTGCTCATCAACCGACCGGTGCGGCAATTCACCACGCGATTTGACAAGCATGTCCGATTGCAGCCCTCGCCCGTTCTGGTTCGGATCTGTTCCAACTCGGATACCGAGGTGCTGAATCGCCAACCAAAGAAACGCAAACAACACGAAAGGAGGACTACATGAACATATACGAAGGCTGGCGGGAAGGGTGTGCCGCGATTGTGACCGTCAACGACGGACGGCTCAGTCCGCGCTGGGACTTGTATAACCACAGTCCGAGCGGATTCGAGTGGGGCTACAGTGGAAGCGGCCCGGCGCAACTCTCACTTGCAATCCTGGCTAATCACTTGGGCGATGATCGAGAGGCTCTAAACCTCTATCAACGCTTCAAGTGGGCAGTGATTGCCGAGTTGCCTTTTAGGCGCTGGAGGCTGACGAGCCACGACATTGACGAGGCGCTTTGGTGCATTCGCCGCCACGAAACCGTCGCGGGAGGTGCACCATGAAGTTCGCGGTCAAGCGATACTGGCAACTGTGTGATGAAGTTCACGTGGATGCTGACTCCATTGACGACGCTATCGAGCGAGCGCACAAGATGCCGCTCAATGAATTCCAAGGCGATTTTGTCTTGGGTTCATTGAACAGCGATCCACACGTTGACGTAGAACAGTTGATGGCGAAAGGCAGATCGTGAGCACAACTGTTCTCCCCGTTGCCAAGATTCGCCTTGGCAAGATTGTCACCATAGCCAATGCAAGGTCGCAGTTGTCCGAGGAGGAAATTCTCAAAGACATTCAGCGACATCAGGCGGGAGATTGGGGTGACTTGTATGAGCATGAGCACAAGGCAAACGATCTTGCCATCGTTCAAGGCACACGCATTTGGTCGGTGTATCACAGCGAGAAAGGCGTGAAGTTCTGGATCATCACCGAAGCGAACCGTTCGTTAACGACGGTGCTGCTCCCGGAAGACTACTGATTCAACAACCTCTCTCATCCCGAGGGAGGTTGCTTTTTTCCTGGTCAAAGCGACCGCACTTCCCCGCTGAAGTGCCGTCCGCGCTTCCAGTTGAGAATCCCCAAACCAGAAGCAACCCGCATGGGTGGACGGCAAGAAAGTGAGTTCTATGAAAAGTGACGTATATCAGATCATAACGGACAGGATTGTTCGCCTGCTCGAATCGGGAACCGTTCCCTGGCACAAGCCGTGGAAAGGCGGAGATCAGTGGCCACAAAACTTTGTGAGCCGGAAGGTGTATCGGGGAATCAATCTGTTTCTCCTAAACACAGCCGGATACCCATCTCCATACTGGCTGACTTTCAAGCAGGTTCAAATGCTTGGAGGTTCGGTGAAGAAAGGTGAGCGCTCGTTTCCAGTTGTGTTCTGGAAAATGTTCAAGGATGAAGAGGACGGTGAAACCAAGAACATTCCGTTCCTTCGCTATCACAGCGTCTTTAATGTCGCTCAATGTGAAGGAGTCAATGTTCCCGTCATTCAAATGGGTGAACCCAAGCCGCAGTTTCAAGCGATTGAGAACTGTGAACGGGTGGTGAGAGGTATGCCCAAACCACCTGCCATCAATCACCATGGCGTCCGTGCCTGCTATTCCCCATCGCAAGATGAGATCAGTATGCCGGAGGCGATACTGTTTGAAACGAGTGCGGACTATTACAGCACGCTCTTCCATGAGTTGACACATGCCACAGGGCACGTCTCCAGATTGAACCGCAAGGGAATCACCGACCCGATTAGGTTCGGAAGCGATCCATACAGCCGGGAGGAATTGGTTGCTGAAATGGGTTCTGCGTTCTTGTGCGGTCACTGTGAGATTGAGAACAAGACCATCGCTCAATCCGCCAGTTATATTCAAAACTGGTTGGAGCGGCTGAAGGAGGACCGGAAGCTTGTGGTTCACGCGGCGGCACAGGCCCAAAAAGCGTGTGACTTCATCCTCGACAGAAAAGTGGAGGATGAAGGGCCGACAGAATACCAGCCGAAGGAGTTCAAGGTGGTTGCGCTACGAGAATGTCCGGTGCCAGAGTCCATGCAGATGTGTGACACGCCAGACGGTGCAGCCGACTATTGGCGGTTGCACGTCGCCACCAATCCATACTTCAACCCAGAGTGCGAATGTTTCGCCGTGCTGCTTTTGAACACACGAAGGCGGGTGAAGGGGCATCACTTGGTGAGCATCGGCACGTTGGACACAATTCTTGTGAATCCGCGAGAAGTGTTCCGAGTTGCGGTCATCGGAAGCGCGGCGGCAATCGTGCTCATGCACAATCATCCGAGCGGCGACGCGACTCCCTCAGAAGCAGACATCAAAGTGACGCGCGATTTAATCCGCGCCGGGCAGCTTCTCAAAATCGAAGTGCTTGACCACGTCGTCATGGGGAATCCGAGCCGAGTCTCATTGCGAGAGCTAGGGTTCTTCTATTCGTAAATATCAAATCGAATCCCCGATTCAAGGAGACTTGACGGGGATTTTTTCAGATCGCGCCCGGTGGTTTAAGTCCTACAAATCTGCAAGACAAAGGTATGCGCCCGCAATTAATTTGAAAGTGCCAAGACAATTGAACCAATTGAATATCGTGTCGGCAGAAAAGAAAAGTTGATCGCTCGTTCTCGAGAACGCTTTGCAACAAAGCGAACGGTGGTGGAAAATAAACTGAGTCATTGGCTTCGCGCATTAGCAGAATTATGAAGAAATAGAAATTCATCAACTTGCTCGTAATCCTTAATTTTGAGATAATGCACTTAACTTCTAGGGCGATATAAAATATTATGACAAAAAATGTCTATATCGGAAAGAGCGATCTCGGACGCGGATTATTCGCAAAGACATATTTTAGAAAGGGGGATGTAATTTGTATTTTAACGGGCCCCGTAATTCGGTTTGAAGACACCCTGAGAAAATTGCGTGCACAATCCTACCCGCTGCAAATTGGACCTGACACCTATCTCGATATTGGAGCTCCCGGTTGTTTCGCAAATCATTCCTGCGAACCAAATGCGGGCATTCGCAACGATGTTGAATTGACCGCGCTCACGGCTATAAAACAAAAGCAGGAAATCAGATTCGATTACTCGACCACCATGGATGAAAATTATTTTGTTATGCGCTGTCGCTGTAGATCATCAAGATGTCGAAAAATGATCAAGGATTTCCGGTGCCTCAGCCCCAGATTGAGAAAGAAATATCTCTCGCTTGGGGTCGTGATGAATTTCATCCGATCTAGTCTTGTGGGCCGAAATGGAAAAACCACAATCCATAAAAACCCGGATTTTTATAAAGCTGCGTGATTGCTCTAACTCACCTTAGTTACCTTTTTTATCTTTTTTACGTCCAGCCGATAGGACTCGAACAAATCTATTTCTGCAATCGCGGCATCTGCCTCTCCAAGTTCACTTAAAGTCGCTTCGGAAAGTCCTTCCTCTAGCCTAGTCGCAATCGCCCTCGCGATGTCAAGTCGTGACCATTGTGAAACCTTCGCTGCAAGATGTATTCGTTGCTCATCAGGACAGTAATTAAAAAGAACCCATTCCATTTCTCCATTTACTCGCTTAAAAATGTCGAGTGGAAATAATCGGCATGTAAGAGGTCGATCTTCATAAATCGTACATTTCCCGGTTTGTTTATCAAGCATCGAGCACACACCATTTTTTCTTTTAACAAATTTGAATCCTTTATATTCGAAAAAAGGAACCCCTCGGCTTTGTAAGTGTTTAACTTCAGATTTTAGGACGTAAGCTGCTCCGCCATTAGTACAACATTGCGAGCAACCATTGCACTTTACAAGGGAAGTGGTTGGAGTTTTTTCGAATATTACAGAGCAGGGCATTGGATTGTAGAGATCTTCATATTGAACATTGACGTTCCCATAAATTGCTAGCCGAGAGCTCGCGTCTAGTCCTTTTTGCAGCACCTGAGCTCACGTTCTCGCAAAAAAACCAGACCTCACGGTGCATCGGATCGCCCGTTTTCTTAAAATGGGCAATCTGATTCGCATATCGTCCGGAGGTGCCCAATCTTTTGCCGTCTTCGTCTAAAAGGCATTCAAGATCGAGCCATTCTTGCCCGAGCACGCTATTTTTTCGTAATGCTGGATGCGGCTTGTAAAGAAGGAGATCTTTTGATTGAGAATTTAGTTGGTTCACCAAACCCAAAACATCCGAGAGATCCTTGGAAGCCTTCAATTCCCAACATCCAAGCGGATCAAAAACTTGGCCGGCGGCCAATCTGTTTGTCAGCAAACGGCTTTTCGGCTCGTCTGATTCTCGCATATGTCCCAATAACTCGTCATCTCCCATCAAGAGATAAGCTGTTAGCTGCTGTCTGTTTAAGCCAGAAGCCTTCAGTCGATCCAAGTATTCACCCAAAGACCAATTACACATTGCATCAAGTGACATGCTTTTGGGATGGAGAAAACAATCCAGTGTCAAACGTTCTCTCATGTGGAGCAACGATAACGCGTGGCCGACCGCTTCGCGATCCAACCTCATCTTCACCGGCGGTGAAGTTTTCGTCCCCTCTATCGTTAGCCCATGCAGAAGTGCCTGATAATTAAATCCAATTTCTAATCCAGTAAATTCACTGTCACGCCTGTAATGATCAATCCGATCTAAATCAAGTAACCCGCTTGTCAATGCGTGAAGAATTCGAGCTTGTCTCTTCCGACGGTCATCGCCCGTTTGTAGGTATACCTCGTTGCCGGTAATAAGGTAACAAAGCAAGTCAACCTCTAGACGATTCCTTCCACTGGCCTCCTCCATGTTTTCAATCACATTCCGAATACGCGGCGGATTGTCTGCACCCTTCGAAGCGATAGACATAGCTTCCGTGGCCAAACCACGACCCAAAATTATGTCGCAAGCCACCTCTTCATGATTGAGCTTGACCCCTAACAGCTCGGTGATTTTTGTATTACCCTCGATGAGATGAGAAAAAGCGAAATGACCTAAATCGTGAAGTAATAGCGCAATCAAGAACTCCTCCTCCCACTGTCGACGTCCTAGCCACTTACCGAGTACATCAGTATCATTACCTTCATCGGGGTCGGAAATTTTGACGGAAGCAGAAGCAGCGAAGCCCAAATGGCAGCATCCGAGGGAATGTGCAAATCGTGTGTGAGTTGCTGATGGGAACACGAGATATAACAAACCAGATTGTCTCAATCGTGAAAGCCGGGTGAATTCAAATGAATCAATCAATGGAGTTACAGCCTTTCTCACATGAGAGTCCCCCGAGACGCTGAAAGCACTCCTCGGTCTTGAACTTACCGGGTCTTGGAGCACTACAACCTTATAAAGAGGATCAAAATAACCCCGCTTCATGTGGCCCCTTTCGCTATCTTTTTTGCCAAGCGAGAATATTCCTCATGGACAGTTGCGTTCTCTGCTTTTCCACTTTGTACAATTAATGAGTCATCAAAATAGCGAAGCGGATCGTATGGAATAATAAAATCGGGCTTCTGACGAACTTCTTTCTGAAAGAGCGTGAGTGCTGCGTTCAGTTTAGGGCTGTTAATGGGGACAGCGTTCGCCACAATGCTGTAACTGATGCCTCGCTCGCGAAAAATTGTCCTCAGCCCACGGACACCTTGTCGATTTTGTTTATCCAATCTGCACGAAATCACGGCCTGAGTCGCTAATTGCAAACTAAAAGCTGCCTGCAACGAAACACCACTACGTGTATCGAGAAGAAGGTGATTTAAGTCGAATGATGACTGCATCGCTTTAAATAGATTTCGCAAGTACGCTGTTGTGCTTGCTTCCGTCCATCTAACTTGATCGTTCAAATCCGCATTGCCAGAACATGGAAGGCATAAGACGCGGACTTCCTTTGCTATTGAAATCTCGACTGCATGTTTTTCCACATCGGCAACAGATGCGTGTTTTGCCAGCAGTTGTAAGAGATCGTGTTTTTCAGTGTCAATGTCGTACAGCGTAGCCAGGCTTGGGGCCTCAATGTCTAAATCTACAATTCCGACCTTTAACCCTTCACGTGCCAAAATCGCCGCAACATTTAGCACGGTCGATGTTTTGCCAGTACCGCCTTTGTGGGAATAGAATGTTGTGATGGCTTGTTTACTCACAGTCAGTTTTTGGTGCTACGTTTTTTACGGCTCTTTCCAGAACTCGAATGGGCCGCTTGCGGCTTTCGTTTTGGTCCGCCTCGTGATGCCCGTTGCATCTTGCCTAAAATTTTCTCGGTGTCCTCATGGGCCGCATAATTGTATAAGCCATCGGCAACAATTTTCGCAATCGTGTCCAAAATTTTCGCCTCTGTTAGGACTTCTTTAATTTGTGGTTTTAGCTTCGCTAAATTGAGATTTAATTCCACGTCCAAGTCACTGAACTCATCTCCGAAGAGTAACAAGTCTGTCACAATACTCGGCATCGCAGAAACGGAAACTTCGCCGTTATACCATAGATTCGAGTCGGGATCCTGCATTGCGAACAGTTCGTTTCGGAATCCGTCAACCTTCTGTCTAAATTCGTCTTCTTCTGTAATTTTTTTCAATCCCTCGCACCGCTTCATCTCAACGAGGGTCGTGATAATACCGCCATGCTCAGTTCGATGTTCGAAGTAGGTTCCTGATCCACTCGCCGAGATTGTATGATGAAAAACCTTTTTTCCTTTGATAGGTTCTTTGAGTAAATTTAGAAACCCCTCTGCCACAGCTTCAACTATGCGCTGTTGCTCCTTGTCCAGTTCCTTCCAGCAAACGAGGAGGGCCCTCAGCCCCCAACAGCTATAGACTAGTTTTTCGTACGGTGTTAAATTCTTAGGTTCAAAATTGGTCTCCGCTCCCGAGAAGATAACTCCGTCCTTTGAGCAACTTAAAATATATTTGCATGCGCCTTTGACAAGCGCTTTTGCTTTTTCACAACGTGTCGGTTCCCAAAAATCTTTCATCCTTGGATGACGAGCGCAACGCTCTACGGCAAGCACAAACACAGCAGTAAAATATGTATTATATGGTGTTGGCCCTCCCCGTTGATTCACATTGGTCGGAGCCCAAGCGCATCCCGAACTTTCACTTCGATGAAAGTTTCCCTCCGTGGTCAACAAGTCAAAGGCCTTTATTGCGAATAGGCGGAGAATGTCTTCACCAATGGCGACGCTTCCCTCTGAATCAAGAATGTCACAACAAAGATGAAGAACATCGCAAGCGAAGTCGACAGCTTGATCGTCTTTGCAAACATGAAACGAATATGGGCTTGGGAAAAAACCGTCCGAATTTATGAGGGTGAAAACATTTTGAACATCTTTTTCAAGCCATGGCTTTACAACCTTTTCAATGCGGCTCCAGACGCGAGAATATTTCGCTGCTTTAATAAAGCAGGAAAGTGCATCGAGGCGTTTATAGGACTGCGTTTCTGTAGGCTCCCTTTCCACCTCATCGTCCTGCCACTTCCCATCATCACTGCGGCGGTTCGACAAAGCAATTAATGAATCAACAAGTTGCTTATGTGTAGCGTTCGTATTTCCAACGATTCGCGGTTCAGCCATTGTAATAGTGGGTTT
This sequence comes from uncultured Verrucomicrobiota bacterium, assembly GCA_964389025.1. Classification (GTDB taxonomy): domain Bacteria; phylum Verrucomicrobiota; class Verrucomicrobiia; order Limisphaerales; family CAYMCQ01; genus CAYMCQ01. Next base: position 66,544 of record CAYMCQ010000002.1, read on the forward strand.
CGGGTGATGCTATGACAACAACCTCCTCTGTCAAGCGAGTTGCAATAAAATAAAAAGTCAGCGACCTCCGGCAAAGCCGGAGGCTTGAGGAAGGTTGAGCGGCTCAAAGCCGCGCGGCCCTTCGGGCAAACGTTCCATCGTCCTGTTCCAAAATAACGTCCCTTCTTCGCCAATATTTATTCCCCTGTCCCTCGATGCTTTCGACTATTCCAAAATCCGTTTTTCCATCTGCTCACCTGCCTACAAATAGTTGGTTTTATCACCTCCACACAGTTGTCAGCTAAGGCGTAAACCCTTACCCTTTCTCCCACACTCCCGGAACTGTCAAACTTCGGGAGTCCTCCGGCAGAGCCGGAGGATTTATTTGCGATTAAGATTTCTCGATCGGTCTTCCTGAATTGATCCGCAAGAGGTGAGTGAATAGATTGCATGACAGCGCAATATGCACTTGCGTAGTTATTCTGGCCTTGTCAAAACAGCAAGGCCTTTTTATTACATCGGATGAAGCTTAACCCGCAGCACGCTAAAACGAATTCTATAACGTAGCATAAAATACTGTGTTTTGTTTCTTTAAGTCAAAAACTGCCGACGTCCTTAGTCACTGGTATGCACCGGTTCCTAACTTCAGCACTTCCACTCAGGAATTCTATTCCGCCATAGAAAAGGAATTACAGGATCGGAAAATTCCCGACCTCAAAATCTCTCGCGTTGAGTTTTCCGAGGAAGGATTGCTTTCAGCAAAACGCCAGTATTTGCGCATGACGCGCGAACGATTGGTCTTTGATATTTGCGCCGCTCCATTTGGAACCAGCTATTTTTTCAGTTGTCGCTTTGGTGAAGTTCCCCCTGTCGTGCAACTGTGGCAATTACTTGTTTTGTTCGCCGCATTTGGCTTCGTTGGCCTAATTTCACTTTTTGTTTTCTTCAAAATCTTTAGCGTCGTCGCCCTTTTTTGAAGTGAACAGCAGCTTTCAAGCTGAATCAATACGCTATAAACGGCTCGACTGTCTTTGCTATTTCTCTCGCAGCAATTCGCTCACGGACACACCGAGGGCTTTAGACAATTTGAAGATAATTTTTCTCCCCGTAAGATTTCCAGTCCTCTCCCAATACGCAACGGTGCTTTGTGGCACACCAGTCTTTGCGGAAAGCTCATCTTGGGTCATTCCGGCATCACGCCGCAAGTGATGAAGCCATGCTCCATATACATCACGTCGCGCTTTAGGTTTTCGACCCATGACGCGAATGTTAAAGGCGATCTAAATTGTTGTTGCATTTTACCAACCTATTGGTAAATAAGAAGGGTGTAGTTTCAGGAAAGGACACTATGAAAACACTTATCGTCTGCTTCTATGCGCTCTGCCTCGCGGCAGCTACTGCACTCGCGCAACCCGACTCTATCACTTCACTCCCCATCGGGACGCGTAGCAACATCAATGCACAGCTCGGACGGGAGGTAAAAACCGTTTCGGTGTGGATTGGCATCACCAATACCACGACTCAGGTGTCGACCAATGCCTTCCAGACCATCTCGTACAACCAAAGTATGGGAAGTGTCGAAGGAGTCATTACTAACGCCATGCGTCAGTTGGTCTCGTTGGTGATCAAAAGCAACGACGTCGGCCAAACCGCTTGGAGTTATGTCTACATCGCGAACAAAAGCATCGTCCTCAATTTGCTTGAACAGGTCCCCTTCACGGTGACATTCAACGCTTCAGGACAGCCCGTTATACCGTATGAGAAACTTCTCTATCCCGGGACAAACATGTGCTCGGAAAGAAGTTGGGCACTTGGAGCCTACGTGCCCATTAGCGGAGCTATGGCAGGCGTTGAGCGAGTGGACTACGTCCGAAGCAACCTCGCGACAACGATAACCACCAACGGGTTTGACGATGATTGTTGGGCAGCGGGTCTCACAGACGGGATCCTCTACCTCTACACTCATCGGATTGATCCGGTGGGACAATCTGAATCCTGTGGTTCGTTTAATCCGTACGTAAAAATCGTCCTCTGGTACAGCGTCAATCGTGGACAGTATGAATCCTTTGATGCTTTAACCGGCATAAAGATTGACTCCACGATCGTCCGCCTCTCCATGAAGCGAACGAACGGAGCCCCAAGGGTTGTCATTTCAGGCTTCCCTGGAAAATCAGTGACTCTTGAATCATCGCCTGACCGAACGAATTGGACGGCGATCGGCTCGCCGATTACGCTCAATTCGACAGGACAGGGTGAGTTTGCTCCCCCACTTGGACAGCCACGATGGTTTGTGCGTGGGAGAATCCAAGTGCCATAAACGCATCAGAAAACGATTCACTGGAAATTTGAGGATAGAAAGGGCATCATGATATGCGTCAATTTTTAAAAATCGAAATAGTGAAGCAGATCATGCTGTTAGCAACCCATACCATTGCTAGTTTAACGACCTTGGTTGTTTTGTATAACGCTCACCGAGGTTTCCAATCAAAGCCAGGCCACTCCTCTGTCGCTGTTTGCAGTAATTGATACCCTAGCTGAAGCGCTACAGCCGCTGAAGGGACGAGGTTGTCAACAGTTGCAACCGTGCTCAAGAATTTAGGGATATCGTTGAGCGAGAGGCGGCCTTGCCCATACCTCTCCAAAGACGTCTTGTCCCATTCCCAATTGAATTTTGGCAAATAATTCTTGATTTGTTCGTCCCACACAACCAACACGGCTGAGACTTCAACGATCAACGTCGTGAGATCAATGGCAATTCCAGTTAGACTGAAGAAAGCACTCTTTTTCTTACCTCGGCCATTTAATCCTGCTTCGATAATTTTTATCTGCGGCTTTTGGTAGATATATTCTCGCCAAGGACAACTCAGCGAATCCATCTCCATTTCACCGTAAACCTCTTCGAGCAACTCGCGATAAATATTGAGTTTAATCGACCAATCATCTTTCGGCGGAAGATCAGGGTGACAACGCTCAAACCCGCATGCCGGCACCACGTCCCATTTTTCGGAGAACATGCCAACCGCCTTGGAACGGTTTGCTACTGTGCAAAAGAAGCCGCCTGAGTCTGCAGGCAGGACATATAAAGTGTTCAACGAAATCATCGCGCGGCGCGTTGTTCCGTTGTGCAATACGTCAAATACACCTCCTTGATCTACTGTTTGGCGTCTTGGTAATGCCCGCGGCGAATTGAGCGCACCGTTCGCCAGTGCCTTGCAAAGTTCCCAGCGAAGAGCCATTCCGCCCAACACGATGTCATAGTAGCCCGCCAAGCCACCGCGAATAAGTGGCGGCTTTGATGATTCTCGTTCTTGGATGTTCAACATGGTGAAATAAATTTTCTCTCCTTTGATTGGCCCCTTGTCATAAATCCATTTTACGAATCGTCGTTCAAGGCTTTCATCTGCTTTCAATGGAGGCGAAAACTTTGGATCACAATCCAAGACCGCATCCGGTTCAACTGGTCGAGTGGTTGACCACAAAAGCCAGATAGGAAAGAGGTTCTTGCCCACCTGAAAGCAACTCACGTCATACCGTTTTTCCAGAAACCGAGTCGCTTCTTGCCATGCCTCACCAAATGATCGCTTGGCGTATGCATAACCAGTTGCGTCTTCCAGTTGGTTAAAGCGCTCACGTTCCTCGTCGGTGAATTCAGATTCGGTGTGTGGAACTGTGATAATTTTTTTCCAACGCGGAATCTCCTTTTCCAGTTTGGAAGCCAACGTCAACAGTTCGCGTCCATTACTGATATGACTTTCTGTTTCCCCTTTCCTGAGAAAAATTCTTATCCCGTCAGGCCGAAGGTTAATCAAGGCAGCCTGCACGGTTGCACCGCTGCGGTTCAGCCGACCTGGTGGCCTCGATACGAGCTCCAAGAAATTCCTCCACTTGTTCTTTTCTTTGTATCCGAGAATCTTTTGCAGTATTGGCTCCTTCTTAAATGCTGCCTGGGTCCTGACATCAGCCAGACTGGTTATCCAACCGGGCTTCGCTGCGGTTTCGCGACTGAGTTCATTCCCATGTGAATCGGAAGCGGCGGTCAGAAAAAAGATGGAGACCACACGGAGCGAGCTGTAAGGAGAGGGTTTCCACTCGCCTTTGGAGATTTTACCTCCGCCTGAAACTGGAGGTGATATGAACCTCAACTCCTCTAGCCAAACCCTTGAATCAGACTCTTGGACGAAGCGGAGATCAACTTGCCACTTATCTGTCGATTGCCCTCGAGTGTTTGAATCCAGCTTTGTCATAACAACGGTGGATCTTCCGAAATTGACAAGCCGCTTCTGCAATCGACTCTGCCAAATTGCTTGAGCTTTTCACCAGATACGCAGAAGTGGGCAGAGGCAGTTAAGCTACCGCTGGCGAGAAAGTCAACTTTAGATTAACTACGAGTAGAACGAAAAAAAAGCTGGACGTTTGAAGTCCAGCCCCCGGAGTGCGAATCCGGTAACCAAGATCGAAGCATGATGAATTCGACCTCAGCTGCGGCGTATGATAACACGGGAAAAGGCTCCTTTTTCACGGAGGCACAAAAACTCCTTTTCGTCCAGAGCCAACCATTAAGTGAACACCTCGGGCGTTTTTTGAGACCTACCTCTCCCGGATCATCACTCTCGCACATCCTTCTGCACACCAGGGGTATTCCATTTTCCGGGCGGCTCTCCCCGCGCGCACACGGAGGCGCAAGCTGGCGCGCTTGGGCGGCAGCCCCGCGCGGTAGCATGGCGGCGGCCGTCGCGTCGCCGTGCGCCGCCCCACGTAATTTCTTACCGGTGTTCAACGCTCCACACCGGAGAGAACAGATAATCAGGAGCAGAAACCAAAAGCAAAGAACATGCAATGAATGAAACAACAAAGATCGCAGATAAACCTTGGTTAACGCCCTTGCAACGACGCGCAGTAATCGTCTTGGGTGCTGTCGCCGGTGCCGTTGCAGCGGCAGCACTCATTCGCTGGCTCGATTCGCGCCGCGTGGCTCGCAACAAAACGGCACGGTCGGATACCAATGAAACGTGACGAGCGATTCAATGAGGAGAAGCATGAAAAAATTTTGTTTCATCCTAATTATAGCGGTGCTCGTCACCATAGTCATCTACGCCGCCCCGATTGTGCTTGGGGCGGCGTTATTACGCCGTGGAACAAACATCGTAAGCGAAGCGCTCGATATTCCCGATTGGATAGGGTTATTGATTTTTTTAGCTTTGGTTCCGTCATGCTTCCTTTTAGTAATTCGAATATTTTCGGGGAAGTCACGCAAGCGAGCCGCAATCTTTTTAATGGCCGCAGCGATTCTATTTTGCCTAGCGACAGCAGTTATGAATCACCAGCAGGAACTCGCCGAGGTAACTACGAAGGTGAAAAAATGGTTCTGCCCCCTTCGACGCGTCGATCCAAAAAGTGCTGCGTGGTTCACTCCCTCCGGCGAAGCGATTTTGTTTTATGCCCACCTCAAGACAAACAGTTGGATTTTTTACGACGCCTATCCGGGTGCCCACGACCCGGACAGTGGTTCCGAATTGCAGCCGGTTACGTCGTCACTCCGGCAGGAGTGGGAAGCTGCACAAGAGAGCGAGACAACGCTGACCACAGCGAACAAACAGCTAGTCACCGAAATAGAATCTCAGAAGAAAATTGAACAACTACAAATCGCTGCTGCGACATTGAAGAGCGAAAAGGAAGACCGAATCCGTCGCGAGGAAAGCTTCCTCAATTCCTTGACTCAAACGCTACAAGCCAAGCAAGCAGAGTTGGCGTCAGTTGAAAATGCGCTGATAGCTAATTCACCGCAACAATCTGCACATGACGCACGCCAGCGACTCGAAGACGCCAAAAGAGCATTGTCGGATGCGGTCAAAGAATCTCGGAATGGAGCACCGTTAGATTTGGCCGGACTTCATATCCTGGCGCAAACGGTGTTACGCAAAATCGAGCAAGCTAAGGAGGAGATTAGTTACGCCGTTGCCGCTCGCAAAATAAAAGGCCAACAGGTTGCACGCGAACCAGCAGCGCAAAAGGCGCAGCGCGTGCCAGAGACAAAATCCGCTACGGAGTCTAATAGCCCAACGGTCACAGTCACATTCAAGAACGAAACGCCTTTCAAGCTCTACGTCACCTTCTCGTCGCCCGAATATCGGCATGTCTGGCCTGTCCCGGGCACTGCTTACGTAGCCCAGTCAGGGCAGACGATTGCTGTTTCCCTCTTGGCTCTTTCAGGCGAGCCAATTTTTTTCACGGCATGGAGTCCCGAAAATCCACAGGTGCGCTGGGAGAATTGTCCCTGCAACTCCCCGCCTATTGCGGTTGGTGGGAAAGCCGATCCACCGCTGCGCGTTTTCACCGAGAAACGATAACAGCCATATGAAACTCTACACCAAAACTTACCCGACGAACCTCGGAATAGTGCGCAAGAAAATCGCTTGGCAATTCGATTTTCGAGTGCAACTGACCGACGAGGAAGTTGCGCTCGTTCGCCATTACGAGTATTGGGATTTCACCGTGGGGAAGGCGCATGAAGACACCCAGAGTCCAATCTATGTCGAACTCAGGCGCGCCGCTGCGGGTATAAAGGGATGGTGCTTTGAAGGAATTGGGCCGCTCACTCGTTTTGAGGCTTCCCTGATCGAGGGGTGCCAAAGGCTCTGTGTCACACTCCAAGAGTTCCGTCGCATCCATCGAAGTCCTGAGAGCTGGTATAACATCACGGCTGAAGGTGCCGAGCCCCTTTCATATTCAAAATCGGCGGAGACCAACACGAACCCGCGTCCGGCAGAACCTGGAGACGTGCCGCCCATACTCCAGCCCCCAGCGCCGTTCTAAGTGAGCCAACGATTCTACACCGAACGCGAAAAGCTCTTAGACGATTTTTTTCTCTGGGAGCTTCCCGGGCGCGGAATCCAGGTATGGGGGTTGCCGGTCTTCCCCGAGCCGCAGTTCCAGCCCTTTCGCGGACACTGGTTGCCCGTATCACCCGCGCCTCAAATTGAAATACCTCCGCCGCTCCTGGTCCGCTTTTTCGATAACATTGTTGATGCATTCACGGACAGTCCGAAAACGCCAGTGGCGGTGCCTCCGGTCATTGACGCCACGCCGATACTTCCAGACAAAAGCTTCTTCGATTTTACTCACCGGAAGATCATCGAACTGGAAATCACCCTGCCACAGGCGGAAACTATTTCTCGCGACCTCTGCGAACAGTTTTTACTCGGGCTTTCGTTTTGCCGCCATCCCGTCAGTTTTGAGGTCGTGGGAACCGCAGGCTCAATCCATATCCAATTCGCGGTTGACGAAGCGGATGCAGCACTCATACAGCAACAACTCTCTGCTCACTTTCCGTCCGTCTGCATCACAAAGAACGACCGGCTCCTTGCCGATCTGTTGCTTGGGCCTGAGGAACCGTTTGGTGGATTTGCCGAATTCCGACTCGCGCACGAGTTCATGCGGCCGCTTGCAACCGTCCGTAATCTCACTGCCGATCCGCTGGTTGGAATCACCGGCGCATTGGCCGGGCTGCGGGAGAAGGAAGTTGGTGTGTTCCAAGTCATCTTTCAGCCAGTCAAGCACCCGTGGGCAGAAAGCATGTTGCGGGCGGTCACGTGGGAGGACGGTAGCCCGTTTCTGGATTCAACGCTTGTGGCGCAGACACGTCAGAAGACGTCGCGTCCTCTCTTTGCCACAGCGATTCGCGTTCTTGGACAGAGCAGCAGCGTAGAGCGAGGCGAAGAGATTGCCCGGGGATTGGCTGCGGCATTGTCGGCCTTTTCTGAACCCTCATCCAATGAACTCGTGACTCTGGAAAACTTGGAACTCGAATTCTTGGAGATGTGCGGCGATGTCATCCGCCGCCGTATACGGCACAGCGGGATGATTCTCAACAGCGACGAGATCGTCTCGCTCGTCCATCCCCCGTCGCCCTCGGTCAAAACCTCCAAGCTCCGGCGCGAGACCGAGAAGACCAAAGCCGCGCCTGCAATTGCCTGCGGCCATCGGCTGATTCTTGGAAGCAACGAAAGCGACGGTGAGACGAATTCAGTGACGCTCTCTTCCGACCACCGTGTTCGCCACATGCACGTTCTTGGCGCGTCAGGCACCGGCAAATCCACATTCCTCCTCAATCTAATTCGTCAGGACATTGAGAACGGTGAAGGGCTGGCGCTGCTTGACCCGCACGGAGATTTGGTGGATGCAGTGCTTGCCGACATCCCGGAATCGCGCATTGACGATGTTATTCTGATTGATCCATCAGATGCGGAGTTTCCGGTTGGCTTCAATATTCTCTCTGCCCATTCAGAGCTTGAAAAGAATCTTCTCGCTTCCGACTTGATTGCCGTGTTTCAGCGTTTGTCCACCAGTTGGGGTGATCAGATGAATTCAGTCTTTGCCAACGCGATACTTGCCTTTTTGGAAAGCGAGCGCGGTGGAACGCTTGCTGATTTGCGGCGGTTTCTTGTCGAGAAGGAATTTCGCGCTGATTTTCTCACGACGGTCAAAGACCCCGAGGTTGTCTATTACTGGACCAAGCAATATCCCTTGCTCAAAGGTGTTCCCCAAGCGCCGCTATTGACCCGGCTCGATACGTTTCTGCGGCCAAAACCGATCCGCTATATGGTTTCGCAACATGCGAACCGGATCAATTTTGCGGAGATCATGGACGAGCGGAAAATATTTCTCGCCAAGCTTGCGCAGGGAGCCATCGGAGAAGAGAACGCATACCTTTTGGGAACGCTGCTCGTGTCAAAATTCCACCAGTTGGCGATTGGACGACAGCAGTTGGAGGAAGCGCAGCGGCAATACTTTTGGTGCTACATAGACGAGTGCCACCACTTCGTCACGCCCTCAATGGCTTCCATCTTAAGCGGCGCTCGCAAGTATCGGCTGGGCCTCGTTCTCGCGCATCAGGAGCTTTCGCAGCTTCAGCACTGCTCCGACGTGGCCAGCGCCATCGTGACGAATCCCTACACACGGATTTGTTTTCGGTTAGGCAGCGAGGACGCCCGCAAATTTTCGGATGAATTCTCGTTTTTCGACGCGAAGGATTTGCAAAACCTCGGAATCGGCGAAGCCATCGGGCGCATTGAGCGCAGCGACTTTGATTTCAATTTGGCCGTTCCGTTTAGAGAGAAACGAGATCCAAATGAAGCCTTGCGGCGCAGGCAAGAGGTCATTACAGCTTCGAGAAGAAAGTATGCAATGCCGAGAGCGGAGGTTGAGACGATTCTGAAATCCGTCATCACCACCAAGCCAGACGTTGACAACAAGCCGCCGCCGACTGCGCCCCCAATCGCTCCCGCTGTTTCAGAGCCACCGAAGCCCCCTCCAATTCCAAAGACCACTGTTTCGGGGGAAAAAGAAATGGTTACTGCGCCAAGCAAAGCAGAGCCGCCGCGTGATTTGGGAAGGGGCGGAGCGCAGCACAAGGCCATTCAGCTTCGAATCAAGCATGCAGCGGAAGAACTCGGTTTCCGCAGCGTTATTGAAAGGCCAATTCTCGACGGCCAGGGCAGTGTGGATTTGTGGCTTGAACGAGATGGGCAGGGCATCGCCTGCGAAATATCCGTCACCACCACCATTGACCATGAAGTGGGCAATGTCGCCAAGTGTCTGAAGGCCGGAGTTCCGAACGTGGCGGTGATTTGCGTTGATGAAAGCAGGCTGCGCAAGATTGCCTCTGCGGTTTTGGGAAGTCTTGGGGCGGAATCGGCGGGACGGGTGGAATATTTTGAGCCAGACCAGTTCATCGCGAATCTGAAGACATTGCCGGTCGAGACTCCGACTGAGCAAACCCGAGTCTCGCGCGGATACAAAGTGAAGCGCGTGGTTTCAGAGTTTTCAGAGGCCAAGCGAAAGGAGAGAGAAGCCGCCGCCATTCGCGCCATCGCGGACTCGATGCGCAAACGATGATCACTTGCGTTCGAGGCGAAAGAGCGGCCCGACAACTCGGTAGGAGGAATACTTTTCAATCAGACGAATACGCAGGGCTGTCAGGCTTTGCTCCGGATTTTCTTCCGCCAGTTGCACAGAAGGCCGGCCAACGCCCAACCCTGCCGCAGCCTCTATTTTCGTCCGCCCCGCCTTTTCTCGGAATTGTTTGGCGAGTGATCCGAGTTCAGCTTCGGCAACAATCTTTTTCATGCTCATGCTACAGTTGTCGGAAAAAAGTTCGCGTTTTGCAAACTATTTTCTTGCAACGCGACCGTGCTTTTTGATATGAAGTCGTGCTATGAAGGAAAATAGTGCCTTGAAAAAACGTGTCGGCGTCTGGATTCGGGTTTCAACCGAAGATCAGGCCAAAGGAGACTCGCCCCAAATCCACGAAGCCCGCGCTCGCGAATACGCTAGGTTTAACGACTGGAATGTTGTCGAGGTGTATGACCTTGCCGGAGTCTCGGGCAAGACCATCATGGAGCATCCCGAATGCAAGCGGATGATGGCCGACGTGCGCAAGGGACATATCACGGGCTTGATTTTTTCCAAGCTCGCCCGTCTCTGCCGCAACAAGAGTGAGCTTGAGGATTTTGCCAAGTTCTTCCGCGACCACAACGCGGACATGATTTCGCTCCAAGAGAAGATCGACACCTCGACACCCGCCGGACGCCTCTTTTACAGCATGATTGCGGCAATGGCACAGTGGGAGCGCGAGGAAACAGTAGATCGCGTGAAAGCATCTATCGTCACCCGCGCCAGGCTCGGCAACCCAACCGGTGGTGCATCGCCCTTTGGCTACCAGTGGAAGGACAAGAAGCTCATCATTGACCCCAAGGAAGCGCCAGTGCGCAAACTCATGTATGAACTCTTCTTGAAACACCGGCGCAAAAAGACCGTAGTTCGACTTTTGAACGAGGCCGGCCACCGCACGCGCAAAGGCGGGCGTTTCACCAGCAAGACGTTCACGCGGTTGATTCAAGACCCCACCGCCAAAGGCATCCACAGAGCCAACTACACCATGCGAAACGGCTCGCAGTGGACACTGAAGCCCGAAAACGAATGGTATTTGCATGAAGTTGAACGGTTGGTATCCGATGAAGTGTGGGAAGAATGCAACCGCATCATTGACGATTCGTTTGCCAATCAAAAACGACCGGCCAAAAAGCCCGTTCATATTTTCGCAGGCGTGGCAGTGTGCGAATGCGGCGAGAAAATGTATGTGCCGTCCAACACCCCCAAATACGTCTGTCGCGCGTGCCGTAACAAAATCAGCATTGCCGATCTCGATTCGATTTACATGGACGAAATCAAAGACTTTTCCCTCTCACCGGAAGCCATCGGCAACTATCTCAAAAGCTCGAATGATACTGCCGCTGAGAAAGAGCGCCTTTTGGCAGTCACCCGACAGGACTTGGAAAACACCGACAAAGAGATTCGCCGCACCTACGACCTCTATCAAAAAGAGCAAATCGACGGGGACGGATTCGCCAAGTTCTATCAACCGCTCCAAGAGCGTCGCAAACAGCTTGAAGCGGCCATTCCCCGCCTTGAAGCCGAACTCGACATACTCAAAGTGGAGAGCCTTTCAGCCGAAGAAATCGCTCTCCAAGCCCAAAACCTTCACCACCGCTGGCAGGCCATGCAACCGGAAGAAAAGCGTGAACTCATTGAAATCATCACCAAGGAAATCATCATCGGCAAAGACGAAATCACCATAAACTACTGCTACGCTCCTTCTTCTAAAGAAATGGCAAAAAGGTGGCGGAGAGAGAGGGATTCGAACCCTCGATACGGTTTAACCCGTATAACGGTTTAGCAAACCGTCGCCTTCAGCCACTCGGCCATCTCTCCAGCCGCGCATAATGAAGCCGCATTCACCAGCTGATTCAAGAACATTTTGCCAGTGTGCAGATCCAAGGTCTTAATCTTAATCTTTCTCTTACTCTTAATCGAGTCCCGCGGATGCAAGGAGTAAGATTAAGATTAAGACTGCCGGCAAATTCTCCGGCACGGCATACTTTCCACACAACGGAAGCGAACTCAAGTCGCGCAGTTCATTTCGTTTCCTCTGACGAAAACCACCAGCGCCTGCGCGGCTGATAGCGGCGCAATGCTTCGGCTCGAAATTCCGCGACCAGCCGGAGCCGCGCGCGCAAAGCGAAAACCACATCCACCATCAGCGCGATCACGCCCCACAGGGCAACTCCCTCGCCAAATCCCCAATGCTGACTGAACCGGTTATCGAGAGATACGAGCGTGAAAAAAACTCCGAGATAAACCGCCCACGGCAGAAAAAGAATCTGCGTGGCGGTGTTGCTGCACGCCTTGGTGAAATTTTTCGCCGTCAAGCCCTGCCACATGCCGACCCAACTGAGCGCGACAGCATCAGCGACGAGAAAAAATATCATGACGACGAAAAGGACGATGATCACGGTTCGCTCCTCGCCGCCACTTGCTCTGCCGGAAATATGGTTCAACACCACGAAAAACAGGAGCAGATTCAACAACAAGACCGCGATGATCGGCCCAGTAAATTGCTTTCGAATCGCCAACAGTTGGCCGCGCAAAATTTCCTTCACGGTCGTCGGTGTGGAAAGCAGAAGCTCCAGCGCTCCGTCGCGCCGGTCTTCCGCGAACCGTCTGGTCGCCAAAGGAATGATCCTCAGTTTCAGGAATGAATTCAACGTGAACGCGACCAGCACAAGCAGGGGAGATTCAGGCCAGGCGTCCCTGTTTTTCAGGAAGATTCCGAGCCAGATGACGACGGCGGTTGCGAGTCCGAACCAGATTGCTAAAAACTGCAGCCGGTTCCGCGCCGAGAGCCAGAGCACGGGATTGATTTCCAGCAGCCGCGTGCGCCAGGTTCGCCGGACTTCAGGCGCGCCGAAATTCCAGTCCTGCCAGCGCTTGCGCCAGCCTTTGGGCGCGATTTCCAGCGGACTGTCCTTCCAGGAACGCGGCGTCGCAATCAGCGCGACCAACAGAAACAGCCAGCTCATCGCGTGAATCGTGATCAGCGACCACCAAAACTGCGGGGCATTTTTCGCAGTTGCAAATCCGCTCGACGCCATCCCAAACGCGAATCCCGGACTCGGCAGAAAAAATGCAAGCGGGTCTCTGCTGGATTTTGTCACAAACTCCTGCCAGAGCAATCCGGCCACCGGCGCGCCAATCACGAAGCAAAAAATCATCAGGAAACAGAACCCCGCCACGTTTCCTTCCTTGCGCAACAAACTCGACGAGCAGATTCCCGCGCTCAACGAAAAGAAAAGTGTGACGAGCAAAACCAAAGTCATCCGGCCAAATTCCGCGAGCGACACGCTGCCCATCAACAGCGGCAGCGCCATCACCGGCAAGATTGCCAGCAGCGAATAAAACGCGTTCAACGAAGTCGCTGCCAGTTTTCCGAAAACGATGTCATAACTTTTCAAGTCGGTCAGGAAAAGCAGTCCCAAAGTCCCTTCGCGCTTTTCAACGCTGATGCAGTCCGCCGTCGTGTGAACTCCGGCCAGCACGGCGAAGAAAAACCCAATGACCGCCAGCGACATGAAGATGTTTTTGCCGGTGGACTGGGGATCGCCCGCCGCCGGGCTGAACGTGACAAGCATCCAGCCAACCAATGTGATGGCCGTCAACGCCGCGATGAACCGTGTCCAGTAAGTGCGCGGCTTTCGCGATGCGACGCGCAGTTCCCGTTCGACGATGGGAAGAAATCTCATGTTCGTGGCGACAGGATGACCGGCGGAAGATTTGTGCGCGGGTGCGGCGCGGCTCTCGGCGTCCAGATTGGCCTCGCAGTTCCAGCAGCAACAGTCCGAAACTTTGAGTGAAGATTGCGCATCGCCCACACAGTGAAGAAAATGTCCTTTCCGATCATAAGCCCGCCGACAATGAACGCCGTGATCCAAAATGGCCAACTCGCCCAGGTAATCAGAAACATCAAGTAGCCTTGCGCGAACAGCGACGCGAGCCACGGAATCGCAAGAACGAACAAAATCGTTTTCATCACCGCGATATTCGGGCGGCGCGTCGTCAGACCCATCCACATCCCGAACCACGCCAGCGCCGTCAGGTCGGCCAGCGTCACCGTGATGCTGACGAGCGTTGAAACGAACTGGCCTTCAGGCGAAAAAAATTGCTGCGGCATTCCACTGCCCATTCCCATCATTTCACTCATCTGCAAAAAACCGAACACGCCCTGGGTCAAAACGATTACCGCCGCCGGAACAAAAAACAACCTCGCCAGCGCGCTCCATTGTCCCCGGATGATTTTTTTCTCCGGCAGCGGCGATGCCAGCAAAAGTTCCAGCGCGCCAGTGCGCCACGCCTCGATAAAAAACCGGCTTGCCTGTGTAGCCATCCAAAATTTCAGCCCCAAAATGACAACGCCGAAGAAAAAGTTCGCGCCCATCAACATGCCGTAGTTCACGCCGCGGTTTTCGTTGCTCCAATTGTAAGCTACGACAAACGTGAAGAGCGCGACGCAGGCGAACGAAAAAACCCACAAGAACAGCCAGCGCCAGCGTTGCCGGTGCGCCAGCCACAATGCAGGATTGATTTCCAACAGCCGCCGTCGCCGACGCCCGCGCCCGCGGTCAGTCCCAAACCGCAAACTGTAGAGCCAATTTTTTTTGACCGACGTTCCGCCCGCAGTTTTTTCGTGAAACGCGCGGGGTGTGAAGACGCTCGCGAGCGCCAGAAAAATCCAGCCGAGAAAATTCGGGACGGCAAAACTCCACCAAAACATTTTCACAGTCGCGTTCCCGGCAAGCCTGCAGCCGAACCATGGACTCGCGTAGCTGAACAGCGCGACGAACGGCCTGTTCAGCGCCTCCGCAATCCAAGCGTCAATCAGTGGCAGCCCGACGACGAAGATCAAAAGCAAAAACAACGTCCCGCCCAGCGCCTTTTGCGATTCGCGGCTGATCGAGGAGACGAACATCCCGGCGGCGAGCGAAAAGAACAGTGTGTTCGCCAGGACCAGCATCCGTTGCCAGAACTCCGCGCCCGTCACGCCGCCCATGAGCAGCGTGATCCCGACGATTGGAAAAATCGCCAGCAGCGCATAAAACGTCCGCAGCGACATCGCCATCAATTTCCCGAGCACCACATCGTAGCCGCGCAAGTCCGTGAGGAACAAAAGTCCGAGCGTCCCTTCGCGCTTTTCCTCGCTCAAAGTGTCCGAGCTGAAGAACACGCCCGCAAAACACGCGCAAACAAAACTCATCCACGTCAGAATCGCAAACAGCACCGCACCGAGACTCAGCGGAAACATTCCACCCTGCATTTCCATCAGCCCGCCGATGCCGAGGAACGCCGCCGAAATCGTGATAGTCACCAGCGCCGCGACGACGCGCAGCCAGAAGGTGCTGCGTTTGCGCGCCGCCACGCGCAACTCGCGGTCAACGATGGGCAGGAAAGTCATGGTCAGTTTATTGCCCGGTAAAAGGAAAATTTTCGCTCGTTCAAGTTACGAAATAATCGCAGCCAGAACAATAACGCAAACAACAATTGCACCACCGCCAAAGTCGAAACCGAAGTGTAGGAATATCCTCCGAACCCATATTTCGGCGGTGTGAGAAACCAAAATGATAGTGGAACAATGACCATCGGCAGCGCCACAGACCAAAGAATCGTCCGAAGCAGCGAGATGATGAAATTCCTGCTGCTCAACGAACAATAAAGCCCGATAACAGGTAGAGTCGTAAAGGTCGTCGCGAAAAACAGGATGTGCCGGTTCTCATCCATTTTTTCGAACGTGTTCGTCCAATAAATCCAGACGCCGAGCAGCAGCAGGATTGCCGGAAGAAATTGTCCCCACAAACCGCGCAACCGCCCGTTGATGATGTCCTTAACTTTCAGGGGCGCGACGAGCAGAAGTTCGAGAACGCCGGTTTCGCGTTCGCGCTGGAAACTTCCCGCCGCGCTCGATGCGATGCTCAAAACCAGGAGCCATGCCATGAACGAGTGGATTTCGTGAAATCTGATCTGATAAAGGTTCCCGTCCCAAAGCGCGATGGTCATCACCGAGACCATCACCGCGAACCAGCCCCAGATCACCAGACGTCCCGACCAAGTCCGCACTTCGAGCCAGCCGATGGGATTGCGTTCGAGTTTGAATTTCATCCAACGTTTGAATAGCGAAAGCATGACGACCGGCGTGCAAAGATATTTTTCCCACCAGATTTGAAAAGCCGAGCGCGGTTTTTCCTGCCAGTTGCGGCGGACGTTTCGCGCGGCGATGAGAACGATTACCCACAAAGCAGCCAGCGAAACCAAACTCATCACGCCCGCGCTGACGAGCCATGCGACTTGAGCAGTCTTTGGAGACGAAAGAATTCCGCGGTATGCTCCGCCGAAGTTCGTCGCAACCATAAGCGCTCCTTCGGTAAACTGCTCAAATGTGACATCCCACCTTGCGCTTGGGATGCGAGGAATAATCAGAGCGCAGGCGATCAAATAATTGAGCAGTCCGAACACCATGCCGAACACCACCGCGAATGATTCCGCTCCCACTAACGCGCGCGCCCAAATCTTCGTGCTTGATGACGCCAGAATCCCCGCCGCCAGCGCCCAACACAGCGAACAGAAATTCATCATGCCGGACATGAACACTTCCTTCCAACTCACGCCGCCCATCAGAAAGCAAATCATGAACACCGGCAGCACCGCAATGCACAGCGTCGCCGCGCGCAAGCCATGCGCAAAACTTTTCGCGAGCACGATGTCTTTGGGCTTGAGCAAAGTAAGAAAAAGCAGACCTAACGTGTTCTCGCGCCGTTCGCGGCTGATGCAATCCGCCGTCATCATCGGCACGAGAATCCAGATCGCAAAAAAAAGAACACGGTGAAGAATTGCAAAATAGCGTTGGCCCAACTGCTTCCCGAACTCGATGTCAGGAAAGAAAATAAAAACTGTGACGAGCAGCGCGCCTGCGCCGAGCACCCGCACCCAATACGTGAACGGCTGGCGCGATTGCGCCCGCAACTCGCGCGCGATGACGGGAAGCAAAGTCATGTGGCTGCGGCGATTGTGAACGAGGCCGTGCGCAACTTCACGGAAAATTTTCCGACGCTCCGATTCCTTGACGGGCTTTGGCAAATGTTTAGTCTCTGCCCACTCCAATGAAATTCAATCTGAACTCGCGTGCTCTGGTTCTGGCTTTGTTCACCTCGGTAATTTTTCCCACCCGCGCAGCGGACGATTACCTGCCCGGCCCGGATTCAAAACCACAGGATGGCGTGCCGAAGGGTGAACTCATCAAATTCATTTTTGACAAATCGAAAATTTTCCCTGGCACGACGCGCGAAGTGAACATTTATGTGCCGCAGCAATACGACCCCGCCAAGCCCGCATGCCTTTACGTCAACCAAGACGGCGTCCAGTGGAGCGCGCCGGTCGTCTTCGACAATCTCATCCACAAGAAGGAGATGCCCGTGACCATTGGCGTCTTCGTGATGCACGGTCGTGTGAAAGCTGCGAACACGAGTGAGGCACAGGATCGTTTTAATCGCAGCTACGAATACGACGGGCTTGGCGACAATTACGTCCGCTTCCTGCTTGAAGAACTTTTGCCTGAAGTTGAATCGCGGAAAACTTCCGATGGTCGCGCAATCCATTTTTCCAAAGACTCGAATGACCGCGCCATCGGCGGTTCGAGCAGCGGCGCGATTTGCGCGTTCACAGCAGCGTGGGAACGTCCCGATGTCTTTCGCCGCGTGTTTAGCGCGATTGGCACTTACGTCGGGCTGCGCGGCGGTGACCGTTACCCGACGCTGATCCGCAAGTTCGAGCCGAAACCGCTCCGGATTTTTTTGCAGGATGGCTCTAACGATCTCAACATTTTCGCGGGTGACTGGTGGATGGCGAACCAGACGATGGAGCGCGCGCTGACTTTTTCCGGCTACGAAGTGAACCACGCATGGGGCGATGGCGGTCACAGCGGCAAGCAAGGCTCCGCGATTTTTCCCGACGTGATGCGCTGGCTGTGGAAGGATTGGCCCGCGCCAGTGAAGGCAGGCGCGGGTTCGCCGCAACTCAAGGACATCCTGCTGCCTGGCGAAGATTGGCAACTGGTTGCTGAAGGCTATAAATTCACCGAAGGCCCGGCCGTCAACGCGAAGGGTGAAGTTTTCTTCACGGACATTCCAAACAACCGCATCCACAAAATCAGTCTCGATGGCACGGTGTCCGTTTTTGTCGAGCAGACCCGCAGCGGGAGTGGTCAGGCATTCGGATTGGATGGCCGTCTCTACACAGTCACGGGCGGCGAGGAGAAGGTTCTCGCTTATGACGCCGGTGCCAAGGCGACAGTCATCGTGGAAGGATTTCGTGGCAACGACATCGTCGTGGCGCACAACGGCGACATTTACGTCACCAATCCAAACTGGACCGGCGTGAACGCGAACACCAGCCGCGTCTGGCTCATCAAGCCCGACGGCACAAAGAAGGAAGTGGACAGCGGCCTGCGCTTCTCCAACGGTCTTACGCTCTCGCCGGATCAATCACTGCTCTACGTCGCCGACAGCCGCTCGCATTGGATTTACAGTTACCAGATTCAGCCTGACGGCTCGCTCATGTCGAAGCAAAAGTTTTTCTGGCTGCACGAGCCGGACAACGCGGATGACGCAGGCGCGGACGGAATGCGCGTTGACCGCGATGGACGTCTGTATGTCGCCACGCGGATGGGAATTCAAGTGTGCGATCAAGCCGGCAGAGTCCAGTGCATCATCCCGACTCCAAACGGAAAAGTTTCAAACCTTTGTTTCGGCGGAGACAATTTTGACACGATCTTCGCGACGTGCGGCGACAAAGTTTTCAAACGCAAACTCAAGGTGCAAGGCGCGCAGGCTTGGGACAAGCCGAACAAACCGCCGACACCGAGGTTGTGAGCGCAGATTGGCAGTTAAATGATCGCTGGAATTGGTGCATCCGGATGGAGTTGAACCATCAACCTTCTGATCCGTAGTCAGATGCTCTATCCAATTGAGCTACGGATGCACAAACAGGGCGAAAACTTACAAGCCGCTCTTGCAACCCGCAAGCGATTTTGAAACTCATTGATCTCCAATGTTGACAAAAAATCGGGTTGGCGTAAGAAAGGGCCAGGCCATCGGCATCAAAACTCTAATCCTATGAAAACATTTACCAAAGCAACTGTAGAAACTTTTCAACGTTGGTTTTTATTTTTTTCGCTCGCTGCCTGTGCATCGCTTCAGGCCGCCGATCATCGCGATGCGCCAGGCATTGCCGAGGACGGCCGCGCCGACTTGCTGGACGTTTATGCCTTTGTCAATCCGAACAACAGCAACATTGTGTTCGCTGCCACAGTGAACCCATTTGTCATCGGTGGCGCGCTGCAAGTGGCGTTTTCCCCCGACGTGCTTTACCAGTTCAAAATTGACAACAATGGCGACAACAAAGAGGACCTCGTCATTCAGGGGGTTTTCACGCCCACAGTTCCGGGACCGCAAATGGTCACGGTTCTCGGTCCGGACAAACCGCGCGCGGCTGGCCCGAAGAGCCTGCTCCTGAATGAAAAGCGGGTGATTAATTTTACGGGACTGGCCAACGGCACTGTCATTACAGGCACCAACGGAATGCGCGCCTTCGCTGGATTGCGGGATGACCCGTTTTTCATTGACCTCATCTGGGTGTTGCGTTTGCTCGGCCTCCAGCCCGGCGGCCCGATCACAAATCGAAACGGCGGGATTGATTTCTTTAATTCTTTGAACTGCTCTATATTTGCCGTGGAAGTCCCGCCAGCCTTGTTGCGCGGAGAATCGGGTGATGTGATTCGCGTTTGGAGCACTACCAGCCGCCCGCGCACCACGGTTCGTTCCTCCAAGCCGGACAAAGAGGACAAGGACTCGCGCGTTTTTGTTCAAGTTGACCGGACTGCGCTGCCCGTCATCAACACCGTCCTGATGCCTCCAGCTCGCAAGGATGAGTTTAACCGCGCGATACCAAGACAGGACCGCGTATTGTTCCGTGACACAGCCATCGCAAGCCTCGTGAGCGTCAACGGCGACCCGGCCTACAGCGGCATCATTGCCGACATCCTGCTCCCCGACGTGCTGACGCTCGACATGTCCAACACCGGTGGCTTTCTCAATGGCCGCAGGCCGCAAGACGACGTGGTTGATACGGTCTTAAGTGTGGCGAGCAACGGCGCGGTCACAACGGACAACGTCAACACAAACGACGTTCCGTTCCTTCCGGATTTTCCATTCTTCCCGCCGGCACACCCGGCGTCCAAGGCAATTCCGGGGCGCAACTAGAACTTGCGTCCAGCAATTCATCTTCCCAGCGTCCAACGATTGAAACGAAGATCGGTTTTGAACGATTTGTTCCGCTGTTGCTCCAGCGAGGCGGCACGTTTCGCCAGCAGCCTGTTACTTTTGTTGATCCTTGCCGCGTCGCATGCGGTCGCGCAAGAATCCCAGACCGACCGCGAAATCCAGTTCTGGGAAAACCGCCTGCTGCGAGACCTTCACGATTTCGTCGCGCCGACAAAACTCGGCGCGGCTTATCTGCAAAAGGCGCGCGAATCCGGCAGGCTGGATTTCTACGCAAAGGCCGAGGAAGTTCTCAAACAAGCTCTTGAGCGAAATCCAAATCACCAAACAGCGCAAGGCTTGCTCGCTTCTGCATACATTGCGCGCCACAAGTTCGGCGATGCCATTGCGCTGGCGCGCAAGTTGACCGTGGCATTGCCCGACGAGGCGTTCGGACACGGCATTTTGGGAGATGCGCTTTTGGAAACTGGCAACGTGCGACAGGCGGAAAATGCCTATGCGAAACTCGTCAAACTCGAACCGGGACTTTTTGCATTCAGCCGCGCGGCCAACCTTTGCCACGCCAAGGGCGACATCAAAGGCGCGCTGAAGAATTTTGCGAAGGCGCTTGAAGCCGGAAAGGAAGAAAATGCCTCAGGCGAAAATCTGGCGTGGTGCCACGTCCAGCGGGGCGGCATTTATTTCGACACGGGAAAATTCCGGCAAGCCGAGGAACATTATCAGGCCGCGCTAAAAATCCTTCCGGGTTACTATGTCGCGCTGGAGCACCTTGCCGAACTGCGAGCGGCGCAGGAAAAATTTGGCGATGCGCTCGCGCTTTATCAGAAAGCAGCCGCTTCGTCGCCCCGACCGGAATTGTTTCAGGCCATTGCCGAGCTTTACATTTTCATGGGCAAGCCCGCCGAAGCCGGGCCGTGGAGCGACCGCGCACTGGCGGGCTATCGCGCGTCCGTCGGACGCGGCGAAGTCCATTACTACCATCACCTCGCCACGTTTTATTTGAGCGTCAGGCTTGACCCGGCGGAAGCGCTCAACTGGGCGCGCAAAGATTTGGAGATCCGTCAGGGCGGCGCGAGTTACGAGACACTCGCGTGGGCGCTGCATTTGAACGGCAAATCTGCCGAGGCAATCGAGCCGCTGCAAAAGGCGCTGTCCTTTGGCACGGTGGACGCGCGCCTGTTTCAAAGCGCTGCGGAGATTTACAAAATGGCGGGGCAGGAATCGAAAGCAAAACAATTTTTCAAACGGGCAAATCGCGTCAACCCGTATCATCTTCGATTTCACGCCAGCGTGTGAGCCGCTAACGCGAAACCTTCTGCATCTCCTTCGCCACCGCCTCCGCGCCGCGCATTGCGCGCAGCGCGTTCAGCCCGGCGACTTTTTTCAGATCGTCGTTGCTGTAGCCGCGGCGTTTCAACTCAGCAAGCAACGCGGGATATTTGCTCACATCTTCCAATCCAATCGGCGGGCCGCTGAAACCCTCGAAGTCCGCGCCGATGCCGATGTGGTCAATGCCGGCGATTTTACGGACATGGTCAATGTGGTCCGCCACGTCGCTCAACTCCGCCTCGCGCGGGCCGGGATGCGATTTGCGCCAGGTCTGGATTTCTTCTTCTACCTTCGCCGGATTGTCCGGATGAAGTTTTTTCAAGCGATCTTCCTCATCCTGCACGAGGACGAAGTGCGCGCGGTTTCGTTCGGTCAAATAGCCGGGCAGGAAACAGATCATGATGACGCCGCCGTTGGCCGGGAGCATTTTCAAAACATCGTCGGGCACGTTGCGCGGATGATTACAGAGCGCGCGCGTGGAGGAATGGGAAAAAATCACCGGCGCGCGTGCCACACGCAAAACGTGGCGCATCGTCTCGTCGGAAACATGCGAGAGGTCAACCAACATGCCGAGGCGGTTCATCTCGTGGACAACTTTCTCGCCGAATTCCGTGAGACCATGATGCTTCGGGTCGTCATTGGCGGAATCGGCCCACTCGGTGTTCTTCGTGTGCGTGAGCGTCATGTAACGCGCGCCGAGCGAGTAGGTCATGCGCAGCACCGCGAGCGAGTTGTCAATCGAATGACCGCCTTCCATGCCGATGAGCGACGCGATTTTTCCCTTGCGATGAATCCGCTCCACGTCGTCCGCCGTGAGCGCCAGCTCGAACGCATCGGGATAACGCGCGCACATCTGGTGAACGACATCAATCTGCTCCAGCACCGCGCGGACGGCGATGGAACCGCTCATCGTCGAAGGGATGTAAACCGACCAGAACTGTCCGCCGACGCCGCCAGCGCGCAATCGCGGAATGTCGGTGACCATGCCCAACGAACTTGTGTCGCTCGAAAGATCAATGGCGTTCATGTCATTGCCGCGCTTGCGATATTGCCACGGCACATCGTTGTGTCCGTCAATGAGCGGGACGGAGCGGAGGAGTTTTTTGACGGCGGCGATGTCTGCGGAGTCGGTGGAATTTTTCACGGCAGGTAGTTGGGCGAAAGTGGAAAACGCAATGATGAATAACGAACCGGCGATGAATCGAAGTGGTTTCATTGGCAACGATTGTGACTGTGCTGTAGAATCTACGAAATTAAAAAGTTTCCAACAATCGGCTTGTTTCATTCAGTGGCTTGCCGTTTTCTTTTCGCATGAAAAAAGCAACACATCGAAACGTTTTATGACAATCGAATTCGTTGAAGACATCGACCTCGCTCTTCGCAAGAGCCTTCAGGGGCGTGTAACAAATCGGCAGCGCTTCAAGCGTGGAGAAATTCATCATGTCGAATTCCTCGGTGAGGATTCCGACCTCGAAACCATCGACATTCAATTCGCGGACGGGCTGTTCGCAATTAAAGTTCCACGATTGGCCATTGACGCGACACCCTGATTCCTAGGGCTGAAGGCTCGAAAGAGTCCGGGCTGACGGGCCGGGGCGGTTGGGGTTGTGCTCCGCCAATTGCGACCACTGCTACTTCAACACCTGTTGCCAAAACCGATATTCTGCTTCCAGCAGGCGTTTGATGTAATTGTCGTCTCGATCAACGGTTACGAGCACTTCAGGGCAGTTTGGCAGGTAGCACCAAAAATCAATCGATGTAAGGCCGGTGACAGCAAGCGCGTGCTGTAGTTGACCATAGTAGTAGTCGGGAACCCTGCCGCTAGCTGACGTTTTCCGATAAACGGAATTGCCGCATTTGATTTCGACGACCGCGCTTCCGTCCGCCGATAAGCCGTCAACGCTCGCACGCAACCACTCGTATTGCTTGCTCTCGAGACAAGCGGGCTGAACATCAAAGCCACGGTGTAAGATATATTTCTTGCGCGCCTCCGGTTCAAGCATGGTCCCGCGCGCCATCGCTTCGTTCTCAATTTGGTCTCTTGGCGCACCGCGTTTGTGCCGCAGCAATTCAGAAACATCTTTCCAAGGATTTTCTCCCATTATCACTGGCGCATCCGATGCCCCAATCCCCTTGTGTCGCCACTCCAACCATTCACGAGTTCCCTGATTGAGTTGAACAATCGTGTAGTGTGGAGAATTTATTGGGGCACTTTGAAGTGAATCGGCCACCTCAATCGCTTGACGAGGCTTTTCGAAGGCGAGCTCAACAGGACTGCCGGTGACTTTCTGAAGAAAGTTTTTTAGCTCCTCCTTTTCTTCTTTGGTGATGACGCCGTCTTCCAAAATGCGCTCCATCGTTTGAGCAATTTCAGATGCCGGCCATTCGGTTGTGAAGCTTGCATCCTCCAGCCACGAATTCAAAAATTTCACTTCTGCGGTTGTAATTTTGTCATCGGCAATCAAACCCCGGCAAATGCCAATAAGCTCTGACATTGCTTTGGGCGTGTCGGCTTTCTTGACTGGCTGTTTCGTGGTCGGTGGCGTCTGACTAAGCGCAAGGAACTCGGCACAATCGTGATTGGCAATCCAATCGCCGATCCCTACTCGCCAAACGTAGTATGCTTCAAGCCCCGCACTTTGGGCGACCTGCCAAGCCGAAACTGGGCCGTGGGGATTCTTGGCGGCATCAATAAAATACCACTCGTCTTTAAGCGCAGGCGGCTTCGTGACGCTGACGGATGCGCCACGGATAATAATGTCTCGGCATTTTGCGACAGGCGTTTGCTTGGCGAACGTTGCAATTGCGTCGTAAGTATCAAGCTTCGCTGTTTCCAATCGTGGCCGATAAACTTTCTGGAACAATTCTACAACTGTCAGAACGTCATTTTTCGCCCGATGGCTTTGTGATGGTGTAATGCGAAACTGTTCTTTCAAAATCTCAAGCCGGTAACTTTGCGTTTCTGTCACCAGTCGCCGAGCAAGCATCATGCAACAGAATCCGCGTTGGCCAATGTCAGGAAGGCCAAGCCTTACCCATTCTGGTTGAAGACAACGATTCCAGTCGAAACTAAGATTGTGAGCAATGAGAGGGTAATCTTGTGCGTAATCCCGGAACAACTCATAGACACGCTCGGGCTTCTCACCGTGCTGCCTCAAATACTCTCGGGAATAACCGTGAATCGCCTCAGCCGCAGGATCAACAGGAACGTCATGGTTCAAAAGCATTCTGAACGGTTCTCCTACTGAATCCCAACCGTCCATCAATTGCCCAGATAACTCAACAACGTGAATTGGCTCGTAGAGGCCGTCGGTTTCGGTATCAATGATTACCCAGCGTTTTCCATTCATAGTTTGTGTCGTATGTCGAGTTGTTGCAATTGAACTACTGCTTTCCCTTCACCAGCGCCTCCACCACTCCGGGATCGGCCAGCGTCGAGGTATCGCCGATCTGGTCGGTCTGGTTCTCGGCGATTTTGCGGAGGATGCGGCGCATGATTTTGCCGGAGCGCGTTTTCGGCAGGCCGGGCGCGAATTGAATCTTGTCCGGCACGGCAATCGGCCCGATTTCCTTTCGCACGTGCAGCGCAAGTTCCTTTTTCAATTCGTCACTCGGTTCGACGTGGTCCTTGAGCGTGATGAAGGCGTAGAGGCCCTGGCCCTTGATCTCGTGCGGCATCGGCGCGACGGCGGCCTCCGCGACTTTCGCGTGACTCACCAGCGCGCTCTCGACTTCCGCGGTGCCGATGCGATGACCGGAGACGTTCACCACGTCGTCCACGCGGCCCAGCAGCCAGTAATCGCCGTCTTTGTCCACGCGGCAGCCGTCGCCAGTGAAGTAAATGTTTTTGAACATCGTGAAGTAGGTGTCAATGAAACGGTCGTGATCGCCCCAGGTGGTGCGCATGATGCCGGGCCAGGGTTTCTTGATGCACAACTTGCCGCCTTCGTTCGGCGCGCATTCGCTGCCGTCGTCGCGCAACACCACCGGCTCGACGCCGAAGAACGGCCGGCTCGCGCTGCCGGGTTTAAGCGTGTGTGCGCCGGGCAGCGCGGTGATGAGGATGCCGCCGGTCTCCGTCTGCCACCAGGTGTCCACGATGGGGCAACGGCCTTTGCCGATGACGCGGTGATACCACAGCCACGCCTCGGGATTGATCGGCTCGCCGACGGTGCCGAGCGTGCGCAGCGAACTCATGTCGTGTTTGTTCGGCCATTCTTCGCCGAGGCGGATGAGCGAGCGGATGGCGGTGGGCGCGGTGTAAAAAACCGTGACCTTGAACTTCTCGACAATTCTCCAGAAGCGGCCCGCATCGGGGAACGTCGGCACGCCCTCGAACATCAGCGTCGTCGCGCCGTTGCAGAGCGGGCCATAAACGCCGTAGCTGTGGCCGGTGACCCAGCCGATGTCCGCCGTGCAAAAATAAACGTCGTCGTCGTGAACATCGAAGACGTATTTGTGCGTGAGCGCGGCGTGGAGCAGATAACCGGCGGTGCTGTGGACGACGCCCTTGGGCTTCCCCGTCGAGCCGCTCGTGTAGAGCATGAACAGATAATCCTCCGCCTTCATCGGCTCGGGCGCGCAATCGGGCGATGCTTTCGCCATGAGTTCGTGATACCAGAGATCGCGACCGGCAGTCATGTTGCAGGGCGTGTCGTTTCGTTTGAACACGACAACTTTTTCAATCGTCGGCGTTTGCTTCAGCGCGGCGTCGGCAATGTCCTTCAATAAAATCGGTTTGCCCGCGCGCAAACCGGCGTTCGCCGTGATGAGCAACTTGCAGGTCGAGTCATTGATGCGCCCTGCGAGCGAATCCGCGCTGAAGCCGCCGAACACGATGGAATGGATTGCGCCGATGCGCGTGCAAGCAAGCATCGCAACGGCGGCTTCGGGCACCATCGGCATGTAAATGGAGACGCGGTCTCCCTTTTTCACGCCGAGAGATTTCAGGACGTTGGCGAATTTGCACGTCTCGCGGTGGAGTTGCTCGTAGGTGAGCGTCTGGACGTCGTCCTCCGGCTCGCCCTGCCAGATGATCGCGGGTTTGGTGCGATGCGCGGTCTTGAGATGGCGGTCAAGGCAATTGACGCTGAGATTCAGCACGCCGTCCTCGAACCATGTGTGTTGAATCTTCCGCGCCGCAGTGTCCCAAGTGAATTTTCGCGCGACGGTCGGCTTCTTGAACCATTCGAGCGTCGCCGCCTGTTCCAACCAGAACTTGTCCGGCTCGTTCACCGAGCTTTCATACATTTTTTTGTAAGTCTCGGCGTTGGCGTGCGCGCGTTTCACGGCATCGGCCGGCGGCGGGAAGGTGCGGCCTTCTTGTTGCAATGACTCGGTGGAGATGGTTTTGGCGTTCGTGGGCATAATAAATAATGAAAAAGTGTCCCGGCATTTTAGAAGCGGGTAGGCAAGCGTCAATCGTGGAAAACTCCTGTTAAATTTGAATGGAAACTTTTTCGCCATCAGCCACAATCCCCGCATGGCAGACGACACGATAGTCTTCACAAAACCGGCGGCGGATGAAATCCAGCCGGGTTGGAATGATTTGAAAATGCGCGTCGCGCAACTCGAAGCCGAACGCATCGCACTGCAGCAAGACAACAAACAGCTTCGCTCGCTTCTCGAACGGGTCGCCGAGCATCGCCAGAAATCGCACTCGGAACTGGTCAACCTTCTTGCTGGGTTGGTGAGCAAGCTGCCCATCCAGGACGTCGGCGGCGTCGTTTCGAATCTCATCGAGCACAACACCAACGTGAACCAGTATCTCGCCGCACTGCTCAAAGGCACGGCGGAAGCGGACTTGCCCAAGCCTGCCATCTTGAAAAATCTTGAGCAGACAAAGAAAGATCTGGCGTCGCAAATCAAACCGCTCGTCGAGGAGTTGATCAAGCTCGAAACACCGATCGAGACCGCACTGCTGCAAGGTCTGGTCGAAAAGCCGGAGACTTTTTTCTCGCCGCGGATGGTGCAGGCGAACCGTTGTTTCCTCAAAGGGCAGGTTGCCCGCGAACGCGTCGTCCACGAGTTCGGCGAGGAATCGCTGGTTTTCTTCAATGACCTGACGACTGATCCCAAACTAAATCCGCGACCGAAGCCCGAAGAAATTGTGCTGGCGTTCAAAAGTGATTTTGAAAGTTTGCTGGCGCAATCCGGATTGTCCGCCGAAAAAAAGAAGGGCTTGCAGGAATTGTTTCAGCGGATGCAACGCAGCAAAGGCGAGCAGGCGCGCGCGCCGAAAAGTGCTTTCCTCAAGTTATCTTTCGTGCTCGAGCTGCTTTACTACTACGAGCACCAGAACACCGAAGCCCCGGACGTGATCTTCGCGCAACGACTGCCTACTGTTGTCGAACAACTCGTCGTCACCGGCTCGCAGGATAATCTCGACGAAAAGCTGATCACGCAGGCGGAAGCGTTGCTGACGCTCATAATCAACCCCGACCATCGCAGCGCCGTCATCAACAACGTTGGCAAAGGCGGCGGCGCGGCAAGGACGTTGAAATACGTCCTGAAGTTGCGCGCCGAAAAAGTGCCGGATGTGAATGAGGTCATTCCAGAATTCGTGCGTCACCTGATCCCGCCGCCGAAAGCGCCGCCAGCGCAAAGTCTGGTTCCGGCGTTGCGCCTCATCAGGCCGGAGATGCAGGAGCGAGTCGCCAGGGCCATCATGTCGTTTGACAAAATTCCCAAAGATGAAGCCGCCGCGTTGGGGAAGGCTGTTGCGGCGGAACTCGGATTGAAAAAATTCGAGGAGTTGGTGAGGGCTGCGGAGACAGTTTCGCCGGAAATGGAGCGGCAGCGCGCGTGGTCGCGGATCAAGGAACTCATCGCTCAACGGAATGAGCCTGCGTCCATAGCCGCCGCGATCCGCGAACGGCTCAACGCGAAATACGACGCCGACGAATTGAAAGAGAGCTGGCTTGTGCTGATTGAAACCGACCCGATGTCGTTCATCAGAATTTTCTGCCAGATGCCGTATCGCGCCGACGGCAAGACTGACCCAATCGCACAGACCGTGATGGAAACTTACGTCACACGATTGACTCATCCGAAGTATGCAACGACGCACCAGAAAGTGATTAACAGTTTGAAGAATTTATTCAAAGCCAACCCGAACACGCCGGTGCTGCTTAATTTTATGTCGCTGGTGCGCTGGGTCAGTCCGGACACGGCGAATAAAATTTCCGCGGACATCGGAATGCCAGCGAGCTTGTCCATTTGATCGGACTTTACATGTTCCCGGCCTCGAATTAGAAACCAGCTTATGCCACGTGAAATTTTGTGGGCAGCAGATGCGGACCGGTTGATGGGCACCATGAGCGACCAGGAGCTTGCGCGTCGCCTTGGCTGCTCGCGGCAGGCGGTAACCGAGCGCAGACGCAAACTTCGGATTCCCTCGTTTCGCCCTCACTGTCGTGCTTGGAGCCGGCTGGAAGAAGAAGAGCTGGGCACAATGCCGGACCGGCGGCTGGCGCGACGGCTGAAACGAACCGTTGAGAGTGTGGCCGCGCGCCGGGCTGCCAAAGGCATTCCCATTTTCAATCCCAAGAAACACCGGTGGACACCGGCAGACGACAAACTGTTGTCCGAGCGCCCGGATGCGCAGATTGCGGCGCTCCTGGGGATCAGCAGGATGGCGGTGAAGCATCGCCGCCATCGCCGCGGTATTTTCCTGCCCAGCCGTAAAGTATTCGCTCGCTCAAGGCCCTGGCAACCCGGCGAAGATGCGCTGCTGGGCACCGCTTCGGATACGGAATTGGCACCGCGGCTGGGCCGGACTGTCATCAACGTGCGCCGAAGAAGGCAACGCCTGGGAATTCAATCCTACGGTTTCCACTGGACTCCCAAAGCCGATGCGCTGTTGGGGAAGGTGACGGACAAGGAATTGGCCCGGCGACTTGGCATCACGCGCAAATCGGTTGCCCGGCGACGGGAAAAGCTGGGCATCCCGGGCAGCCGGGCCGGGACGCGAGCACGTCAGGTGGGTGAATCCGATCCGAAAGCGAAGTCTCAAACCGCCGCGTGACCTTCCCCATTTCCAGTTTCCATCGCACAGAGCTTCGTGTAAAAACCCACCCATGCCGAGCCGGGAAAAGTTCGGTGAATCCGCCGCGCTGCCATGACCGCCACTGAATTCAAAAAGATATCAAGGCAAGGAAATGATTTAACCAGCGTATGAAACGAAAACGAACCTACAGCCGGAAGCTGATTATTGACGAATTTACGCCGCTAAACCTTTCGCGGCGGCGCAAATACCAGTTGCGCCGTGTCAAAGCCGGTTTGTGCGTCAAATGCAGCAACCCTCTCGAACCGGGTCACGAATTGTGCGTCAAACATCTCGTCAAGGAAGCCTTGCGATTACGGAAAAAGCGGAACAGCCGCCGTGAAAACAAAGGGAAATGGGTTAGTCTGGCGCGGGGAAAGCATGAAAACTGATTCGATCAAGGTTTCGGTTCTACATTTGAATCTGCACCGCAAATTCTTTTCGCAACAGCGAATCCAACCAAATCAAACCGATGAATAGGAATAAATCTGAATTCAGTTCAAAAACACAGCGTCAAGAAACGGTGGTGGAATTTTTCGACCGCAACGACTAACCTTGTTGCCATGAACCACGCCTTCAACCCGGAGCATCTCGCGCTGACGCGGCGGGATTTTCTACGGCGATGCGGGATGGGCATGGGGGCTGTGAGCCTTGCAAGTCTGCTTGGGAATTTTGGTTTCCTGAATTCAGCCTCGGCGAATGATGCAATGACTTCTCCGCTCGCGCCGAAGTCTCCCCAATTTCCAGCGAAGGCCAAGCGTGTGATTCACATTTTCGCAAATGGCGGGCCGTCGCACGTAGACACGTTCGATCCAAAACCCTCGTTGCAAAAATACGCGGGCAAAGCAATCCCGCTCGACCTCAAGACGGAGCGCAAAACCGGCGCGGCGTTCCCGTGTCCCTACCAGTTCAAGAAATACGGCAAGAGCGGCATCGAAGTCAGCGAAGTTTTTTCCAACGTCGGCGAGTGCATTGACGACATCGCCGTGATCCGCTCGATGCACGCGGACGTGCCGAACCACGAGCCGAGTTTGCTGCTGATGAACTGCGGCGACGCGCGGCAAATCCGACCGGCGGTCGGCTCATGGGTCACCTACGGGCTTGGCTCGGAAAATCAAAACCTGCCGGGCTTCATCGCGATGTGCCCGGGCGGTTATCCGATTCAGGAGTCGCAAAACTGGCAGGCTGGATTTTTGCCGGGCACTTATCAGGGCACTTACATTGACACGAAGCACACGCAGATCGAGAAGCTCATCGAGAACATCAAAAACAATTTCACATCGCAGTCCGAGCAACGCGCGCAACTCGATTTGCTCCGGCAACTCAACGAGCGCCATCGCGAAAAAAGAAAACAGGACGCGCAGTTGGAGGCGCGGATCCAATCCTTCGAGCTGGCGTATCGAATGCAAATGGACGCGACCGACGCCTTCGACATCACGCGCGAGCCGGAAGCCATCCGCAACATGTATGGCGAAGGCACGCAGGCGCGGCAGCTTCTCATTGCGCGGCGTCTCATCGAGCGCGGCGTGCGCTTCGTCCAGGTCTGGCACGGCGCAGGCCAGCCGTGGGACAGCCACGACGACATCGAGGTCAACCATCGCAAGCTCGCCAAGGAATGCGATCAAGCCATTGGCGCGCTGTTAAAAGATTTGAAACAGCGAGGCATGTTGGAAGACACGCTCGTGATTTGGGGCGGCGAATTTGGCCGCACGCCGACCGTTGAATTGCCGCAGCCCGGCTCAAACGCGGGCAAGATCAATGGCCGCGACCACAATCATTACGGCTTTACGATGTGGCTGGCCGGCGGCGGCGTTCGCGGTGGTTACGTCCACGGCGCGACGGACGAATTCGGTTTTGCCGCCGTGGAAAACAAAGTCCACGTCCACGATCTGCACGCGACGATTCTGCAACTGCTCGGCTTCGACCACGAGAAACTCACCTATCGCTATGCCGGCCGCGATTTTCGTCTGACGGATGTGCATGGGAACGTGGTGAAGGAGTTGATTGCTTAAGCTTCAAATTCCAAGCACCAAGCTCCAGAGAAATTCCAAACACCAAGCCCCAAATGAGCATCGCCGGGTTGTTTGACTATTGAAGCTTGGAGTTTCTTTGGAGCTTGGATGTTGGTGCGTGGTGCTTTGTAGCCCGGCGCTTTTTCTTTTACTTTGTCCGTGTTTCGTGATGTTTAATCCATGCCGTTTGCTTGGATGGTGGCCATTGGACTTCTCATTTTTGCGGGCGCGAGCTTCTTTTTCGCGCTGGCGGAGACGGCGCTTTTTTCCCTGAGCAAATGGCAGGTGCGGCAACTGGCGGAACGCGAGCCGCGCCGCGGCGGGGTCGTTTCCCAACTTCTGGCCGAACCGCAGGATTTGCTGGCGACGATGGTGCTCGGAAATATTTTTTCCAACTCGGCAATGATTGGCGTCGGTTTCTGGCTGGCGCTGACGGACAGATGGCATCTCGTCGTGACGGTGGCCGTTTTGCTGGCAGTCGTTTTGATCGCATGCGAAGTGTTGCCGAAGACGATGGCCGTTCGCCGACCGGAGCAATGGTCTCTGCGCGTCGCGCGATTGCTGCTGGTCGTGCAGCGATTCACCGCTCCGCTCCGGATCATCGCGCAGAAAATGAATTCGGCGATCCTTCGCGGCGCGGTGATGAAATCCATCCAGCCTCAACCCGCGCTTGCGGAGGGCGATTACCAGGAACTGCTCGAACTGGCGTTTCAACAGGGCGCGCTCGCGCAATCGGAGCGGGACATCATCCTGCAGATCATCAGCCTCGACCGCCGCACGGTGAAGGAAGTCATGCGCCCGCGTTCGCGCATGGCGGCGATTCCCGATGATTTGTCCGTTGAGGAAATGGTCGCAGCGGCGAAAAAATACAAACATCGCCGCCTGCCGATGTTCGACGAGACGCCAGACACCATCGTCAGCATCCTGAACACGCGCACGCTGCTGCTCGATCCAAAGGTTGATTTGGCCGACGCGATAGAATTTCCATCGTTCGTGCCGGAGACGATGAACCTGCTCCACCTTTTGAAAAGTTTGCAGCGTCAGCAGCGCGGCATGGCCATCGTGCTCGACGAGTTTGGCGGCACGGCAGGCATCGTGACGATGGAAGACATTTTGGGCCAGCTCGTCGGCCACATCCGCGGTGAAGTCGAGACCGAAGGGTTCATCATCGAAAAGCTTTGCGAAGGCAAATGGCGCGTGAACGGCACGATGACGCTGGATGATTTTCGCCGCGAGGTTCCGAACTTTGGCGACGTGCCGGACGTGGAAACGATGGGCGGTTTGTTGACGAGTTTGCTTGATGTTGTGCCGGGTCCCGGCGAATCGGCAGTCTATCGGGGATTGAAATTGACCGCGCAAAACGTGGATGAGCGGCGCGTGCGGGAATTGATTGTGGAGGCAATCAGATGAAACACCAAACACCAAACACCAAACACCAAAGAACCTCCCCAACCCAATGTTGTGGTTGCAAAGTGGCTTTTGATGGTTGGAGTTTGAAATTTATTTGGTGTTTGGTGTTTGGTGTTTGGAAGTTCTTTCTGTCATGAATACGAACCCTCTCATCATCGCAGCATTTCTGGTTTGCCTCGCGTTGTCATTCCTGCTGTCGGGGATGGAAGCGGGCGTGTTCGCGTTGAGCCGCATCCGCATCCGCCAGCAAATGCGCGCCGGGCGGGCTTCGGCGCAACTGCTCCATCGGTTTCTGGACAACCCGGAAAATTTTCTTTGGACAATCTTTGTCGGGAACACGGTGGTGAACTTCGCCATTCTCGGCCTGCTGGTCGCGTGGCTGCATGCGGCGCTGCCGGGACAGCGGATTTGGTTTTCGCTGGCGTTCGCCGCGAGCGTGTTTTTGTTTTATGCGTGGTTTGATTTGCTGCCGAAGATGCTGTTTCGGACTTTCCCGAACCGTCTCTGCATTCTTGCGGCGCGGCCATTTCGGTTCATTCATTTTGCATTGAAACCGTTGGTCGCCGTTGTTGAATGGTTTTCAAAGATCGTTCTTGGCGTCACCGGCGGAAAGGTCTTCACCGGACACCTTTTTGGCAATCGCGATGAATTGCGCCAGGTCATGCAGGATTCCGCGCAGGTGTTCACGTCGGAAGAGCGGCTGATGATCAGTCGTGTGCTCGATCTGCAAAATATATCCGTCCGACAAATCACCGTGCCGCTGGCGCAAGTCGAGACTGTGAGCGCAGAAACTTCCGTGAACGATGCTCTCGCTCTGTGCCGCGAAAAACACCTGACCCGCCTGCCGGTCCACGATGCAAAGGATGGGCAGCGAAAAATCATCGGGCTGTTCCGGGTCAACCGGGTTCTTTACGCGAGCCGCGACGAGACGAAAAAGGCCTCGGATTTTCTGACGCCCGCGCTGTTCCTTGACGAGGACATGCGGCTCGAAACTGCTCTGCAACGCCTCCAGCGCGGCGGCCAGCGGCTGGCGATTGTTCTCGGACGAGACCGTCGCGAAATCGGCGTGGTCAGCATGGAGGACATTCTCAAAATCATTTTTGGGGAGGTGAAACTATAATATGGACGCCATTAGTTCTATCACGTTGAAAATCCTCGCGGTGATTGTGCTCGTTCTGCTGAATGGATTTTTTGTGGCGGCGGAATTCGCGCTGGTCAAACTTCGGGACACGCAGCTTGAAGGGTTGGTCCTCAAAGGCCGGCGACGCGCGAAGATGGCCCGACGCATCCTGCGCAACCTAGACGCCGCGTTGAGCGCGACGCAATTGGGCATCACTTTGGCCAGTCTCGGACTGGGCTGGATTGGAAAGCCGGTCTTCGCCGACTTGCTTCAACCCGTCATGAAGGCTTTTCAGATCGAGTCGCCACAAGTTCAACATTCCATTTCATTTGCCGTTGGTTTTTCAATCATCACGTTTCTGCACATCGTGGTTGGAGAGCTGGCTCCCAAGTCGTTAGCCATCCGCAGGCCGCTGGAAACTTCGCTTTGGGTGGCGATGCCGCTGAATTGGTTTTACAAGGTTTCTTACCCATTCATCTGGGCGCTCAACCACGCGGCGAACTGGTTGTTACGCCGGTTTGGAATTGAGCCATTAACAGAAGGCGAACTGGTGCATTCGGAAGAGGAGTTGCGGCTGATCATCGGCGCAGCACAAAAACACGCGGGGCGGACGAAGGTTGGCCGCGACATCGTGCTCAATGCGCTCGATTTGCCGCGTCGCATCGCGCGCGAAGTGATGCGCCCACGACAGGAAATCATTGTGTTCGACACTGAGGCAAGCATGGCAGAGTGCCTCGACCTCGCCGAAAAAACCCGCTACTCGCGCTTCCCGCTTTGCGAAGGCGGTGACCTCGACAAAACGCTTGGCGTCGTTCACATCAAAGACCTTTACGTGCTGCGAAACAAGGCGCAGAGCGGTTCAGAATTGCTGCCTGCCGCGCGCAAATTGATTTATGTGCCGGAAACCGCGCGGCTGGAAAAAGTTTTGCAACTGTTGCTCGACCGGAAACTTCACATGGCCATCGTCGTGGACGAATACGGCGGCACGATGGGCTTGATCACGCTGGAAAATATTTTGGAGGAATTGGTCGGCCAGATTCAGGATGAATTTGACACGGAAAGACCTTTGCTCGTTCGCACCGGTGAAAAGACCTGGGAAGCCTCGGGCGCATTACAGCTTCATGATTTGGCAGGGTTGCTCGGCCAGCCACTGGAGGAAGAAGGCGTGACGACGGTGAGCGGCTGGATAACCCATCGGCTCGGCGGTTTTCCAAAAGTTGGCGACACGTTAAATCTTGGCTCGCATGAATTGCGCGTCGAAGAAGTGGAAGCATCAAAGGTGGCGAGGCTGAAAATCACGAGACGGGTGGAGACGGAAATTGTCTCGAGGTCTTCCTGACCCAAGCTCCAAATCCCAAGCTCCAACAT
Organism: uncultured Verrucomicrobiota bacterium; assembly: GCA_964389025.1. Taxonomy (GTDB): domain Bacteria; phylum Verrucomicrobiota; class Verrucomicrobiia; order Limisphaerales; family CAYMCQ01; genus CAYMCQ01. Next base: position 102,022 of record CAYMCQ010000002.1, read on the forward strand.
CCAGAGAAGCTTCAAGCACCAAGCTCCAAACACAGTTCGACGCGGAGGTTGGTGTTTGGTTATTGGAGCTTCACTGGTGCTTGGATGTTGGAGCTTGGAGCTTTTTTCGCCACCACCTCACCATCTCGCGCCACGCACGGCAAAACTTCCGGCGATCAAACTCAGCGCCAGACCGACAATCATCGCGAGGTGCAGCCCGGCAAATCCATTCGCCGCCGCAAAATACAGATTCATGGCCAGCCAAAGAATCAAGGGCCGGTAATCCGGCGGACGTTTGCTTGACGCTGGATTTTTGTTGATGAGCGACGGGGTTGCGAAGGCGAGAATCAACAGCGTGGTCAATCCGACGCTGAAAAAATTCACCCATGGCGCACCATACCACGCGAGGATGTTTTTGCGCGATTGCCAGACCCAAAAATGATTTGCGCGGCTTGCGAACGCTTCAAAGCCGAGATCAAGCGCAACCACCAGCAGACAAGTGAGGCCGATGACGCGGAAGCCGTAAGTTTTTGATTTGCGCCAGGGACGCAGCATCAATCGGGCGACGCCGCGAGAATTCAGAAGGAAGATAATCCACAAAATCGGCAAACTCCACGGAAGGATTGCGAAGATTTGCGGCCCGGACTCGTCGAGAAAAATTCTTGAGCCAAATGGAATTCCCGAGGCCGCGCCGATCAATTCAACGACTCCACCAACGAATGCGATGATCGCCGCCGCCAGCAGGACATTTTGCGCCGGCAGCGAGCGGCTTTGGGAAACCAGCGTCGCGACGAGCGTGATGAGCAGTAGAATTGCCACAGGCTTGTGATTTAATAGCTGTCACGGGCGCGCCGCAAGGTTTTGGACTGCGGCAGCCCTTTGATTTGGTCTTGCCTCCACGAAAGCGGCAGAGGGCTGCCGCAGTCCAAGACGCTGGCGCGTTCGCCGGCGCGCAACGTAAAATCATGGAGTCATCATTCAGAAATGATTTGTGCGTCGGCTCCAAAGTTGCTTTGCTTCGTGCGTCGGTTTCCAATGTTATGAATTTGGATGAAGCAAATCAATTGATCAAAGCGTGCGCCGAGCAGATGGACTCGCGCTACCGCAAAACAGTCTTCGACGAGTGGGCTATCGTCGCGTTTCCAGAAACACAGGGGCGCGTTCTCACCTACATCGGCCCGCGCAAGGATGATTTCCAGAAAAATTTCGCGGCGGATTTCAAAGACCTCAAGGTCGAGTTGTTGAGCAACACGCACGGCGTCGGTGATTTCGAATTCGCGCGGCACGGCGTCGGCACCAAAGTCGAGGCGTTCATGGTGGTGGGGCAGGGGATTTACCTCATCTGCAACAACACATCGCACGACATGGACACGATTGCCAAAGACCCGCTGTGGCTGAATGCGCAAGTGCCTTACGTGGAGTTGAGCGAGAAATTTCGCGCGAGCCGGCTGACGATTTGATTTTCAGCCCAAACCCTTCCAAAGAAACACTGCGTAAATTCCCATCAGCGCCCAGCCCATCGCGCGCGGTAATTTTCCGAACAGGACCACGAACAAAATGTGGAGCAGCGTCGCAACGAGCAGAAGCTGGACGCCAAGCAGGAAAAACGACGGCACGACCAGCGTGCGATACAACGCGAAAACTCCCACGCAAAGCGGAATGCAGATGTGACCGTCGCTGACCTGCGACGTGAAGACGACTTCCGGCCTGCCGCGCCAGCCGTAATAGATCGCGAGGATGGCGTTGGGCAAAACCATCAGCCAGCCGCTGAGCCAGCCCATGTATTTGACGCTGATGAAGCCGGTGCGAATTTTTGAAATCCACGTCACCAGCCAGTCGGTGCTGACGTAAATCGCGAACGCGCCCACGCCAAGCAAAATCAAATCCAACGGCAACACCCAGCCAAAAGATTTGTTCGTTCGGACGTTATGTTTGAGCACGTCAAAAATATGGAAGCATTGCCAGAACAAAAATAATCCGACAAGAACGAGGCCGTCATTGAAATCCAACTTGCCGTCGCGCGCCAACGCCCAGACCGCGCCGGTGAAAAATAAAACCGCCGTCAGCGTGAGCAGGAGCGAGAGCCGGTTTATCTGATGGGACTTTTGCATTTTCCCGTTCCTGCCACTTTTGCCTCTCCTCGCGGCGGGAATGATTGCCATGCCCCAGATTATCGTCGGCAAACCTATGAGCAGCGTCATGTTCGTGATGTTGTTGACGAGCGAGTTGGTCATCACCTCGCTGCCCGCGCCGCCGCGTTGCCCGAGGATGAACGCGAAGATCAAGTTTCCCATGCCAGAGCAATAAGGCATGATGAGCGTGCCGAGGACAGTTCCCTCGAAGCCTTCTTCCGACATGCACTCCAGCCGCCAGATCATCAGGAACGACGCGCCGATGAACAGCGCCGCGAACAGCCACGGACTCCACGCGCCGGTGCTCTCGATCCATTTCGTCAATGTCTGTGCGGGATGCAACGGTGGGAGTAAAACAAAGCCGCCGCTGTCAGCAAAGGAGTTTTGCCAGAACTGCCTCAGCGGAAAGTTCGTGGAGCTTGATGATTTTGTGACGCGAAGTCTGACCGCGCAACAACTCAATCTTGCTTCGCGAGCAACCCAATCTTTCCGCGAGCAAACGAATCAGCGCTTCGTTCGCCGCGGAATCCACCGGCGGCGCGGTGACTTTGATTTTTAACTCGTCGCCGAGCGCCTCACCGATTTCATTTCGCGAAGCGCGTGGCTGCAACTTGACTGACAGCAAAACGCCGTCTGGCCGCTCGCGCAAAAAAGTTGGAATTGCCACAGCGCGAGTTTACAGTCGGCTGCGAGATGAAGAAAATTATTTCCGCACTGACATTTGCCGCCCTGTTGTCTGGCTGCGCCTCGCGTCATCCGTCATCGGAGGGCGGAGTTCCACGACGCCCTGACATTTTAGTTGGGGCGTCGCAGAGCTCCGCCCTTCGACCGGGTATTGCGGAAATCGTCGCCCAAGCCGCAACTAACCAGCCAGCGCCGCCCGACGGCGACGGCTGGCAAAGTCTCTTCGACGGCAAAACGCTGGCGGGCTGGCGCGTCACGCAATTCGCAGGCGCGGGCGAAGTTGAAATCAAATCCGGCGTCATTGTTCTTGGGATGGGTTCGCCGTTCACGGGCATCGGCTGGACGAATGAGATTCCAAAGATGAATTACGAAGTCGCGCTCGACGCGATGCGCGTGGATGGCTCGGATTTTTTTTGCGGACTGACTTTTCCCGTTGCCGATTCGTTTTGCAGTTTGATTTGCGGCGGCTGGGGCGGCGCGATCACCGGCCTGAGCAGTCTCGACGGCTTGGATGCCTCCGAAAACGAAGCCACAAAGTTCGTCAACTTCGGGGCCGGCCGCTGGTATCGAATTCGATTGCGCGTGACGGAAAAGAAAATCGAAGTCTGGATTGACGGGAAGAAGTTGATTGATGTCGAGACAATCGGCAGAAAAGTTTCACTGCGTCCCGGCGACATAGAAATGTCGAAGCCGTTCGGCATCGCGTCATGGCAAACGACCGGCGCGCTGCGAGAAATCAAAGTGCGACGCGTCGAAGTGAAATAAATTCCGAGAAAAGAACACCTATGGCTAATGCAGAAGAAGACTTCCGAAAATGGTTCATAGTGAGTCTGTCCCCGCTTCGAGCCAATGGAGATGCAGGCTTTATTTTCGCACTCATCGCATTCCCGCTGTTAGAGCGCTATTTGAGAGGCAAGTCCGGATGTCCCGAAGGACAAAACCTGACACCGACGTTTTACGCAAACGTCGCTTTGTTATTCCCAGAAGTTTCCGGAAGAGAACGCGATTTCTGGAACTGCTATCGGGACGGCCTTCTCCATCAAGTAACGTTCCCTAAAGCAAAGCTGGATCGAAAAAACGGGATTTGGGTTAATCTACCCGAAGCAGGGATCTCGGGTTATGACCCGAGGTCGGTGTATTTTCTTCCGGCGACCAACCAATTTTTCCTCAATCCCATGGCCTTCTTTGACTTCATCACCGAGACGATTCTAGCGGACTTTCCCACATACGAGGGTGCGAACAGCACAAACTATCGTTTGCCTCAGGCTCAGTATATCACTGGTAAGCCAGGGACTGTTCCGACAATCAATACGAATATTCCTAAGACGGGATCGTATACGCCTTGATGTGTCGTTTAACTGGAGCGTTAGTTGATTCACCACCCCGGCTTCTCTGGCAAACAGCCATCGAATTTGTTCACCAATTCTTTTTCGTAATCGCCCACGAATTTTCCGGCGAAGAATCGGTCGAGCGCTTCGTTTACCGGCTGCACATTGCCAGGCGCGGTTTGATTTGCTGCAGGCGTTCTGCGCCAAGCTCGCCAAAAACAGCTTCCACATCCGCAGGTTTGAGGAGTTTGTGTTGAAAGAGCGAACGGACGAATTCCAAGTCCTTCTCGCGACCTGCCGCAAGTTTGCTGACGGCGAGGTCAACGAGACTCAGGCACAGTCCGGCGATGCCATTTGTGTTTTGGTTCTCGACGCGGACGAGGCGTGACTTCCAGTCGGCTGGCAACACCGCAGTTTCGGGACTGACTCCGTGCGCGTAATAGCCAAACGTCTCGTGAAAAGGAGATTTCTCGCCGATGGAGCCGTCGATCAGATCGGCTTTCTCTGGCGCATTCGCCGGATACAAATCAGCCTCTTGGGAAACGGTAAGGTCGGGTGGAGGATTGGCAACCGTGCCGAGGATGGCTTGGCTGCCGACGATGATGAGTTCACGCGTTCCTGCGATGCTGCCCGCAGCGCGAATGACGTGCTCAAGGTCAGACCTTTTCATGATGAGCGCGGTAGATCTCCCATCGTTCCGTCGGCGTGAGAATCCCACAAAACGGATCGCTTTGCCGCAGCCGCTGGCCTTCTTCCGATTCATCCAGCAGCACGACACGAATTTCCTCCCACGGGCGTTCCAGAAGTTCCCTCCACTCGCGAATAGCCGGCGCGGGGCTTTGTTGAAACCAGCGCCGACAAACTGCTCGCGCTTTTTCCAATCCGCGCCGCTGCGGATCGTGATCAATCTTCTCCACGATGGCCCGCGCGAGCGCAAGGCTGCGCTCATCAATTTGTGAATGAGTCTTCATTTGAGAACTGAAGTATGCTTACCGCAAGCTGCTTCAATTCGCAATCACTACCAATTCGGCTTCTCTGGCAAACAAGCGTCGAATTCTTTGACCAATTCTTTTTCGTAATCGCCCGCGTATTTGCCGGCGAAGAAACGATCCAGCGCTTCGTTGTGGAAACGTTCCCAGGATTTTTCTTCCTTGCCGGGGTTGATCGGGTAGAAAAGCGCGTTGTTGCCTTTGGCGGCTTTGAAATCCCCGGGCGCGTCGCCGATCATCAGCATTTTTTCCGGCGCGTATTTTCCGGCGGCGGCAAACTTGATGTGCTCGGTCTTGGTGCCGAGTTCCTGTCCGGCGATGAGTTTGACGTAAGGCTTGATGCCGTGCTCGGCCCATTCTCGTTCAAGCGCTTCGGTCGGCGTCTGTGAAACGACAATCGCGTCGGCCTTCGCCACCATCTTCTGCAAACTTTCGAGAAACAGCGGAAACGGCGGCACGCCTTCCACGATGTCCTCAATCATTTCATTCACGGCGAGTGACCATTGATAAACTTGGTCGAGCGCGCCCCTCTCCCGGCCTGCGGCCACCTTCTCCCCGTCCGACGGGGAGAGGGCAAGGAGAGGGGATCGTTCAATTTCCTTTTTCAACGTCGAGTTCGTTAGTTTGTTTTCGCGGGCAATCCATGCGTCGAGCGCAGCGGTATCGGCGACTTTGACATTGCGGGCGATGACTTCACGGCGTTCGCGGAGCAGATTCAGCGAGCGCGACAGGGCGGGGAAGCGGTTCGCGCCGCGCGTCTTGGAATAGAGATTCACGAAGTCCCAGACTTCGCGGGCGTATTTGCTGACGGCTTGCAGATGGAAATGTTTCACGAACATCGGCGTGAAACATTCCTTGTGCTTGATCTCCATGGAATCAAACACGCAACCATCGGAGTCAATGCCGATGAAGAATTCCTTCGATGGCTTGAAGCCGCGCAACATTTGTGTGTTATCGCTCATAAAATTTCGGCGGATTTTTAACGCAAAGACGCAAAGACGCAAAGAGAAAGCCGCGAAGAAAATTCTTCGCGACCTTGTTGCGAGTGACGGAATCAGACCGTGTAGGTGCTGCTCGATGTCGTGCCGCCGCGACCTGTCCAGTTCGTGTGGAAAAATTCGCCGCGCGGTTTGTCCACGCGCTCGTAGGTGTGCGCGCCGAAATAATCGCGCTGGGCTTGGAGCAGATTCGCTGGTAGCGAGGCGTTTCGGTAGCCGTCAAAAAATGCGAGGGCCGTGCTGAATGCGGGAACGGGAATTCCCTTCTTCGCGGCAATCGCGACGACGTTTCTCCACGGGCGGGAAGAATCCTTGATCGCTTTTCTGAAAAACGGATCGAGTAACAGGTTTGTGAGCTTGGGTTTGTTGTCGTAGGCTTCTTTGATCTTGCCGAGGAACGCGCTGCGGATGATGCAACCGCCGCGCCACATGAGCGCGATGCCGCCGTAGTTCAAGTCCCATTTGTATTCCGCCGCCGCCGCGCGAAAGAGCATGAAGCCTTGCGAGTAGGAGATGATTTTCGATGCGTAAAGTGCGCAGCGGATGGCTTCGATCCAATCGGCGCGGTCGCCTTTGATGGTCGGTTTCGGGCCTTTCAATTTTTTCGCGGCGGCAACACGGTCGTCTTTCATCGCGGAAATGCTGCGGGCGTAAACGGCCTCGGCGATGAGCGTGACGGGAATGCCGAGGTCGGCGGAATTTTGAACCGTCCATTTGCCGGTGCCTTTCTGCCCGGCGGTGTCGAGAATCTTGTTCACGAGCGGCTGGCCGTCGGTGTCTTTGAACGCAAGGATGTCGCGCGTGATTTCGATGAGGTAGGAATTCAGTTCGCCCTTGTTCCATTCAATCAGAACCTTGTGCATTTCGTCCGGCGTCATGCCGAGGCCGTCGCGCATCAAATGATACGCCTCGCAGATGAGTTGCATGTCGCCGTATTCGATTCCGTTGTGGACCATCTTGACGTAATGACCGGAGCCGCCGTCGCCAACCCAGTCGCAGCACGGCGCGCCGCCTTCGACTTTGGCGGAGATGCTTTGGAAAATATTTTTGATGTGCGGCCACGCTGCCTTCGAGCCACCGGGCATCAATGACGGGCCGTTGCGCGCGCCTTCTTCACCGCCGGAAACTCCGGAGCCGACGAACAGCAAACCTTTGCTCTCGACATATTTCACGCGGCGGCTCGTGTCCTCGTAAAGTGAATTGCCGCCGTCAATGATGATGTCGCCTGCTTCGAGGTGCGGCAAAAGCTGCTCGATGAATTCGTCAACGGCTTTGCCAGCCTTGACCATCATCATCACGCGGCGCGGTCTTTTCAGGAGCGAAACCATCTCGGCAACGGAATGCGCGCCGATGATTTTGGTGCCTTTGGCTTCGTTGGCGAGAAAGTGGTCAACCTTCTCGACGCTGCGGTTGTAAGCCACGACGGTGAAGCCGTGGTCGTTCATGTTGAGGATGAGGTTCTGGCCCATGACGGCCAG
>CAYMCQ010000003.1:0-106547 GCA_964389025.1 uncultured Verrucomicrobiota bacterium
ACCTGGTGCAACGCCTCGGCGCTCACCCGCCAATACCCATGTCATCTATTCACGTTCATCCTTTTCGGGGATTTTACCGGAAACATTTTCCTTTGAACCCTTCGCATCCTTCACGCAACAACTGAATTTGATTTTTACTTCACCGCCGGCGCACGCGGTTGGAGCCACGAAAGAAATTATCTCCCACTTCGCCTTCATCTTCGCTATTCATCGGTCATGTCATTCGACTTGAAAAACAAATGGGTCTTGATCACCGGCGCTTCCAGCGGATTCGGCGCGGCGGGCGCGATTGCTTTTGGCGCGCAAGGCTCGAAACTCTTGCTCGGCGCGCGGCGGGTTGATCGTCTGGAGCAAGTCGCCGCGGAAGCGCGCAAGGCCGGCGCCAGCGAAGCGCATGTTCACGCGCTGGATGTGGGCAAGACTTCAAGCGTTGAAGCGTTCGTCGCATGGGCGCGAGGGAAGACAGCCAATGGCAAATCGCCGATGGCCAATTTGCACGTTCTCATCAACAACGCCGGCGGCGCGCTCGGATTGGACACGGTAGCCGAGGGCAAGGACGAGGATTGGGAAACGATGTTGCAAACGAACGTGCTCGGCGTGCTGCGAATGACGCGCGCCGCGCTGCCGCTGATGCCGCGCGACGTGGGCGCGTCCATCATCAACATCGGCTCGCACGCTGACCGCGCGCCGTATGAAGGCGGCTCGGCGTATTGCGGCGTCAAGGCGGCGGCAGCCCAAATCACGCGCGTGCTTCGACTCGAATTGTGCGGCACGGGGATTCGCGTCTCGTTGATCGCGCCCGGCCTTGCGGAAACCGAATTTTCACTCGTGCGTTTCAAAGGCGATATTGCCCGCGCCAAAAAACCTTATGAGGGAACATTTCCGCTGGTTGGGCAGGACATTGCCGAAGCGATGGTCTGGGTCGCCAGCCGTCCGTCGCACGTGAACATTGACGAGATGGTCGTCAAACCCACCGACCAGGCCGCGATGCACAAAGTGTATCGGCGGAAATAAAATTTCGGAGGGCGGAGCTCCACGACGCCCTGACTTTCTTTAATCAGGGCGTCGTGGAGCTTCGCCCTCCGATTACAGGTTTCTGAAAAACTTTTCGGCAGTCGCGCAAGTTGCCCTGCTCAATTCTTCAAGCGAGCAGCCTTTGACCTGCGCGGCGACTTCTGAAATTTCCTTCACGTAGGCCGGCTCGCAACGTTTGCTGCGATAAGGGACTGGCGCGAGAAACGGGCTGTCGGTCTCCAGCATGAACTGATCGAGCGGCGTCGCGGCAAGCGTGTCACGGACGGTCTGTGCGCTTTTGAAAGTCAAAATTCCGGTGAAGCTCACGAGCGAATTCAAGGCGAGCACGCGCTTCATTTCGTCCGGCGTGCCGACGAAGCAATGGAACACTCCGCGAACTTTGTCGGCGAACGGCTTGAGTTGCGCGAGCGTGTCCTCGAAAGCATCACGCTGGTGGATGACGCAGTTCAAGCCAAGTTCAGCGGCAACTTCCAGATGCTGTTTGAAAACATCGGCCTGCTTTTTTTTCACCCGCTCGTCGTCTAGTTGTGTGGCTTCGGGCTTCTTGCCGGTCGGCAGCCGATGGTAATCAAGTCCAGTCTCCCCAAGCGCGACGACTTTCTTGTGCTGCGCCAACTCGCGCAGTTTGGGGCGAATGTCGTCCGGCGCGGTTTCGCAATCGTTCGGATGCCAGCCAACGACGGCGTAAATGCCGGGAAATTTTTCCGCCAATTGGATTGCGCGCTTGCTGCTTTCGAAGTCTGTGCCGATGGAAATGATTTTTGAAATGCCTGCGGCGTTCGCGCGCGAGATGAATTGGTCGAGGTCTGTCTCGAAGTCGGGATAATCGAGATGGGCGTGGGTGTCGTAAAACGTCGGCATGTTTGTTTTGGTAGGGCCGCGCTGCTGCGCGGCCTCGGACGACCAGCAGGTCGTCCCTACCTTATTTCAGGTTGATTTCCGAAATGAAGATGGTTATGCCTGTCGCGAATTCAACAAAAACTTTTTATGACCAACGCAATATTTCATCCCAGCATCGAAGGCGCTCAACACGGCGCGAAATCTCTCGCTCAATTTCTCGACTACGCCAGAAAGTCTGGCGCGAGCGGCGCGCAGCCGTCGAACTACATGCTGCAACGCGGCGCGGGCTTGCAGACAGCCAAGGAAATCAAGGACGCGTTCGCCAAGGCGAAGATGACGCTCGACGGCGTGTCCTCACATGCCGTGTTCTGGGTGCATACGACCGCGTGGACCGGCAGCCCGACGATCCGGCCTTTCCTCTCAGCCGATGTGGCCAAGCTGTCGCCCGCGGAAATCGAGAAGTGGGCGGAGGAATATATTTTGCGCCTGCTGGATCTGTGCGCCGAGCTGGGCGTGAAGATCGTGCCGATGTTCTGGGGCGTGGCGTTCGGCTGGGAACTGGCCACCGGCTACCCGTGGGGTTTCTGGAAGGGCGGCGATTATGATTTGCTGCAGGAGGGCAAGGACCGCTTTGTGAAGAAGACTGCGAAGATTCGCAAGCACGCCAGGTCGCTCGGGATTTATCTCGCCCACGAAATCCATCCCGGCACGGCGGCGTGTTGCGCGGACGATTTCAATCTGCTCGTCGAGATTTGCAATGGCGACAAAGTTCTCACGGTCAATGCCGACCCGTCGCACTGCTGGGAGGGCGAGGATTGGGAGACGCGTTTCCGCAAAGTCGGCCCGCGCGTTTATGCGTGTCACGTGAAGAATTTTGTCATCCGGCACGGCCTGTCGTTACGGATGATGAAGCCGGATTGGCCCGACCGCGCGATGCAGTTCGTGGACATCCCGAGCGGCGACCTGAACATGGTTCGCTACGCCGAGATGCTCATCAACATCGGCTATCCGCAGCGCTACTGTCAGGTGATGGGCAAAAAATCCGCGCCGCTGATCGTGGAAGCCGAGAGTGCGTATCGCGATCTGGATGCGACGAGCGCGAATGGAATTCAATACGTGCGCGACAATCTTTGTTTTCCGATTGCGGCGGGATCGTTTGAGGAGGGGATGGGGGCGTAGTAAATGATTTCATATTGCTACACGACTCAAGGCTACGCGATAAAGGCTGTCGAAACCTCTAACGCTCGTCATTGGTTTGGAGGTGAACCATATCACTCCGGTGCAAAGTGCCCCGTCTGCAAAGTGCCATTACTTTTGCTCGTGGATTTGGACTGCACAGAAATTCGCAAGCACGAAAAGTCTAAACTTTTTCACACACTCGAAAGACTGCCGCTTTACTATTGTTGGCGTTGTTGCGCGGAAAAACTGACTTATAAAATTCTCGATTCAAACCGAATTAAGATTTTTAGAAACGAAGGCTCAAATCAGGGCGGAGATTTTCCTTACCCGGATTTCCCGCAATCTTTCGAGAAGCGCCCAGTTGCATTGGTGCCGATCGACTATGAAATTTCGAAGCTGTTGATCATCGCACAAGAAGTTGGCGTGGACTGTTTACGAAACGCAGACAAACGAACTATGCAAGATGCATTACGTCATCTTCGAGATGATTGGTTTAGTCCTTCAGATATAAACAGGCACCAGATCGGCGGGTTCCCGAATTTAATTCAGAGTCATGACAGAGTTAGCTGCCCAAACCCGAAATGTAGGCAACACAAATTGAATACTGACGGCTACGCGGCATATATGAAAGAGCTCGCCGTCATTCACGATGATCCGCAGTCGGGTTTGCCCATGGTCGAGTCACTGGAGTCGGTGAAAGGTGGAAAAAGGTTCAACGAGTGGGTGCAAGTTGTTTATTGGGTATGTGAAGAGTGTTTTTCAATCGCAGCATCGAATCGGTGCGACTAGGAAATCTCATCACGGCTTCGCCGTCAGCAGCTTAATCTGCTCCTCATATTTCGCCGCGTCGTCTTTCTTGCCGAGCTTTTGCGCGAGCGACAAAAGTTTTTTGAAGATGGAAAGTCTGTCCGCGTAGTTCGGAAATTCCTCGATGAGATTCTGGTAATTTAGATACGCATCAGCATCGCGGTTTTGCTCCATCAGTTTTTCGCCGAGCGTCAAGCGGAGACGGATTCGTTGCTGCGGCGAGGGATCGAGCTTGAGCGCTTTTTCGTAGGTTGAAATCGCCGACGACGGTTTGCCTTGCGCGGCGTAGAGGTCGGCAAGTTTTTCGGTCAGCACGGCGCTTTCGCGCGTCGTGGGAATTTGTTGGAGGTAGCCGATGACTTCGGCGGTGGGCGTGCGGTGGGTGAGGTTCATGTTCACCACGCGCAGGTGCGACCATTCGACGAGCTTGCTGCGGCGTTGTTCCAGATCGTGGTGCAAGGTTTGCGGATTTTTTCCGAACGGACGATACAGCGGATCGCCGACGACGGTGGTTTGCCAGGAAAGAACTTGCTGCGACGCATAAGCCGCTTCGCCGAAGTCAAATCCGTAAATCAAAAACCTGCCGAAGAAAATGCCTATGTCCGGCGTGCCGGCGAGATACGGTTCGTCAACAGAACCCATCAAGGCCGTCACGCCTTTGGCCAGCAGTGGGCCGACCCAGTGTTGGTTCGTCGAGCGGAGCGTCGCCGCGCTGAACGAGTGCAGGTGATACGCGAACGCGCCGGGCATGAACTCGACTTTCGGTTGCGCGAACGGGCCGGAAACGTCGCCGTCATACCAGCCGGCGTAGAGCGCGATCTGGCTCATGGGAAATCCGGCGGGAAAAGTGTTCGGCGCTTCGTCCACGACGGTTTCAAAGCCGTAGAGCTGCGCGATGCCCGCCGCGGCGCGAATCCAGTCGTCGCCCGGTTTCATTTCCGCGTTCGTGATGCTGCGGAGGTCGAAATAAGCGCGTCCCCAAAGGCCGTTCGTCTCCGCTTCCATCGCCTTGTCCACGAGGCCGCGCGCGATGTCGGCGTTCGGGCCGTCGAGCCGCGTGACGATCAACACGCCGTTCGTGGGATGAAGTTGCGCGGCGTTTGTAACGGTAAAAACCGGACTGCGAAGCGGGCCGGTGAGCGGAAGTTTTTGCTCGATCAATGGGAGCAGCGCGAGTTCGTTGTCAACGGCGGCTTCATTTCGCGGGCGAAGTTCGGGCGTCAATTTTTCGGCGTCGCGCTCGACGATGCTGGAGTCGCGGTTGATGCGCAGCGGGATGCCGTAACACAGCACGGCGTAACGGATTTTGGAATTCACGACCTTCCAATCAACACGCCCGGGCGAATTGGTCGTGGCTGCAACAACATGCGCCGCGATGTGCCACAGTTTTTTTTCTTCGAGCAACTTGGTGAGCGGCTTTTGCAACTGCTCGCGAAATTCCAGCCGCGACATCGCTTCGACCGTCGGCAAATCAAATCCGAAAATCTGGTTTGTCGGGACTTGGCGGCGGCTGGCGTAATAATCGGCAACGGATTTGGATTCTGGAACGCGCTTGTTGTAGATGACGATGACTTCGCCGCCGCGATCAGCTCGCGTTGCGAGGACGAAAGTCAGTGCTGCGAAAACGAAAAACGGTTTGATCATGTTTTAAGTATTGCGTGCGGCATTTTCACCGAGCCGCTGGACGCCGGACTGTGACCCGCGAGCGCGACAGAGTCTTGGACTGCGGCAGTCCTCCGCCGCTTTGGAGATACTTCGCGTCAATTGAAAGCGCCAGAGGACTGGCGCAGTCCAAAACCTGGCGGAAGCTCGAACGCCCTTTGGTTGGTAGAACACGCATCACGCATCACTCGTCACTTTCAGCCCATCATACGCGAGTTCGACGCCGGGCGGAAGTTCGGCCTGCGCCGCGTCGTGATCGTAATAGTGCGTCAGGTGCGTGAAGTAAGTCCGTGGCGCGCCGATGCGCCGCGCAGCAGTCAGCGCCTCGTCGAGACACATGTGGGTCGGATGCGGTTGCGGGCGAAGCGCGTCCAGGACGGCGACTTCCACGCCGCGAATGTTTTCCACGATGTCACCCGGAACTTCGCGACAATCGCTCATGTAGGCCAAGCGTTTTTTTCCGTTCTGAGAAAATAAAAATCCCAGCGTGTCCATTTTTCCGTGCGGCAGGTGCAGTGGGGCGATTTGCAGATCGCCGATCTCGAACGGACCGTTAATCAATCGCGGCTCTGGAATGAAATAACCTTTCGGCCACGGGCCACTGTGGAATGCGTAGGCGAAGACGCGCCGCAAATCCCTCATCGTCGCTTCATTCGCGTAGACCGGCAGCGCGGTGCCGCCGCGCAGATCGCAGACGCGCCGACAATCGTCCAGCCCCATGATGTGGTCGGCGTGCGAGTGCGTGAAAAGGACGGCGTCGAGAAAACCGATCTTCTCGCGCAGGCATTGGATGCGGAATTCCGGCGTGGTGTCCACGACGAGTCTGGTTTTGTCCGTCGCGACGTAGATGGAAGGCCGCGTGCGCCAGTTTTTGGGATTGGCGAGGAACTCCGGCGGATAATCTTCCTTGCCGATGATGGGCACGCCCTGGGAAGTTCCGGAGCCGAGAAAAATGAACGAGAACGACATGAATCAAAATTTCTTTCGCGAATACAGGGTTTTTCCCGCTTCGTCTGTTTTCCACTCAGGAAACTGGTGCCAGCGGAGGGATTTGAACCCCCGACCAAAGGCTTATGAGTCCTCTGCTCTACCACTGAGCTACGCTGGCGACCGCATTCATTTTCCGGCGAATCGCCCGGGTGTCAAATGGAATGACATTTCCTGGAGTCGTCTTCGTCCTCGACAAGCAAATGAATCAAGGTCGAGGGCGGTTTGAGCCTGAGTCAAAATCGCGGACGCTCGGGAGAGAGAGAAGGCGAACCGGCCTCATTCACTAGGGAAACCCTCGGAGTGTTTTCAGCATCGCACCGAATTGCCGTAAATATTTTGCTTGCTAAAGTTTCTTCAACGACGCAGAAACCTGTCGTAAGCCAGCCGTGGAGAAAAAGAGATGGGTGGGTTGTAGTCGCGATTTGAGTTATGCCATTTGAAGATCCAGCAACGGCCGTTTGCTTCTGCAATTTCTGCGGAAATCCGCTGCGATTTCAGCCTTTGCGCCTTGGCGAAGTCATCAATTGCGTCCACTGCGGCATGGAGACGGCGCTTTACGCATGGGACACCAAGCAGCATCACCCAAAAGAGCGGAGCGTCACGGTGCAAAACGTGAAGGTGGAAACAAACGAACTCGGCCAGCGCTCTCTCGTCGGTGAAGTCGTCAACGATTCCGCGGGCGACCTGAATTGGATCCGCATCGAATTCATGCTCTACGACAACACCTCCTTGCTGGCGGCGGTCACGTCTGATTCGCACTTCAACCTTCTCGCGGGAGCGACCTGGGCGTTTCGCGCGCCGGTTTTCAACAAGGAAGCCACGCACGCCTCGCTGCCGATTTTTTCCTGCGAACACGGAAAAGTTTCCCATGCGGATAATTTTGAGTGCGATTTCATCCCGTGGCGCGAGACAACCGGGGCTACGCAAAGCCCCGGCGTGAAACCTTGCTAGTGTTCTTTGATTGTCAGTTAAACAGTTTGCGCCTCACCTGGGTGGTGGGTTTATTGGCCGACACCATTGCTTTGCTCCGGGCCTCGGCGATCACGACCGAACCGAAAAGCCCGTCACTGCTCCACGAAATCATGCCCCGGCAAACGCACTTCGACTTTGAATAAAAATAAATCCGCCCATTTGAAAACTTTCGCAAATCCCCCAGTTTCTGCAGCTTCGCGTTTTGAATTTCGTAACACCCTCCAATGGGATTTGGTGCGGCCATTTTTGAGTTGACACAGAACATCGTCGGCGAATCCTGACTCAGGTCAAGTAAGCTTTGACCTGACGGTTCTCTTTTGTGGCCGGATTTGATCGGAGCGCTCATGCAAACTTCGTCTATACGTCTGGTTTCGGGGGCAACGCGCCTCGCGGCGCGGCCCGTTTTACTCACCTTCCTCCTTCTCGCGACGTGCATCGGTGACGCGGACAGAGCCAGCGGCGCGGCGGCGAACCGGGTGTCTTCGCCCGCTGCCGCAAAGATTGAACCCGACAGTTTGCTGGCCCGCTTCCTCGCCGGGCCGATGCAGGGCGTGGAAGAAATCATTTTCGCCGCCCGTGCGCTCAACCCGACAGACGGCCATTGGTATGCGAACTTCGGCTATTACTCCCACGACCCGGACCGCAAAGCCTACGCCGAGGGCGCGAAGCTCTATCGCTTGAATCTCCGCACGCGCGAGTTGACTGCGCTCCTCGTGGACGAGACCGGCGGCGTGCGCGACCCGCAAGTGAGTTACGACGGGAAGACAATCCTCTTCTGCTACCGCCCCGGCGGGACGGAGAATTACCACCTTTATGAACTCAACTTGAGCGACGCCGGTGAAAATCCAAAATCCGAAATCCAAAATCCGAAATTGAAACAACTCACCAGCGGCCCGTATGACGACATCGAGCCAACCTACCTTCCGGACGGCGGCATCATCTTCGTGAGCAGCCGCTGCAAACGCTGGGTGAACTGCTGGCTCACGCAGGTCGCCGTGCTGCATCGCTGCGACGCCGACGGCTCGAACATCCGCGCTCTCTCCAGCAACAACGAGCACGATAACACACCCTGGCTACTACCCGATGGCCGGGTTCTTTATACCCGCTGGGAATACGTGGATCGCAGCCAGGTTCACTTCCATCACCTCTGGGCTGCGAATCCCGATGGCACCGCGCAGACGATTTGGTTCGGCAATTTGCATCCCGGCATCACGATGATTGACGCCAAGCCCATCCCCGGCAGCGGCAAGATCGTCGCGAGTTTCAGTCCCGGCCACGGTCAGCGCGAGCACGACGGCGTGATCACGGTTGTTGACCCCAAGGGCGGCCCGGATGCGAAGGAGTTGGCGAGAAAGATCAGCGCCAGCTCGCGCTTCCGCGACCCGTGGGCGTTCAGTGAAAACTGTTTCCTTGCCGCCAGGAACAACACACTCGTTCTCATGGATGCCGAGGGAAACACCGAGGAACTCATCAGGCTGCCCGCCGCCGACCGCGCCGCCAAACTCGAATGTCACGAGCCGCGTCCGCTCGTGCCGCGCCCGCGTGAACTCGTGATCCAGCCGCGCACGAAACCGGAAGAGGCCACCGGCCGTTATCTCTTGGCTGACGTGAACCAGGGTCGCAACATGACTGGCGTGAAGCCGGGGGAAATCAAAAAACTCCTCGTGCTAGAAACGCTGCCCATGCCCATCCACTACACCGGAGGCATGGAGCCAATCAGCTACGGTGGCACCTTCACGCTCGAACGCATCCTGGGCACCGTGCCGGTCGAACCGGATGGCTCGGCTTACTTCCAGGTGCCCGCAATGCGGAGCGTCTTCTTCATCGCGCTCGATGAGAATGACATGGCGGTGAAGCGAATGCAGAGTTTCACCAGCATCCAGCCAGGTGAAGTCCAAAGTTGCGTCGGCTGCCACGAACACCGGGCGCAAACCCCCCGCGCTGATTTCCGCGAAACCCTGGCCGTCCGCAAACCCGCGGCACGCATCGAACCCATCCGCGACGCGCCCCAAGTCTTTGACTTCCCGCGCGACGTGCAGCCGATCCTCAACGATCTCTGCGCCGATTGCCACGGCTACGAAAAAACCGCGCGCGGTGGTCCGCGCGCCGGACGCCTCATCCTCACTGGCGATCGCGGCCCGCTCTACAGCCACAGTTACTACATGCTCACCATCGCCCGCCTCTTCGCCGATGGCCGCAATCAGCCGAAGAGCAACTACGAGCCGCGCGCCCTCGGCAGTTCCGCTAGCAAACTGCTCACGATGCTCGACGGCTCGCATTACGGCGTGCAGGCGACGCCGCACCAGAAAAAAATGCTGCGCCTGTGGATCGAATCTGCCGCCGCCTATCCCGGCACCTACGCCGCGCTCGGCTGCGGCATGATCGGCAACTACGCCGAGAACAACCAGATCAACACCGGCGCCGACTGGCCCGCCACCAAAGCCGCCACCGAAGTCATTCAGAAACGTTGCGTAAGTTGCCACGACGAACCCAGCCGCCATCTCCCGCTCAACCTCGCCGACGAACGCGGCGTTTCCTTCTGGCAGCCGAGGATGGATGACCCGCGTCTGCTCACGAGCCGCCACATCGTTTTCAACCTCACGCGCCCGGAAAAGTCCATCATGCTCCTCGCCCCGCTGGCGGCGGCGTCCGGCGGCTGGGGCGTTTGTCGCGATCTGAAATCAAATCAGCCCGCCACCGTCTTCGCCGACCAGAACGACCCCGGCTATGAAGCCCTGCTCGCGCTCATCGCCGCAGGCAAGGACTACCTCGCGGAAAACACCCGCTTCGACATGCCCGGCTTCAGACCGCGCTTCGATTGGGTTCGCGAAATGAAACGCTACGGCGTGCTGCCCGAATGTGTGAAGCCTGAGGACGTGACGGACGTTTACAGCATCGAACAGGAATATTGGAAATCCTTCTGGCATCAGCCGACTATGACTTCTGCGCAATTCAAGGATTCTGGCCGATAATGCATTAACCCCGAAAGCTTTCGGGGTTCCGCCGGGTTTATCATGGCATTTGATTTTTGAATCGCTTGCGGACACAAGACGTATTCAAATCAACTTGCCCTCCGGGGTTCGTTCGCCAGTCACTCGTAGCGCAACGCCTGAATGGGATCGAGCTTGGCTGCCTTGAGGGCTGGAAACAAGCCTGCGATTACTCCCACCGCCGCGCTGAACGCCACCGCCACCGCCATGGCCACGGGAGTGATGACCGGCGTGTTTGCATTGGGGGCGAGTCTGGCCAGCACATCCACAAACCCATACGAAGCGACCACGCCCATTCCCGCGCCGAACAGTGCGATGACGACGCTCTCAATCAGCACCTGCATGAAAATGGCCAGGCCCGTGGCCCCGACCGCTTTGCAGATACCGATCTCGCGAATGCGCTCGTTAATGCTGGCGAGCATGATGTTCATGATCCCAATCCCGCCGACCAGCAGGCTGATGGCCGCAATGATCCCGCCGCTTATGCGCGCATTGCGAATCTGTTGATCAATCGTCTCCAACTGATTTTCCTGCGTGCGAAAGCTGAAATCCTCGATGCCGCGATGCGTCAGCATGAGGACGTTACGGGCTTGCTGGAGCGCCGGTTCCAGCTCGGCGAGATCCATCACTTTGAGATCAATATCCGACAGGCGCGGATCCGGGATGCCGTCCTTGTCCGCAGCGGTGCGAAAACGGAGCCAGGCGGTGTTGAGGGGCATGTAGATCGTCTGGTTCTTGCGCGCGAAGGCCCAGTTGCCCCCGCGTCCCCAGCCGCGCATTCGGCTTGGCCCAGCCTGGGATTCGGCGGCGCGGCTTTTGGCCTGCTCGCGTTGCTTCTTGTCCCGCTCGCCTTCGTAACGCTGAAACATGCCCACGATCGTGAAGGGCTGGCTGTTGATACTGATGATTTCTCCAAGCGGAATGATTTCGCGTCCCGCGCTTTCTGGAGAACCAAACAGTTCGTCGCGAATCCCCGTGCCGATGACGCAAACCGCGTTCGCGTTCTCCTCGTCCAGATCGGTGAAAAACCGTCCATGCTCCAACGTGTGCAAATTCATTTCCAGCACGGCGGTTGAAACGCCGACGCACTCTGACGGCGAACTCATTTTGTCGCCCCGGGACAGAATCACGCCGTTCACGCCCATCTCCGGCGAAACCAACCGCAGCAACGGGGCGCTCTTCCTCAACGATTGCACGTCCGCCATTGTGCGTCCGGGCGCCTGGTCGGCCAGATGTTCCTGCTCGGAAGGCACGGCTTGTTGTTCGAGCAACACCTTGTCCGCGCCGCCCATCGCGACCATGGATTCCCGCATCCCGTTCTCCATGCCCTTGATGATCGCCGCCATGCCGACGAGGCTGGCCACGCCCAGGATGATGCCGAGCATCGTCAGCAGGGAACGGAATTTGTGCGACCAAACTTCCTTGAGTCCGACCGCGATGTTGGTGGTGAAGGTCATGGCTCGGTTACTCGTAACGCAACGCCTGGATGGGGTTCAGCCGCGCCGCTTTGATCGCCGGGAAAAGTCCCGCCAGAATTCCCACCAACACGCTGAACCCAAACGCCACCAGCATCGCCGTGGCCGTCACGATGGGCGCGTTTTCCGTGGGCGAGAACGAATTGAGCATCCGCACCAGCGCGAAGGACGCCGCCAATCCCGCCAAACCGCCGAGCACGGCGATGACCAGGGACTCGACCAGGATCTGGATGAAGATGTCGCTAGTGGCGGCGCCCACGGATTTGCGGATGCCGATTTCGCGCACGCGCTCGGAAATGCTGGCAAGCATGATATTCATGATGCCAATCCCGCCAACGAGCAGACTGATCCCGGCGATAAGTCCGCCGCTCAGGCGCGCATCGCGGATGAAGGTGTTGATGTTTTCCGCCCATTCTTCCTGCGTGCGAAACGTGAAGTCCTCGATGCCGCGGTGCGTAGACATCAGCACGTTGCGAATCTGCTGCAACGCCTCCGGCAATGTGTCCACGCTGGCGATGCGCAGTTCGAGATTGGACAAGCGCGGGTCGCCCGTGGCTCCGCCCGCCCCGCCTGCGGATTGAAAGCCGGAGCCGAAGCCCGTCAAGCTGATCCCAGTGCGAAATTTCATCCACATTGTGTTCAGCGGAATATAAACGGTGGAGTTCTTGAGCTGGAACACGAAGTTGCCGCGCCGCCGGCTGCCGCCCCGGTAACCACGGTCGCGCGCGACAATATCTTTCGGTTGGGGCTTTTGGGCTTCGAGCCTCGCGAATTCGCGCGTCTTGCGTTCCTGTTCGCTCTCATAACGCTTGAACATGCCGATGATGGTGAACGGGACGCCATTGATGTAAATCGTCTCACCGATGGGGATGATCTCCCGCCCTTCCTGTTCAGGCGTGCCCCACAACTCGTCGCGCGTTTCGGTGCCGATGACGCAGACGTTGCGCGCCATTTCGTCGTCAATCTCATTGAACATCCGGCCGTGTTCGACGACGTGTTCGCTCATCTCCAGAGCCACCGGCCACACGCCCATCAGCATCCAGGGCCGGAAGCTTTTCCCGTGCGCGGAAACCGTGGCATACAACCGCATCTCCGGCGAGAGCCGCGTGACCAGCGGTGCATTTTCCTTGAGCGCGAGGACATCGTTGATGGTGATGCCCACCGCTTGATCGCTGAGGTGACGCTGGTCAATCGGGATGTCCTGCGACTCGATCCTCACCTTCTCCAGTCCGCCGATGGCGACGAGCGCTTCCTTTGCGCCCTTCTCCATCCCGGACACGAGCGCCGACATCGCGACCAGACTTGATACGCCGAGGATGATGCCCAGCATGGTGAGCAACGAACGGAATTTGTGCGCCCAAATTTCCCGCAACCCGGCGAGGACGGTGGTGTAGAATTGCGCGGAAGAGTGGCGAATGGTTTCGACGGACGATTTCATGCCGTTGCCTCGTTCTGCAAGCCGCCGTTCTGTGCAGCGCTTTCCAAGCCCGCCAAGGTCAAGTCAACTTTCTCCGCGATCTTGCCGTCGCGAATCTCGATGCGCCGCGGGGTGACAGCGGCAATTTCGGGATCGTGTGTCACCAGCACGATGGTGCGTCCCTCGGTGCTGAGCTTGCGGAACAAACTCAGGATGGCCTCGCCGGTGTGGGAATCGAGGTTGCCCGTTGGCTCGTCGGCAAAGACGATCTTGGGGCTGTTGACCAGCGCGCGGGCGATGGCGGCGCGTTGTTGTTGGCCGCCGGAAAGCTGGCTGGGCCGGTGTTTGGCGCGGTTGGACATGCCCACGGCTTCCAGCGCCGCCATCGAGCGCTCGCGGCGTTCCTTGCCGGACACGCCGCTGTAAATCATCGGCAGCTCGACATTTTGCAGGACGTTGAGCTTGGGCAGCAGATTGAAGAACTGGAATACGAATCCGATCTTTTGGTTCCGGATGGACGCGAGTTGGCGCGAGGAAGCGCCGTGGATCATCACGCCGTCGAGCCGGATGGTGCCCTTGGTGGGCGAGTCGAGACATCCCAGGATGTGCATCAGCGTGGACTTGCCGCTGCCCGACGGACCGATGATGGAAATGAACTCGCCCTCCGCGATATCAGTCGTGACATCGTCCAGCGCGCGGATTTCCTCATCGCCAAGGCGATAAATTTTGCTGACGTTGCGGAGTTCGACCAGGGCCATGATGTTCTTGTGTTCGAAAGCTGAATGAATCGGATTCAGTGCGACCCGCCAGCGTCAGCTCGCGGCGAGGGCGGCTTGGGTTTGGCCGTGACATTCGAGGTTGAACCGCTGGCAGAGGCAGCACCGGTTACCTTCGCTTTCGGGACAACTTTGTCGCCGCCACCTGGACGCTGCCCGCTCAGTTGCTTCGCTTTCTTGTCGCGTTCTTCCTTTGGCAGTTCGAGCGACACGACCTCACCTGCGGAAAGGCCTTCCTGAATTTCCGCGAAGAAAAAGTCGGACACGCCGACCTTGACGTTGCGTTTTTCGAATGACTCGCCCTGCCGCACGTAAACGAAGCGCTCGTATTGACCGGTCTCAGGATTTTTCTCAGTGAACACGGCGGCCAGTGGCACCGCCGCCACGTTGTCGGCCGAGGCCACGGGAATCTTGATGTTGGCGGTCATCCCCGGACGGACGCGGGGGTCCACGTTCTTGAGCAGGATGCGTGCGGCAAATCCTTTGATGTTGTTCTTGATCGTCGCTTGCGGTGCGATGCGTTCCACGATGCCCGTCACCTTGAGGCCTGCCACGGCTTCCACGGCGACTTCCACGGCCTGGTCGCCTTTGAGGCGCGGAACATCAGCCTGGTTTACGTGGGCATTGATCACCATCGAGTTCAGGTCGGCGATGGTCAGCACCTCCGTGCCGCTGTTGAACCCGCCCGAGCCCGAAACCGCCTGACCCGTCGAGACCGGGCGGGTCAGGATGGTGCAATCAAACGGCGCGCGCACTTCGGTCTTGGTCAGCCGCTCGTCGGTGATGGCCATATCCTTCTGCGATCGGTCCAGGGAATTCTTGGCCAGTTCGAAGGTGGTCTTGGTATCGTCGTGCAGTTCCTGGGAAATGAGCTGTTGCGCCAGCATCTCCTTGGCCCGCTTGTAGTCCCGCTCGGCTTTCTCGAGCGAAAGCCTGGCGCGCTCGATGTCCGTGAGGTTGGAGGCGCGTTGTTGCTGCAGTTCCTTGTCGTCAAGCTTGAACAACAGGTCGCCCTTTTTCACAAGGTCGCCGATGTCCACCGGCAATTGATCAATCTTCCCGTTGATCTCGGGCCGCACGGAAACCTGCTCCGCCGGCCCGATCTCGCCCGCGGCGTTCACGGCAAAGCTGATGTTGGTTTGAATGACTTCGGCGGTGGTCGGGCGGGCTGACGAACCTGCCGTCATGTTGGCTTGCGGCAAATGATCCCGCAGAAAATAAGCCGCGACACCCGCCCCCAAAACAATAGTAACTGCGATAAATTTTTTCATTCAGTAACACACTTGGACTCCAAGTTTGGAGAGGCTATTCGGCTGGCACACAGCCTGTAAACGCAATTCCCCATAAGCTCGTCAAAGCTCAACCCAATGCGCCATTGGTTGCTGGCCATCTATTGGCAGACTTTACACGGGAATTGCTCAGCAATGGTGGGCGTAACTGGCTACTCGTTGGTGTGAGCGGTCATTTGTGATCATAGATTCCCGGTGACGGCTTACTGTTTCCAAAAAGCCGGCTTGGCCGATGTTCCTTGTTTCGGCCAGAGAGGACAGCCTTCGGGACGGTTGGGTAGTTCAGGATTCCGCGGTCCCAGTTTGTTTACTTGCCGGCAAAAATCCAGCGCCTCAGCCAAGAACGACGCGGCGCACGTTCTGACTGTCTGATCGCCGCCACCGCAATTTTCAACCAAGCAGAACTTGCTACCGTCAATCAATCTGATTTCAAAGCGTTCGCCGCACATGGATTGAAGCTGATTTGAAAATCGAAGCTGCTGGGATAAATGACCGTGCGCGTGGCAGGACTTTAATTATTTCGCGGCGGATGTCTGCTAAAAATTCACCCCGGCGTTCAAGCCTCAGACGGTGGAGTCGGCGGTTTATCCTGCGCGCGCAAACGGAGAAAGCACGCTCTCTGTGCTTCACGTCGAAAATCCTCAAAGCCGACACCAGCGCCGAAACGCTGATGCAAATCCGTCAGCGCATCGAGATATTCCTGCCTACGATGTTTCCAATCACTGCTCAAGGGATCGAGGTGATTGGCGAAACGGTCGAAGAGAACTGCAAGCCGCGCCAATTCCCCCGGCGGAATCATGCGTAGAGCGCCAGCATCTCGGACGCAGCGTGGCGAATCTCAAGGATGCGATCCAAGGAAGGATGAACGCCGGAATGTTTCGCAGCGAGCGATTGCACTTTCTTCGCTGCGGAGTCAATGACATCGAGCGTTTCGCGCCAAAGCGCCGCCGCGCGTTCGATTTCTTGCTCCTGCTTGACCGCCAGAACTGCGAACCGATAAATCGAGAGCAAGAAATTCTCAATCTCCGCCAACTGCCCGTCGAACTTTTCCTGCGTCGTGCGGCTTAATTGCGCGAGCGCTTCTTCGTTTGCGCTCCGCAATTCAGACAATTCCAAAGTCAATGTCATAGGGTAAAGATTTCAGTCGTTGCCCGAAGTGTCAAGGGAGTCCCGGCAGATGCGCTCTTCAAACGCGGCGTCCTCGGCATCCAAGTAGCACTCCGCGAAGTAACCGGGCGGACGGATCGGAACGTCCATTGGCGGATCGAAGCCGCCGGGATAAATGACCGTGCGCATGGAAGGACTTTAATTATTTTGCGGCGGATGTCTGCTAAAAATTCTAACCTTTTCCGTCCTTGCGAGGCTAGGCTAACAGTGAAATAATTTTCAGGCATAAAAAACTGGCGGTTGAATCCGGCTCAACGTCTTAACGTGTTGCAGTTGATAATTACAGCGAAGGTGCAGAGGAAGAAATAAACGGAAACAAGTTCGCAAAGCCAAATGTCGCAACAATAGAAAAACCCCAAAAAAGTTATGGCAAAACTGAGCACACACCAGATCAGAGAAGCTGCGCGAAAGATAATCGCGAACAACAAGGGAGGTATTCGATACGGCGACCTACACGAGCACATTGTCGCGCTTAGTCCGGAGACACCAAAGAATACAATTCATGGATCGATTTGGGATTTGCACCTTCGATTTCCACAGGAAATCAGCAAGCCTAGTCGTGGACTTTTCGTGCCTGGTCCAGCTACGCCAGCGAAAAACGAAGAGGACGGAGAACTCGCTCCTGAAATACCAAAGTTAAAAGAAGAAGATTTTTACGAGCCGTTTGCTGAGTGGCTAAAGAACGACTTGGATGAAGCAACGGATGCAGCATCGCTTGGTGGCGCAGCGATGGGAAAGAAGTGGGGCACGCCAGACGTTGTAGGTGTTTACAAGCCGTTAGCCTCAAACCTAATCAAGTTTCCAATCGAGATTGTGTCTGCGGAAATCAAAACAGATCCGGCGCAGCCAGTGGTGGCATTTGGACAGGCGATTGCCTACCGGCTGTTTTCGACAAAGACATACATCGCAATGCCAACGTCAATGACGCTCGAAGACCTAAGCCGTCTTGAAGCGTTGAGCATGTTGTTTGGTGTCGGATTGGTGTTATTCGATTCCAAACCGGAGAAGCCCAATTTCCAAATCCGAGTTCGTGCGCAGAAGTTCACGCCAGATATGTTCTACGTCAACGAGTTTGCCGAGCGACTAAAGGAGTTTGATCCAGAAAAGTTCGAAGAGCTGTTCAGGTGACGCCACGAGAGAGACTACCCTTACTGTGCCGCAAGCCCGCGCTCCGAATCCCAACGGGATTCCATCACTCAGCCCAGGGTTGGAGCGACGCGACTACCCTGGGTAAACGTCCAAAAAATCATCAACCCCAACAGGGTTGCATCACCTCGCTGCAATTTGATTCAACCCCTTCGGGGTAGATTTCAATTTGTGATTCGCCACCCAGCGTAGCCCGACTCCGTCGTGCAACGCTGGGCTGAATGACGTAATTCCTTCGGAATATTTTTGCAGAAACATTTCCTACGAACTCGCACTCGTGTATCGCTTGATTGAAACGCGCCAGCCCCATTCCGAAATCACAAAGCAAACCACGCTCATCGCCACGAGCAAAAGCATCTGGCCGGGCGACGCGACTTTGTTCACGAGCACGCGCACGGGAACGTTCGTGACGAGCAGCATCGGGATCACGAACGTGAAAACTCCTTTGAAGATGCCGCGAAAGGCCTCGTCGGGCATTCGCGCGATCTGGAACATGTTGTAGTAGCCCCAGACGATTCCCTGCGCGCGCACGGTCCAGAAACTCACCGTCGCCAGCAGAAACATCAGCGAGTAATGAATGATGATTCCGCAAACGCACAACCCGAGGAAGCCGAAGATTTGCGCGAGCGTCGGAACATATTCCATCTTATGCGCGGCGAACGTCATGACTGCGACGGCTGAGGCGGCGTTCACGAATCCGCCGAGGTCAACTTGCCGAAACGAAACAACGAACCGCGTGTTGAGTGGAAGCAAAAGGAGAAAATCAAACTTGCCCGTGCGGACGAGTTCGGAAAGGTTCGTGCAGTTGATGAGAAAAAACGCCTGGAAAATCTGCTGAATGAAATGGCTCGCGCCCACCAGCATCACGACCTCCCATTTTTTCCACGACGCAATGTGATCGGTGTGCAGATAAATCACGCCGATGAAACTCAATTGCAGCGCGAACCACAGCACCTCGACAAAAATCCAAAGGATGAAGTTGGACTTGAAGGACATTTCGCGCGCGACGGAGTTTTTCCAGAGCGCGGCGTAGATGCCAAAGTATCGTTTGAATGTTTTCATTTCATCCGCCGTATGCAGCGTATTTGCGAATACCCCGACTCCAAACAAACCGCGCCAGCCCATAAGTCAGCACAACCCAGAACAATTGGATCGCCAATCCCTGCCACAACGCCGCGCCGGTAGCTTTGCCGAGGTAGATGCTGATGGGAAAATAGAGTTGATACGGAAACGGCGTGAATGCGAGAAGCTTTTGAACCGTCGCCGGCAAAATATCCAGCGGAAACAAATGCCCGCTCGCGATGTATTCGAACGCATAGACGATGAAAATGAATGTCGAAACCTCCAACAGCCAGAACGCCAGCAGCGCCATCGCGTAGGAGGTGAAAAATTGGATCAGCGCCGTCAGCAAAACCGAAATCGAGAACAAACCCATCGTCGCGGCGTCTGGCGGCGGCGCGAAATATTTTCGCATGAAAAAAATGAACAGCGCAACCGGCACAATTGCGAACGCGGTATAGACCAGCCGTCCCGAAAAAAACAGCGCGAGCCGGTAATAGAGATAATTGATCGGCTTGAGCAG
This sequence comes from uncultured Verrucomicrobiota bacterium, assembly GCA_964389025.1. Taxonomy (GTDB): domain Bacteria; phylum Verrucomicrobiota; class Verrucomicrobiia; order Limisphaerales; family CAYMCQ01; genus CAYMCQ01. Next base: position 19,328 of record CAYMCQ010000003.1, read on the forward strand.
GAATTGATTGATGTTTCCCTCGCGGATGTCCGTGGCGATTTGCCAGTCGTCTTCGTTCACCGCCGTGAGCGCGTCCACGATGACGATGAGCAGGTAATAGGAAACCATCTGCCCGAACGAATAATCGCCCACACTTGCGCCACGGTTGCCCTCGTAAACCGTCCGCCACACGTAGAGAACCGCGATGAGCGGAACAAACCCGAGCAGCGCGCGCGTAAAAAAATTGAACCGATACGCCATGCTGTTCTGGATTCCGGTCGTGATGACGTGCAAATATTTTCTCACGGGCTACTTTTCTTAATCTTAATCCTAATCTTACTCTTACTCTGCCTTTTAACTGCCAGATTAAGATTAAGATTAAGATTAAGAAGTAAATTTTGGATTTTCTTGCGACGGCCGCGTCGCGTGAATAGCGTGTGGCTCAAATATAATTTTGCTTTTTGACGAAATGACAAAGAAACCACTGACAACCGGCGAATTGGATGAACTGGTTTCCGGCCTGGACAAACTCGCCCGCAATCTTTGGTGGACATGGGACCAGGAGGCGCAGGAAATTTTTCAGGAACTTTCACCTCGCGGCTGGCAGAATCTTTACCACAACGCCGTCGCGATTCTCCACGAAGTTTCCGGCTACGAACTGCGCGTGCGGCTGCAAGACCACGAATTCGCACAGCGCGTCCGTGAAGTGTTGCAGGCGTTCGGCGATTACATCCACGAGCCGCACACTTGGGGAGACAAACATGCGCCGCAGTTGCGAAAGAATCCCGTGGCGTATTTCTCCGCCGAGTTTGGTTTCCACGAAACGCTGCCCATCGCCGCGGGCGGCCTCGGCATTCTCGCCGGTGACCACGCAAAATCCGCGAGCGACCTGGACATCGGTTTCGGCGGCATCAGTTTGTTCTATCGCGAAGGCTATTTTCAACAGACGTTCGACGCGAACAACTGGCAAACTGAATACTACACTCATCTCAACCCAAGAAATCTTCCCATCACGCCGGTGCTGAATGACAAAGGCGAGCCGCTCGTTTGCGAAGTCGAGATCGGAATGAGCAACGTCCGTTTTCACGCGTGGCGCGTGAGCGTCGGGCGCGTGCCGGTTTATCTGCTCGACACCAATCTTCCGGAGAACGAACAGCTCCATCGCGACCTGACCCTGCGGGTTTATGGCGGCGACACCACCACGCGAATCATGCAGGAAATTTTGCTCGGCATCGGTGGCGTGCGATTGCTTCGCGCGCTCGGCGTCGCGCCGTCGGTTTTCCACATGAACGAAGGGCACGCGGCGTTTCTCACGCTGGAGCTGATGCGCGAAAAGATTTCCGCCGGAAAAACTTTTGCCGAGGCGCTTGAAGCGACGAAGCGCGAGTGCATTTTCACAACGCATACGCCGGTTGAAGCCGGCCACGATCGTTTCAGTCCCGACTTGATGAATTACGCGTTGCATCGCCACGCAGCGCAGCTTGGCGTTCCATTTTCCGAAATCATGGCGCTTGGCCGCATCAAAAAGCCGGACGAGCACGAGCCGTTCTGCATGACCGTCCTCGCTCTGAAAGTTTCGCGCGCGGCCAACGGCGTCAGCGAACTGCACGGGCGCGTCAGCCGTCACATGTGGCAGCAGCTTTATCCTGGCAAGACCGTGGACGAAGTTCCCATTGGCCACATCACGAACGGGATTCACTTGCTCGGCTGGATGAAAGGTCCCGTTCGCAAATTTTGGCGGCGCAAACTCACGAACGGTCAACAAGGTCCTCCCGCGCCCGGCGGGGAAGAAACCCGCTTCTGGCGCGTTCACGGCAGTCATGAGTGGGAAAAGGAGATCAACTCGGTCGAATTCTGGAATCGCGTCAACGACCCCGAATTCATCACCGACGAAGAAATCTGGGCGCTGCGCTACAACTTGCGCCGCGAGTTGATTGAATTCGCGCGGCGCCGCTTGCTTCTCCAGCACCAGCGCCTCACGCACGGCGACTTCATCGCGTTCGATCAGCTTTTAAATCCCGACGCGCTCACCATCGGCTTCGCGCGCCGCTTCGCCACATACAAACGCGCGCCGCTGGTTTTTCAGCAGATGCAGAACATCGTGAAGCTCGCGCGCGACAAACAGCATCCCATTCAATTCATTTTCGCCGGCAAAGCGCATCCGCGCGACGACGACGGCAAGCGTTACATCCAATACATCATTCACCTCAGCAAATTTTCCGACCTGCAAGGCCATCTCGTCTTCATCGAAAACTACGATGTGCATGTCGCGCGGCAGATGGTCAGCGGCTGCGACGTCTGGTTGAACAATCCGCGCCGTCCGCTCGAAGCCAGCGGCACGAGCGGCATGAAAGCGAGCTGCCACGGCTGCCTGAACATGAGCATTCTTGATGGCTGGTGGCGCGAAGGCTGCGACGGCTCGAATGGTTTTGCCATCGGCCTCGATTCGCATCCCGATTCCGTCGAGGAACAGGACCGTCTCGACAGCGAAAATCTTTTCAAGACGCTGACCGGGGAAGTGATTCCCTGTTTTTTCAATCGCGATGAAAAGGGAATCCCTCGCGAATGGATCAAAAAAATCCGCCGCGCCATGACCACGCTCGTGCCACAGTTCAACACATGGCGGATGGTGAAGGAATACACGGAGAAATATTATCTGGCGAAGCCATCATCTTAACCGTGCCCTTATTTCCGCCATTTTCGAGGTATCGTCCAAACGCGGAAAAGATTTGAAAAGATTTGATTGAACATTTCTTGCGCTTTGCTTATCCATATCCGGCGTGCAGCTCTTAAGAAACATTTCGGTTGTTCTGGTGGCGGTCACCTGCCTGCCAATGACCTTGCACTGCCGGTTGGAATCAGTTCCAAGCCTCGATTTTCTCGCCTGCGAAGCGGAAGACGACTCCCACTGATGCGCGGCGACCATCAATACATCATGACCTTGTTCACCCTGGTTGTGAACGGATCCAAGCATTATCAAAGCCCCGAAAGGCGCTTGCCCCGCTTCTCGTCGCGGTCAACTCTCTGGCCGCACACGGACGGGATTGCCCCAATTCAAGTCGGAAGTATCCGGTGGTTCATCGGACTGCTCGCGCTTGGTTTTTTCGTCGTCGCCAATTTCCAGCCGGCATTTAATGCCACCGCCATCTGGCTGGCCGGAGCGCATGGTCACGAACACGAAGTCGTCGTTCGCGCTCACGGTAATCATGTGGACATGGTGCTATCGCACCGCGACGGTCAGGAAGCGACTGAGCATGACCATGAACAACCGTTGGGGCTGGCGGCTGCCTTTTTTTCGAACCTCGATCATGAAGGAAATGATCACGTTCTTCATTTCAGCAACTGCGAAGTCCAGAACCAGATCAATTCACGGCATGGAATTTCCCACTCACCCTCGCGGCAATGGGTGTTGCAGGCTGCCTCACTGACCGAAGCCGGGCCGGCTTCGGCAAAAGCCGCGTCTGCGTTTGCCGCGCACCCACCGCCACCGCTGGCCGCAGGCTTGCTTTGCTTGCGCGCGACCGTCCTCCTAATTTGATTTCTCGCTGCGCCTGAATCGGCCGCACTGCGCGGCGCGTTCAGACCTTTTTGTTTCGCAACCCGTCGAGTGATGGTGCTTGCCGCGAATTCCTTTTGTCTATTTGTCCGTGGATTGCTTATGTCAAAATTACATCGTCCATTCGTTAGTCTCGCGCTGGCGGGAGTAGTCGCCTGCGTCGCAGTCGGAACTGCCGCGGAAAACACAACCAACGCGCCGCCCACGCCGCCGCCTGCCGCGCTTACTTTGCGCGAAGTCGCCACTCTTGCGCTCGCGCGCAATCCCTTGCTCATCGCGCACGGCTTTGATCTGCAAGCCGCCGAAGCCCGCAGGCTGCAATCTGGCGTGCGCCCCAATCCCGCGCTTTCGCTCGGCGTGGAAGACGCGTTGGGCACGGGAGATTTTCGCGGCGCGCATTCCGCCCAGACCACGCTGCAATTGAGCCAGATCATCGAGCTTGGCGGCAAGCGCAGGGCGCGCATTCAGGTCGCCGACGCAACCCGCGAACGCAAACGCACCGAAGCGGAACTCGCCCGCGTGGAAGTCCTCGCCGCCGTGGCCGAGCGGTTCGTCCACGTCGTCGGCGACCAGCACGAAGTCGCTCTGGCCCGCGAAGCCACGAAGCTGGCGGAGGAAACGCTCACGCTCGCCCAACGCCGCGTGGCCGCCGGGAGGGCGTCGCCCATCGAGGAAAAGCGCGCGAACATCCTGCTTTCCAAGGCGCGCATCGCCGAGGAACACGCCGAACACGAGTTGCTCGTCGCGCGCCGCCAGTTGGCCGCGCTGTGGGGCGCGACCAACGCTACCTTCGCGGAAGCGCAGGCGGATTTGTTCATTCGCCCCGCCGTGCCGTCCTTCGACGAACTGGCCGCGCGCATCAACCACAGTCCCGAACTCGCGCGCTGGGCCGGTGAAAAGTCCGTGCGCGACGCGGAGATCAAACTCGCCGACGCGCGCCGCCGGCCCGATCTCACGGCGGGCGCAGGCGTGCGGCAATTCGCCGGGACGGACGACGCGGGTTTCGTGTTTCAGTTTTCGCTGCCGTTGCCGTTCAGCGACCGGCAACAGGGCGCGCGCGCCGAAGCCCGGGCCTTGCGTGATAAAACGGGCGTGGAGCAGACCGGCGCGGAACTTCGTTTGCGCACCGCGCTGTTTGGCATCTCTCAAGAACTCCTTCACGCCGCAACGGAACTCGATGCGCTCGACCGTGAGATGCTGCCTGATGCGGAAACCGTGTTGCAGTTGGCGCGCGAAGGGTTCGAGCGGGCGCGCTTCTCGCAACTGGAACTGCTCGATGCCCAGCGCACGTTGCTGGAACTCCGTCTGCAACGCATCGCCGCCGCCGTCGCCTATCACCAGTTCGTCATCGAAATCGAAAAAATCCTCGGCGAACCGCTGTCGCCGGCATCAACCCAATCCCCGAAAGTTTCCCAACCTTGAAACACACCATGAAAAAGAAACAGATCATCACGTTTGCCATCGTCCTCGCGCTCGGCGCGGGGCTGACCCTGCTGGCGCTTAAAAACAAAGACAGCCACAATCTCGACGCTCATGGCGGCCACGGCGACCACGCCGCGCCCGCCGCCGCCGAGTTCGAACGCGGCCCGCATCGCGGACGCTTGTTGCGCGAGGGCGATTTCGCCGCCGAGGTCACGATCTTCGAAGCCGGTGTGCCGCCGCAGTTCCGCGTTTACTTTTACGAGAAGGACAAACCCGTTGCTCCGGCGCAGGTGAAGCTGGCGGTTCAACTGGATCGCCTCGGCGGGCGCACGGACGTTCATCAGTTCAAACCGGAGGGCGATTATCTTGCGGGCGATCCGGGACTGGTTGTGTATGAGCCGCACTCGTTCAAAGTCACCGTCACGGCGGAACGCGGCGGCAAAAGCCATCGCTGGCAATACGATTCACCGGAAGCGCGCGTCGAGCTTTTGCCCGAAGCGGCGAAGAGTTCCGGCGTCGTTGTTGAAACGGCCGGCCCGGCGAAAATCAAATCCACGCTCAAGGTCAACGGCCGCATCCGCGTCAACGAGGAGCAGATGAAACACGTCGTGCCGCGCTATCCCGGCGTGCTCAAGGAAGTCCGCAAGCGCCTCGGCGACCGCGTCGAGAAGGACGAAGTGCTGGCCGTCGTCGAGAGCAACGAGAGTTTGCAGAAGTATGAAGTAAAGTCGGAACTCGCGGGCACGATCATCGAGAAACATGCAGCGCCCGGCGAATTCGTCGGCGAAGGCGAGGCGATTTTCATCATCGCCGATCTCGGCAGCGTGTGGGTGGACTTGAACATCTTCCGGCAGGACGCCGCGCGCGTGAAGACCGGCCAGCCCGTGATGATTGACGGTGGCGAAGGTTTGCCGAAGGCGGAGGGCAAGGTCGGCTACGTCTCGCCGTTCGGCGCGGAGAACACGCAGACGTTGCTCGCGCGTGTGGTGTTGGACAACGCGGGCGGCGATTGGCGGCCCGGCCTGTTCGTGACCGGCGAAGTGATGTTCGAGGAAGTTGAAGTGCCGCTCGCCGTGAAACCCGGCGCGGTGCAGGCGTTCCGCGACTGGACGGTGGTATTCGTCAACGAAGGGAATCTCTACGAACCGCTCGTGATCGAAACGGGCCGCAGCGACAGCGACTGGGTGGAAATCACCTCCGGCATGAAAGCGGGCCAGCGTTATGTCGCCGAAGGCAGCTTCGTCATCAAGGCGGACATCCTCAAATCCGGCGCAACGCACGATCACTAAGAAGAGCGATGAAATACATCACGATTATCGCCACGCTGTTGCTGGCAGCCTTCACCGCTTCCGCGCACGGCATCTCGGATGCCGACAAACAGGGCATCCTGGAAGGCGGCAACCTCGAATACGTCAAGCTGGGCGCGACCCACATGCTGACCGGCTACGACCATCTGCTGTTCCTGTTCGGCGTTATCTTCTTTCTGACAAAGTTCACGGACATCGTGAAATTCATCACCGCGTTCACGCTGGGACATTGCATCACGCTGATCTTCGCGACGCTGCTGCACATCAAGGCGAACTTCTACCTGATTGACGCCGTGATCGCGCTGACCGTCTGTTACAAGGCGTTCGACAACCTCGACGGTTTCCGCAAATACATTCAGATGCAATCGCCCAACCTTCTGGGCGCGGTGTTCCTGTTCGGATTGATCCACGGATTCGGTCTTTCCACCCGGCTGCAACAATTGCCGCTCGGCCAAGAAGGACTCATCGTGCGAATCCTCTCATTCAATGTGGGCGTGGAGATCGGACAAATCCTGGCGCTGACCGGCATGTGGTTCTTTCTGGTGAACTGGCGCAAGACCGCTTCGTTCACGCGTCTCAGCCGCGCCTGCAACATCCTGCTGCTGGCCGCCGGATCGATCCTGCTGCTGCTGCAATTGCACGGCTATCAGCACACCCGATTCGCGGAGGATTTTCCGCTCAACAAGGACGAGCATTTTCACATTCACGAGAACATGGAACGCAATCGCGATCCCGGCCCGGACGCGGAGCCGACCGCGCCGCCGGAAACTTTGCCCCGCAATCCGCAACCATAACCGACCAACAAAACCAAAAACGACCCATGAAAAAAAACGCACTCCTCGCGACGGGCCTGGCCGCCTGCATCGCCTTCACTGCAACTCCGCTCCTGGCCCAGGAGAAGCCCGCAAAAAAACCGTCGCCGAAAGCGGGCGGCTCGGGACACAGCCACTTCACCAAAATTCCGGCGACCGTGGAGGAGATTTGGGCGGAAATCCACAAGCAGGAAGCCAAGCTGGACAAGGTCGTGACGGCCAAGGATTTGGGCGAGGCACATGATCACGCCTTTGCCATCCGCGACCTGGTGAAGGCGCTGCCGGGTAAAGTCGCCGCCGATAACAAAGCCGCCGCCGAGGAAGGCTCCAAGGAAATCACAAAACTCGCCGCCGCCATTGACAAGTCCGGCGCCGCCGGCGCGCAAAAGGCGACGGAGGAGAATGTGAAGAAATTGGGCGCGGCGATCAAAGCGCTCGAAGCAAAGCTAAAGCCGGTTGAAGGGAAGAAGGAGTCTCCTGCCCAACCATGAACCAATACCTCGTCAAAGTTCTGGTCAGCGCGGCAGTCGTCGTCGCCGTGGCGGAGATCGCCAAGCGCAGTTCGTTCGTGGGCGGCCTGCTGGCGTCGCTGCCGCTCACGTCACTGCTCGCGTTCGTCTGGCTCTGGCACGACACGCGCGACGCGCAAAAAATCGCCGCGCTTTCCACCAGCATTCTCTGGCTGGTGCTGCCGTCGCTGGTGTTGTTTCTCGCGCTGCCGCTGCTGCTGAAACGCGGCATGGATTTTTATCCAGCGCTCGGGGCGTCTGTCGTGGCCATGCTCGGCAGCTACGGCGCGCTGGTTTTCGCCCTCGGCAAATTTGGCGTCAAACTCTGATACTCCTATGCTCGAAAAAATTCTTTCCTTCTCCATCCGCCAACGCTGGCTCGTCATCCTCGCCACGCTCGCCGTCGCCGTGCTCGGCGCGTGGAACTTCAACCGCCTGCCGATCGACGCCGTGCCGGACATCACCAACGTCCAGGTGCAGATCAACACCGAGGCCGCCGGTTACTCGCCGCTCGAAGCCGAGCAGCGCGTCACGTTCCCCATCGAGACCGCTATGGCCGGCCTTCCGCGACTTGATTACACGCGCTCGCTCTCGCGCTACGGCCTGTCGCAGATCACCGTCGTGTTCAAGGACGGCACGGACATCTACTGGGCGCGACAGCTCATCAACGAGCGTTTGCAGGAGGTGAAAAGCAAACTGCCGCCCGGCGTCGAGCCGTCGCTCGGGCCGATTTCCACCGGTCTCGGCGAAATTTACATGTTCACCGTCGAGACCGAACCCGGCGCGCGGAAACCCGGCGGCGGTGAATACACCCCGATGGATTTGCGCGAGGCGCAGGATTGGATCGTCAAACCGCAACTGCGCAATCTGCCCGGCGTCGTCGAGGTCAACACCATCGGCGGCTACGTGAAACAATTCCACGTCACGCCGCAGCCCGACAAGCTGCTCAGTTACGGCTTGAGTCTGCGCGACGTGATGGAATCGCTCGCGCGCAACAACGCCAACGTCGGCGCGGGTTACATCGAGCGGCACGGCGAACAATATCTCATCCGCGCGCCCGGCCAGGTCGGCGGCATCGCGGACATTCGCGACATCGTGGTGAGCCATCGCGACGGCCAGCCGATTCACATTCACGATGTGGCGGATGTGGTGATCGGTTCGGAACTGCGCACCGGCGCGGCGACGGAGAACGGCAAGGAAGTTGTGCTCGGCACGGTGTTCATGCTCATCGGCGAGAACAGCCGCACCGTCTCCGAGCGCGTTCACGCCAAGATGGACGAGGTCAACCGCACGCTGCCCGAAGGCGTGGTGGCGCGCACGCTTTACAACCGCACCGACCTCGTCAACGCCACAATCAACACGGTGAAGACGAACCTGTTCGAGGGCGCGCTGCTCGTCATCGCGATCCTGTTCGCGCTGCTCGGCAACTTCCGCGCGGCGCTCATCACGGCGCTGGTCATTCCGTTTTCGATGCTGTTCACGATCACCGGCATGGTGCAGCACAAGATCAGCGGCAACCTGATGAGCCTGGGCGCGCTCGACTTCGGCCTCATCGTGGACGGCGCGGTCATCACCGTGGAAAATTGCATCCGCCGCATCGCCGGGGAGCAGAAGCATCGCGGACGCCTGCTCACGCGCGCCGAACGGCTCGACGTGGTGTTGAGCGCGAGCCGCGAAGTCGTGCGGCCCGCGTTCTTCGGCATGTTCATCATCATGATCGTCTATCTGCCGATCCTCACGCTCACGGGCGTCGAGGGCAAAATGTTCCACCCGATGGCGTGGACGGTCATCATCGCGCTCGCCGCGGCGCTCGTGCTGGCGATGACATTCATCCCGGCGGCGGTTGCGCTGCTGCTGGGCGGCAAGGTTTCGGAAAAGGAAAACATCGTGATGCGCGCGGCGAAGGCGATGTATCGCCCGCTGCTGCAATTCTGTCTCAACCACCGGCCTGCCGTCGCGCTGGCGGCAGTGGTGCTCGTCGTGGTCAGCGGCATCACCGCGTCGCGCATGGGCAGCGAATTCATTCCCAGCCTTGACGAGGGCGACATCGCGTTGCACGCGCTGCGGATTCCGGGCACAAGTTTGTCGCAGGCCATCGAGATGCAGCGTGTCTTGGAACAACGGCTCAAGGAATTTCCCGAAGTGAAAAACGTGCTCGCCAAAATCGGCACGGCAGAAATCGCCACCGATCCCATGCCGCCGAGCGTGTCGGACAATTACGTCATCATGAAACCGCGCTCCGAGTGGCCGAACCCGAAGAAGCCAAAAGCCCAACTCGTCCGCGAGATGGAGGAAGCGGTGACGAAGTTGCGGGGCAACAATTACGAGTTCACGCAACCGATCCAGATGCGTTTCAACGAACTCATTTCCGGCGTGCGCGCCGACGTGGCGGTGAAGGTGTTCGGCGACAACATGGAGGTGCTGGAGGAAACCGGCCAAGCCGTTGAAAAGGTGCTCGCCACCGTGACCGGCGCGGCGGACGTGAAGCTTGAACAGACCACCGGCCTGCCGTTGATGACCATTCACCTGAAACGCGACGCGCTCGCCCGCTACGGCCTCAACATCGCCGACGTGCAGGAAGTCATCGAGATCGCGCTCGGGGGGAAAACTGCGGGCGAAGTCTTCGAGGGCGACCGGCGGTTCGATCTCGCCGTGCGCCTGCCGGAAAATCTCCGCACAGACATCGAGGCCATCAAACGGATTCCCATTCCGCTTGCGCCGCACGAGGAGTCGGAAAAGCCGGCGGGCCGCGCCGTTTTCCCGCGCCCGGCAAGTTTGGAGGCGATCAACCCGCGCGCCTACGTCCCGCTGACTGCAGTGGCGGACATCGAGATCGCGCCCGGCCCGAACCAGATCAATCGCGAGAACGGCAAACGCCGCGTCGTCGTCACCGCGAACGTGCGCGGTCGCGACCTCGGCTCGTTCGTGACCGAGGCGCAGCAGAAGGTCCGCGAGCAGGTGGAGATCCCCGCCGGTTACTGGACCGCGTGGGGCGGCACGTTCGAGCAACTCATCTCGGCGGCGAAGCGACTGGAGATTGTCGTGCCCATCACGCTGCTGCTGATCTTCCTGCTGTTGTTCACGACGTTCGGCTCCGTGAAAGACGCGCTGCTCGTCTTCACCGGCGTGCCGCTGGCGCTGACTGGCGGCGTGGCCGCACTGTGGTTGCGCGACATCCCGCTTTCCATCTCGGCTGGCGTCGGTTTCATCGCGTTGAGCGGCGTCGCGGTGCTCAACGGCGTGGTGATGATTTCTTTCATCAACAAACTTCGCGCCGAAGGCAAGCCCCTCGACGAAGCCATCACTGAAGGTTCACTCACCCGCCTGCGCCCCGTGTTGATGACCGCGCTTGTCGCCTCGCTCGGCTTCGTGCCGATGGCGCTGGCCACCGGCACGGGCGCGGAAGTGCAACGCCCGCTCGCCACCGTCGTCATCGGCGGAATCCTGTCTTCTACCGCGCTTACGCTGCTCGTGTTGCCCGGCCTCTATCGAATGTTTCACCGCAAGCATGACGTCTCCGATCAGACCGTTTCAATATAGGCAGCGTCGCGCTCCTCACGCTCGTCCTGCTGCCGGTGCTTTACGAGTGAGTAGAGACAAAAAACACAGGAGGCGAGCGGTCACGAAGCCAGGCAAGTCACTGATCTTCTTTGATCGAAGCCAGTGTAGCCGAAGCGGCTTTTGATTCGACGACGAGCGCGTTGAATTTCCACTCTGCTTTGGGTTCGAGCGTTGAGACCTGGTCGGTTGCGTTTCCGATTTTCTGGCCGGACGCATCAAGGACGTCCAGATCAATCTTCACACTGAAACACTTTCTGCCGGTCGCATTTTGAACCGTGCCCACGGCGTGGACTATGCCGGTGCCTTGCGTCTTTTCCAGCTTGATTGCCGAAACGCGAAAGCCGGCCTTGGCCGCAAGTTCCGTCGGCGTCGGTTCGCTATCGCCCGGGTTTGGATTTTTTAACGCGGCCAGCGCGCGTTTTTTTTCGGTGACGATGTGTTGCTCGTGTTTCAGCCGGATCAACAGCGCCGCGGTTCCGCCGCCAAGGATCAACAGCGCGATGATTGAATAAATAATTCCCTTCACCGGCACGGCGGATTCCACTTTCGGCGTCGCGAGAAACAATTCGGTTTCCTGACCGCAATGCGGGCATGTCGCGGTCAGTCCGATGCCTTCCGCCGGGAACGACAGATGCCCGCCGCAATGCTGACATTCGCCTTTGAGTTGCTTTGTTCTGCTCATTTTTTGGCTCGACTCCTGCAATTTTGGCGAAACCTTACTGTCGCCAGGCGCGTCGTGTAATGTATGATTTGAGCCATGAACGCCCAAGAACATTCCGCCAAACCGGGAGATTTTTTTATCACGCGCCGGCAATTCTTGCAGCGCGCCGGCATGGGCTTTGGCGCGTTGAGCCTCTCCGCGCTGCTCGCCAAAAACTTTTTTGAATCTTCCGCGTCCGCGGTCGAATCCATCGCGACGATCACGCCGCGCCAGCCACATTTCCCGGCGAAGGCGAAACATGTCGTGCACATCTTCGCTCAGGGCGCGCCGTCGCACGTGGACACCTGGGATCCGAAACCGGCGCTCGCGCAATATGACGGCAAGGAGATTCCCGGCGGTGGCGGTGGAGTGGCGATGGCGTCGCCGTTCAAGTTTTCGCGCAAGGGACGTTCCGGCATCGAAGTCAGCGAAGTTTTTCCGAAGCTCGGCGAACTTGTTGACGATTTGTGCGTCGTGCGCTCGTGCTACACGGACATTCCCGCGCATGAAGTCGCCACAGTTTTCATGAACACCGGCTCGTCGCGCCTCGCGCGGCCAAGCCTCGGCTCGTGGGTGCTTTACGGGCTCGGCACTGAGAATCAAAACATGCCCGGCTACATTTCGCTTCGCCCCGGCGGAATTCCCGCGGGCGGCACGTCGAACTGGCAATCCGCTTTTCTTCCGGGCGTTTATCAGGGCGTCAGCATCAACACAAAGGTCGCGTCCGTTGACCAGTTGATACAGAACATCCGCAACCGCTACACGCCGCTCGACGAACAACGCCGGCAGATTGACCTCGTCCACAAGCTCAACGAACTGCACGCGCAGAATCTGCAGAAGGACGCGCAACTGGAAGCGCGATTGCAGTCCTACGAAATGGCTTTCAAGATGCAGACCGAGGCGACCGACGCTTTCGACATCCAAAAAGAACCGGCGGCGATGCGCGAACTTTACGGCCGCTCGACTCAAGGAAATCAACTGCTCATCGCGCGCCGGCTCATTGAGCGCGGCGTTCGCTTCGTTCAAGTGTGGGCCGGCGGCTGGGATCATCATCAGGACATCGAAGACCGTTTGCCCGAGCGCGCGCGCGACATTGACCAGCCGCTCGCCGCGTTCATCCAGGATTTGAAGCAGCGAAATCTTTTTGACAGCACGCTCGTCATCTGGGGCGGCGAATTCGGTCGGAAACCCGTCCGCGACCGCAACGGCAACGACAATCCGGGTCGCGACCACAACGCGAAGGCGTTCACGACATTGCTCGCCGGCGCGGGCGTGAAGCGCGGGATGATTCACGGCGCGACGGATGAATTCGGCGCAGCCGCGACGGAAAACAAAGTCCACACCCACGACTTGCACGCGACAATTCTCGCGCTGCTCGGTTTTGATCACAAAAAACTGAGCTACCGCTACAACGGACGCGACTATCACCTCACCGACATCGCGGGCAGCGCGTTGACGCGCGAGGCGGAAGTGGTGAAAGCGATAATGGCGTGATGAAAAATTCCAAGCTCCAACATCCAAGCTCCAGAGAAACTTCAAGCTCCAAGCGCCAACGGCTCTCGCGGCGGTGTTTGAAGTTTGAGGTTTGGAGCTTCACTGGTGCTTGGTGCTTGGTGCTTGGTGCTTTGTTTGCGCCGTTCATGGCTTGTTTCGCCGCCGCCCCCACTCCGGCGCAAACCTCATTCTTCGAAAACAAAATCCGCCCCATCCTCGCGGACAATTGTTACAAGTGCCACAGTCAGCAATCGGAAAAAGTCAAAGCCGGCCTGCTGCTCGACACGCGCGACGGTGTTTTGAAGGGCGGTGAATCTGGCGCGGTCATCGTTCCCGGCGACCCTGAAAAAAGTCTCCTCATCAAGGCAGTTCGTTACACCGACCCCGATCTGCAGATGCCGCCGAAGAACAAGAAACTTTCCGACGAGCAGATCGCCGACCTTGAATCGTGGGTGAAGATGGGCGCGCCGGATCCGCGCGTCGCGACTGCCGCGCAGAAAGATTGGAAGGACGCGAACTACAAACACTGGGCGTGGCAACCCATCAAAGACACGACTGTGCCGGCGGTGAAAGATTCTTCGTGGTGCAAAACGCCTGTTGACAATTTCATCCTCGCCAAGCTCGAAGAAAAAAATCTGAAGCCAAATCCGCCCACCGACAAACGCACGCTCATCCGCCGCGCGACGTTTGATTTGATTGGCTTGCCGCCGACGCCGGAGCAGGTTGACGCGTTCGAGGCTGACAATTCACCGGATGCCTTCGCGAAAGTTGTGGATCGCCTGCTCGCATCGCCGCAATACGGCGAGCGATGGGGACGCCACTGGCTCGACGTGGCGCGTTACAGCGACACGAAGGGGCAGATCCGCCGCCAGCGCGAAGACCCGAACAATCCCTACGCCTGGACGTATCGTGATTATGTCATCCGCAGTTTCAACGAGGACAAACCGTTCAACGTTTTCATCGTCGAACAAATCGCGGCGGACAAATTGCCGGCGACGAAACGCAATGCCGGAAATCTGGCCGCGCTCGGCTTCCTGACCGTCGGCGACCGCTTCATGGAAATGCAGCACGACATCATCAACGACCAGATTGATGTCGTGACGAAAGGTTTTCTCGGACTGACCGTCACGTGCGCGCGCTGCCACGACCACAAGTTCGACCCGATTCCGCAGAAGGATTATTATTCGCTGCACGGAATTTTCGCGAGCTGCAAGCGGCCTGAAGTGGAGCCGGTCATTTCCAAAATCTACGAGACGCCGGAATATCTGACCTACTACAAGCGCCGGATGGAACTCGAAAAAGAGAAACAGGAAGTCGAAGCGAAATTTGCCGCGGCCAGAAAAGCGCGCGATCGCGAAGCCATCAGGGACGTTCAACGTGATATGCGCCGGAACGTCGGCGAAATCGCGCGGCTGGAAATGACCTCGCCCGGTGCGCCGATGCGCGCGATGGTCGTCGAAGATTCCGCGCGGCCAAAGGATTCGCCGTTGTTCATCCGCGGTGAAGCCGGGAATCGCGGTGAAATTGTTCCGCGCCGGTTTCTTGAAGTGCTATCCGGTCTGAATCGTCCCGCTTGGACGAATGGCAGCGGGCGGCTTGAACTCGCCACCGCCATCGCCAGCCGGAACAACCCGCTCACGCCGCGCTGCATCATCAACCGCATCTGGCTGCACCACTTCGGCGAAGGCTTCGTCCCCACGCCTGATGACCTCGGCACGATGTCAGAGGAGCCGAGCCACCTTGAGTTGCTGAATTACCTCGCCGTCCGTTTCATGGATGAAGGCTGGAGCATCAAGAAAATCCACCGGCTCATCATGCTCTCGGCGGTCTATCAGGAAAGCAGCGCCAACAATCCGCGCTACGCGGAGAAAGACCCGAACAACCGACTGCTCTGGCGCGCGAACATCCGCCGGCTCGAATACGAAGCGATCCGCGATTCACTCCTCTCCATCGGCGGCTCGCTCGACAAGACCATGTTCGGTCGCCCGGTTGATTTTGAAAAAAATCCCAACTCAACGCGACGCGCGATTTACGGGCTTATTGACCGCTCGGACGTTGAGGACACGCTGGTGAATTTCGATTTCGCCAATCCGGACATGCCCAACGGCAAGCGCCATGACACGACCGTGCCACAGCAGGCTTTGTTCTTCATGAACAGCCCGCTTGTCATCGAACAGGCCAAACGGCTCGCCGCGATGTCGCAGTTCAAAGATTGCAAAACCGACGAAGCCAGAATCCAGTTTCTCTACGACCGCATTTTCCAGCGCCTGCCGCGCGCGGAAGAAATCAAGCTCGGCGTCGAATTCATCGCGCAAACTTTGCCGGCGAAGGAAGTCGCGTCGAACGACATCGCAGTGCGCCCGATCTCCAACGACGGAAAACGCCTCCGCGAGATGACCCCTCAAGAGCGACAGCAATTCAGGAAGCGAATGGAACGTCGCGGCAGCGATGACACGCGCCCGCGCCCGCCCTTGACGCCGTGGGAAGAATACGCCCACGCGCTCTTGCAGGCCAACGAAGTGACTTTTGTGAATTAGTTTTCAGGGACGGCTTCTATTCTGGAAAGCAAATGATGATTTCCAGAGTCGCGAGCAGGTTCATTAACGCGTGCAACATCATGCAAAGCAGGACGGAGCCTGTTTTCAACCGCGCCAGGCCGAGAAGAATTCCCGAGGCGAAAATCGTTGCGATGCCATAAAAATCGTATTGCAGATGGATGCCCGCCCAGGCCGTCGAGCTTATGAGGATCGCTGCAACCGGGCCGGGCCGGGAGTTCTGGATGCCGCGAAAAAGAAATCCACGGAACAGAAATTCCTCCGAGAGCGGAGCGGCTACGATGAGAGCGAACCAGAGCAGCGGCGGAAAGTAGGAGCTTCGATACATTTCGACCATCACATCCGGGATGAGCGGTCGCCCAAGCGCCTGCGTGAGCCAGTCGCTCGCGACGACGAGAACCAGCAACGCGACCGTCCAACGGACAAATTGTTTCAACGTCGGCAGATGCCAGCCCAGATAATCGCGGATGGACGGCCCGTTTCTCAGCCGGACAAAAAGGATGGAAAGGCCGGCGACGACCGGCGCGCACAAAATTGTCATCACCGCCATGACGAACCCGTTCGACTCAATCTCTTCCACTGAAGGAGGCGACTGGCTGCGCGTCACGATCATTTTCGCGGCGACGTAAACCGCGACCACGATGGCTTGGACTCCGACGAATGCGACCCCGATCAACGCGCTCAAGCCAAGCGTCGCCCAAAATCCCCACGGGCCTTTGGGAGGAGCGGCTTGCGGTTCCAAAGCCAAAGTCGGCGGAACTGCCGGCGGAAATTCCTCGTTCATCGGTGGCGCGAGGTCTCGTCTAAGAGGCGACCAACCAGACTATCCCTGAATCAAGCTCGCCTTGTTCTTCTTCATGTATTTTTCCAGCGTGCTGATGCCGGTGATGGAAGTCGGGACGCGGACGGCCGCGGGCAACCCGAGTTTGTAATGAACAAGAAGTTTGCCGACCATTTGGACTCTAAGATTGGCTTTGCCCACTCGCCAGACCTGGCCATTTTCAAGAGGTTTACGGAGAACGGGGCGCTTCGGCTTATTATTCGTCATGCCAGAGTTTGCGCAAAAACGCGCAGCGAAGCGAGACAAATCGCTTCCTTAAAATAGTGACAACGCCGTATGGCTTTCTCCAACCGCTTCAAAGCTTGCGGCCAAATCGTTTCTGCCTGTAAAAGTTCTCCGTGTTCGGCGGAAAAATACTTCATCTCGGCATCCTCGGTTCCGGCCAAGGCTCGAACTTCGGCGCGATTGCCGACGCGTGCCTCGCGGGAAAAATTCCGGCGGAAGTTGCCGTCGTTTTGAGCGACGTGGAGAACGCGGGCATTCTCGAACGCGCGCGCCAGCGAAACATTCCCGCAAAATTTATTTCGCCGGGAAAATTCCGCACGAAGCTCGATGACGACGCGGAGCGCGCCTACATCGAGGCGCTGCGGGAGGCGCGTGTGGATTTGATTGTGCTCGCCGGGTTCATGCGGATTTTGAAGGGCGAATTTTTGCGCGCATTCGAAGGGCGCGTCATCAACATTCATCCGGCGCTGCTGCCGTCGTTTCCCGGACTGGAGGCGTGGAAGCAGGCGCTGGATTACGGCGTGAAGGTGACAGGTTGCACGGTGCATTTCGTGGATCAGGGCGTGGACACCGGCCCCATCATCGCGCAGCAAACCGTGCCCGTGCTGCCCGGCGATTCGCCGACGAGCTTGCACGCGCGGATTCATCGCGCGGAGCATGAATTGTATCCGCAAGTCGTCGGCGCGCTGGCGCGCGGAGAAATCGAAGTGCGCGGCCGTGAGGTGATCTGGAAGAAGAGTTGAACCACCAACGAACACGAATGAACGCAAATTCTTTTTACACCGATTTCACAGATTTACGCGGATTTTTTATTCGTATTCATTCGTGTCAATTCGTGGTTGCCGTCGAGTTTCCCGGCGGATTTGAATCGCATGCCATAGCGATGGCACGTCGGCGCGGCGCGCAGAAAGCGTCGCGGTGATCGCCATTTCCTCCAGCCCGCTCAAGACGACAACCGGCATCACGATGCGCAACGGCCAGCCCGGTCCTCCGGCGAAAATCACCAGCGCAGCCGCGCCCAGCAGAATCACCGCAACTTTGCCGCCCCAGGTGTGATACGCATTCAGGCGGCGAAATTTCAGGAAGCCGGAAACAACCGAGGCGATGTAGAAGAAAATTCCCGCCGCCAGAAAATATTTTTCCTCGTGGATCACATCAGGCCGCAGCCACCACACGCAGAAGGGCAGGGCGGGATACGTCACGAAATCTGCCCAGCTATCGAGCTTCGCGCCGAAGTCGGAGGATTGGTTGAGCTTTCGCGCGAGAAAACCGTCGGCCATGTCCGTGAACAGCGCGAGGATGAGGCAGGCCAGAAAAAGTCTTGGAGAACTTGTCCATGCGAGCAGTAGCATGAACGGCACAAGAAAAATTCGCAGCACGCTCAGGAGATTGGGCAGCGTGAACATTCGAAAATTATCCGGCGTATTTCACGGCGCAGCTTTGGTTAGCGCGTCCAGAATGCGCCGCCTGGCCGCGCCGACTGTCGGAAACTCCTGCAAAACGATTGGCGGTTGGCTCGCGTCGCGCGGATAAACCAAAACCATCGGCACACCGGCGCTGCCGAATTTTTTCAGCTCGGCTTTAATCGCAGGCGGAGAATCTGTGTTGTCGGCTAGCAGGGCGGCTGTGTTCGACTCTTTGATTTTCGCCCGCACCTTTGCATCCTCAAGCGCGGGTTTCACATAGATGTTGCACGTCAAACACCAGTCGGCGGTGAAATCCACCAGCACCGGCCTGCCTTCGGCGCGCGCTTTCTCGACGGCTTCGGGACTCCATGGCTGCCAGAATGTTTCCGCGTTTCGCGACGGCGAACGCCAGTGCAATTTGTGTTCGAGCGCGAACGCGTAAATTCCGGCAAGCATCGCGAGGCAAAGAATCACCGCCACGACGCGACGACCGCCGCCGCGTTGGACGAATTGTCCCCAGACCCACACGGCGAACGCGACGACGACGAGAAACAATCCGAGCCACAGCGCGCCGCTGTCACCGAAGCGCGGCGCGGTGAACCAGAAAATCCACACTGCCGTCGCCAGCATCGGGAAACCCATCGCAACTTTAAATTTTTCCATCCACGCGCCGGGTCGCGGCAAAAATTTCAGCCAGCCCGGTTTCGCGCTCAACAGGATGTAGGGCGACGCGAGGCCAGTTCCAATCGTGATGAAGAACAGCAAAATGATCAGCGGTGGTTGGAGAAACGCGAAGCCGAGCGCCGGCGCAAGAAACGGCGCGGTGCAAGGCGTCGCGAGCAGAGTGGCGAGCACGCCATTGAAGAACGCGCCGGGCGCGCCGTGTTTGGACGCGAGCTGGCTGGCCGCGCTCATCGCGCCGCCGCCGAGGTTCACTTCGAACACGCCGAACAGATTCATTGCCACGAGCGCGACAAGAACGAGCAACGCGACTGAGAATTGCGGGCTTTGCAATTGCATTCCCCAACTCGCAGCGCCGCCGGCCTGCTTGATTGCGATGACTAGTCCGGCCATGACCAGAAACGAAGCAAGCACGCCTAGTCCATAAATCAAACCGAGCTTGAAAACGCGGCGCGGTTCGTCATGGCTTTGCTGGACGAAGCCAAAAATTTTCAGCGCGATGACAGGAAACACGCACGGCATGATGTTCAAAATAAGTCCGCCGATGAACGCGAAGACGAGCATTTGCAGAAACGATTGCGGTGCGGATATGTTTGTTGAAGCCGGAGCGGTGTCAACGGCGCTCGAAATCTGCAATTCGACTTCATGGCCTTGCTCGTGGGTTACGAGCAATCCTTTGATTGCCGTCGGCCAGGCGTCACCTGTTATTGAAACCATTTTTTGCAGGCGCACTTTTCCGTTCGACGCTGGCAATGAAGTTGTTTTCGGCTCGACGTTGTAATTTGTGCTTTCGTAAGGAAAAAAATCCGCTGCGCCAGGTTGAGCAGCGTTCCATTCGATGAGAAGCGGGCGCGAATCGCCGCCGGACGGTTTTTCCCACGCGGCGATCCCGCCGAGCGCCGAACCGTCCTTCGGAAGTTTCTGTTTCCACTGTTCAAGCAACGCGGCGTCGGCGGAAGGTTTTGTTTCGCTGCCTATGTTGAGCGTCGCGCTGATGTCCTGAC
Source organism: uncultured Verrucomicrobiota bacterium (assembly GCA_964389025.1). Taxonomy (GTDB): domain Bacteria; phylum Verrucomicrobiota; class Verrucomicrobiia; order Limisphaerales; family CAYMCQ01; genus CAYMCQ01. The sequence continues at coordinate 39,380 of CAYMCQ010000003.1, forward strand.
TGCCCTTCACGCACTTTCCCTTGGGGTCACATTCGAGCCATCCAACTTTTCCACCGACTTCAACTGTGCCTGCTCGCGCGCCAGCCTGGATTTTCAAAGGCACGAGCAGGACAACCTCGTGTTCGTATTGATAACTTACCGAGCCATCAAGAACCGATTTTTCGGGGACCGGCCACTGGATTTCCCCGGCGGTGATTTCTTTTGGAAGCTGCCATTCCATCTTCGTCTCGATGCCGAAGTCGCCGGGATTTCTCCAATATGTGTGCCAGCCGTTTTCCATCTGCAAAACGATTCCGGCCATGACGGTGTCGCCGGGCCTCGCGGTTTCGGCGGACAGTATGAGCCTCGCGGTCGTTTTCAGCTCGCTGGCCGCGAGTGTCGAAAAACACAGGAGCAGTGCCGCGATCAATAGCTGGCGAAGTGTCCGCATGTAATATAGATGCCTGACGCGGGAAAAAGTTGAAACATTTTTTCGGATAATTATTCACCTCCGACCCGTCGGAGCGCGGCGTTTACGCCGCTTCAGCATCCGTAGGCGAACCGCCGCCAACCATTGCGCATCGCCCGGCATTGCAATGTTGAAGCGGCGTGAACGCCGCGCTCCATTTGCGAACGCGAATTGCAAATTCAGGTCGCTCCAATAACCTTGCCGCAATGTCAGCCCTCAAGGACATCAAGCTTCAATGGCTCTGCGCGGGCAACGAGATTTTTCCCGCGCTGCTCGACGCCATCAACGCTGCGAAAAAATCGGTCAGGCTCGAAATTTACACTTATGCCCCGGACGCAATCGGCGAACGGTTTCGCGAGGCGCTGATTGCGGCGTGCAAACGCGGAGTTCAAGTTCGCGTGCTCGTGGATTCGATGGGTTCTATTTTGTTGCCGGCAAGTTTTCTTGAACCGGTGAAAGCCGCCGGGGGCGGCGTCCGTTGGTTCAATCCAATCACGCTCAAGCGCTTTGCCATCCGCAACCACCGCAAACTGCTCGTGTGCGATGATCAAGTCGCGTTCGTTGGTGGATTCAACATCGCCTCGGACTACGACGGCGACGGAGTGACGCGCGGCTGGTGCGACATCGGCGTGAAAATCAATGGCGGCCTCATCGCGCAACTGGCCGAGACGTTCGATGAAATTTTTGCGCTGGCGGAGTTTCGGCACAAGCGATTCATGCGCTTCAGAAAATTTATCGCGAAAAAAATCCTCGGCACGCCGGACGCGCGGTTGTTGTTGAGCGGGCCGGGACGCGGGACGAGTCCAATCAAACGCGCGCTGAAAAAAGATTTCAAACACGCGAAGTCCGTGCGGATCATGGTCGCGTATTTTCTGCCGAGCTGGCGAATGCGGCGCGCGTTGACGCAAGTCGCGCGGCGCGGCGGCAGGGTGCAGTTGATTCTCCCCGGCAAGTCCGACGTGCTGGTTTCGCAACTTGCCGGGCAAAGTTTGTATCGCCGCCTGCTGCGCGCTGGAATCGAGATTTACGAATACCAGCCGCAGATTCTCCACGCCAAGCTGATTGTGATTGACGACGCGGTTTACGTCGGCTCGGCGAACATGGACGTGCGCAGCCTGCGCATCAATTACGAATTGATGCTCCGGTTGCACGACACGAAACATGTGGGAGAAGCGAATGAAATCTTCGAGCGTAATTTGAAGCAGAGCAAACGAATCGAGCCTGCCGCATGGCGCAAGGCGCGCTCGGTCTGGCGGCGGATCAAACATCGTTGGGCGTATTTTCTTCTCGCGCGGATTGATCCCTACGTCACGCTGCGGCAACTGAAAACCTTGCGGGATTGACCCGTTTTCGCTGCGCTTCGACGCGGCAGACTTTCTCGCGCCGAATCCAAAGGTGAAGGTGAAAAAATAATTTTCACAAACCAACCATCAGAAGGTATGAATGCAGCCTAACACTGGATTAGGCCACGGTTTCATTTTTTGCTGTAGGCCAGAAATCAATCTGAAGATGAATGCCCAAAGCTCCGAGCAAGGCATGAAGGTCTGGCGGGACAAGAACGGACGAGGTGTCTTGAACTAGTGAAACCAAATGGATCTCATGCCCGCTCTTGACCAATGCTCGCAACTTGGTCTTTCGTGGAATCAAATCTTTGGCGACCCTCGTCATCTTCCGAATGAGCGCCCCCTCACTTCGTGAACTCTGGTAATGTCGTTTCCAGCCTCCCCATTTATGCTTAGACGAAAACAAATGAGTCTTTCCGCTCTTTGAAATGAAGATCTTCCTCTCTCCTCTGCGCCAGCACTGCGATGGTCGCAGGCCAAGAGCCTCACTGACGACCTCGGGCTCAAGATTGTTGCCAAGGACCATTAAGAAGAGCGAAGGCATACGTAGTGGCCTAACCTTTAGATTAGCCGGGGGTTTTGCAGCCTAACACTTTTCACGCAAAAGATTTTGAGCCTGGCAAAAGTTTTTGTCCACAGGAATTTACGCCAAAAATCTACTCGTTTCCACGTCGGACAAAGGCGGCAAATTTTTAGGTGAACGCATGTCAGTTTCCTTGCCGCTTTGCACGATAACGCCTTTTCCTGAGTTCCAAATTAAATTTATCACCGCGCCAGCGCGATGAGATAACGCTGCAGCCGCGTAGTTTCCTCTGGCAGCGAAAGATGTTGGTAGATTTGATGCACGTTGCCGCAGATACGCATCAGGAAACGGCGGGCGCTGACCGGCACGAGATAATCGTCGTGCAGGCTGTAATTTCCGCGCAGGAGAAATTGGACGCAGTCCGCCTTCGTCAAAAATTTTCCCGCGTTGAACGCGTCAATGTAAATCTCCGCCGCGCTGGATTGAAAACGGCAGATGAAATGTCCGGGCAGACCGATTCCCGCAACGGGCAAATGCAGCCGCCGCGCGAGCAGAATGTAAACGAGACAGAGGCTGATTGGATTTCCCACCCGCCGGTCAATGACGCGGTTCAAATAACTGTTTTCCGGGTCGTAATAATTGTCCTCGTTGCCGTGGAAGCCCAGCTCGTCGAAAACGAAGTTGTTGAACGTGCTGAGAATTTCTTTTGGCGATGAATCAGTTTCGATCCGCGTTTTTAGCGACGCCGCGAAACTATCGAGCAACGCCTGATATGCCTCCACGTTGATGTCTGGATAATGCGTTTTCGCCAGCAGCCACGCGCCCTCTTCGATGTTGAACTCTTCGCCGTGCTTGAGGCAGAAACCGAGAAAGTCATTGTCCGCGACCTGCCGCGCAAAGTGCTGTATGATTTCCTGCGCGCGCCGGCGAAGCCGCGGCTCGCCGCTCAACGTGTGCGGGCGCAGCCAGCCAACCGCGTCCGGGCCGATGGAAAGAATTTTTTCTTTGACGGTTTTGTAAATGCCGGCGTCTTCGTCGGCGAGAAGATTGATGAGCGCGGCCTGCTGGCTTTTTGACAGCCGGGCTGGATTGGTAATCGCAGCGGAACTCATGGCGCGCCTTTCTTTGAAGCACAATAGACGAAATCGTTCCCCAAGTTCAACGGAAGAATGCGTGAAGTCGAAAATTTTTGACCGGGTGGCGCAACGCTGGAAGTTGACTTTTGCCACGACATAGGGAGACTCGTGCGGAATCCGAGTCGCAATATTCGGGTGGAGAATTTTTCAATGGACGACGCAAACGCTCTGAAACAAAAGATCAAGTCCGTGATGGTCGAAAACCTGATGCTTCAGGTTTCAGCGGCGGACATAGGCGACGACCAGCCGTTGTTTGGGCCGGGCAGCCTCGGATTGGATTCGGTGGACGCGCTGCAACTGGTCGTAGCGCTGGATAAAAATTTTGGCCTGAAAATTCCCGATTCAGCGGCGGCGAAAATAATTTTGCACAGCGTGAACGCGATTGCCGGGGCGATTCAGAACAAAAAGTAGCGCAGACTTCCAGTCTGCTGTATCGCGGATTTCCAATCCGCCGGGCGCGGGCAAGTCCAACCGTCTGCCGCTGGAAGTAGGCGAAACGGCAGGTTGGAAACCTGCGCCACGTTGCTCCACGCTTGCCCCCGGGAACAGTTTTCAGTTTCATTATCACCCATGTCTCAGGAGCAAATTTACGATGCGATTGTCATTGGCGGCGGGCCAGGCGGCAGCACCGCTTCGACGTTCCTGGCGCGCGCGGGAAAAAAAGTTCTCGTTCTGGAAAAGGAACGTTTCCCGCGCTTTCACATCGGCGAATCGCTGCTGCCCTACAGCCAGCGCATCTTTCGGGAAATGGGCGTGCTGCCGGAACTTGAAGCCGCCGGTTTCCCAAAAAAATTCGGCGCGCAGTTTCATCTGGGCAACGGCGCGAAATCGCTCAACCTCAAATTCAGCAACGGCTGTTTCACCAAAGAGCCGATGACGTTCCAGGTCGAGCGCGCGAAGTTCGATGACATCCTGCTCAAGCACGCGCGCAAGTCCGGCGCACAAATCCGCGAGGGCTGGACGGTCACGAAATTTTCAAGCGACGGCGGCGGCGTCACCGTCGCCGCGAGGGACGAATCCGGCGCGACGGAAACTTTTCGAGGCGCGTTTCTGATTGACGCGAGCGGGCGCGGAAATTTCACCGGCAACCAGGAAGGTTTGCGCGTGATTCATCCGAAGCTGAAGAAGCTCGCTCTGTTCGGCCATTATGAAAACGTGGCGCTCGACCCCGGAGAAAAAGGCGGCGACACGGTCATATTCCGGCTCGCGAACAAATGGTTTTGGATCATTCCGATCTCCGCGACGAAAACCAGCGTCGGCTGCGTGATGGATCAGGACGAGTTTTCGCGGACGAAACAATCGCCGGAGGAAATCTTCAACGGTATCGTGCAATCGAGCGCGCCTCTGCGCGAGCGGATGAAAAACGCGCGGCTCGCCGGACAGTTTTACACAACGGGAGATTTTTCGTATGAAAACCGGAGGCTCGTTGGCCGGCGTTTGCTGCGTGTCGGTGACGCCGCAGGATTTTTGGATCCCATTTTTTCGACGGGCGTTTATCTCGCGATGTATTCCGCCAAACTGGCCTCGCGCGTCGTGCTCGAATCGCAGGCCGCCGGCAACGACGGCGCGCGGCGAATGCGGTCTTACGAAAAGAAAGTTTCCCGCGCGATGAATTTTTACTGGGAAATGGTCGAAGGCTTTTACACGACGCCGTTCATGGAAGTGCTGCTCGAACCCAGTGAAAAATATCAGTTGCTCTCCGCTGTCACGGCGGTTCTGGCGGGCGAACTTGAGGGCGGCTGGAAGTTGTATTGGCGGCGGAAAATGTTTTTGCTCGTCGCGCGCCTGCAACGCCGCCTCCCGTTTTTGCCGAGGATTTCGTTTGATTAACGGTGGCAGCCGGCTCAAGGCGGCTCATTATTTTCGCGTTTAAGCCGGAGCCTCCTGGCGTCGGCTGCTACGGTTCGGGAGTTTTTTCGTCATCCTCTTTCGCATCTTCCTTCTTCTCCGCGAAAAGTTGCGAACGTTCCTTCAACAGCGGGTCAACCGTCCAGCTTGACACGAGGTAAGTCCACTTCTCGAACTGCTTTTCCTGCTTTAACTTTTCTTCAAGCTGCTTTTGTTTGTCTTGAAATTCCTTGTCCAGCTTCTCCTTGTCCTCCGGCTTCTCGTCCTTGCCCGGCGCGCGGGTCTTCGGCAAATCGGCGCCCACGGTCATCGCGAAAAAATAATTGTCGGCGGACTTCTTCCCGACTTTTACGGTGTAAGTGAAGTTGTCGAACGTCTCCAGCGTGGCGACAGTTGGTTTGTCGAGGCCGGTCGTTTCGGGCGGGGCGTTCGAGGCGAGCACGTCGTTGAATGTCGGCGAGGAAAGCGGATTCGACACGCTCGAAACTTTTCCTGAATCAAGCTGCTCGTTCGTTTTGATGTTGGACAGTTTCCATTCCGCCGATTCCGTTTCGCGCAGCAGCTTCCAGGAATTTGTTGCCTCCGGAAAATTTACGGCGATGGAACGCACGCGTTCGACCTTGAAAAAATCCTTGTTCAACCACTGCTCCGGCTTCGGCTCGATGTTGCTCAACGGGTCGGAAATCAGCGCCACGTCTTTTGCGTCGCCGACTTTCACCCAGCGTCCAACCGGAAATCCTTCGTCTTCACCACCGAATGGCGATGGCTGATTTGATTTGCGAGTCTGTTTTTTCCCAAGGAGCAAGGTTCTGATTGCCTTGCCGCCGGCGTCGCGGAACTCGACGAGCGTTCCTGAATCTGTTCCCTGACCCGGCGCGGCCAGTTCCAATCGCGGCAATTGCGACGCCCCGACTTGCTCGGTCTGCACGATTTTCAAATCGCGCAGCTTGAGCAAGACATCGCTGATTTCCTTGTAATTTGCCGGATAATCACCGCGCTCGCGCACGCGCCAAAGCTCGTCCTTCTTCACAAGATTGACTTCGCTCTCGCCCCGCTTGATGGAAAAATGCGCGACGTCGTTGACGGGAAAATCGCCGAGAAGTTTTTTGCCGACGCTGTCGCCTGCCGGCTTGAATTTTTCGCGTCGCGACAGCACCAAACCCAGCGCGCCGATGACGACGACCAGCATCAAAAGTATTGAAAATTGTTTTCGGTTCATTTCGCCCCCGTGCGTTTGCGTTTCAAAAACGCGATCAAAATTCCTGAAATAGTCACCGCCAGCGGCATCGCGGCGATGTTGATCCACTTGAGCCGGTTTTCCAGCGACGTGATGTCGCGGCTGAAATCTTTTCTGACCTGCTTAAGCTCCTTGTTCACCTCGGCCTGTTTCTTCCGGAAATTTTCCAGCTCGGCTTGTTGTTCTTTCGAGAGGATGAATCTTTGCCCCGCCTCCTTTTTCGATTGCAACTCGGTCACCTTCTGCTGCGTCTCCTGCAAACTGTCCTCAAGCCCCTTGATCTTGCTCTGATATTTTTCCGCAGCCTCAGTCTGCATTTTTTTCACGAGGGTGAATGGGCGGCGCACGCTCGCGCGGCTGCGCATGTTGATGAGGCTTTGGTCGCCGGACATCTGCTCGACGATGTTTTGCGCGAGAGTCAAATTCGCGTTCAGCGGCTCAACAAATGTTCCGAAAGGCGTCTCCATCTTTCGCACCACGAAGTTGTCGTAAAGCAGATCCGCGTCGCCGAACAGCACGACTGTGTTTTCGCCTGCGCTTTCTTTCAAGGAATTGTCCGCTTTCTTTTCTTCTTTCGTCTCGTCAGATTTTTTCTCGGCGTCGGGCGTCTCGTCCTTTTTCTCGGCAGGTTTGCCATCAGGAAAAGCAGTTTTGAATTTGCCGGAAAGTTTCACCGCAAGCGCGTAAGTCGTTCCCGACGCTTTGAAATCTTTCATGATGCTCTCGCTGGAAAGATTCGCGAGAAAACCTTCTACGAGTTGCGAATCTTTCGTGCTGTGCAGCAAAATGGTTTCCTTCAAGCCCGCCGCCGGCGTGCCGGTGAACGCACCGCCGAACGGAACGAGAACATTATCAATCTCGCTCGTTGCGATGTCGTCCCGGTTAATTCCTTCCGCTGTCATCACGAGCGCGGCGGGAACGTCAACGGGACGATTGCCTCGGCCTTGCGATTGCGCCTTAAAATTCAAATCGGCGACGACTTTGCCCGTTTCAAATTGAAGTCCCCATGCCTTGAGCAATTTGTCCAGCGTCGAAGTTCCGCCGCCCATTTCACCCATCATCGGGTTTCTCTGGCCCTGGCTGTCCACGAGCGAAAACGCGTCGAGGAACGCGATCAGTTTTCCACCGCGCAAAACAAACTGGTCGAGCGCGTATTGCGCCGCGTCGGAAATCTGTTTCGGATGAATGACGATGAGCACTTTGATATCGTCGTCAATTTTGTCCGCCGTCATTTCGACGTTTTTCACCGTGAAATCGTTTTTCAACTCGCTGATAAAAACCCACGGGTCTTGCCCACGCTGGCCCATTCGCATCATCATCGGATTCGACGGCATCCCGAAAACCGGCAGCCCGCTCATGACGCCGACGACCGGTTTCTCCGGCTTCGTGACCCGCGTGATGGCGCGGGTGATTTTGTATTCGAGCAACCGCTCTTCGTTCGGCGGCAGCGGCACAACTTCTTTCGACGGCGGCAAACTCACTGAAAGCCCGAGATAAAAAGCTTCGCCAGTCGGAAGCATTTGTCCCTCGACACCATCCAGCCGCGCCGAATCTTCCGCGTCCGAGTCCGGCTGCGGGTCGAGTTTTTCGATCACGAGTTTGTCCTTCGCGGTTTGCTTGAACTCGCCGAGCAAATCCTCGACGCGCTTGGCGTAAGTTTTCAGCACGACGGTTTCCGGCGACGCCTGCTCCGGCTGGCTGGCGTAGAAACGGATTTTCACCGGCGTATCGAGCTTGCGGAGGACGGATTTCGTTCCCTCGGAGAGCGTGTAGGCTTTTTCCTTCGTGAGGTCCACGCGTGTTTTCAAGTGCGCGGAAATGACGTTGAACCCGGCGAGAATCAGCAGCATCACGATGACGCCGACAGCCGAGAACAAGATTGTTTCGAAAGATCTCTTTTTCATCGCATTAACCAGTTCGGTGCGTCCGTAAAATCACGCTCGTTGTGAACAGCGAAAACACAATCAGCGACAGAAAGAAAATCACGTCGCGCGAATCGAGCACGCCCTTTTGGAAACCGTCGAAGTGCGTGATGACGCTCATGCCGGTGACTGCGTCCACGAGCCACGGCTTCGCCCAGCGCACGAGAAGGTTCGTCACCGGCGGGAAGCCGGCGAGGATCAAAAACAAGCACGCGACGACGGAAATGATGAAGCTCACGACCTGGTTCCGCGTGATTGCCGACGTGACGCAACTGATCGCAAGATAACATCCCGCCATCAAAAAACTGCCGACGTAGCCGCCCAGAATCACGCCATTGTCCGGGCTGCCGAGATAATTCACCGTCACGACGACCGGAAAAGTCAGCGCCAGCGCCAGCGCGAGAAAAAGCCACGACGCAAGAAATTTTCCGACGATGGCCTGCCAGGTCGTGATCGGCATTGTCAGCAGGAGTTCAATCGTTCCCTGCCGCCGTTCTTCAGACCACAACCTCATTCCAACCGCTGGAACGAGAAACAAATAAAACCACGGATGCCACATGAAAAATGAAACCAGCGATGCCTCGCCGCGCTCGAAAAATCCGCCAGCCATGAACGTGAAAAACCCGCACAGCAAAAGGAAAATCACGATGAACACGTAGGCGACCGGCGACGCGAAGTAGCTGGTCATCTCGCGTTTCGTGATGGCTTTGATGTTGCCGAAGCTTGTGTTCATAACAGGCGCAACGAATTCGCGACAGCGTCTTGGACTGCGGCAGTCCTCTGCCGCTTTTGATTTACCAGCCGTGGCCCGAAAAGCGCCAGAGGACTGGCGCAGTCCAAAACCTCGCGGCACTTTGAGCAGTTCATGGAAACATCCACTGTGAGCGCAGATTTCATTTTCATTTCGTTTCCTCCTTCGCCGTGTCCGGCATGGTGATGCTGCGGAAAACCTCATCAAGCCGGCCTTCCTCCGTGTGCAATTCCTCGACCTGCCAGCTTCGAGTGGCTTCGATGACTTCGCGCGTCAAATCACCATCGCCGGCGACTCGTGGGAAAACAGTGGCGGTGATTTTGCCGCTGCCTGACTCGGCAACGACAGATTTCCTGGCGGTCCGAAGCTGGCCCAGTTTTTCTTTGACCGAAGCCGCTGCGATTCCTCCGACTCGCAACGACACCGCGCCAGACCACTCCGATTTTGCGCGCAATTCTTTCGGCGTGCCGTTCGCGACAATTTTGCCGCGGTCAATGATGATCGCCCGCGAACAAGCCGCGTCCACTTCCTCCAAAATGTGTGTCGAAAAAATAATCGCCTTCTTCTCCCCCATCCGTTTGATCAATCCGCGCACTTCATGTTTTTGGTTTGGGTCGAGACCATCCGTCGGCTCGTCGAGAACCAAAACATCCGGGTCGTGGATGATGGATTGCGCGAAACAAGTCCGGTGGCGATAACCTTTGGACAACGTCTCGACGCTTTGATGGAGCACCGATTCAAGAAAACACATTTCAACGGCGCGATTGACGGCCTTCTTTTTCGCATCGCCGCGCAACCCACGCACCTCGGCGCAAAAACCGAGGAAGCCATGCACCGTCATGTCCGTGTAAGCGGGAGCGTTTTCGGGCAGATAGCCGATGAGCCGCTTCGCTTCAATAGGCTGTTCCGAGATGTTGAAATTTCCGACGCTCACGCTGCCGTCGGTCGGCGGAATGAAGCCGGTGATCATCCGCATCGTCGTGGATTTGCCCGCGCCGTTCGGTCCGAGAAAGCCGAGCACCTCGCCACGCTCGACGGAAAACGAGATGCCGTCCACAGCCCTTTTTGTCCCGAAAATTTTCGTCAGGTTTTGAGCTCTAATCATATTCGCCGCCCGCTTTCATGCGAAACGACCGCTCGAAATAAACTGTTGGTTTCCAAATGTCCACAGGTTTTTCGCGTCATTGTCTTTAACTGTCGCGTCACTTACATTTCCGCAAAGTTTCCGCGACTTTGACAATTATATTCGCCGATGTTCAAAAATATTTTTACGATTTTGGGACTGTTTGCAGGGCTGTTTTTCTGTATCGGCTGCAAAACACTGCCACTATTGCCTGCCGTCAATTTGTCCGAGCCGGGCTGGAAAACACAACGCGGCCAGGCGGTTTGGAAGCCAAGGAAAGACGCGCCGGAAATCGCCGGCGAACTTCTCATCGCGACAAGCTCCGATGGCCGAACTTTTGTGCAGTTCACAAAAACTCCTTTCCCATTCGCCATCGCACAAACGACACGCGAGGGTTGGCAACTGGAGTTCGGTGCCGTGAACAAACGATTTTCCGGGCGCGGCGAGCCATGGGAACGCTTTGTGTGGTTTCAACTTCCGCGTTTTCTCTCCGGATCAAAGAATTCGCGCCAGTGGTCGTGGCAAACTTTCGAAAACAACCGCTGGCTCCTGCGCAATCGAATCACCGGCGAATCGCTTGAGGGATTTCTCGCGCCATGAGCCGCAGCCTGCGCGTTTTGCTTTGGCTCGGTGTGGCCGCGCTTTTGTGCGCCGGTCTGTTTCGCCTTCGCTTCGACGTGGACGTGTTGAATCTTCTGCCGCGCGACGTCCCCGAAGTTCGCGGCTTGCAAATCTATCAACAGCATTTTGCGAACGCGAATGAACTTGTCGTCACAATCAAATCGCCCGACGTTGAAAAAACCGAGACTGCCGCTCGCCAACTGGCGGAATTTTTGCGCGCGCAAACAAACCTCGTCGCGTCCGTCACTTGGCAACCGCCGTGGCTTGAGCATCCTGGCGAGGCCACGGAACTTGCGGCCTATGTTTGGTTCAACCAGCCGCCGGAAATTTTTGCGCAACTCTCGAATCGCCTCGCCGAAACAAATCTCGCGCCGGCTTTGCGCTCCACTCGCGGGCAACTCACCACTTCGCTTTCACCCGATGAAATCGCGCGTCTGAGTTACGATCCGTTTGGTTTGTTGAATCTGCCAGAAGCTGCGCAAGGCAGCGCGGTCAATTTTGGACAGGGTCAGGAACTGTTTGCGTCAGCCGACGGAACTTTCCGCATCCTGTTCGCGCGGCCAAACCGGATTCTGAAAAATTATCGCGACAGCATTGGCTGGATGACTCAGGTCAAAGGCGCCGTCGGGGAATGTCGCCGGCAAAACACAATTGCCGCTGATGTCAGAATTCATTTCACCGGCGGCCCCGCGTTCACTGCGGACATCGCGGGCGGAATGCAGGGCGACATGACCAAGTCCGCCGGCTCGGCGCTCGTGATCATCGTCGCGCTTTTTTGGTGGGCGCATCGGCGATTTCGTCCGCTGCTTTGGCTTGTCGCGCTGCTGTTTTTGATTCTGGCCTGCACGCTGGCGATTGGCGGATTGATCTTCGGAACGCTCGGCGTCGTCAGCGTCGGCTTCGCGGCAATTTTGCTCGGGCTCGCCGTGGATTACGGCATGGTGCTTTACCAGGAATTTTTGTTTGCCCCGCAAACTTCGCCGCGGCAACTCCGAAAAATTCTCGCGCCAGGCATCATCTGGTCTGCGGTCACAACGGCGGGCGCGTTCGCGACTTTGAATCTCGGCGGCCTGCCCGGTCTGGCGCAACTCGGCTCGCTCGTCGCCATCGGCGTCGCGCTCGCGGCGATCATCATGCTGAATTTTTATTTGCCGCCGCTGGCGCGTTTGCCGGTCGTGAAAAAAAATTCGCCAACAAGGCCAATTTCCTCGTCCAGAGCTTCCGCGCATTCCCGGCTCATTTGGACAGCGACGCTTTTGGTTCTCGGTGTCGCCACGATAGTGCTTTCCCGGGGCGCACCGACATTCGAACGCACCGCAGACTCGCTGCGCCCGCGACACAGCGAAGCCTACGATGCAATGAACGAAATCAAAAAACAAATTGGCGGCGCGCGCGAACCGCTTTGGCTGCTCATTTCCGGCCGCGACGAAAACGAAGTCGGCCGGCGTCTCGACGAAGTGCAGCCTGCGCTGGCTCTCGCCCAATCAAACCAACAGATCAGTTCGTTCACTTTGCCCCTGACCATCTGGCCGCGACCGGAATTTCAGTCCGCAAATCGCGCGACGGCGCAATTGCTCGCTTTGAGAAAGGATTTATTGCGCACGGCGATTCTCACCAATGGTTTCACGGAACAATCGTTTGGCGCGACAGAGCAGGTTTTGGATTTCTGGCAAAAAGCGGCGGCGAGCACGCACACAATCTGGCCGGGCAACGAAGTCAGCAGTTGGATTCTCGACAAGCTTGCCGCGCGAACGCCGACAAATTTTTACGCCCTCGGACTGGTTTATCCGGCGACAAATTCCGCAGATCTTCATCCTTCATCCTTCAACCTTCATCCTTCCAAAGACACCTGGCTCGCCGGCTGGGAACTTCTCGGCCCCGCCGTTTCGCAAATCGTCCAGCGAGACATGTGGCGCGTGATGATTCCAATGACGGTGTTGCTGCTGCTCTCGCTCTGGCTCGCGTTCAAAAACGTCGCCGAAGTATTTCTAAGTCTGGCGACGCTGCTGTTCAGCGGCATTTGTTTGCTCACGCTGATGCGGCTTGTCGGCTGGTCGTGGAATTTGCTGAACCTCATGGCGCTGCCGCTTTTACTCGGGGCGGGTGTGGATTACAGCATTCACATGCAGCTCGCGTTGCGGCGTCACGGTGGAATCATTTCCGAAACGCGACGCACCATCGGACGCGCGCTGCTGCTGTGCGCGGGAACGACCGTGGCGGGATTCGGCTCGAATGTCTGGTCAAGCAACGCGGGATTGATGAGTCTCGGAGTAGTTTGCGCGGCGGGAATTGCGTTCGCGTATCTGACCTCGAATTTTCTGTTGCCGGTCTGGTGGCGGGCGCTGGTTGGAAAGCGGGTTGAAAAATGAAAGTTCCGAAATCGTAAGATCAGCGGTATTCTAAGGAGAATTTACTTGAAAATTCCAAACACCAAACACCAAACACCAAAGAAACACCTAACCTCAAACATCAAACCTTCCAAACACGGTGAATGCGGAATTGAAGTTTGGTGTTTGAAGTTTTGTTGGTGTTTGGTGTTTGGTGTTTGGTGTTTCGTTGCACAAACTGCTTTCAGTCAAACCAACGCCACACTCTCCTCGTGGTTCGCGGCACAGACAAGCATCCAAACCTGGTCTGCCGATTTTGTCCAAACGCGCGCGTTCAAAGCGCTGACGCAACCGCTCATCGCGACCGGCCACGTGTGGTTTGCCAAGCCGAATCGCTTTCGTTGGGAACTCGGAAACCCGCCGCAAACCATCGCATTGCGCGGCGCGAACGAAATGTTCGTGATCTATCCGCAACTGAAACGCGCCGAGCGTTACCCGCTTGCTGGAGTCCAAAGCACCCCGTGGCACGACACGCTTGCCCTGCTCGACGCGGGATTTCCACAGAGCCGGGCGGAAGCCGAATCGCGCTACAAAATTCTTTCGCAGGCGCTGACGAATTCGGTTTACGAACTCACGCTCCAGCCGAAATCTTCCGGCGCGCGAAAGATGATGCGGCAGATGAAAATCTTCTTCGACACGAAGGATTTTCAGTTGCGCGCCACGGAAATGGAATTTGCCGACGGCTCGACGATGCGAAATGATTTTACAAACATCGTGACGAATCCGAAGATTGACAATGAAACGTTCAAGCCAAGGCTTGCGTCGGATTTCAAAATCAGTGAACCGTTAAAACGGTAGGGCTGCGCTGCCGCGCAGCCCATTTTTTGGGACGAGCAGCAGCTCGTCCCTACCAAAGTTGATGAAAAATCTCGAAGCCGCCTTAAAATTTCTGCCGCACGGATCGGAGTTTCGTTTCTTGGATCGCCTGCTTGAACTTGACCCCGGCAAAAGTGGCGTTGGTGAATACACCGTTCGTGGCGACGAGCCGTTTCTGCGCGGACATTTTCCTGGCGAACCGATTTTTCCCGGCGTGCTGCTCATCGAAGCGGCGGCACAACTCGCAGGCGTCGTGGCGCAGAGCGATCCGAAAATTCCGCCGCTGCGCGGCTTAAAACTGACTGCCGTGCGCAACGCAAAAATTCTCGGCACAGCGAAACCGGGCGAAATAATTCGTCTCGAAGCGCGCATCGCGGGACGGCTCGGCAATTTGATTCAGGCGCAGGCCACCGCAAGCGTGAACGGCCAGACCGTGTTGCAGGCGGAACTGGTTTTGAGCGGCGACTGAAAATCGGCTGGACAACCAATTTTCCCAAGCGCAGAGTAGAATTCGTGAACTAGGATAAATTGGAAATCTGCAATCAATCTCAGTTTTCCGTTTCGATCAAAACCCAAAACATCGTGAAAAAAGAGAACAATCAGTGCTTTCGGAATTGGTGGAACACTGATGAATGTCGACTTGTATCTTTGGCGATACGCGCCGAATCTCACTTGTAGCCTCAACGATTTTCTGAAAGTATATTATTGCGGTAGGGAAGTTCCACCGGCGGGGCCAAAGCGATATTCGTAAATTCTGTCTGCTTCCTTTCGCCAATCGCCAGCTTCGCCCCATTGGACGAGCTTGTTGTCATAAAAATAGAGCCAATAAAGTCCGTCTGGCAGGCCGGGGCGATCTAGCGGGTATTCCCAAACCTCAATCACTTGGCCGAACTTGTTTCGTATTGAACCTCGCGCCGAAGAGGGTTCTCCCAATACCTGCTTGACCTCTGGCTTCGACATATCGAGTTGAATGTTTTGGAGTCGCCTAGCCGAAGTGAGGCAACCTGCACAAACCAAAACAAGGAAAACCGTTGAAAGGAAGAGCGAAATCTTCATGTGGATGATTAGGACACGAACCTCCGCGCCGGTCAAGCGGAACAAATTATTCAGGTTAATCTGGTAGCGAAAAATTTGTGTGAATTTAGCTCGTGACGACTTGCTCGCTCAATTTCATTTTTCAAACCAGCGCCCCCGCCACTCTGCGCGCGAAACTTTGCCGCGCGGATTGGTTTGCACCGCCTCCACAAACCACCAGTGACGCGGCGCTTGCCAGGCTGGCAGCGTTTCCATCACAAACTGGCGCAATACTTCCTCGCGCTCATGGCTCACGACGACCGCCACGATTTCCTCCGTCCGCTCCGCGTCGCGGCTCGGCACGCCGAAGACCAGACATTCCAAAACCTGCGGATGCTTGAGCAACGCCCGCTCAATCGTCTCCGGCGAAACCTTCCGACCGGCAACATTGATCTGGTCGCCCGCCCGCCCGCGCAGATAAACCAGTCCGCCGGAAATCTCCGCGAGGTCGCTGGTGCGGAAACAGCCGCCGGTGAATGGGAGATGGGAGTTGGAAGTTGGGAGTTGGGGGTCGGAAATTGGACGTTCCCCATCTTCCATCTTCCATCTTCCATCTTCCAAATATCCTTCCGCCACGGCGCTGCTGCGGACTTCGAGACAGCCATTTTCGCCAATAGCAACGGCCACATTCTTCATCGCCGCGCCGACACAGGAGCCATCCGCACGCGGGGATTCAGTCGCGTCGTAGGCAATGCCTCCACATTCCGTCGCGCCGTAGAAATTGTGGATTTTGATTCCGCACGTTTTAAAAATCCCCTGTTCGAGTTGAAGGGGCAGGGGAGCGCCGGCGGAAATGGCGAGGCGCAGATTTTTTGGAGTCGCATTCGCATCCAGCCACGTTCGCCAGAGCGCGGGAACGGCGGGCAGGGTGATGAATTCGGTTTCAGTCGCAGCGCGGCGAACTGTTTCCGGCAACGGACTCGGCATGAGAATCAGCGGAATCCCGTGGAGCAGCAGCGGCGTGATGAGGTTTGAAAATCCGTAAGAGTGCGCGAGTGAGATGACGCCGAGGTTCGGCCAGTCGCGACGAAGTCCCATTGTCGCAACGATATTCTCTGCGTCAGCGGCGAGTTGCTCCGCCGTGAAAGCGACGAAGCGCGGTTCGCCAGTTGTGGCGGAAGTTGTTTTGAGATGGCCGCAGTTTTTTGGGAGTTCCGCAAAGTTTGGCTGCGATTGATTTTCTTCAAGCGGACAGACGGTTTTTCCTGAACGCCACGCGCGCAAAACTGAGAGAATAAATTCCGCCGAACGGCCTTGTGGGAAAATAATTTTCTCGCGGACTAAAGTTCCGCGCTCCACCTCACTGGCAAGTTGCGCGAACGTCCAGCGTTTGCTCGCCGCGAGATCGCGCAATGCAATTTCGTTGGAATATTTCTGCGCAATTTCGCGCCAGCGGTCGTAAAGCATTGTGTCTTTCGTAATGCACAGATAGCTTTTCCGGCAAGACTTATGAAGTGCGAAGTGCGAAGCGCGAAGTGCGAAATCGAGCGAATGATCGCTTGGGCATGGCCGCCCGTGGTTTTGTGCGGTTGCTCGACGCAGAGGAATTTCGTTGCCGCGCGCCAGTTCATTTTCCAAACCGACCTCTGATTTCCTGCCACGATGGGATTCATCAAAACCAAGCTCCGCCGCTTTTCGCTTTCCGGCGACTATCTCTCGCGCGGCGTGGCGTGGGCGGTGGACACCGTGCCGTATTTTTACGAGCCGCCGATCATTTTATTTTACACGGCTTTGATTTTCGCGCTGGCTGCGCCGCAACGCCGCGCGGTGCAGTCGAACCTGCGCGCCATTTTTCCAGAGGCAGGGACGGCGCGGATTTTTCTGATGTCGTTTCGTGTCTTCTGGAATTTTGCGTGGACGTTCGTTGACGCGACGCGTTGCCGCAATCACCGCGCCGGACTCGATTGGGAATTTGTCGGCGACGAATTTTTCGACGAGTTCGCGCGCAGCGGGGGGGGCGCGATTCTTCTCACGGCGCACACGGGCAATTATGATCTCGCCGCCTCGCTCTTTGCCGACCGGATGAACCGGCGCATCAACACCGTGCGCGCGACAGAACGCACGGACGAGTTGCAGCGATACTCCGAGCAGCAGCGGGAAAAACTTTCGTCTGACCGTTTCAACATCGTTTACAACAAACCCGAAAGCATGTTGGGGCTGGAGTTGCTCAACGCGCTTAATCGCAAGGAAAGTGTCGCGATCCAGGGCGACCGCGCGCCGGCGGGCGTGTCGGTCGCAGCGGCGCAAATGTTCGGTCGCGCGGTGCGATTGCCCAAAGGGCCGTTCGTTCTCGCGGCGGCGGCGCGATGTAAAATTTATCCCGTTTTCGTCGTGCGGTTGGGACGGCGGCGCTATCGCACAATTGTTTTGCCCGCAATCGAACACAAACCCGCGTCGCGCGAAGAGACGCGGCAGATGACGGAATCACTCAAGCAGTGGAGCGCGATTTTGGAAAACATGCTGCGCGAATATTGGTATTGCTGGTTTGCGTTCGAGTCCGCGTTCGACTCGAAGACAAAATGAGAACGTGGCGCGACATGACGACTGAAGAATGGCTGCCGTCGCGGTGCAGCGTGGCGCTTTTCCGCCTGTTCGCGTTCCTGAAAGTGTCGCGGTGCGCGCCTGTGCCGCCGACTCCACACTTGAAAGTGAAGCTGGCCTTCGCCCGCGAACAAAACCCCGTCGAGAGCTACGCCCTCGGTTTTTTGTTTTTGGGTTTGGTATTTCTTTTTTTGCTGGATTGGACGGTGCGGCTGTGGCAGCCGCGACCGCTCGCGTGGCTGCTGATTGTCCCGGGCTTGCTGGCGGCGACGGCTGTGGCGATTCAGTTGATGGTGCTGGCGGCGCAGCCCATCGTGGCGCTGGGGCGGGCCGTTGGAATTTTTCGAGGCCGGGTTTTCGAATTGCAAGTTCCGTTTCAGTTCGCATGGATGACTTTATATTCCCTGTGGCGCGTGAACTGCAATGGCTGGGCAAAATGGCTGGCGGCAATCTGGCTGGGGCTTGTGCTTTTCAACGGCATAGCGGCGCTCTGGCTTCGTTCGGCGCGGAAAAAAGTCGAAGCAATCGAAAGTCGGTTCAAACGAACACCGCCCCCGCCTTGAAATACGAACAAGACTTTACGCGAACTGTTTGGTCGAAACCAAAAACTCCGCCAGTTGTTTTAACAAACGGCGATGGCGTTCCGGGGAAATCCTTCCGATGGTTCCGACGAATTCATTCCGTGGCTGTGTCAATAAATAGCCAAGTCGGATGACCGAATCCTGGAGAAGGCCGCTCGTTTTGAAATCGGAATCGGTGGACACGATCAGTTCGTCGAACCCCTTGACGCAATGGCGCAACTTTTTATTTGTCCGTCGGCTTGCGGAAACGGCGCGAGGACGATGTCGCCTTCCTTCATTCCTAGGGGCGTTCCAGAATCACCGCGTTGGAATAATCCGGCTCAGCATCACCGTAAGCCCGCGCAAAAGCGGCGCGCGCGAAAGCAAACCATTCCTCGCGATCCTTGCCTTGCGCGTCCGATTGGGGAACGAGGACAAACACGGGAGTGTTTGGAGCAAGATCGCCCGGCTCATCCAGGCAGACATGCTTGCCATCGTAATGGCTAATGGCCTTTGAGAGTGACGACGCTCATGCGTTACTTTTACCTTAAAACGTGTCCGCTCGCAAGCGGTGAAACTTCCGTATTAAGGCAACTTCAACCAATGTGAGACCAGAATAAATTTGACAGAACGGCGGTGATGCTATTTCTTATCCGCACTTGAAGATGCAGACCACGATTAAAAACTTCTGCCAGCGCCCGGCGCATGTCTGCGGACTGATGTCCGTGTGGCAGGGCCGCCGATACGGCTTTGGCATCGTGGGAGGAATCTTCTAAACGAATTTACAGATTTCAAGAACCCCGCGATTGCCAGTCAGTCGCGGGGTTTTTGTTTAACCGAGGCCGCCTTCGCCGGCGACCTCACAACCAAAGGAAAAAATGAACGCAAAGCTAAACCTGAAAACCCGGTTCGCGCCCGAGACTCGTTTCGAGCTCGCGCCGGTGCCCATCGCGCCATTTCGCGGCGCGCGGGAAAACGAACTGGACCGGCTCAAGGCCGGGTTGTTGAGCGAGTTGCTTGATGAAAATCCGGAGCCGCAATTCAACGCGCCATTGCGGCGCGCGGCGAACGAGGCCGCGGCATTGGTGTGGTTCACGCCGTTTCCGCTGCTGTTGTTCCCCGAATTATTCGAGGAAAAAGCGCGGGAAGCGCGTCGGCAAATCGAGCGGCAAAACCAAATCAGCCGACGCAACCTCGCGCTGTTCGTGGGGGCCGTATGATGCGCTGCTCATTTGCGATCAACCGAGAGTGTCCGCGCGCGGGCGCGATGTGTTCGTCGCGGCAGCCCCGAGAGTTTTCGGGGGCTGGCTGCGCGGCGGCATGTCCCTGCGCTCGCACGCGGGCGCTCTCGCGTTGAAAATTTTGTTGGTTTAAACCACCAAGACGCCAAGGACGCAGAGGGTGCGGAGAAGATGTAATTCTTCTCTGCGTTCCTCTGCGGCGACTCCCTCTCCTCCATCCGATGGAGGAGAGGGTCGGGGAGAGGAGGTGCATTTCTCCAGCGAAGTTCCAACACCCCTCTCCTCAATCCTCTCCCCACTCCTGCGTCGCGGGGAGAGGAAGAAGAACTTGAGACAATAATTTCATTGCGCAGTGGAACAATTTTCGGGCAGATAACGTCTGATTCAAAAATGGTGCGCACGGCTTACAACATCCTCTTCATCATCTTCTTCATGTTGTCGTCGCCATACTATTTCTGGCGGATGCGCCGGCGTGGAAACTGGCAGACCGGCTTCGCGCAGCGCTTCGGCAAATACGACACCAAACTCAAACAAACGATCACGAACCGGCACGTTCTTTGGCTGCACGCGGTGAGCGTCGGCGAAGCCGGCGTCTGCGCGCAACTCATCCGCGCGCTCGAACCGCGCGTGCCGAACATGAAAATCATCGTCTCGACGACTACGACGACGGGCATGGGTGAATTGCAGCGCAAACTTCCGCCGCATGTCACAAAAATTTATTATCCGATTGACCGGCGGAAATACGTCGCGCGCGCGCTGAATGCGATCCATCCCGAAGCCATCGTGCTCGTTGAGACCGAAATCTGGCCGAACTTTCTCTGGCGCGCGCGTAACATGGGCATCCCGCTTTTCCTCGTCAATGCGCGGCTCTCGGAAAAATCCTATAGCCGCTACGTCAGCTTTGGGTTTTTGTTTCGCCCGATCTTCGCTTCGTTCACCGGAGTCGGCGCGCAAAACGAGCGCGATGCCGGGCGGCTGAGTAAAGTTGGCTGCAAGCCAGAAACAATTCGTGTCGCGGGCAATTTGAAATTCGACGCGGCGCAGATGGACGAGAGGAAATCTCTCGATGTGCCGGCGCTGCTGAAACAACTTGGAGTTGCGCAAACCGCGCGAATTCTCGTTGCAGGCAGCACTCACGCCGGCGAAGAAAAAATTCTGGCGGAACAATTCCTGCGGCTGCGGAAAAAATTTCCTGATTTGTTTTTCGTTCTTGTGCCGCGCCATTTCGAGCGCGCGCGCGAGGTTGGCCGCGACCTGCAAACTTGCGGCGTCAAATTTGTTTATCGCACCGAAATTCCAGCAGAAAAAAAATTCGCGCCGGGCGAAGTGGATTGCCTGCTCGTGAACACGACTGGCGAGCTGAAATTTTTTTACGAGCAGGCAACGGTGATTTTCGTCGGCAAAAGTTTGACGGCTGAAGGCGGGCAAAGTCCCATCGAGCCGGGCGCGCTCGGCAAGGCGATGGTCTTCGGGCCGAACATGCAGAACTTTGCGGACGTGGCGGGGGAATTTCTTTTGGCAAACGGCGCGATTCAAGTTCGTGACACGGCGGAATTGGAAAAAGTTTTCATCGCACTTCTTGGCGATGAAAAAAAACGGGCTGAATTGGGCCGTAACGCGCTGGAAGTCGTCCGCAAAAATCAAGGCGCTGTCAATCGCACCGCCGAAATGATTTTGAAACAGTTGGACAACGGAGAAATCTACGTCCGCAAATGACCCTCACCCCGGCCCTCTCCCATCCGATGGGAGAGGGAGAATCGCACACAGTCTGTTTGAGAAAACAGCGCGCTGGGTTTGCCGGAAGGCTCTCGAAAAATCACTGAGCATCCGCTTGCTGTTCCCTCTCCCATCGGATGGGAGAGGGTTAGGGAGAGGGCGCTTTGTTACCCAAGAATCCTGCGTCCTTCGTCCAGGAAAATTCCCTTGAAATTCATTTCGAGCGCCTGCGGGTTGCTCGCTTTGGCCATCGCTTCCTTTTGTGAAACTTTTCCCGATTTGACGAGGTGGAAAAGTGACTGGTTGAAGTTTTGCATCCCGTCGTCTGTGCCGGTTTCGATGGCGGCGGCCAGTTTGTCGAGCCGGTTTTCTTCGATCAGCTTTTTCACCGTCCCGGTGTTGATCATGATTTCGATGGCGGGCGTCACCGCACCGGTGACCGTCGTGATCATGCGCTGACAAATGACGGCCTGCAACGTGCCGCAGAGTTGACGGCGAATCTGCTCGCGCTCTTCGGCCTTGAAGAAATCGAGGATGCGGCTGATGGATTGCGGCGCGTTCGTCGTGTGCAATGTCGAAAGCACGAGATGGCCGGTGTCTGCTGCGCTCATGGCGGCGGAAAAACTCGTGTCATCACGCATTTCGCCGACCATGATGATGTCAGGGTCCTGCCGAAGAACGTGTTTGAGGGCGTGATTGAATGAAACCGTGTCCAGCCCGACTTCGCGCTGCTCGATGATGGATTGATTGTCCTCGAAAACGTATTCGATGGGGTCTTCCATGGTGATGATGTGCTTTTTGAAATTGGCATTGATGTGCTCGACCATCGCGGCGAGCGTCGTGGACTTGCCGCAGCCGGTTGAGCCAGCCACCAGCACGATGCCGCGCGGCGATTCGGCGATGCTTTTGATCTGGTTGGGCAACCCGAGTTCTTCGAAGCTGGGAACGTGGGTTTTTACATACCGCATGGAGAGGCAAAACTGTCCGCGCTGCTGGAAAAGGTTTGTGCGAAAGCGGCCAATGCCCGGAACGAAATAGGAAAAATCAATTTCGCGCTCGTCCTGCAATTTTTGTTTCAAATGCGGCGGCGTGATGTTTTCAACGATTCTGTTCATCCATTCCTCGGTCGGATGCGGGCATTCGATGGCGACGAGCTGGCGGTTGATGCGGAAGACGACCGGCGTGGCGATTTTGAGGTGAATGTCCGAAGCGCCGCCGTCCACGGCGGTTTTCAAAATGCGTTGAAACATTTCCATGCCGGAAATTTAGCAGAGACGGCGGAGAGAATGCGAGCCGGATTGTTCAGAGCGCTCTTCTGCTGAAGCGCGGTCGGTGAGGAAACCACTTCACGGGTTGTGCGGCCGGTTTGATCCCAGGTGACAAAGCATTTTTGCCATCAGGCAAGCTGGGATAAGAGCACTCGACTCCGCCGCCTTCAAAAAAGACACCTCCGGATTTCACTTTTCTATTTGACCGCCCAGTTGAATTAAAGTAACCACTTTCGCCTGCCATCTTGTTGGTCGTTTCATGCGGAAACTTTGTGGCGGAAGCGAAAACCTAAATGCTCAATTCGAATACATTTCTTGCGGTTGATTTTGGCGCGGGAAGTTTGAAGCTGGCCGAGTTCGAGGTCAACGAAGCGGGAGGGCTGCGCCTCAAGCAATACGGCATCAAACAGCTTGGCGCAGAAGGCGCGCAAGAGACGACCCGCGAGAAGGTTATCCTCGAAGCGCTGCAAAAATTGATCGCAGAAAAGGGAATCAAGGCCACAAGTTGCAACGTTTGCGCGCCGGGCTTTCACGTTTTTTCCAAATTCGTCAAGTTGCCGCCCGTCGAGACTTCAAAAGTCCAGCAGATCATCCAATACGAGGCGCAGCAAAACGTTCCGTTCCCGCTCGAAGAAGTTGTTTGGGATTATCAGATTTTGGGCACGACGCCCGGCGGCGAACTCGAGGTTCTGCTCGTCGCGATCAAGTCGGACATCGTCGAGGGACTCTTCCGCGTGGCCGAGAGCGCGGGTTTGCATCTGCAACTTGCGGACGTTTCGCCCGCGGCGCTGTGCAACGCGTTTCGCTACAACTACGGCGACCTGGAAGATTGCACGATGCTTTTGGATATCGGCGCGAAGACGAGCAGCCTGCTGTTCTTCGAGAAGGGAAAGGTTTATTCGCGCAGCATCAGCATCGGCGCGAACGCCATCACGCAGGATTTCGCGAATGAATCGAAAATGAAATTCGACGAGGCCGAGAAGTTGAAGATCAACGAAGGCTTCGTGAGTCTGGGCGGCGCATACGAAGAGCCGGAGAGTCCGCAGCAGGCGGCGATTTCAAAAATCGCCCGCCAGTTCATGACGCGGCTGCACATCCAGGTCAACCAGACGATGCAATTTTATCGCGGGCAGCAGGGCGGTTCTGCGCCGCAAAGATTATTTTTGTCCGGCGGCGCGTCGGTGATGCCTTACACGGCGCAGTTCTTCGCGGAGAAGTTGAACGTCCCCGTCGAATATTTCAATCCGCTGCGCAACGTGCAGATTGACCCTTCAATAGAGCTTGAGGAATTGGCGCGCGTGGCGCATTCGTTCGGCGAGGTCGTGGGTCTGGGTTTGCGGAATCTCGCGCATTGCCCGGTCGAATTGAACCTGATGCCCGAAAGCACGCTCAAGTGGCAGAGCTTCAATCAAAAGAAGCCGTATCTCATGGCGACGGTTTTCAGCCTGGCGCTGATCGCGGCGGCGATCGGCTGGTTGTTCGGAAAACTTGCCGAGGTGAAGGAGAAGGAGTTGAGCGACGTGAAGCCGATTGTCGAAAAGCTCCAACACCAGGAAAGCCAGTTCAAGAAAGTGTATCAGCAGGACTGGAAGAAGGCGACGAACGACGTGGCACAGGTCGCGGCATGGCTGGAGGAGCGTTATTACTGGGCCAACGTGCTGACCGAACTTCGCCGCACGCTCATTGGCGTTGAACAGAAAACACAGGCGAGAATCCAGACGGACATCGGTGTTTGGATTGAAAAACTCGTCGCGCTGCCGGCAGGAATCGGGGCCGCGGCACCACAACCCAATCCATTTTCACCAGAGCCACAGGGAGAAATGACTCCGGAAATGCGCCGGTATAGCGCCCTGCAATTAGAACGATATGGGGGAGCGCCACGGCACCCCACTAAGGAAGAATTAGAGGGTGGACTACCCACCCCACAGCCGCCTGCTTCTCCAGAAATAGCGCCGCCACCGCCGTCAGTCGATGGCCAGCCCGTTGCCGGTGGCACAACCCCAAATACTGCGAATGAGATTTCCAGTTTTGAAATCACCTGCCGCGCGGTGAGCCTGGCTTCGGCATCAGCAACGATTCCGAACCAGACCATCGCGTTTGCGGTCTTGAACGAACTGCAGGCCAGCACGAATTATTTCGATCCGGCAGGCACGGCATTTAACGGAAACATCACCTCTGATGATCCGAAAGACAGCACATTCACGTTCGTGCTGACGGTCAAGTTGAAAAACCCGGTCAAACTCTAAATGAAGCCCAAAGTCCAGAGTCCAAAGTCTAAAGCCGCGGGGGCTTTGTGCTTTGGACTTTGGGCTCTGGACTTTGGACTTTTTCAAATATGACCTGGGTCAAACGCAATTTATTTTTCCTCATCGGCAGCGTTGTGGCGCTGGCGCTGATGGGCGCTGCCGGCTGGTATGCTTTTCAGAAGAACAGCCTCAACAACGAGAAGAAGGAAAAGCTGAACGAGGCCTACACGGAATTGAAGCGGCTCAAGGAACAGAAGCCGCACCCGGGTGACGGAAAGAAAGTGGACAACATCAACGCTGCTAGGGAGCAGATTAAGGAACTGCGCGGATTTATCACTAACGCCACGATCCGTTTCCAGCCCATTGCGCCCATACCTGCGTCGGAGAAATTCACCATGCTGGAATTCACGGAGCAATTGCGCGAAACGATCACCCAACTCGAGAAGTCCGCGACCGCGAACAGTGTGACGCTCCAGCCCAAATACAATTTCTCCTTCGAGGTGCAAAAGAACAAACTGACCCTCGCCCCCGGCAGCCTTGAACCGCTCTCGGTGCAGCTCGGCGAAGTCAAGGCGATTTGCGAAATCCTCTTTCGCGCAAAAATCAACGTGCTGGAGAGCCTTAGACGCGAGCGTGTTTCGGCGGACGACGCGCCGGACAAGGCGGGCATGGCTGATTATCATGAGCAGAAATCCGTGACGAACGACCTTGGCGTTTTGACGCGATATGAAGTCGCGTTTCGCTCGTTCACCCCAGAATTGGGAGCGGCGCTGGCGGGATTTGCCAGTTCGCCGCACGGTTTCATCGTCAAGGGAATCAGCGTCGAACCGGCGGTCGTCACCAGCCCGGACATAACAATCCCAACTCCAACTCCGACTTTCGTGCAGCCGCAGTTCATCCCTCAACCCCTGCCAAATCCCCTCGCCGATGCCCGTTACGGCAGGGAGGGCCGTTATGGCAGGGAGGGCATTGCGCCTCCGCCGGTGGCACCTACACCGGTGTATGTCGCAGCTGCGCCCGCGACACCCGCCAAAGCGCCGCCGATCCTCAATGAAAAACTTTTGCGTGTGACGCTGGTGATTGAAGCGATCAAGTTGCGCCCGCCTTCGCCCGGTTCCGGCGCGACAGGTCGGCGAGACCCGGCACAATAAAGTCGAGTTCGAATGCAATTCATCAAAAAACATTACGAAAAAATCATTCTCGGCGCAGTGTTGCTGGGGTTGACGGCGGCGCTGGCGGCCTTGCCGTTCAAGATTGCGAGCGAAAAACAGTTTCTTGAAGACAGTCGCAACCAAGTCGTGAATGTTTCGCCCAAGGAACTGCCGCCGCTCAACCTCGAGCGCCCCAACGCCGCGCTTCAGCGCGCGCAAAGTCCGTTCGCGCTGAGTTTTTCCGGCGAGCACAACCTGTTCAATCCGGTGCGCTGGCAGAAGTTGCCAGACGGTCGAATGATCAGGGAACAAAATGTGGATATGCTGGCCGGGTTGGTGGTCACCAAAATCAATCCGCTCTATTTGACCGTGACTTTTGACTCGACGACCACTTCCGGCTACCTCGTCAAGCTGAGGCGGGAAACCAAGACGGCGCGCAACGAGAGCGAAGTCAGCGGATTTCTTACGTTGGAAAAGCCAAACCTGCAGAATCGGAATCTGCTCATGTTGCGCGAAGTCAAAGGCGGCGACACGCAGTCTCCGCAGCTTGGTTTGGAATTGGTTGAAACGGGCGAGAAGATTTCCGTGGCGATCGGCGCGCCGTTCAGGCGCGTGGACGGTTACACGGTGGACCTGAAACCGCCCGAGGGTTCCGTGAGAAGCAACCTGCGCGAAGGCAACGCGATTCGCTTCGGTGGAGAGGAATACACCATCAGGTCAATAAAAGAAGTTGCTCCCACGGAGTATGAAATAGTATTGTCTGCGAAATCGACTGAGAAGAAATCAACGAAGAGATTCAAACTGTAGGAACGCACGACCAGAATTTTTCAACCAGACGTGAGAAGCTCAAACCCATTACAACACATGATTAAAACAGTCACCTGTTCATTCTGTTTAATCTTCCTCTGCGCGCCAGTCACGTCATTGGAAGCACAACAGCCGCAAACAGAATCACTCGCAAAAACGGCCGCGGACACCGCCGCGCAAATACAGGCGCTCACCATCGAGATGCGCCAGAAACTTGCCGCCGCGCAGGAGGCGCAGGCCGGTCGCGACAACGTCAAGGCCGCAAAACTTTATCAGGATGCCTGGGACAAGGCGCAAAAAATCGGAAATCCGCCTGAAAGCGAGGCCCTCGTTGCCGGACTTGCTACCACCCGCATGGAACTGGCGCGCGAAGCCAGCCGGCTCGGGGATTATCCGGAAGCCGACACACAGGTCCGGCTTGTGCTGAGGCTCGACCCGCAAAATCCGGATGCTCTGCAATTTCAGGCTGCAAATAAAAAGATGCTTGATGCGACTGCTGGAAAAAGGCCCAGTCCCGAAGTCGTCGCCACGTTCCCAACCATCCGTTCGAACAGGGTGAGCGCCGCCACTCACGCCCAGAACGGGCGCGTGCTTTTTGAAGCGCAAAAATTGGACGAAGCCGAAGCCGAGTTGAAAAAAGCCCTCGCGGAAAATCCCGATGACACGCTGGCCGACTTTTATTTGAAGCTCGTGCTCGATGAGCGGTATAAACGTGCTGACCGCGCCCGCGAACTGACGGCCAGGCGCGCTCTGGTGGAAATAGAAGACAACTGGCAGAAGCCCATCAAGCGCGAAACTCTGCCCGTTCCAAACCAGTATGCCCGCTCCACGGACATCCACACCAGCCAGGGGCGGCAGGCCATCGTCAGAAAGCTCGACCGCATCCGTGTCAACGAAGTCAAATTTCCGGGACTTGACCTGAGCGAAGTCATCAAATTTCTCCATGACGAATCCGTGAAACGCGATCCCGACCGCGTCGGCATCAACTTTTACATCTCCTCTGAAATCGCCGCCGCCGCGTTGAGCGTTGCTCCGGGCGCGATTGACCCGGCAACAGGTCTGCCGGTCACGACCGCAGCGCCGGCGCCCGGCGTGGAAGCCGGAGACGTGAGCGGCGCGAAAATCAAGGTTGAGTTGAGCAACGTCCGCCTTGCCGACGTGCTCGACGCCATCGTCGAGACATCCGACCGCCCGATCAAATACTCCATCAAGGACTACGCAATTGTTTTTTCCGGCAGATCGCTGAACCCGCAACTGGTCTCGCGAGTTTTTAAAGTGGACCCGAACACGTTCTGGCAGGGCTTGGAGAGCGTTATTGCCATCCAATTCGGGGCAGTCAGCTCGTCAGGTGGCAGTGGCGGCGGTGGCGGTGGCGGTGGCGGCGGCGGTAGCAGCGGCGGTGGCGGAGCCGCCGGTGGCCAGGGTCAATCAGGCACTACCCTGCCGCGAGTAAGCATAGCGCCAGGCGGCGCAGCAGGCGGCGGCGGTGGCGCTGGCGGCGGTGGCGGCGGCGGTGGCGCTGGCGGCGGTGGAATTCTCAATGTCACGCGCACGAATGAGCTTGGTTCCGTTCAAGCGGCGGTCAAGGCGTTCTTCACGACGGCGGGCGTTGATTTTCAGCCGGGAAATGGCAAGGCGGTATTCTTCAACGAGCGGCAGGGAACGCTCTTCGTTCTGGCGACTTCGCAGGACTTGGACATCATTGAGGGGGCTATCCAGGCGCTGAACGTTTCTCCGCCCCAGGTCAACGTCAAGGCAAAGTTTGTAGAAGTCACCCAGGACGACACCCGCGCCCTCGGTTTCGATTGGCATCTTGGCAACACCATCCTGGGCGGGAAACTCGTCGGCGGCGGCGGGACTTCGCCGTCATTGACCGGGAATGGTTCGGCTGTGAATCCGGGGGGAATTTTCCCCGGAACTTCCGAGGGAAATCAGATTCTCTCTGCCGCTACGGATCAACTGCTCACGGGCGGACTGCGCAACCCCGCGGGTGCACCCGCAATCGGCACGCTCACCGGCATTTTGACTGACCCGCAATTCCGCGTCGTGATGCGCGCATTGGAACAGCGCGGTGGCATGGATGTGATCAGCGCGCCGGAAGTCACCACGCACAGTGGACGCCAGGCGCAGATGCAGGCTGTCGTGCTCAGAACCATCGTCACCGGCATAAATCAAAACAGCGGGCAGCAACAGCAACAGGGAACCGCGGCGGTGGGCGGCGGTGGAGCGGTGGTGCAGCCAGCCGCCCCCATTTTCGTCACGCCGACGACGGAGACCCTTCCATTTGGCCCGGTGCTCGATGTCATTCCCTATGTGTCTGCTGATGGCTATACGATTCAAATGACAATCATTCCCACCATCACCGAGTTTGCGGACTATGATGATGACACGGCCCTGAGATTCGCGGCACAGGCGCGCTCGGGCGGTCAGTCAGTCACATCCTTGTTGCCCCTGCCGATATTTCGGGTGCGCCAGGTCACGACGAGTGTGAGTGTCTGGGATGGGCAGACGGTTGTGCTGGGCGGGCTGATCAGCGAATCAGCCACGAAGTTCAAAGACAAAGTGCCGTTCCTCGGCGACATTCCGTGGGTCGGCAAATTGTTCCGCAGCGAATCCAGCAGCACACAGAAAAAGAACCTGATGATTTTTGTGACGCCCACGATCATTGACCCGTCAGGCAACCGGCTTCACACGGATGAAGAAATGCCGTTTGCGCAGCGTGGCTTCCCGCCGCAGCCGTCTGCGTCGGTGGCTCCGGGACAGTAAAAATGAAAGCGCCAAGCACCAACATCCAAGCTCCAATGAAGCACCAAACACCAAACTTAAGACAGGCCGCGGGATGTTTGTATTGGAGCTTTAAGGTTGGAGCTTCTCTGGTGCTTGGTGCTTGGAATTTGGAGCTTTCAGTCTCCGCGCAGAATTTCATTCCGCAAGGCGGGGAGCACGCCCCTGCGGGCAGTCTGCCTGGAGACCAGACGTTTCCCCAACTCTCAATCAACTCGTCCGGCGGATTCATCGTCTGGCAGGACAACGCCACGGATGGCAAAAACGGACTGGGCATCAGCGCGCAACGGTTGAGCAGCAGTCTGACGCAGTCCGGCGCTCCATTTCGGGTGAATGCGCAGAAGACCGGCGACCAGGAAAAACCGAAAGTCTCCTTGTTGAACGACGGCGGAGCGGTGTTTGTCTGGCAGGGGGGC
The DNA here is from genome assembly GCA_964389025.1 of uncultured Verrucomicrobiota bacterium. Classification (GTDB taxonomy): domain Bacteria; phylum Verrucomicrobiota; class Verrucomicrobiia; order Limisphaerales; family CAYMCQ01; genus CAYMCQ01. The sequence continues at coordinate 69,339 of CAYMCQ010000003.1, forward strand.
AAATATGGTTTTCAGACTGTTTATGCCCGTTTTCTTTCCGGCAGCGGATCATTTGGGGGAGAAATCCGCGTCAATACTTACAAGGGCGGTTTTCAAATCAATCCCGCAGTGGCGACTTTGGCCGACGGCAGCGTGGTGATCGTCTGGTCCAGCTTCGAACAGGACGGGAATTTGCAGGGGATTTTCGGGCAGCGTTTTTCCGCGACGGGCGCAAAGCTGGGCGTTGAATTTCAAGTGAATCAATGGACCACCGGCAACCAGCGGACTCCCGCCGTGGCCGCGCTGACCAATGGAAATTTCATCGTGGTCTGGGTCTCCGAGTTGCAGCGCGGCTCCGCCAGCGTGGACGTGTATGGGCGGATTTTCAATTCATCGGGCGTGGCAACAGGCGGCGAATTTCCGGTCAATCCGAGCGCGGCGAACCTTTGCGCCAATCCCTCGGTGGCCGGCTCGCCCCAGGGCGGTTTTGCCGTCGCGTGGAGCCAGAATGACAACGTGACGTTGGGAGCCGGCGGCAATGTCACTGGCGTCCCGTCGGTCTCGCGGTCAACCAACAGTTGGGATGTCTTTGGGCAGCTCTTCGATGCGGACGGGACGGCGACGATCGGGCCGGTTCGTTTGAACACGACCACGTATGGGGATCAATACGCCCCCAAGATCAGCGCGGCGGGCGGCGATTATCTGGCGGTTTGGACCAGTCTCGGTCAGGATGGTTCCCGCGAAGGTGTTTACGGCAGGTTTCTGGCGGGCAATGGCGATTTCGCAGGCCCGGAGTTCCGGGTGAACACCACCACGGTCAGTCAGCAAATTGATCCGGTGGTTGTCTCCGATGGTGTCAACCGTTTCCAGGTGGTTTGGTCGTCGTTCGTGGGTGGCGGCGACGGCTTTGGTCTTTTTGCACAAACGTATCTGAAAACGTCCGCGCCATGATTTGATTTATGTTTCGATTCTTGCGACAAACATTGTTGGCTTTGGCGGTCACCGGTGCCATCCATTCGGCATCGGGCTTTTCCATGCTGGGGCCGCCCGATACAACATGGCAGGTTCCGGCTCTTGCTTACAACCTTGCCGGTGACATTGGTGCGCCGATGAATCTTGGTGAGGAATACCGCTGGAATATCAAGACAATCACCTACGGATTCGACGAATCGTTCCTGAATTACTTTGGACAGCGCGGAGTTGAGGAGGTCAATAAAGCCGTTGCGATACTCAACAAGCTCCCGCCGGTGTCGAAGATGAGTTCCAACCTTGTGGAATTCCCACTGGATGCCACACGCGCGAATTCCCGGGCTGGCGCGTTGCGGTTGCTGGACCTGAAATCCACTGCGATGGAATATCTTCTGGAGGAAATGGGGTTGGCCGAGCCGGAACGTTATGTCTGGACGTTGCGTTCCCGTTTGACTTTCTCCAGCCCCCCCAGCACCAACTATACGGTGATCAACCGAAACTTTGATCCGGTGACCTTTGCGCCGTCCAAATATGTGAACGGCACTTTATACAGCTACTTCATCGCTGAACTCGCACTTGTGGGTGGAGGACAGGCTGCTGATGCGATTGAAACGCCGGTTGATCCACTGGCGTTCACTTTTACGGCCGTTGCGTCTTTTGGCTTGTCAACCGGCGATTTTTACACGGGTTTGACCCGCGATGATGTCGGCGGCCTCCGTTATCTCTATCGCAAGAGCAACTTCAATATCGAGAACCTGATTCCCGGCACAACGGGGGGCGGAGGGTCGCCATTCTCCCCCGTGGGAAGTTTTATTCCCGTGGATGCCGCCCTGCGCCCGGGTGTGGAGAAGATCACGTTCAAACGGGTGCGATACGATTCACAGGTGGGCAACTTCATTACGACCGTGAGATCATACAGGGACACCTACGTGACCAACTCAACCCTCCTCAAGCAAAGAACCCAGAGAGTGTTGACTCAGCCGGACATTCTTTTTAACGCAGCGGATTTGGGTGTTAATGCCGGTGGGATACCGTTCGCTGTCTTCCGCACGGCCTGTGCGTCGCCCGTCTGGGTCAACAACGATTTGTTGAATGGCCAGTCAACTCTGGCCGGGCCGGGACAAATCCAGCCGCAAGTTGTCATCACTTTCAATAAAGGTGGCCCATATAATATCAACGTAGACCCGGGCTTTTTGGATGAAGCCAATATTTCTCGCTCTTTTTATTATGTCTGGGGCTCTTTTGATGGCACCACGAATGAACCCGTTGTTTATCCGATTGGCACGTCCATCGGGGAGTTGGAGCAACGAATTTTGAGCGGGCATTAAATCAATTAAAAATGAAAAATGAAAAATTAAAAAGGTTCGGACTCGCGGCTCAGGCGCGAGCGATTTGGCATTTTGCCTTTTTACTTTTGCCTTTAGCCTTTTGCCTTTTGCCTTGTCAGGCGCTGGCCACCGACCAATTCTACATCAACAACGGCACCGTCACGGATTCGCCGGTGATTGACGCGGTCAATTTCATCAACAACGGCACGTTCATCGCTTCCACGACCCTGCCGTATGACACGTCGAACACGCGCAACTTCACCAACAACGGCACGATGTCCGGCTCGGTTGGTTTCCGGTTCGACACGGCTCCGAGCACCACCGGCACCCGGAAACCCGCCGCCAACTTCGTGAACCGCCTCGGCGGAACGGTGCAGGGAGTGGATTCTGGTGGAGGATTCATTGTAGGCACGAACCTGTTCTCGTTTCTCAGTCCAAGTTATTTGCTGGTGTCGGCCACCAATATCATCAACGAAGGACTCCTTGCCGTCGGCGCGAACGGAACGATGCAATTGACGGGCACCAATATCAATCTGAAGCGCAGCGGCCTTGGAGTGAACCCTATTTCGGCAACCGGCAGTTTCAACGGCGAAACCAATTTTTCACCGGACATTGCGATTTACGACGAAAATTGGGGACAGACGAACATGACATTCAACTCCAGCAGTCTGATTTCAGGATTCGGGATACAATCACCCCCGTATTCTGTCCAAAGTGCCGGGTTCTCGTTTAACAGCACCGACCAGGTCACTTTGCCATTCGGTCCCAATACATTTTTTAGGTTTTACACGAATAGCAGCGGGACAATCCGCCAAGCAATCTTTGTCAGGATGAGCGACGACCCTAAACTGCAATTATCCGAGATTGGGTTTTCGCCCGGTGGAAACCAATTCCAAACAGCGGCAATCCTGCTTGAGCTTTTTCTTTCTACAAATGTTGTCACCGGCCTGCTGGAGCCTGCACAGCTGTATCTTGCGGATGAACTTCTATCCAGAACGAATCGTGGATTGCTGCTCAATAATACGGGCACGGGAACGTTCCGTCCGGCCAATTACCTCCTCTCAAGGCTGTCTGATCCGGATTTCCCTTACGCTTCAACCTTCAGTTACTTCGAGCCGAGTTTCTTTTACGATTTGACCTTCACGAACCCCATTGTTAATGCTGAATACGCCGGCTATCTCGCGACTGTGGATAATATCGTCTCGCGTCCGCCGCTCATCCCCGCCGGCACTGTCAGCAATGTTCCCGGCAGAATTACGATCAAGGCGGACAATCTGGACATGACCAAGACGCGCGTTCGCGGCGAGGGGTTGATTGATATTCAAGCGAACCATCTGGTTGGCAGCAGCGGTGCTTCGGTTGACGGCGAATCGCTCAGTTACACTCTTGGTTCGACGAATGGCAGCCTCATGTTTCAAAATCTTGCCGGCACCACCGTCACGCGGCTGAAAGGCACCATAAAAGCCTGGAGCGCCATCTGGACCAATACTTCAATGGTGGTGATGGGCGGCTTGGGTGGATTTACAACCAACAGTGTTGAAGTGCAGTTTCATGTGTTGATGGTGGACGCCAGCGCGCTGACCACCACGGTGCCGGTGAATGTTTATGACTTCATAACCCACAGCACCAATCTCACCGTGAACGACACGATGACCATCAGGCAATCCATGAACATTGACGCCCGGAATTTTACCCTCAATGGCGGCATTACTTTGTCGGGCGACCTTCAGAATTGGACGGTGGCAAACACTCCCAACGTGAGAAACTTCACGAACAATGGCGCAATCAGCATTCCGAACGAGGCGCATTTCGGCGATGATCGCACGCCGCCATACAGCGCGTTTGTGAACCGCGGGACGATCACCTCGTTTGGCCAGACAATCAACAGCGATTACGCGGAGATCACGGGCATAAACTTTGCCTTCGGCGGCACATTCACCTTGAGCACGCGCTCGGGCAAAATCGAAAATGGTGGCACGATCGGCGCAGCGGGCGATGTGGTGTTCTCCGGCGACGTGCTGAAGCTGGATGGCAGCACGGTTTTCAGCGGCAGCCGGCTTGATTTCAACGTGAGAAGCAATCTCTTCGACCTCGGCGGTTCCTCGGGCAACGCGTTGTTTTGCGAGGATGGTTTCCGCCTGCTGGTCAAACCAGCCAGCGGCGACTTGCTGGGCACGACCATAGACACCTTCGCGCCAAACTTTGCCAGCGTCACGCATGTTTGGGCCGGCGCGAACCGTGGCGCGACCACAGCCGGCTATTCCAACAACGCGGCCGTCGGCAAGTTGGTGTTGACGCCCGAACGTTTTGATCCGCTCTTCGTGTTCAGCGGCACTGGAACCTCGAACGCCATTTATGTGGACCTGCTGACGTTGGATGATGCGGCGGCGGACACCAACGCCAGCGGCGATTTCATCAATGTTCAGATTGATCCGAACATGAAAATATATTTTGCGGACGCCATTGACGGCAATGGAAATGACATCTCCGCGCGATTGCATGGGAAGAATGGCGGCGGTTTCTGCTGGGTCAGCAATTACGTCGGCTTTTTCAGTTCCATCACTGCGGTGATCAACGGAACGACACAAACCGTCAACGCGGGGCTGTATAATAGCGGCTATTATACCAGCGGCTCCGGGGCTGGATTTGATCCGTCAAACGTGAAGTTGTCGGTCGCCATCACCAACTCTCCGGCCAAGATGGCGTTGGTTTCCTGGCAAACGGTGGCGAATTCCACAAATTACGTTTATTACAAAACCTCCATCTTGTCCGCTGATTGGCAGCTCCTGACAAATTTCGTTTCAGGCCCGGCGAACGGCACCGTGACGGTGAAAGACCCGACAAGTCCTGCGGACAGATTTTACAAAGTCCGCGTTGATTTGATGCGCTAAGACGCGACGTTGGAATGGAGGCCGGGCGATCCCCGGGCGAATTATCTTCACAATATCCCGGATGGTTCGCCTGACTGTGCCGTTGCATTTTGTTCCCGGCCCGGCGATTCTAGGCTCCTGATTTTCAACCTTTGAGCCACTGAATCGAATTCATGTTAAACCCCAGGCGCCAAATTCCAAACTCCGGGGAAACTTCAAACAACAAACTTCAATCCATTGGCCGAAGCGCAGGTTTGAAATTTGAAGCCTGGTGTTTCTTCCGCCTTTGCGACACGCCAAAGCGTCGCTTCAACGCGGCAGCGGCTGGTGTCTGGTGTTTGGTGCTTGTGGTTTGTTTTTCCGCGCGCGCCCTGCTGCCGCCCGACCCTGCGCCGCTGCCGGATGTTGACAAGCGCGCCGCCGCCGCCCCATCCCCTGAGCGCGAGCAGGGCAGAAGGCGCCTCAAGTCCCAGCTGCCCTCGGCACAGGTGGAATTCGACGCGTTGCTGGGCGCGCCGAAATTTATCCGCGCGAGCGATGGTTTTCTAACCGGCGCAAATGGCGAGGGCCGCGCCGTATCCCGAGCCGCCGCGCAACGACTGGACGCCAATGACCCGCACCGCGCGGTCAAGGCTTTCCTCAACGAACACCCGGTGTTGTTCGGCCACGGGGCCGAAGTTCTGGCCGCCGCAAAAGTTCAGCGCGAATCCGTCGGCGCTCACAACGGCCTGCGCACCGTCGTCTGGCAGCAGCAGCTCGACGGCATCCCGGTTTTCGAGGCGAACTTCATCGGCAACATCACAAAAAACGGCGAACTTGTGAACATCGCCAGCCGCTTTTTGCCTGACCTCGACGAGTGCGCAGGAGACGACGTCAGGAGACTCACTTCACAATTCGTGGGACAGTCAGAGTCTCCCGGCGGCGTCTCCCACGAGTCCCGACCAGTCGGGATTTCCGCGGTGCAGGCGATTGCGAACGCGCTAGAAAACGCAGGTGACCCAATTCAACCCTCGGAAATTTACTCCGTCGGAAAACCCATCTCGGACGGGGCATGGCTTCCATTTACGGCGAAGAAAAACAGAACCTACGCGCGACTGGTCTGGCTGCCGTTGGACCGCGCGAAGTTGCGTCTCGCCTGGGAAGTTTTCATCACCACGTCTCGCTGGCGCGAGTCGTATCAAGTGCTTGTTGATGCGATCACAGGAGAAATTTTGGTGCGGCGCAGTTTGAACCGTTACATCAGCGACGCCACTTTCAACGTCTATACCAGCGACAGCCCATCGCCGTTTTCACCGGGACATCAAACGCCATCTTCGAGCCAGCCGCCGCTGACGAATCGCGTGCTGGTGACAACCAGCGCGGTTTCGCCCGTCGCGTCGCCAAACGGCTGGATCAACGACGGCGACAACCAGACTTTGGGCAACAACATTGACGCCCGGCTGGATCGCAACTTTGACGGACAGCCCGACGGTCCTCGCCCGCAGGGAAATCCCGCGCGCGTGTTTGATTTCGCGCTCGACCTGACGCAAGACCCGGCCAGTTACGCGGATGCGGCAGTTGTGAACCTTTTTTACTGGCTCAACCTGTATCACGACCGGCTTTACGATTTAGGTTTCACCGAGGCCGCAGGAAATTATCAGACGGACAATTTTGGGCGCGGTGGAGTGGGCGGCGATCCCATTGAAGCCAACGCGCAGTCGGGAGCGAACTTTCCGTTCATCCGTAACAACGCCTTTTTCGTGCCGACGCCTGACGGCATTCCACCACAGATCGCCATGTTCCTCTTCAACGGCTCCAACCCGCAACGCGACGGCGACCTGGACATGGAGGTGATTTTGCACGAAGCGACGCACGGGACGAGCGAACGACTGGTTGGCGCAGGCATTGGAATGACCGCGCTGCAATCCGGCGGCTTGGGCGAAGGCTGGTCGGATTTCTACGCGCTGGCGTTGTTGAGCGGGCCGAATGACGATCCGAACGCCTGTTATGCGGTCGGCGGCTACGTGACGCTCAACTTTTTGGGGCTGGCGGAAAACTACTATTTCGGCATCCGCCATTATCCCTTCTCGACCGACATGTCGAAAAACCCGTTCACATTCAAGGATATTGACCCGGCGCAAGTCAGCTCGCATCCGGGAGTCGCGCGCAGTCCTCTTTATCCTTTCGACCCGGCCGAGGCGGATGAAGTCCATCATCAAGGCGAAGTCTGGTGCGTGGCATTGTGGGAATGCCGCGCGAACCTCATCGCCAAGAACGTCGGCACGACCGGCAACCACATGATGCTTCAACTCGTCACCGATGGAATGAAACTCGCCCCGGCGAATCCAAATTTCGTTCAGGCGCGCGACGCCATCATCCTTGCGGACCGGGTCAACAATGGCGGCGCGAATTTTCTGGAACTCTGGCGCGGCTTCGCCAGACGCGGCATGGGTTTCAGCGCCACGTCGCCCGACAGTTCGACGACAGCGGGCGTTCACGAAGCGTTTGATTTGCCGGGACTGGCGGTGGACCGCGTGGTCATCAGCGGCGGCAACGGCAACGGCGTCGTTGACATGGACGAGTGCAATGACTTGCAGATTTCTCTGTTCAACGGAGGCGAGATCCCGGCAAGCGGGATTTTTGCGCGGCTGTCCACGACGACGGCGAACGTCACCATCGCCCGGCCGGTTTCAGGCTATGCAAACATTCCCGTCGGCGCGACGAACGTGAACCTGACGCCATTCAAGGTCGGCACCGCGCCTGAGTTTGTCTGCGGCACACCGATTGATTTCACGCTCGTCATCGAATCCGATCAGGAGACGCGCACGAATCAGTTCAAGCTCACCACCGGCATGGCGGACACGCCAATCCGTTTCGACAACCGCACGCCTGTTGCAATTCCAGACAATAATTCCATTGGCGCAAGTTCGCTGATTGCTGTTTCCAACGTCACATCGGCCATCGCAAAAGTCGCCGTCTCGCTTCATATCACCCACACCTTTGACGCGGATATCAAGCTGCAACTGATTTCACCCGATGGCACTACCAACACACTTTCTTCGACTCATGGCGGCGCGGGCGACGATTATGGCGGCGGTTGCGAGCCGGACAGCAACCGCACCACGTTCGATGATGACGCCGCCACTTCTATCGGCTCGGGCAGTGCGCCATTCATTGGGGTGTTCAAGCCGGATCAGCCCTTGTCCTCGTTCATCGGCAAGTCCGGTGCGGCGGTCAACGGCACATGGCAGCTTCACGTTGTTGACCAGTTCGCGATTGACGTCGGCGCTATCGAGTGTTGGTCACTGTTTCTTTCTCCGGCGGTGTGCGCGGAAGGCAGCGGCAAATGTCCAGACGTGGATTTGGTCCTCGGCATGACCGCCAGTCCGGATCCGGTTCTCATCGGCACACAACTGACCTACACTGTAGCCGTGACAAATAACGGAACAGCCACCGCTTCTGGCGTTTTCGTCACGAACACCCTGCCCGCAGGTGTCAGGGTTATTTCGAGATCTTCTTCACAGGGAGCGATTTTCAGTTCCGGCGGCGCTGTTGTGGCGAATCTCGGCGTTTTGACCAGCGGCGCTCGCGCCACAGTCACGATTCGCGCGGTGCCGACTCGTGAAGGAACCATGACTGCGGGCGCCAGGGTCATTGCTCGCGAGGCTGACCTGCTGCCGGCCGACAATGCCGCCAGCGTCTCCACGGTAGTCAGTAGAAGAGGCGCGCATCCGCCGGGGCAAAATCCACCGTCATTTTCTCAATTGGCGCGGACGCCGGGTGGTTTTCACCTCACGTTAAATGGGTTGCCGAATTCAACATACGTCATTGAAAGCTCGACCAATTTCCCCGCGACCATCTGGACGCCGATTGCCACGAACACCACCATGGCGGACGGCACCTTTGAATTTACCGATACGATTCCGATGGATTCCAAAAACAGATTTTATCGCGCCATCACGGTTCCCTGATGAGAGTTTCAAACAATCACTTGAAACTGAAAACTGAAAACTTGAAACTCTTTCCATGAAAGTTTTCGGACTCACCGGCGGCATCGGCATGGGCAAATCCACTGCCGCGCAAATTTTGCGCGACCGGGGCATTGCCGTCGTGGACACCGACGCGCTCGCCCGCGAACTCGTCGAGCCGGGGCAGCCCGCGCTGGAGGAACTAAAAAAAATCTTCGGCGCGGAATTGATTTCGGCAAATGGTCAGTTGCGCCGCGATGAGTTGGCGCGGCGCGTGTTCGCCGACTCCGCCGCGCGCAAAAAACTCGAAGACGTCCTTCATCCCCGCATTCGCGAACGATGGCTCGCGCAGGTTGAAACGTGGCGGACCGAAGGCAAACCTTCCGCCATTGTGGTGATTCCACTGCTCTTTGAAACGAAGGCAGAGTCTCGTTTCGACGCCACCATTTGCGTCGCCTGCTCCGCCGAAACGCAGCGCCGCAGGCTTTTGGAGCGCGGCTGGACTGTCGAACAAATCCAGCAGCGCATCGCCGCGCAATTGCCCGCCGAAACGAAGGCGCAACTTTCCGACTTTGTCATCTGGACCGAGGGCAGCGTAGAGCTTCACGCTGAGCAATTGCAACGCATCGTCTGCGATTGAAATCTCCCCGCAAATTGCGCCATTGCTTTTTGTTCCCGGTCTAGCCATTGGTTGAGGCAGGTTTGGCAATGATTCTTACACAGGCAGAGCTCGACTCGTTGGTCCAGGTCAGGCATGGCTCACCGCACGCGCTGCTTGGAATGCACCCGCTCGGTGGCTCGGGAGTCGTCGCGCGCGCATTTTTTCCAGATGCCGCCGAAGTCGAACTGCGTCCAGTCCACGAAAAACAGAAACCGTCGTTCAAACTTTCCCGCGTTCACGAAACCGGCGTTTTCGAAGGCAGCACGAAAAAAGCAAATCGTGTTTACGCCTACGAACTGGTCGTGACCGACCGTCAGGGAAAGGTTCGCGCCGTTCGCGACCCGTATTCGTTCCTGCCCACGCTTGGCGAAGCAGACTTGTATCTTTTCGGCAAAGGCGACGAGCGCCGCATCTACGACAAGCTCGGTTCGCAACTCCGCACGATTGACGGCGTGGCCGGAACGAGCTTCGCGGTCTGGGCGCCTCACGCGCAGCGCTGTAGCGTCGTTGGTGATTTCAACGGCTGGGACGGAAGATTCCACTCGATGCGCTTGCTCGGAGCGTCCGGCGTCTGGGAAATTTTCATTCCCGGCGTCGGCGAAGGCGCGCACTACAAATTCGAAATCCGCAATTCCCACGGCCACGTCGTTTTGAAGACGGACCCCTACGGATTCTTTTTCGAGACCGCGCCGAAGAACGCTTCCATTGTCTGGAGCACGAACAGTTTCAAGTGGAACGACGATGCATGGCTGAAGCAGCGCGGCGAACGCGACCCGTTGCGCGCGCCGATGAGCATTTACGAAGTCCACATCGGCTCATGGCGGAAAAAATCCGCGACGGAATCGTTCAGCTACCGGGAACTTGCCGCGCCGCTGATTGATTACGTCCGGCAGATGGGTTTCACGCACGTCGAGTTCATGCCCGTGGCCGAACACGCGTTTTATCCGTCGTGGGGTTATCAGGTCACCGGATTTTACGCGCCGACGAGCCGTTTCGGGACGCCGGATGATTTCCAATTTCTCGTCAACGCGCTCCACGAGGCCGGCATCGGCGTCATCATTGACTGGGTTCCGGCGCATTTCCCGCGCGACGACTGGGCGCTGGCGCGTTTCGACGGCACCGCGCTTTACGAGCACGAAGACCCACGCAAGGGCGCGCATCAGGATTGGGGCACGCTGATCTTCAATTTTGGGCGCAACGAAGTCTCAAATTTTCTTGTCGCCAACGCGCTCTTCTGGTGCGAACGCTTCCATGTGGACGGCCTGCGTGTGGACGCCGTGGCCTCGATGCTCTACCTCGATTACTCGCGCAAGGAAGGCGAGTGGATACCGAACCAATACGGCGGGCGCGAAAATCTCGAAGCCATAGAATTCCTCCGCAAGTTCAATCACCTCACGCACACCGAGCATCCCGGCGTCGTGACCATTGCCGAGGAATCCACAGCGTGGCCGCTCGTCACGCGGCCGCCCTACGTCGGCGGGCTGGGTTTTTCATTCAAGTGGAACATGGGTTGGATGCACGACACGCTGAACTATTTCAAGCGCGACCCGATCTATCGTCAGTATCATCAGAACGACCTCACGTTCGCGATGCTCTATCATCACAACGAAAATTTCATCCTGCCGCTGTCGCACGATGAAGTCGTCCACGGAAAAAGCTCGCTCATCGGACGCATGCCCGGCGACGATTGGCAGAAGTTCGCGAACCTCCGCGCTTTGCTCGCGTATCAATGGCTGTTTCCCGGAAAAAAACTTTTGTTCATGGGTGGCGAGTTCGGCCAGAGCGGGGAGTGGGACGCGAACGCGCAATTGGATTGGTGGTTGCTCGACGCCGGCCCGTTCCATCGCGGGCTGAAAAAGTTCATGGAGGACTTGAACAAACTTTACGCCGCCCAGCGCGGTTTGTGGCGCGGCGATTATGACAACGACGGTTTTTACTGGCTCGATTGCACGGATCAAGCGAACAGTGTTCTGTCCTTCGTTCGCCAGGAGGCGGGTAAAACCAATGAGTTGCTCGTCATCCTGAATCTCGCGCCGGTGTTGCGGCAAAATTATCGCATCGGCCTGCCGCGCGGCGGTCGCTGGCGCGAATTACTGAACAGCGACGCGGAAATCTACGGCGGCAGCAACGCGGGAAATTTCGGCGGCGTCAACGCAGAGGAATCTTCACTGCACAACCAGCCGTTCTTTGCGTCGTTCACCCTGCCGCCGCTGAGTGTGATTGTTTTTCAGCCTGAGTAAGGCCGACTGACTATTGGCAATCGGCTATTGCCTATTGGCGATTGATTTATTTGCCGATCGCCAATAGCCTCTCGCCTTCAACTCACATCCACTTCACCGCCAACACTCCGGGCTTTTGCTTGAAGTTGGAGATCAACGCCTGCGCCGTTGTCAAAACATCAGGCCGCTTTAATTTCAATTCGCTGGTTACGCACTTTTGCGCCTTGACCAGGTCGTATTCCAGTTCCATCGCCTTGACGACTGCGCCGCTTGCCTCGATTTGTCGGCGCAAGTCCTCGTCGGTCATCGCTTCAAGTTGCATCGTGACGGCGAGCTTCGCGTAGCGGTCGCTGGGAATGTGCCTCTCGAATCTGGTCAAAGCGAGAAGCGTGACGAGCGCGATGGCAAGCCCGATGAAGCCGAGAACAAATTCGCCACTGCCAAAAATAAGTCCGAGCACAGTCACGAACCACAACGTCGCAGCCGTCGTGACGCCGCGGATGGCGTTGTCGTGGCGCAGAATCGTGCCGCCGCCGAGGAAACCGATGCCGGTGAGGATGCCCGCCGCGAGCCGCGCCGGGTCTGGCCGCCAGTTCACTCCGGGCGCAATGCTTTGCGCGAAGAGGATTTCCGAAAGTATCATCGCCAGCGCGGAAGCCACGCACGCAAGGATCGTCGTGCGCAAACCCGCCGCGCGACCGTGGCTTTCGCGCTCGATGCCGATGAGAATTCCCGCGACGAGCGCGCAGCCCAGCCGGGCGGAAGTATCGAGGATGTCGGTTGTCATGGTGTTGCTTGAAGTTCGGCAACAACATGGGAGAAATCAACGCGGAAATTTTTATTCCGAGAAAAAACTGTCGTGCCTGTTTGCCATTTGCAAAAATGCGCGAACCCAATGAAGGACAAGAAGCAGCAACAGGCAGGGCGCGTCACTCGGTGCGCGCCGGGGTCACAGCCTGCGAAGGCTGGCGCGCAGCAGCCTGGCGCGTCTTATCGAAGTTGGCTTATCTGCCTCGCGCTCGCAGCCGCGACGATTCTGGTTTACTGGCAAGTTCATTCCTTCGAGTTTGTGAACTACGACGACACGGATTACGTCAGCGCAAACCCGACCGTTCAGCAGGGATTGTCGTGGAAAAATATCGGATGGGCGTTCACCACCGGCCACGCGAGCAACTGGCATCCGGTCACGTGGCTGTCGCACATGCTGGACTGCACGCTGTTCGGCGTGAGACCCGGCGCGCATCACCTCACAAATCTTTTTCTTCACGTCGCGAACACGCTGCTGTTGTTCGGGCTGCTGAAAAAGTTCGCTGGCGCGATTTGGCGGAGCGCGTTTGTCGCTGCGCTGTTTGCATTGCATCCGCTGCACGTGGAATCGGTGGCGTGGATCTCCGAGCGCAAAGATGTTCTGAGCACATTCTTTTTTTTGCTGACGCTCGCCGCATATTTTCGATACGCCAAAAAGCCGAAACGTGGAAGTTACCTGGTCGTGGTTGTTCTGTTCGCCGTCGGCTTGATGGCGAAACCGATGCTGGTGACGCTGCCTTGTGTTCTTTTGCTGCTCGATTTTTGGCCGCTGAAGCGGGTGCGGAAATGGCCTGCGCTCGTTTTGGAAAAACTTCCGATGTTCGCGATGGTTGTCGGGTCGAGCATCGCGACCTACTTCGCGCAAAAAGGATACGGTGCGGTGCAGTCGGTTTCGCAAATTCCGATCGCCGACCGTGTTGCCAACGCCTTCCTGTCTTACGCGCGTTACTTGGAAAAAATGTTTTGGCCTCAAGACCTCGCGATTCCATACATCGGCCTGCCTTTGGATATGTGGCACGTCTCGCTCGGCGCGGTTTTTGTTTGTGGGAGTTCCTTCGCAGCGTTCAAGTTCGCTAGGGCACGGCCCTATTTTTTCGTCGGCTGGTTCTGGTTTCTCGGGACGCTCGTGCCGGTGATCGGCCTGATGCAGGTCGGCAGCCAGTCCATGGCCGACCGCTACACCTACATTCCGCTGATCGGGATTTTTGTCGTCATCGCGTGGGGCGTGAATGAGCTGACAGGCAATCTGCCGAACAGAAAAATTATTTTGAGCGCAGCCAGCGCCGTCGTTTTGGTGGCGTGCGCCGCTGTGAGTTGGAGGCAAATCCAATATTGGCGAAACACCGAGGCCCTTTTCATCCACGCAACCAGCGTGATGAAGAAAAATTATTTCGCGCACTACAATCTCGGCAACCGCTATCTCGCCGACGGCAAGGCGGAGCTGGCTGTTGAGCAATATCAGGCCGCCGTCCGCTCGAAACCCGACTACGCTAACGCCTTCAACAATCTCGGCAACGCGCTCGACCGGCTCGGCAAAACGAACGAAGCGGCGACAGCTTATGAACAGGCGCTCAAACTCAGCGGCGGCAGCGTGATGGCGCGGGTCAACATGGCGAACTCCCTGGCGTCAGCGGGCAAGGTAGATGAGGCGATCCGGCAATACAACGAAGCGTTGCGCGCCGATCCAAATTCAGTCGAGGCGCACAATGGGCTTGGCGTTGCGTTCGCCAATCAAAAAAAATTTCCGGAAGCAATCGCGGAATTCGAGGTTGCGTTGAAGGCCAATCCAAAGTTTCTCGATGCACGCCGCAACCTTGATATCACCGTCCAGCGGCAATCCGAGGCCGCAAACGACGCGGGTCTCGCGCTCGCGATGCAGGGAAAAGTGGCCGAGGCGCTGCCGCATTTCCGCGAGGCCGTCCGCATCAATCCGCAGAACGCCGCTGCTTTCGGCAACCTCGGCAACGCCCTCGGCGTGCTCGACAAAACCGACGAAGCAGTCCAGGCATTTGAATCTTCCGTGAAGCTGGATCCGAACGACGCGCAGACACGTTTCAATTTTTCCATTGCCCTCGCGAAACTCGGCAGGCGCGACGACGCCATCGCCCAGTTGCGCGAAGCATTGCGGCTAAAGCCGGATTATGTGGAGGCGCAGAAACAGTTGGAGCAAATCGATGGGCGGAGTTCCACGACGCCCTGACTATTTTCGGTTTTAATTTTAGGGCGTCGTGGAACTCCGCCCTCCGAAAGTTACTTCTTCACGAACAACGCCACGGACGCCGTGTAGCCGTGGAGGAAATTCTTTTCGCCGATGGGACCGATTTCGCCGTTGCAAAAAAATCCGGCAAGGCCGAGCGGGCCGAACTGTTTTTGGACGCTCGCGGCGTCGTGGTTCGGGCGGCCAAACAGGTTTTTGCCGCGACCGTTGCAACTGCACAGGCACGCGCCGTAAATGTTTGTCCCGCCAAGCTTTTCTCCGGCGCGCGCGAGCAGTTCGCTCATGTCTTCCATCGCGGCGGCGGAGGAGCGGCGTTGAAATTGCATCGTCTGGCCGGTGCGCGGCAGCGCGCCGATGGCGATTGCGCCGGATTGTGGATCACCGCCAAGCAGATTGCGGACTAAAAAATCGCCGCGATGAAATTCGTCGAGGTATTCGTTCACCACGAGGCCGACGAACAGATTTCCGCGCGCAGTTTTTTGTTCGGCAGCGGGAAGTTTATTGAATGTCTCGGCGAGGACTTCGTAGGCAGGGCGATTTCCGATTTGGTGGATGATGTTTTGCTCGACCTTCGTGAGCGTCCAGGTTTCGCCGATGGGTGTGCA
This sequence comes from uncultured Verrucomicrobiota bacterium, assembly GCA_964389025.1. GTDB lineage: Bacteria > Verrucomicrobiota > Verrucomicrobiia > Limisphaerales > CAYMCQ01 > CAYMCQ01. Next base: position 84,942 of record CAYMCQ010000003.1, read on the forward strand.
GCCCTGCGAGATCACGCCCGTGAGTTTCACATCGCCGCCAATGGAAATCGCCACGCCGCCCTCCTCGAACACGTCGCCGTTGAGATAAACTTGCGTGCGCTGCTCGGAAAAATCGCCGCTTGCCAGCCCGCCCATGACCGGCAGCGGCGCGTAAGCTTCGTTCCACGATCGCAGCCACGATTCGCTGTCGAGATGGAACGGGTCTGCGAACGCAAGCCAGCCATTCGTCTGCTCCGGCGTGATTTCGGTTTCGTGATGCCAGTAAGCGCCGCTGCTCGCTTCTTCGACTTGTTCCTGCGTGAAATGAATGGCCTTCAACTCTGCGCCGGGAAGCGAGTAAAGTCCGAGCGCGAGTCCAGGATTTTCTTCCAATTCTTCGCCACCGCAAATCAAACTCTGGCTCGAGCATCCGGCGAGCAATGGAATCTTTGCGTGAACGCGGAGAATTTCCAAAACCTGTTTCGCGTGGGGAAAAAATTTCGGCGACATGAACACGAGCCCCAAATCAAGTTGCGGCGCGCGCAACTGGTTGTGCAAATTTTCCGCCCACTCCTGCAAACCGGCTTCGTCAAAATCGCCCGGCCAGTGCGCGGCAATGGAAAATTCGTTGTTCACGATGGAAACTTAGCGGGAGCGGGAGTAATTGCAACGCGCAGTTGCCGAGCATATCCGCGTTTTCTTTCGGAGGGCAGAGTTCCACGACGTGCTGATTATTTAGGGATTCGCGGAGATCATCCCTCCGAAGTGACGACGGCGCTGGGCGTGCAAATCGAATTCGCGTGGACACACATCACGTGCAATCCGGCGTGCAAGGTTTTCAAACGTCTTGTCTTTGCCTGCGGCAATGTTATTTTCAATCCATGACAGCCGCGCTGAAAAACATTGCTGAAACCGTGGAGCAACTTCCTGCGAAAGACCGTGTATTTCTCGCCGAACGTCTGGTGGCAAGCATCGAGGACGCTGATCTTGAACGTCAATGGGTTGACGAAGCCGTTCGCCGCCGCAATGAAGTGCGGTCGGGCAAGGTGAAAACGATTCCCGCTGTCGAAGTCTATCGCCGCATCGAACGCTTGCTGGCGAAGTGAGGCACGAATTCCATCCTGAAGCATGAGCACGAAAGCAATGCAAAAACATTCTCGGACGGAAGAAGCCTGCTACCTAACGGAACAGAGCCTCGTCGAGGATCTTTCGTCCGTAGTTAAAGAAAAGAACAGCCCAGTGCCTTGTCGCGAAGTCGCCCACGAATTTGATTATGCTTCTGGGCGGACAGATATGCTTGGACTTGGGCAAGAGGATGAGGTTCATGCGTTTGAAACGAAGCTTTCGAAGTGGCGTGTAGCACTGCATCAAGCTCGTCGGAATACCTGTTTTGCGCACTATTGCTATGTTGCTTTGCCCGCCAAAGCCGCACGCGCGGCACTCAAATTCGAGCGCGAATTTGTCAGACATGGAGTTGGACTAATTGTGCTCGGCGTGCAGCAGGCAAAGTTAGCCATCAAGCCACGACGCAATGATCCGTTGTTGCCTTGGCTCACTGAAGCCGCACTTGCTCACTTTGGCGATGAATGAGCGACAAGCCCGAACTTGCAAGTATTGCGGAGTTGATAGGACGCCAACTCGGCTATAAAGATCCGAAATTCTGTGGCAAAGGGTCGTTCAAGGAAACGTATCGAGCAGAAGATCACACTGGTCGCGTAGTCGCGCTCAAACTTGTTGACCGGACAAAAATCAGTGTTGAACGCACCGACCGCGAGATTGAAGCGCTGAAACGGTGCAATTCAATTCGAGTCGCGAAAGTTCTGGCGACGACCACGTTCTCCGCTCATGATAAGCGCGTTTTCGATGTTGTCGTAGAAGAATTCTTCGATGGTGGTTCTCTCGAAGATCATCTGAAAGTTCGCAGTCTGTCCCAACAAGAGGTAATCGAACTTATTGAAGGATTGATTCTGGCCGTGAAGGAGCTTCAACCAAACTTGGTTCACCGCGACATCAAACCAGCCAATATCATGTTCAGAAAAGGTCGGCCAGAACCAGTGTTGGTGGATTTTGGAATCGTTCGAGACTTGAGCCAAACATCGCTAACGGCCAGTTGGTGGCCAAGCGGTCCGGGCACGCCTTTCTTTGCATCACCAGAGCAACTTACCAACGACAAATGCTTAATCGATTGGCGAAGCGACCAGTTCGCCATCGGAGTCATCGCAAGCTTGTTGCTGACTGGACGCCATCCTTATCAAGTTGACCCGACAAATCCAAATGCGGCAGTTTATGCGGTGTCTGAAAGGCGAGGGCCATCGTCAGATTTCAAAGAGGCGATGGCAAAAGTCGGATTATCAGCAATTATCAAGATGGTTCAGCCTTGGCCAGTATTGCGTTACAGTGATCCAGATCACGTTTTAGCTGCGCTCAAAAAATAATAAGAACTATGGCTGCGTATTTACAGCTAGGACACGATTCCGAGAATTTGGTCGGAGTTCCGGGACTTGATGGATTTGCCGGGTTGGTTTTAAGTCCGGTGAACCGATCTGAGGCTGAGTTATCAAAGCATCTGTCGGAGTTTCGCAAGAAGGGAAAGTTTGATGTCATCTTAGATCCGCAACTCTATTGTCCCCAAAGCGAGCGCGGACAGTTACCCAACCACAGGTATTTCCCACAGGACTTAGACACAGCGGATTTATCTTCATTAAAGTGGTGGCAAAATCTTATCAAGAAGTTGTCTGCTGAAGCTCAATCGCTGAAGGTGGATGCAGTTTGCTCGCCGGTGGTTCTGCCCGGCAAATACAGCCCAGAATACTATGCTTTGTCTGGAGAAGTGTTTTCAATGCTGTCTGACGAGTTAGGCAAGGGAGCTATCCGGCCAGTCCAAACAGTTTGCGTCTCATTGAAAGACTTGGCTGAACCGACCGATGCCCTACGAATTGCCTCAATAATTTCTGGCCGTAAGCCGTCACTATGCTACGTCGTAATTGAAGCCAACACTCCACCTCGCCAAGAGATCGATAGTGCGCCAAATCTATTTTCACTTATGGTGTTTGTGGCTGCTCTTGAGAAAGCAGGATGCCCGACACTCATCTCGCACTGCTCATCGGAAATGTTGCTCGTGAAGGCAGCGGGAGCATCTAACTGTGCTTCTGGAAAATTCTTTAACCTACGTCGATTCTCGCGAAGCCGTTTTGACGAACAACAGGACGCAGGCGGTGGTCAATTGCCATATTGGTTTGAGCAAGGGTTGCTTGCCTTCCTCCGCCGAGCAGACATCGAAAGACTCCGTCGTGATGGGTTTAGTGATTTTCTTGGAGTAGGAGCTTCCAATAATACTTTCACTGCTCAGATTTTCGAACAATTCGCTAACGAACCAGCCAAAGCCTGGCTTGCACTAAGCTGGCGACAATATCTCGCTTGGTTTGAACTTGCAGAGCGACAGTTATCGGTTGCTGAAGCGCCAACCATCGTCAGCGGATGGCTGAAAGACGCAGAACAGCGATGGGAACAAATCGACGCAAAAGGCGTTCTACTTGAAGAACGTCGAAATGATGGTCGCTGGATAAGACCTTGGCGACAAGCGCTCGGTGATTTTCTCAAATTTGGAACGTAATTCGTCAGGGGGGATGAACGAGCACTGGTTCGGCTGCATTCGGCACGTGCTTCGCATGAAGCATTTCATGGGCGGTGCGGGAATTGAATTCTCCTTCCCACTTGGAGATAAGAATTGTCGCCGCGCCGTTGCCGATGAGGTTGGTGATGGAGCGCGCCTCGGCCATCAAACGGTCCACGCCGAGAATCAGCACCATGCCCTCCACGGGAATTGTGCCCAGCGACGCGAGTGTCGCCGCAAGCACGATGAATGCGCTGCCGACCACGCCCGCCGCGCCGTTCGATGTGATGACGCAGATGAGGATGACCATCAATTCCTGCCAGGCGGTCAGGTGTGTGTTCGTTGCCTGCGCGATGAAAATGGCAGCCATCGTCAGGTAAATGCACGTGCCATCCATGTTGAACGAGTAACCCGCGGGCAGCACGAGTCGCACGATGGGTCGCGAGCAGCCGAGTTGTTCGAGCCGCGTCATCATTCGCGGCAGGACGGATTCTGAAGACGCCGTTCCAAGCACGATAAAAAGTTCTTCGCGTATGAATTTCAGAAAGCGCAGAATGTTCACGCCGTTCAGCGCCAGCAATGTCCCCAGCAACGCAAAAATGAAAACGATGCAGGTGACATAAACGCAAACCATGAGTTTCAACTGCGCGCCGAGAGATTTGACGCCGAGCGTTGCAGTCGTGTAGGCAATCGCTCCGAACGCGGCGAGCGGCGCGAGTTTCACGATGAACCCCATGATTTTCATCAGCGCTTCGAAAAATTGTTCCAGCAATTGCACGATGGGCCGGGCGCGCGTGCCCATGACGGACAGCGCGAAGCCGAACAACAATGAAAAGAACAGCACTTGCATGACGTCGCCGCGCGCGAACGCGTCCACGATGCTGCTGGGAATGATGTCCAGAAAAAATTCCACCACGCCATGTCCATGCATGTCCGCACTGGTGACGTAACGCTGGATGGCTTTCGTGTCGAGCATTGCAGGGTCGGCATTGACGCCGACTCCGGGCTGAATCCATTTCGCGACGCCCCAACCGATGACCAGCGCGATCGCCGTGACAATTTCAAAATAGAGAATCGCTTTGAAGCCGACGCGCCCGACGCGTTTCACGCTGCCCATGCCCGCAATGCCAATAACGACCGTTGTGAAAATAATCGGCGCAACTACCATGCGGATGAGTTTGATGAAGCCGTCGCCAAGCGGTTTGAGGTGAACGCCGGTGTCTGGATAGAAAGTGCCCAGCAACGCGCCCAAGACAATCGCCACCAAAACCCACGCGTATAAATGGCGAAAGAGCGGTGTGATGCGGCTCATGCAGTTTTGGCTTTAGCCCATTTAGAGGGGAAAAACTTTGTGTTACAAGCAAATGATTTGGAAGCTAAAGAGCCGCCCCGTTTCCGTTTCTACGCTAATGGACGAATGCTTTCCGAGGCCGGAACTGGGCATTTGTTTGTGCTTGAAAAGAGCGCTGGAATCGCCAAAACTCCGGGCGCGGTAAGATGCAACGAAAACCAAATCCGACCGCAGCAAAAACTCAACCAAGGACAATTATGAAACGATTAATGACTGTGGCTGCCATCACAACCCTGTTCGCCCTCACCACGCTGGCCGACGACCTTGCCAGACTCGAAGGCAAGTGGTCCGTGAAGAAAACCAGGGACGACCAAACCTATACCCAGACCCTCGAAATCAAAAAGGACACGTTCAAGTTCAAAATCATGCTCGGCGCTGATCAGGTCGCGATTTATGGGGAAGGCAAAATCAAACTCGAAAAATCCGGCCCGTTCAATGTGGTGAAATTCACCGACATCAAGGGCGGCACTTCCGAATCGGACGTTTCGCCGATAGATGACGATCATGTTTCGATTTATGTGCTGGGCGAAAACACCTGGTCAGTCGCGGCCAACTTTGACAAGGATCGCGACGGCCAAAAGCCCAGTCTCGATGCTTACGTCAAGGCTGCCAAGTAATCGCATCGACTGTTTCTCGGCATCTACACCAGTCGTTTAGCTTTGCCGAATCATTAGAAAGTTGTGCGTCGGTTATGGGACGATAATATCCGCCCATGCCCGTCCTTGCACATTCGAGTTATGCATCGCCTTGGTTGCTTGCGAATGGGCACGTTCAAACTTTGCTCCCATCCCTTTTTCGAAAGGTTGGCGGCGTTGCATATCAACGCGAGCGAATCGCGACTCCGGACGGTGATTTTCTTGATCTTGATTGGGCGGTAAACGGTGCGCGCCGCCTGGCGGTGATCGCGCACGGATTGGAAGGGGATTCGCAGCGCGCCTATGCCCGGGGCATGGTCAAGGCGCTCTCAAGGAACAGATGGGATGTCGTGGTCTGGAATGCCCGGGGATGCAGCGGAGAGCCAAACCGGGTGCTGCGGTTCACTCACAGCGGTGCCACCGAGGATTTGCAAACCGTGATTTCTCATGTCACGGACTGCCGCGACTACGAGGAAGTTGCGCTGATCGGATTCAGTCTGGGTGGCAACTTGACGTTGAAATATCTCGGAGAACGCGGCCGGGAATTGGATCCACGAATCAAGAAGGCCGTCGCCTTTTCTGTGCCTTGCGATCTTCAGTCCAGTTCACTTCAACTGGCCGGCTTGGCCAATCAGCTTTACATGCGTCGGTTTCTCCTTAGCCTCCGGAAAAAAATTCGCGCGAAAATGAAAACGATGCCCGGAAAAATTGACGACCGCGATTACGGCCAGCTCCGGACCTTCAAAGATTTCGATGACCGATACACCGCGCCCATTCACGGCTTTTCCGACGCGGAAGACTATTGGCGCAAGTGCAGTTGCCGGCCAGTCTTGAAAAACATTTCCATCCCGACGCTTTTGATAAACGCCCGGAATGATCCGTTTCTGGCCGAACCCTGTTATCCAGTCTCAGAGGCCGGGGCGAATCCCAACTTGCATCTGGAAATGCCGGCGTCCGGCGGTCATGTCGGCTTTATCACCTTCAATCATCAGGGAGAATATTGGTCGGAATCCCGCGCCATATCGTTCTTGAAATGAATCAGTAACCGGAACCCCATCACGCAATGCATGTCACGATGAAAGCGATACGCGCCCACCAATGGTGTGCGCCAAAAGATTTGAAGATAGACGAAGTGGAGCGGCCAAAGCCGCAAGCTGGCCAGGTGCTGGTCAAAGTGCGAAACGCCGCGCTCAATTTCCCGGACCTTCTGCTAATTGCGGGAAAATATCAGGCCAAGCCGCCGCTGCCGTTCACGCCCGGTCTCGAAGTGGCTGGAACGATTGATGAAATCGGGCCGGGCGTCAGCGGATTCACCGTCGGCCAGCGGGTCATCGCTCTGGTGGACATGGGTGGTTTCGCCGAGTATGCCCTGGCGCCGGTTCAGAGTGTGCAACTGCTTCCTGATTCGATGAGCGATGAGGAAGGGGCGGCTTTCGGGCTTGTCTATCTGACTTCATACCTCGGCCTGGTGCATCGCGGCGAGTTGCGGGCGGGCGAGACCGTCCTCATCCACTCTGCGGCGGGGGGCGTGGGACTGGCGGCGCTGCAAATCGCGCGCGCCCTGGGCGCGGGTAAAATCATCGGCACAACCGGCTCGGACGGAAAGCTCAAGCTCATCCGCGAACAGGGTGCCGACGTGGCGCTGAACCATCAGACCGGCGATTTTGTCGAGGCCGTGAAACGGGAAACACAGGGTCGCGGCGCCGATGTCATCTTCGATCCTGTGGGCGCGGAAGTCGGCGAGCGCAGCACCAAGTGCGTCGCCTTTGGCGGACGGATCGTTCTGGTCGGCTTTACCGGCGGGAAATTTTCCAGCTTCGTTTCCAATCACATCCTGCTCAAGAACTACAGCGTCGTGGGACTGCATTGGGGCCTGTATCGCCAGCAGAACCCGGCGCTGATCGAGCAGTCTTGGCGGGCGCTGTGGGAACTGCATCGGGCCGGAAAAATCAAGCCGGTGATTGGCGGCAATTACCCGATGGAAAAAGTGGTGGACGCCATGGAGTTTCTGGCTTCGCGAAAGGCGGTCGGCAAGGTTGTGCTTCACACCCGGACATTCGCAGGCGCACCCGCTGATGCAAATACGCCGCCACCGGTGGTCGCCTCCAAAACAAGCGCGGAAAAAGCTTTGGAACTTTACAAGGCAGCCGTGGGAAAACAGTTGGGAGTGGGCGGGTGGCTCGAGGTGACGCAGCAGCGAATCAACCAGTTCGCCGACGCCACGCTCGATCATCAATTCATCCACGTTGATCCCGAGAGGGCCGCGCGCCTTTCCCCTTACAAGACCACCATCGCGCATGGATTTCTCACGCTGTCGCTGGTTCCGCATTTGTGCCAGACGATTCCTCCGCCCTGCCCGGAAGCCAGTGCGGGCGTGCAGATGGCGATCAATTACGGGATGGACAGAGTGCGGTTTCCATCGCCGGTCCAGGTCGGATCAAAAGTCCGGGCGCGGGCGGAACTGCTCTCCGCCGAGTTGAAAGGGCCGAACACAATTCAGCTCAAACAGAAGGTGACGGTGGAAATCGAAGGCTCGGAAAAACCTGCGTGTGTAGCGGAAGCATTGTTCCGGCTGACTTACGAGTGACAACCGCGCTAGTAACAGTCGTGGCGCGGAGATGGATTTTCCTCTGCGCGCGGCGTTCACGCCCTTCCGCCTCTGTCTGACTCCGGCGCGACAAGTCACCGTCCTAACCGAGCCACGCGTCCGAAATTCCACGCGCCTCCCGCCTTCGTCCGTTGAAACAACCTGAAGGTCGCGCTCCGTTTCAACGCAAAGACGCAAAATTCATTTTTTGTCGCCTTGCGTCTGTGCGGTAAAATCCGCGCGCATGTCTGCTTGGCTAAATATCAGGATGAAATTCCTGCGCACTGTTGTTCTGTTACTCGCTGCGATGTTGTCCGCGTGCAGCAAACCGCAGGAAAACCCGGATGGCGCCACAAATGAATTTCTTCGCGCGGTCCACCGGAAAGATTGCAAAAAAATATTTGCGTCTTTTTCAACTGCGTCGCAGGAGAAAATCCGCGCGGACAACGCCAAAGAGATAAAAAATTATCCGGCGTATGCCGATCAACTCACGCCCGAGAAGTTTTATTGCACGTCAATGTTTGCCAATCGTTTCCTCGCCTACAACCGCGGCAGCGCGAAACCGCAGAAGATCGAAGGCAGCAACGCAGTCGTCACGGTCACATACACCGAGGGAAGGAACGAATTGATCCCGGGATTCTTCCCGACGAAATTTGTAAGGGTGCCCACGACCATGCAGCTCGTGAAAGAAAACGGCTCATGGAAAATTGATCTGGTTACTCCGTCACCCGCCGAAAAGGAAATGATTGAAGCTCGTGAGAAGGCGATCGGCAAGGAACGCGACAGGCCATGGCGGCAGCACAACAGCGCATGCGCGAACTGGTGCATAACAGATGCACCAATTTTCATCAGGTCGCGCGCTGGCCGTTTCAGAACGAACCGGCTGACAAGCGAATCAAGGACGAAACGGGAAATTTTGTGGCGGAACTTCTGGGCGCGCACATCGTTGATTTGCCGGAAGGAAAAGGGCTGCAGTTTCAGGCCGATAAGGAAGCCGTGGGATTGCCGGAAGCCGTTTTGAATTATCGTCCTTGCGGCGTGATCATGTTTTGGTTCCGGCGGGATGACTCCCAAACTTTGAACCGCGTGCTTTTGAAAGTCTGGCCGGGCGCTTTTTCTGAAACAGGCATCGAAGTTCATCCCGACGGCAGGATTCATTACAGCGTCCAACGGAACTCAATCTCCAGCAACGAACGGCTGGAGCCGCAACGGTCTTATCAACTGGCGTTTGTTTGGAACGAAAACGGGATGCGCATTTACATTGATGGCAGGCTCGACGCAAATCGGGCCAAACCGGCGCACATCGCCGCCAATTCGACAAAGACCGAGCTTGGGCGCGATCCGAACAATCCGGAAAAAACCGGCTCGCGCATGACGATTCGCGATTTGCGGGTCTACGAAGGGTTGGCCGACGACGCAACCCTCGCGCAACTCTTCAGCGCGAAATGAGAACGAATGACTGGAATCAGAATACCGCTCAACTCACCCTGACCTTCTCCACAAGAAGAGGGAACAGCCGCCACCACGACCGCCCACGCCACGCTGACTTGGAAACCGGCGTCGCTTTTGTGCCTTCGCGTTAAAATGTGCGCCTCAAATACTCGATGCTCTTCGTCGCAATCGTCTCCGCGCCTTCTTCAAAATTAAAAACTTCAACGGAAACAAAACCGTCGTAGCCAACTTCCTTCAGCGCCGCGGCGATCGGCTTGAAATCAACGTCGCCGAAGCCGGGACCTTTCAAGTTTTTGTCGTTGGCGTGAAAGTGTGCGAAGTGCGGCCAAGATTCCCTGATAATTTGCGGAATCGGTTTCGTCTCCGAGCACATCGCCTTCACGTCGAGGATGATTTTGAAGTTTTGCGAATTGAATTGCTGCGCGAACCGAATGGCCTCGGCAGCGGTGTTGATGAAATTAGTTTCGGACGGCGCGAGCGGCTCGAAGCAGATCGTCACGGCGCGTTCCTCGGCGCGCTTTGCCGCGCTGCGAAAAGTTTCCATCGCCCATTCCCACGCCTGCTCGCGCGAAACACCGGGCAAAATGTTTCGCTGTTTCGGCGAGCCGACGACCATGACCCTGCCGCCGATGTCCGCGCAAAAATCCACAAGCTCGACGAAGTATTTCGCGGTGCGCCCGCGGATGGTTGCGTCGGTGTGATTGATGTAAAGGCCTTCCGGTTTGACGAGCACCCAATGAATTCCGGCGATCTCAATTCCGCTTCGCGCCGCAGCATCGCAAATTTTTTTTCGTTCGCCCGCGGAAATCTCGCTGACAGAATTCGCGATGGTGAACGGCGCAATTTCGACGGCGTCGTAGCCGGCTTTCGCGGCGAAGGCGAACGCGTCCTCCAGTTTCCAGTCGCGAAAAATCTCGTTGCAGATGGCGAACTTCATTCGCGCAGAAGTTCAAGGTTCGACGTGCAAAGTTCAAGATTGAATGCGTGAAGATTTCGCAAGTTGCGTGAGAATCGCTCACTTGCTTTCACCTTGACCGGAGATTTTCGCAGAAATAAACACGGCATCGCTAGTGCTAAAGTGCAGATTGAAACATGAAACTACTCAGGACTAGCCGTCATGCTGCTATTACATTGATCGAACTTTTGGTTGTTCTGGCAGTTTTGACTATTCTTTTTGCTTTCCTTGTTCCCTTGGGAATGCGTGGACATAAAGCCTCGCCATCACGCATCGAATGCGTAAATAATCTCAAACAGATTGGCGTTGGATTTCTGACTTGGGCCGGTGATCATGACGGCAAGTTTCCGATGGAAGTTCCCATGGCAAATCGTGGGATGCTGGAATTCATCAGGTCGCAAAGTTCTTTCATGAACTTTCAAGTTTTGTCCAACGAACTGGCAACAACCAAAGTCTTGATTTGTCCAGCGGACAAAAATCGCACCGCAGCGATGAATTTCACTTCGGATCTCAACAATTCTAAAGTCAGTTACTTCATCGGAATTGATGCCACTCAAACCAACTTCGCGATGTTTCTGGCAGGTGATCGAAACATCACAAACGGGTCTTCTGTTCAAAATGGAATACTGACGTTGACTACAAATCAAACCCTCGGTTGGACTGAAAAACTTCACAATCGCGCGGGCAATTTGCTTTTTGCCGACGGCCACGTTGAGCAATTAACCACGCCAAAGCTACGCGAAGCTTTACAAAACACCGGCGTTGCGACAAACAGGCTGGCAATCCCATGAGACGCGGCCTGCCAAAAGCGCGGCGCTCAGGCTTCACCCTCATCGAACTGCTGGTCGTTATTGCCATCATCGCCATTCTCGCCGCGCTGCTTTTCCCGGCTCTCGTCGCTGCGAAGGCGCGGGCTAAGCGGGTCCAATGCGTCAGCAATCTCCGGCAAGTCGGCATCGCATTCCACAGTTTCGCGCACGCGCATGGCGGAAAGTTTCCAATGCGGGTCAGCAGCCGCGCCGGAGGGTCGGCGGAATTCGTCGAGCGTAGTTATCTGGTGAGCGGAGAATTTTATTTTTCGTTCCGGCATTTTCAGGTCTTGTCGAACGAACTGGAGAACACAAAAATTCTCTTGTGCCCGGCTGACAATCGCGAGGCTGCTCCAAATTTTGTGTCGTTGAAGAATGACAACCTGAGCTACTTCATCGCCGCAAGCGCCGAATGGGGAAATGCGAATTCAATCCTTGCAGGTGATCGAAACATTCGCGCCAGCAGCAGCATTGTCCGGCTCACAGGAAACAACGAAATCGAATGGGCCGGCGGACTGCATGATTTCAGAGGGAACATTTTGTTCGGCGACGCGCATGTTGAAGAACTGCGCAAGGTGAAGTTCGACGCCGCCAGGAATCAGGCCTCGCAAGTCACTGAGTTGTTCGTGCCAAGCGTCCCACCGCCGGACGTGGAGCCGTCCGCATCGAGCCGCGGCGGCCGGACCACTGCAAACGCGTCGCCGCCGCAATCGCAATCGCATTTGAACGAAACTATTGCGCCGGTGTTGCGGCAGACAAATGTTCAAGCGAAGACAGTCCTCATAACTAATTTGCCCGCCGTGTCGCCGTCGCCAAAGCCCACGCCGGTTTCTGATGGATGGTTTGTTGTCGAGTTGCAAAAGTTGATCAAGGCTGCGGTAAAGTGGACTTACCTCTGGCTGCTGGTTCTGCTGCTCATCCTGCTCGCGCTCCGGCTTTGGCTGCACCGGCGCGCGAACAGAAAACAACCGGCGCAGACCACCGATGATCCCGACTGGGAGGAATTTCCGAAGTTGTGAAAATTGTTTTCCATGGTTGACTGACTGCGTGAAGCTTTTCTACACCGGCCCGGTTGTGAACACGGAAATGCTCGTTGTGATGCTGGAAAAACATGGCATCACAGCGACGCAGGAATTTGTTGACCCGAGCCAGCCGGACGATGGTGACTTGAACCGCCCCGCAAAAGTTTTCGTGCCGGAAAAGGATTACGACCGCGCCCACCAACTTTTCTACGCCGAGCGGGAGGATGAACTCTGATCACCGGTGGAACAGGCGTCTCGCCTGTCGAGTTCGGCGTCCCGCCGAATTCCGTTGAGCGACAGTCGAAATCCAAAAGCTTGTGTGAAAAGTCATGCGCCCGTTCGAGAAGCCTCGTTTGCCAGGCCAATCTTTTCATCTTACGAATTTGTTGGCGCGCCACCACGAATTCCGGCGGGACGGCGGAATTAACAGGCGAGACGCCTGTTCCACCCCATTATTTCGGATTCGCCTTTCGTCCTGCCGCCCGCACCGTCGCATCCACGACTTCGTCCACGCCAATGCCGTTCATGCAGCGGAAATCAACCGGACATTCGCGCAAAAAACAAGGCGAGCATGGTGCGTTTGAAATCAAAAGTTCGTGCGCGCCGTTTCCCGGCAAACCCGGCCCGGTCAATGCCGCCGACGTGCTGCCGAACGGAACGACCACCGGCGTGCCGAGCGCAGCCGCGACGTGCATCGGCCCGCTGTCATTCGTGAGCATGACGCTGCACGCCTTGAGCAACGCGCAAAGTTCGCGCAGCGACGTTTGGCCTGCGAGATTGAGTGCAACCGGTTCACTCGGAATTTTTCCAGATACAGGAAGGCGTGTGGCTTCGTATTCAATTTCCCCCAAAATGTGCGCGGCCGGTTCAACATCGTTTGCGCCGCCAAAAATCAGCCAGCGGCAGCCCGTTTGTTTTTGAATCCGCGTTGCCGCTTCGGTGAACCGCTCGCGCGGCCAGCGTTTTGCCGGGCCGTATTCCGCTCCGGGAAACATTCCGAACAGCGGCACGCGCGGATTTTGCTCCAACTGAAAATGTTTCAGCGCGGCGTCAATTTCCTCCGGCGTCACAAAAAGTCTTGGCGCGACAGGCCCGGGATTTGCGCCGAGCGCGGAAACGAGATGCAAATATTGCAACGCGTGGTGAGCCGCGGGATTGATCGTATCCCGGGCTGGATTTTCTTTTGCACGAATCAGCTTCCGGATTTCGTGTTCCGTTCGTTTCCGCATCCTGACTTCGTTGTGCGGCTTGATGGCGTGCGTCAGCAAAACATTCCGTCCGCGCCGTTTGTAACCGACGCGCTGCGGGATGCGCGCGAGCCATGCCTCGATTGCTGAACGCTGGGAGTTGGGGAAAATCACCGCCGTGTCGGCTTTTTCCTTCCGGAGTCTGCGCGCCACGGAAAGCGCGCTCAGTTTGGCGCGGAACGTCAGCACCGTGTTGACGCTTGGATGATTTTGCCAAAGTTCCGCAAGTTTTTCGGGCGTGAGCAGAGAGATGTGCGCGTCGGGGAAAGCTTCGCGCAGCCGTTGAAGCGCGGGCGTGGTCATGACGGCGTCGCCAAGCCAGTTCACGCCGCGCACGACTATACGCTTTGGCTTTTCGACAGGCTTTGTCCCGGCGCTCATCTGTGATTCTCCAGTTGAACTTCCGTTTGCGGGACGGAGCAAGAAAAAATTTTCTGCCGGCGCAATTTTGAGCGCGGCGGTTTCCAGCGGTTGTGGACCCAAAACCAGTTTGCCGGGTCGCGACGGATGGCTTTTTCAAAGGCGGCATTCACGTCTCTCATGATGGCCTCGGGCAAACGCGGTTGGCCGTTTTCATGGGTTGCAATTTCTTCGCCAAGCTCGATGCGCCAGTGCGCGAGGCGGACGCGGTAACAGAACGCAGTCAAAAGCCGCGCTTCGTATCGCAGCGCGAGGACGGCGGGCGCGGCGGTCGTGGAGCATTCATGGCCGAAAAAAGGAAGCCGCACCGCGCCGTCGCCCGCATGCTGGTCGGCAAGCAGGCCGAGGATCATGTTTTTTTCCGTCATCGCGGTCTTCAATTCATTGAATTGCGTCCGCCGCTCGAAAAACAAACACTCGGATCGCTCGCGCAGCGATTGCATCAGGCGATTGAGCAGGGGCTGGCGCAACGCGCGATAGGTCGTGGCGCAACGATACACGCGGATGAACTGGCCAAAGCGCGCATACAACTCGAAGTTTCCAAAATGGCCGATGGCCACGACTAGACTTTCGCGGCGCTGGTCGGCAGCGCGTTTGACGACCGGCTCGATGCCGGCAAAGTCGCAATGCGGCTTCAATTCCTCCCATCTCATCGCGGACGTTTTGATGGCGCAAGCGTAGCCCTCACCGATGCGCCGGAAATTCTCTCTGGCCAGCGCGCGGATTTCCGCCGCAGATTTTTCGCTGCCAAAACACATCGTGAGATTCTGAACAGCCACACGGCGATGCCGCGCGTCGAGCCAGTAAGCCAGCCCGCCGCCAGCGCGGCCAAGCCTGGCGACGCACGTCAACGGCAGCGCCTGAATGAACGCGATGAGCGCGCGCGCAACAAAATAAAGAAGTCTGTCCATTCAGCTACGTGGTTCTTCCTCCTCTCCCCGCGACGCAGGAGTGGGGAGAGGACCGAGGAGAGGGGCAAACCGAAAATTCGCCTCCTCTCCCCGGCCCTCTCCTCCATCCGATGGAGGAGAGGGTGTGATACATTCTGCCGCGCTTTGTCCGTTTGTTTCCTTCGTCGTTCATCTGAAACAAATTTTACGGACGCAATCCTGAAAATCCTCCGCGCCGCTCAGGATTTTTATTTCGACGCGCACGAAATAAATCGGCAGGTCGCGGCGGTCAATTTTCGGGAAGCGCACGGCGTCTTTCTGCGTGGTGATGATGATTTCCGCCCGGCGTTTTTTGCCGCGATTGATCGCGTTCAAAACTTCCTGCTGCGTGAACCGATGATGGTCGGCAAAGCGTTTGGCGTAAACCAGCTCCGCGCCGAGGCCAACAAGACTCTGCTCGAAGCTTTCGGGCTGCGCGATTCCGCTGAACGAAGCGATTTTCCGGCCCTTGATGAGTTCCAACCCTTCGCGTTTGCCGGAAAAAACATCCTCGAAATAAAGCGGATGATGGATGCACTCGATGATCGCAGCGGATGGGTTGATCTGGCTGATGCGACGGCGAAGGTCGTGACAGTTGCCATCGCTTTTTGTGATGAAAATGGTTTTCGCGCGGGACAGATGCGACGGCGGTTCGCGCAACGTGCCGCGGGGCAACAAACTCTCGTTACCGAATGGCTGCTGACGGTCAATCAAAACTATGTCCTGCCGGCGGCCAGCGAGCTTCCAATATTGAAAACCGTCGTCGAGAATGAGCGTGTCGCAGCCGAATTTCTCGATCGCGTAGCGCCCGCTTTTGACGCGGTCTTTGTCCACTAGCACGATGACGTCTTTGAGATTCGACGCGAGCATGTAAGGTTCGTCGCCGGCCATTTCGGAATCGAGCAGGAGTGATTTGCCGTCCGAGACGACGCGCGGCGGCGTGGTGTCTTCGCGCAGAAGAATCTTGTTCAGCAAACGTTCGTGAATCGGCGAGGGCTTCGAACGATAACCACGAGAGAGGATCGCGACGGTGCGCCCCTCGTCGCGAAGGACACGGGCGAATTTTTCGACGACGGGAGTTTTCCCGGTGCCGCCGACGGTGAGATTGCCGACGGCGATGACCTGCACACCGAGGGTCGAATCGCGCAGGATGCGGACGTTGTAGAGGAAGCGGCGCGTTTTGATGGCGACCTGAAAAAGTTTTGACGAGGCAAACAGCAATCCGCGAATGATCGTCGCGCCTGAGCCGCGCCGCTGTTCGAGAATAACCTCGAGCAGATACGTTTCGGTATTTTCAATCCAGGCACGGAGCCGTTCGCGCATCTGCAAACTTTGCCAAGCTGCGCTACGCAGGGCAAGCGCACCGTTGGAAGCGGCGTGGACAATTTCGGCAGCCGCCCTTTCGAGCGGCTGCCCGCACAAATTTTGTTTAAGGCGTCAGGCGGATTGAACCGCTCTGGCTGCCACTCGTGGTGAACGCGCCGCGCACCGTCTGCGCATTTTGCAGCGTCACGCCAACCCACTTGTTAACGGAATCAACATTGCCTTTGGCTGCCGCGGTCGGTTTGATTTTCACCTTGATGCCGTTTGTCTTGGAGCCGGGCACTGTCACTTTGCCGCCAGAGTAGCTGAACGTCGCGACAACCGGCGAGGCCAGATTGCCATCCTGAATCGTGAGTGTTCCGCTGAACGGATCAGGCGTCAAGCCGGGCAGGTTTGCCCCGGAACTGCCGACGGTCACCGGCGAACTCAACAAGGTGCCGCCACCCGACGAGAACATGGTGGTGAAGCCGCCCGAGTAAGGCACTCCAGGCGTAACCGGACCAGCCGAGTCCTGCTTGGTCCAGACGATGTCGCCCGTGACGCCATTGTTGATGGTGAGCCAGCCGATCATCGCGCCGTGCGACAGTTTCTTATTGGCCGTGTCCCTGTAGAGCAGCGCATAGAACGGCCACGAGCCGTTCGTGAACACGCCGGTGGTGACCGTCTTCAATTTAACGCCATCGCCTTCACCGGTGTAACCTTTCGCATTGAATTTGCCTTTTGCGTTGTCAATACCTTTGAAGTTCAGCACGTATCCATCGCCGGCCGGCAAAGCGGCGGCGTTGGTGCTGCCCACCATGACCATTGCGAACGCGTTTGTGACGGAGGGCGGAAGTGTCAGAGGATCTTTATTGCCATCGAAACTCTTGTCCGCGTCCATGGTGGCGGCACCTCCCCAGTTGGTGCTCTGGACTGTGCCGGAGAGATTGACGCCAGTTCCCAAATCCAACTGGAGGCCGAGCGTCAATACGTCGGTTGGATCGGTGACTTTCCGGACGATGTTCTTGCCCGGCTTGGGTGTGCCAACCCCTGCGAGGTCGAACGTGCCGCTGAACGGCACCACTTCACCTTGCTGCAACAGCTTGCCGCTGAACTTGCGTCTGCTGTCGGTTTTGACCGTGAACCAGCCGGAGCTTTCATGAGCCGTGGTCGCTTCGCTGAACAGGCCGTAGTAAACGCCCGCTGCGCCGAGGAAGCGATTAGTGATGAAGTTCACGATCAAAGTCAGATTCGTCTTCATCGTGAAGGGAACTTTCTTGTCGCCCTTTTCCACGGCTTTGCTCCCGGCAGTATAGAGCACGCTAGTCGAACCGTTGACCACCTGCAGCACGTTACTGAAAAAATTGTTTGCGAGCGGGGCGATATCCAGCGAATAACTCCGTTCGACGTCGAGCAGCGCTGCGTCGGCGGGTGTCTGACCGAGCGGAGAACTGGGTGTCTTAAGCAAATTGCCAAGAACAGTCCCTCTGCTGCTGTCAAAGAGGAGTGTCAAAGTGGAGGGCACTCTCAGGAAGACGAGGTTCGTCTTGGATGTTCCTTCCATGCCGGTGTTATCAATCGCCTTGGCGTTGACCTCATTCGTTCCAGTGACAAGCGTCACGGCGCTGTTTGTCCACAAGATGCCGCTCAACGTCGCCGCGCCATAAGTTCCACCGTTCGCACGCACGAGCACCTGAGATATTCCGGATGCGTCAACAGCCTTGCCGTCAGCCGGGATGACCGCGCTTGTAACGTCCGATTTGGTCTTTGGATTGGACAACGTCACCCCAGGCGCAACGCCGTCCGGCACGGTGATGATAATCGTGTAGTTGCTGCTGCCCGCGCAACCTGCCGCATCGGTGGCGGTTATCGTGAAGTTATTGGTGCCGCCCGCAGTCGGGATGCCGGTGAGGCTGCCGCCGCTCGACAGGGTCAATCCTGCGGGCAGGCTGCCGCTGTTTGTGAAGGCGTATGGGGGAAGCCCGCCGCTGGCGCTGATGGTCTGGTTGTAGTTGCTCCCGACCGCGCTTGCGGGGAGGCTTGACGGACTTAACGTGATGGTCGCGCAACTCACGGTCACCGTATGGGTCCGACTGCCGCTGCAGCCATAGAGATCCAGCGCGACTATTTCAATGGGGAACGTGCCTGTCGTCGTGGGTATGCCGGAAAGCACGCCGTTGGTTTCATTGAGCGACAAGCCCGGAGGCAACGGCCCGTTGGGCAGGTTGGTGTTCACGCTGAACGTGTATGGCGCAGTGCCGTTCGTCGCGGTGACGGTCTGGTTGTATGCCTGGCCGACCACGGCATTCGGGAGATTGGTCGGGTCGAGCGAGATTGCCGGACAATCTATGGTCAGGCTGTAACTTTGCGTTCCCGTGCAGCCACTTGAAGCGGTTGCGACCACGTCGAAATTGAACGTGCCACCCGCTGTCGCCGTTCCTGAGAGCAATCCTCCGCTCGCCAAACTCAACCCGCCGGGCAACGAGCCGGAATCCACCGCGAACGTGTATGGCGCGATGCTGCCGGTCGCCATGATGGTCTCACTGTAAGCAGAGCCGGCTGTGCCATTCGTAAGTGTTCCCGGACTTAGCGTGATGGTCGGGCAGGCCGCCACTGTCACCGTCTGGGTGCATGTTGAACTGTTGTTGCAGCAGTCGGTCGCCTGCCATGTCCGCGTGACAATCATCGGGCAGAATGTCCCGTTGGTCACTGTGCTCAGAATGATGATTGTCGCGTTGGAGCAGCAGCCGTCAGTGGCCGTGGGCGCATCAAACGTCCAGGCGCTGCCGCACTCGACTGTTTTGTTGGTGGCGCAGATGATCGTCGGCGGGGTCGTGTCCACAACGGTGATGATCTGGCTTCGGTTCGTGCTGTTCCCGCAGCCATCATTCGCAGTCCATGTCCGCGTCACGATGTTCGTGCAGCCGACAACGTTGGTGACCATGGAGACGGAGGGCGTGATGACTCCCTGGCACGCATCCGTGAACACCGGCGCGCTGAAGCTCGGGGTCGCAGGACATTCAATTGTCGTGTCCGCTCCCTGGTCTGTCGTCACCGCCGGAGCGGTCGTGTCCACAACGGTGATGATCTGAGAGCGGTTGGTGGAGTTGCCGCAGCCGTCATTCGCCGTCCACGTCCGCGTCACGATGTTCGTGCAGCCGACGGTGTTGGTGACCGTTGAGACAGAAGGCGTGATGACTCCCTGGCACGCATCCGTGAACACCGGCGCGCTGAAGCTCGGGGTCGCAGGACATTCAATTGTCGTGTCCGCTCCCTGGTCTGTCGTCACCGCCGGAGCGGTCGTGTCCACAACGGTGATGATCTGAGAGCGGTTGGTGGAGTTGCCGCAGCCGTCATTCGCCGTCCACGTCCGCGTCACGATGTTCGTGCAGCCGACGGTGTTGGTGACCGTTGAGACAGAAGGCGTGATGACTCCCTGGCACGCATCCGTGAACACAGGAGCACTGAAACTCGGGGTCGCAGGACATTCAATCGTCGCGTCCGCGCCTTGGTCGGTTGTCACGGCTGGAGCGGTCGTGTCAATCACCGTGATGACCTGGCTGCGGTTCGTAATGTTACAGCCGTCGCTCGCCGTCCATGTCCGCGTCACGATGTTCGTGCAACCAATCGTGTTCGTCACTGTCACCACGTTCGGCGTGATGACTCCCTGGCAGTCATCCGTGAACACCGGAGCGCTGAAGCTCGGGCTCGCAGGACATTCAATCGTCGCGTCCGCGCCTTGATCGGTTGTGACATTGGGAAGGGTAGTGTCAATCACCGTGATGACCTGACTTCGGTTCGTCGAGTTGCCGCAACCGTCGTTCGCCGTCCACGTTCGCGTCACGATGTTCGTGCAGCCAATGGTGTTGGTGACCGTTGAGACAGAGGGCGTGATCACACCCTGGCAGTCATCCGTGAACACCGGCGCGCTGAAGCTCGGAGTGGCCGGGCATTCAATCGTCGCGTCCGCCCCTTGATCGGTTGTCACGGCGGGAGCGGTCGTGTCCACAACTGTGATCACTTGGCTGCGGTTCGTGCTGTTCCCGCAGCCATCATTCGCAGTCCATGTTCGAGTCACGATGTTTGTGCAGCCAACGGTGTTGGTGACCGTTGAGACAGAAGGCGTGATGACTCCCTGGCACGCATCCGTGAACACCGGCGCGCTGAAGCTCGGGGTCGCAGGACATTCAATTGTCGTGTCCGCTCCCTGGTCTGTCGTCACCGCCGGAGCGGTCGTGTCCACAACGGTGATGATCTGAGAGCGGTTGGTGGAGTTGCCGCAGCCGTCATTCGCTGTCCACGTTCGCGTCACGATGTTCGTGCAACCGATGGTGTTGGTGACCGTCGAGACGCTTGGCGTGATGACTCCCTGGCACGCATCCGTGAACACCGGCGAGCTGAAGCTCGGCGTGGCCGGACACTCGATCGTCGCATCCGCGCCTTGGTCGGTTGTCACGGCTGGAGCGGTCGTATCAATCACCGTGATGACTTGGCTGCGGTTCGTCGAGTTGCCGCAGCCGTCATTAGCAGTCCATGTCCGCGTCACGATGTTCGTGCAACCGATGGTGTTGGTGACCGTCGAGACGCTTGGCGTGATGACTCCCTGGCACGCATCCGTGAACACCGGCGAGCTGAAGCTCGGCGTGGCCGGACACTCGATCGTCGCATCCGCGCCTTGGTCGGTTGTCACGGCTGGAGCGGTCGTGTCAATCACCGTGAGCACCTGGCTGCGGTTTGTGCTGTTTCCGCAGCCATCGCTCGCAGTCCATGTCCGCGTCAGAATGTTTGTGCAGCCGATGGTGTTCGTCACCGTCGAGACAGAGGGTGTAATCACGCCTTGGCACGCATCCGTGAACACGGGGGCGCTGAAGACCGCCGGACATTCAACCGTCGCGTCCGCGCCTTGATCGGTTGTCACGGCTGGAGCGGTCGTGTCAATCACCGTGATGATCTGACTTCGGTTTGTTGAGTTTCCGCAACCGTCATTCGCCGTCCATGTCCGTGTCACGATGTTCGTGCAGCCGATGGTGTTGGTGATCGTCGAGATGGAGGGAGTGATGACTCCCTGGCAGTCATCCGTGAACACCGGCGCGCTGAAACTTGGTGTGGCGGGACATTCAATCGTCGCGTCCGCGCCTTGATCCGTCGTCACTGCAGGCGCTGTCGTGTCAATCACCGTGATGACCTGGCTGCGGTTCGTCGAGTTGCCGCAACCGTCGTTCGCCGTCCACGTTCGCGTCACGATGTTCGTGCAGCCAATGGTGTTGGTGACCGTTGAGACAGAGGGCGTGATGACTCCCTGGCA
>CAYMCQ010000004.1:0-99480 GCA_964389025.1 uncultured Verrucomicrobiota bacterium
ACGAAGCTGCCGCTGTAGTTGCTCTGTCAAGAAGGTGCTCCGCGTGACGCTTACGGCGCAGGAGCGATTTTTGATTTCAAGGGAAGGTGATTCCGATGGTCGAAACAGGGCTGGAATTTCCTGCGTGCTGATTAAATCAGCGTTTCCCCTATTCTTGAAGCAGTGCGAGTGGCGTTTTAACAACCCAAACCCACAAGCTCAATTGAAGCAATTAAATCAATGGGTTAATCAGTTTCTAACCTAGTTATCTAGGACAGCCCCTTGAAATTTGAACTGTGACTACGTCAAAACAATCTTGTCGCCGTCTTTCAAGGTCACTATCGCCTTCTTCCAATCCGGCGCTTTGCCAGCCTGTGATGTCCGCTGGCGGCGGAATTTTCCGCGCACATTGAGCGTGTTCACTTTTGTCACCTTGACCTTGAACAACTCCTGAACGGCCTGCCGGATTTGCGGTTTGGTCGCGCGACGGTCGGCGACAACAGTGTATTGATTGAACGCCTCGCCCTGTTTTGTTCCCTTTTCCGTCAGGCGCACTGTTTTGATGACTTCAAAAGCGTTCATGTTATTCCTTCGTCAATCGCTGTTCGACTTTCTCGAACGCGCTCTTTGTGAAAACCAGTTTGTCCGCGCGCAATGCCTGATACGTGTTTAGTTCGTCGCTCGTGGTGAGTTCGACGTTCGCGACGTTGCGCGACGCGAGTGTTAAATTTTTGTCAATCCCTGAGCCTACGAACAACGTCGTGCCCGTCAATTCCAACGCCGACATGATTCCGGTGAACTCCTTC
The DNA here is from genome assembly GCA_964389025.1 of uncultured Verrucomicrobiota bacterium. Lineage (GTDB taxonomy): Bacteria > Verrucomicrobiota > Verrucomicrobiia > Limisphaerales > CAYMCQ01 > CAYMCQ01. Next base: position 786 of record CAYMCQ010000004.1, read on the forward strand.
GTCTTCGAACTCTCCAATTTCAGATCGTCAACAACGAGGACATCGCCCGCGCTCAATCGTTCGCTCAAAGCTTTTCGCAACGCCAGTTGCTTCGTCTTGCGTGAAACCTTCTTGCCGAAATCGCGCGGCTTGGGACCGAACACCACGCCACCGCCACGCCATAACGGCGATGCGAATGAGCCTGCGCGAGCGCGGCCAGTTCCCTTTTGCCGCCACGGCTTTTTGTTCGTGCCGGTGACGTCTCCGACGTTCTTGGTGCAAGCCGTGCCCATGCGCTGGTTCGCGTTATACGCTACGACGACATCGTGGACGGCTTGCGTCCCGCGACCGTCTTCGATCATCGCGAACTTGACCTCAAGCTCGCCGGCGCTCTTCCCCTTGGTGTCTTTGACTGAAATTTTCATAGAAATCCTTTTTCGTTGTAACGTTTTAACGATTCAACGAATCACTTTTTGGCTTCGGCTTTCACTTCCGCTTTCGGTTCAGCCTTCTTGACCTCGGCCTTGGCTCCCTTCTTTGCCGGTTCGGCTTTCGCGGCATGCGGCTTCCAACCTTTCGGACGTTTCTTTGATTCGCGAATGACGACGTAATCGCCGTTCGCTCCGGGAATCGCGCCTCTGATGAGCAGCAAGTTGTCCGCTTCGCGAACCTGGACGACTTCCAGATTCTGCGTCGTGCGACGAACCTGTCCCATGTGACCCGGCATCTTCATCCCGCGCATGACCGTGCCGGGAAACAAACGTTGCCCGATCGCGCCCGAGCGACGATGCCAGCCCTTCGCGCCGTGCGTCATGTCGCCACCGGCAAAATGATGCCTCTTCACAACGCCTTCAAACCCGCGACCTTTCGTGATGCCGATGGCGTCAATGAAATCGCCCGGTTCAAAAATTGTCGGGCCTACAATATCACCGGGTTTCACTTCCTTTGAAAAATCGCGGAACTCGCGGATGCGTTTCACCGCCGCGCCATTTTGTTTCTTGATGTGACCGAGCAACGGCTTCGTGAGCCGCTGTTCTTTCTGGTCGTCAAACCCGAGTTGCACGGCGTTGTAGCCGTCGCTCGCCTGCGTTTTGCATTGCAACACGCGGTTCGGTCCCGCAAGCACGATGGTCACAGACATCATCACGCCGTTCGCGTCATAGACGCGCGTCTGGCCAAGTTTTTTTCCTAAAAGTCCGAGCGGCATAAAATTTCTCCGATTAAATTTTGATTGTGATGTCCACGCCTGCGGGAAGATTGAGCTTCTTCAATTCATCCACGGTCTTCGCCGTCGGCTCGATGATGTCAAGCAGACGCTTGTGCGTCCGTTGTTCGAAAGTCTCCTGCGACTTCTTGTCCGAATGCGGTGAGCGCAGAACGGTGAAGCGTTCCACGCGCGTCGGAAGTGGGATCGGCCCGGCTACTCGCGCCCCGGTGCGTTTGACGGTGTCGGCGATTTCGCGCGCGGATTGGTCAATCACCCGGTGATCGAACGCCTTGAGTCGAATACGAATTCTTTGTCCAGCCATAGAAAGAACAATTGTCTGTTAATGGTATCAATTAAGTCACAGTGTTTCCTCTTGGAAACGGAGCGGGAAGATAGCAAAAGAAATTTGCTGTGCAATAGGTTTTTTAGGAAATTTTCGCTTTGTTGTAAGTTTAGGAACTGCAAAAAAATCTGAACCGATATTATGGCCGATATTGCAAGGGTTGTCGAAACCGCTCCGAAGAAAGACTCAACAAAAACAACTTTGGCAGATTTACGCCCTTTAAACTGCCGAATTAGAAGGTATGAAACCAGAAATATGATTCGCGCAGTGATTACTGGCGGCAGATCATTGCCGAGAAACGCCGAGGCGTTTTCGTAGATTTTGTCGAATGCTTTTCACCAATAACCCATAATACATCCTGAAAATGAAAAATTTTTTTATTTGGTCAACTCCGGATGCGCTGGGGATAATTCCGAAAGCAAAAAACTCCACCGCATTTTTGACGCGGTGGAGTTGAATTTGTCTTTCGTCGATCCCGTTATTTTTTTTCGCGTCTCTTTTCCCCTTCCTTGTGCTCGCCGCCCGCGGCCTTCTTCATTCGCCCCCGGTCTGCCTTGCTGATCTTGGCCTTCTCGTCCTTGTCCAGTTTGCCGTCTTTGTTGGTGTCATACTTCTCGAGCAATTGCTTGTGAAGCGCCTTCAACTCCGGGGATACCGCGTGTTTCTTCCCCTTGCCTTCGCCGGCCTGCACGGATGCGATCAACGCGGAAGCGAGGAGAGCTGCGATCAATGTTTTCTTCATATTTTCCTGTTGTTGGCAGTTCGGCTGCGTTTGGCTAGACGCAATAATTCCGATATCAGTTACACTCGTATTATTGCGGTTTTCGTTCAGCGCCGCGGCAACGCGCACTGGTTGCGGAATTGAGCGGGTAGAAACGACAAAACTCCGGGCGGTAATTCACTTGCCAAGCGCGCAAATTTTTCAGTCCATTCATTTAATGCCACGCTCAAGAAAAATCGAAGCCGCCTACACACTCGCCCGCGAGCGCTACGCCAGACTCGGCGTGAACACCGACACAGCGCTGAAACGGCTCGCGAAGATTCCCCTCTCGCTTCATTGCTGGCAGGGCGATGACGTCGGCGGCTTTGAAAATTTCGGCGGCGCGCTCGGCGGCGGGCTTGTCGCCACAGGAAATTATCCCGGCAAAGCGCGCACGCCGGATGAACTGCGCGCGGATTTGGAAATGGCGTTTTCGCTGATTCCAGGAAAGCACCGAGTCAACCTTCACGCGATGTATGGCGAATTTGGCGGAAAGAAGGTGGATCGCAACGAAATCGAAACCGACCATTTCTACAACTGGGTCGCATGGGCGCACAACAATGGTTTGGGGCTCGACTTTAATCCGACCTGCTTTTCTCACCCGAAAGCTGCGGACGGTTTCACTCTTTCGCACCGTGACAAAAGCATCCGCAAGTTTTGGATTGAGCATTGCATTGCCTGTCGCCACATCGGTTTGGCGATGGGAAACGGACTCATAAATCCGTGCGTCACCAATCTATGGATTCCCGACGGCTACAAGGACTTGCCCGCCGACCGCAAAGGCCCGCGCGAACGATTGGTTGAATCGCTCGACGAGATTTTCCGCAAACCACTCAATCCCAAATTCAATCTGGATTCTGTCGAGCCGAAACTTTTTGGCATCGGCTCGGAAAGTTACGTCGTCGGCTCGCACGAATTTTATCTCGGCTACGCGGTGTCGCGGAAGAAATTGCTCTGCCTCGACGCGGGGCATTATCACCCGACCGAATCCATCGCCGACAAAATTTCCAGCGTGCTGCAATTCCTGCCGGAGATTTTGCTGCACGTCAGCCGGGGCGTCCGCTGGGACAGCGACCACGTCGTGACTTTGAACGACGACTTGCAATCCATCGCCCGCGAAATCGTCGCGAACGATTACGCTGGCCGCGTGCACATCGGCCTCGATTATTTCGACGCCAGCATCAACCGCATCGCCGCGTGGGTCATCGGCACGCGCAACATGCTTCGCGCGCTGCTCATCGCGCTGCTCGAACCCCCAGGCATTCGCAAAGTCGAACTCGCCGGCGACCACACCGCGCGCCTCGCGCTGCAGGAAGAAGCCAAGTCGCTCCCGTTCGGCGCAGTGTGGGATGCGTATTGTGAAATGAAAAACGTTCCAGTCGGCGACAAGTGGCTCAATGAAGTGAAGCGGTATGCGAAAAATGTTTTGAGTGGGCGTAAGTGAATTTACGCCAGCCTTGCAATGAACATTCACGACTATCTCATCGATGATTCTGGATGCGATTGGCCAAGGATGCTTGAACATTGGCGTTGGCGACTTCCGCCGAGATTCAAAGTGTGGCTTGTCAATCGCTTTGGGGATTTATTTCTAATTCTGCCGGATGAAACGGTTCATCGCCTCGACATTGGCGATGGAGTCTTAAGCAAAGTTGCTGAGAATCGGGAGGAGTTTTATCGGAAGACTGATGATGTCAACATAATCAATGATTGGTTTTTAATTCCTCTTGCGGATGATTTGGTGGCAGCAGGCAAGACACTAAATCCCGGTCAGTGCTATTGCTATCGAATTCTTCCGGTTCTTGGTGGAGGCTATGATGTTGACGATTTTGTAATTAAGGATTTGGCCTATCTTTACGCTGCCTTTGGCCCAATCCACGAACGAATCAAAGACCTGCCCGACGGAACGAAGATTGAATTCGAAATTACGGACTGATTTAATTTATGATTCAAAAAGCTAAACTCGCAACGCTCGCATCCAATCACCGCGAAGCGGTGTCAGAAATTAGCCGGGGGTTGAGCGAGTCCGCGAGCGACACCCCCGGAATGCGGTCGCCCAGCGAATTGCACCCTGAAAGGGTGCCAGCGATTTCTGGCACCGCTTCGCGGTGCATCATTTCTCCATTCGCCAACCGGGGGTATCGTGGCAGACTCCTCAACCCCCGGCTAATTTCTGTGAACCCTTCGGGTTCGTTCCATCGCGCCGTCCGCTCGCGTTCGTTTGACTGCGCGCTCCAAATCACCGAGGGCATTTGATCTATGGGCTCCACATTTCTCAGCCTTCATTATCACATCGTATTTTCCACGAAGGAGCGTCGGCCATTGATCAAACCGTCGTGGCGTCCAATGCTCCACGAATATCTGGGCGGAACAATCCGCGGACTCGACGGAATTCCCGAAATTGTAGGCGGCGTTGAAGACCACGTTCATTTGCTCGTCGGTTTGCGCGCCACGCATTGCCTCGCAGATTTTATGCAGGAACTAAAGAAGGCTTCGTCTGTTTGGTCTGCCGAAAATCACGAGCCTGAATTCAAATGGCAGGATGGCTACGCAGCTTTCGCCGTAAGCGCGACTCATTGTGACATGCTTCGCAACTACATTGCGACCCAAGAAGCGCATCACAAGAAAATCGGTTTTGTGGATGAGTTGAAACAATTGCTCGAGAAGAATGGCGTGAAATGCGATCCGAGATATTTGTTGTGAAATTTTTCCCACACAAAGCGATTTTCTGGCACCCCTCCGGGGTGCTTTCCTTTTTTTCCAAATGTTCCGGGGGTATCGCTCGCAGACTCGTTCAACCCCCGGCTAACTTCTGGCAACCCTTCGGGTTGCTTGCTCATGCGGCGACCGCACCGTTAGTTTCACATTTCTCGGCAATATGACCGCTCCGCTTCTCCAACTCACCTCCGTGGCCAAATCTTTCGGTGCGGTGCGGGCGCTTAAGGGCGTGTCGTTTGATTTGCGCGCGGGCGAAGTGCATGCGCTGCTCGGCGAGAACGGCGCGGGTAAATCCACACTCATCAAGGTCATCACCGGCGCGCATCAGCCGGATTCTGGAACAATTGAAATCAACGGCGGAGAAGTTCACCGGCTCACTCCTGCGTCGGCGCACAAGCTCGGCATCGCGGCGATTTATCAGCAGCCGGCGTTGTTTCCTGACTTGTCCGTTGCGGAAAACATCGCGTTGAGCCTTGAGCCGCCGTCGCCGGTGCAGCGTGTGCGCTGGTCGAAGCGCCACGCGCAGGCGTGTGACTTGTTGGAGCGCGTCGGCGCGGAAATCGAGCCTGACGCCGAAGTTCGCTCGCTCTCAATGCCGGAGCAACAGCTTGTGGAAATCGCAAAGGCGCTTGGCGCTGGCGCGAAGATTTTGATCATGGACGAGCCGACGGCTTCGCTCACTCGCAAGGAAGTGGAATTGCTTTTCGCAGTCATTCGCGATTTGCGCTCGCAAGGCGTCGGCATCATCTACATTTCGCATCGGCTGGAGGAAATTTTTTCAGTTGCGGACCGCGTGACGGTTTTGCGCGACGGCGAGAGTGTCGGGATGCATCTCGTTCGTAGCAGCCGAGGTGACGAGGCTCTGACTGAAAAACCCGAAATTGAAAATCAGAAATTAAAAATGGATCAGAGCCTCCTTACGTCGGCTGCTACGATTACAGAAACGGAACTCATCCGCCTGATGGTTGGCCGCGAGGTATCGCACATTTATCCGCCATCGGAAAGCCAGCCAGCAAGTGTGGTGATTGAGTTGTGCGGCGTTGGCTGCTCGGATTCGCATGTGCGCGACGTGGATTTGGAAATTAGCGGGGGTGAGGTCGTGGGATTGGCCGGGCTTGTTGGCGCGGGACGGACTGAACTTGCGCGGATTCTTTTTGGAATCACTCCGGCGGATTCGGGGGAAATATTTTTTCAAGGCAGTCGCGTAAAAATTCATTCGCCGCAAAGAGCCATCGAATTCGGAATCAGCTACGTGCCGGAAGACCGGCGTCGCCACGGAGTGATTTTGGACATGCCCATCGCCGCGAACATGACGATGGCGATTCATCGCAGAATTTTTCCGGGGACATGGCTGCGATTTGGCGCGGAAAACAGACTGGCGTCGGACTTCATCCGCGACCTCGGCGTGAAAACTTACGGCCCCGACGCGCCTGGAAATTCATTGAGCGGCGGCAATCAACAAAAAGTTTCTCTCGCCCGCTGGCTGGCGACGAAACCGAAACTTTTGATCCTCGACGAGCCGACGCAAGGCGTGGACGTGGGCGCGAAAAGTGAAATCCACAAAATCATCCGGCAACTTGCGAAGGAAGGTCTGGCCGTGCTGATGATTTCATCCGACTTATCGGAGATTGTTGGGATGAGCGACCGCATCGCCGTGATGCGCGGCGGGACAATCGTGGCGACATTGCCGGGGAAATCCGACGCGCACGAGATCATGGCGGCGGCGTTGGGACAAATGAAATGAAACACAACTTCCGTGAACTGTCCGTTGCCACCGCACTCGTATTTGTGCTGCTGGCATTGGCGATTTTCGCGCCATCGTTTTACCAGTTGCAGCCGCTGCTTTCGCTGCTGACGCGCGAAGCGCCGACGCTGGTGGTCGCGTGCGGCATGGCGCTGGTCATTGTTTCCCGACAGATTGACATTTCGGTCGGCTCGCAATTCGCCGTGTGCAGTGTCTGCGCTGGACTCTTGGCGGCGATGAAGTGGCCGCTGGCGTTGGTTTTGCCCGCGTCAATTCTCATCGGCACGGCGATGGGCGCGATCAACGGCGTGCTCGTGGCCGGAATGCGCCTGCCTTCAATCGTTGTGACGCTGGCGACGATGGTGACGCTGCGCAAAGGACTTGACTGGCTGCGGCAAGGGCAGTTCGTGAATTTGCCGGACGGTGTGCAATGGTTCGGGCTGTCGCAAATGCAAGGGCAACTCTCGCTCATCGCCGTTGCACTCGTCCTGCTCGTGTTGATGGCGCTCGCAATGAAACATCTTGCAGCGGGAAGATTTTTTTACGCGGTCGGCTCGGATGCGGAGGCGGCGCGGCTTGCAGGCATTCACCCACAACTCGTCACGTTTTGCGCGTTCGTTCTCATCGGCGCGCTCACGGGGCTTGCGGCGATGATGAATGTGGCGCAATCGCCGCAAGTGGATCCAAAATCCGGCACGGGACTGGAATTGAAAACCATTGCGGCAGTAGTCGTGGGCGGTGTGGCGATTTCCGGTGGGCGGGGGAAGTTGTGGGGCGTGTTCGTCGGATTGCTGTTGCTGGCGTGCGTGAATCCTGCGTTGACGCATCTGCACGTGGAGGCGTATTGGGAACGCGCGATTCAAGGCGTGATCATTTTGCTGGCAGTGGTGGCGGATGGATTAAAGAATCGGGCGATGAAATGAGCGGATTTTTTTCCGTCTGAAAACCTTTTGACACCGGCTCGCGATGATTTAGCCTCGGCGCATCCATTATGAGATTTGGCATCAACACATTCCTCTTCACGTCACCGTTCACGAACGAAAGCACAAAACTTTTTCCGAAGTTCAGGAAATGGGGATTCGACACGGTCGAAATTCCCATCGAAGACCCGTCGCACATTGACCCGCTTCACGTCAAAGCGCAGCTCAAGAAAAACCGTCTCGCGTGCGGCTCGGTCTGCGCCTGCATGGGGCCGGACCGCGATTTGCGCGGCACGCCGAAACAGCAAAAGACCGGGCTGGATTACATGAAGAAGCTCATTGACCAGATGGTGCTGCTCGATTGTCCGTCGCTCATCGGGCCGGTTTATTCCGCCGTCGGCCGCGCCGACGCCGTGCCGCCCGCTGAATACAAACGCCAATGGAAAGTCGTCGTAAAAAATCTCAAGATGCTCGTCAAATACGCCGAGCAGCGCGGCAAACAGATTTGCCTCGAACCGCTCAACCGTTTTGAGACCGACTTCATCAACACTTGCGACCAGGCGTTGAAAATGGTGAAAGCCGTCGGCAGTCCCGCGTTGCGAATTCATCTGGATACTTTTCACATGAACATCGAGGAAAAAGATTCCGGCGCGGCGATCCGCAAAGCAGGCAAGTTGCTCGGCCACGTCCACGCCTGCGGCAGCGACCGCGGCACACCGGGCAACGACCACATTGACTGGAAACCCATCGCCAAAGCGTTGCGCGCAATTGGCTACGACGGCGACGTGGTGATTGAATCGTTCACGACTGACGTCAAAGTCATCGCGCGCGCGGCGGCGATCTGGCGTCGCATCGAGCCGACACGTGATGAGATTGCCGTGAAGGGTTTGAGATTTCTGGAAAAGACTCTCGGCCCATCGCGTGGCCCGGATTGGATGCCGACGATGTATGCGCCGCAGATTTTTGGATGAACGAAAGAAATTAAAACATGACAAAATATTTTCGCATCGCACTCTTGTTTGGTTTGTTCGTGGCCACCCCCAAAAATGCTTTTGCTCTGGACGTCGAACCTGTTCTGATTGACGATCGCCCCGAAAAGGATTTCAAACGCCTTTCCAACGGCAAAGATCTCAAGGGCTGGGATGGCAATCCAAAACTCTGGTCGGTCAAGGACGGCGCAATCGTCGGCCAGACGACCGCCGAAAATCCGGCGAAGGGAAATACCTTTTTGATTTGGACAAACGGCACAACCGGCGATTTTGAATTGCGCTGCTCGTTCAAAATCACGCCGAACAACGACAAGAATTTCGCCAACTCCGGCATTCAGTATCGCAGCAAGGTCGTTGACGCGGGCAATTGGGTCGTCGGCGGTTATCAGGCGGACTTCGAAGCTGGAAAAACTTACTCCGGCATTCTCTATGACGAAGCTGGAGTCGCCGGCAAGCGTGGCATCATGGCCGCGCGCGGAGAAGAAGTTGTTTGGGACAAGGATTGCAAAAAACAGGTCGCCGGCAGCGTCGGCAATTCTGACGAAATTCAGGCATCAATCAAACAGGGCGACTGGAACGACTACGTCATCATCGCCAAAGGAAATCATCTGCAACATCGCATCAACGGCAGAGTAACAGTGGACGTGACTGACGATTGCGAAGCGAAACGCCTGACCAGCGGCGTCCTCGCGCTCCAACTTCACGCTGGCCCACCGATGACGGTGGAGTTCAAAAATATTCGACTAAAAACATTCGAGAAAAATTCTTCAAAGCGTTCTTCCAATCATGAACTGAAAAGTGAAACAGAGACTGTGAGCGTTGAGGATTGCCAACGAGCGCACACAGATTTAATGACCAGTCACAATTTGGCTGGAGCTTCTACAAAGGTTGCGATTCTCAATCGCCTGCGCGACGGAAGAATCGAGGAAGCGATAGGAGTTTTGGAGTCAATGCTAGATGGAGATCTCATTATGCTTTATACGATGTTTCAATCCAATCCCGAACGGAAGGCCGATGAGCAGGCGACAACGGTAATAAAGCTGGTTCAAGAGTATCGTAGTAAGTTTCCTCACAAGACTAACAAGCCGGAGATAGATTCCGCTGTTGCTAAAGCACTGAATTGACTCCTAACAAATTTATGAAATGCCTGCTTCGGTCTGTATTCATTTCGCTCCTAACAATTGGTTTCTTTCAGAGCCTTACACTAGCAGCCGACAAAAAAATCGTCTTCGTCGCCGGCAAGCCGAGCCACGGTCCCGGCCAGCATGAACACAACGCCGGTTCTCAGCTTCTCAAAAAATGTCTCGACGCCGTTCCCGGAATCAAAACGGACATTCACCTCAACGGCTGGCCTACGGACGAAAAGTTTTTTGACGGCGCGGACGCGATCGTTCTTTACATGGACGGCGGCGCAGGTCATCCGCTGTTGCAAGGAGATCGTCTGCAAAAAATGGGCGAGCGCATGAAGAAGGGAGTCGGCCTCGCTTGCATCCATTACGCCACCGAGCCGACGATTGAGAAGGGCGAAAAGGAATTTCTTGAGTGGATTGGCGGCGCGTTCGAAATCAACTGGTCGGTCAACCCGCATTGGGACGCGGACTTTCAGAAAATACCCAAACACCCAATCACCCGAGGCGTGAAGCCGTTCAAGATCAACGACGAATGGTATTTTCATCTGCGCTTCCGCGACGGAATGAAGGACGTCACACCGATTCTTGCCGCCGTGCCTACGCCGGACACGACGAGCCGTCCTGACGGCGCGCACAGTGGCAATCCCGCCATGCGCGAAGCTGTAAAAAATCACGAGCCGCAAACCGTCGCGTGGGCTTATGAACGCAAAGACGGCGGACGTGGTTTCGGTTTCACCGGCGCGCACTTCCACAAAAACTGGGGCGATGAAAATTTCCGCAAGCTCGTCTTGAACGCAATCGTGTGGATCGCCAAAGCCGAGGTTCCGAAGAACGGCGTGGATTGCAAAATCACCGAGGATGATTTGAAGCAGAACCTTGATCCCAAGGGCAAAGCAAAGTAGTAGCCGGCGTGCTTGTCGCGCCGAAATCAGATGAAGGCGGAAGGAGGCACTGACTTGTGTTCAGCTTTTCGCGTTTGAGATGAGCCTCGTTACCCCGGCCGCTGCAAAAGGTAATTATTATTTTTTTCCGTAACCCTTTTTCGGATTTCCGTCCTTGTTCAGCTTGCCGCAAGTCCAGAGCAAACCGCGCGTGACGAGGCCGAGGTAAACGTCGTTGTTCATCTCTTCGTTGAAGTGGCCGATGGTCGTGCCGAAGACGCGGGCCTGGCCATACGTGTTCACCCAGATGCAAACGTGATCTTTCCCGGTGCGCACGCCGAAGGCCTGGCCGAGCGGCACGCAGTTCGGCCAGAGTTTTTCGATTTCGTAAAGTTCGCCTTTGGGCGTTTTCCAATTCGCCGGAAAACCCCGCATCACCGGATGCTCCGGTTTCAGGTTTTTAACCTCGAACGCGACGTGCTGCTGGTGGCGAAATGAACTGACGCCGATCAGCTTTCGCCATTCGTCGGTCTTCGCGTCGCGATAGCTGTGCACCGAGCAATGGATCATCACCGCCGGCACGCCGTCGGCGTGCGCGCGGGCAATCGCCTCAACGAACGCCACGTTCGTGAGCTGGCCGGAACATTCGTTATGCACGACGACATCGAAGCCCCTGGCCCAGTTCGGTTTCTCGTAGATGCTGAACCTGAGTTCCTTGTCGTTGGCGTCGCCCTCGTGAATGATGGTCCACGTGACGTTGGCGCGGGCGCTGATGCCTTCGGTAAGAATTTTCTTTTGCGCCGTGTAATCGTGACAACAGCCGCCAGTGATCAAAAGAGCGCGAAGCGGCTCGGCGCAAAAGCCAACGCTCGCGGCAAAACCAAAGACAACAACAATGAATAGTTTTTTCATAAATCGAATTTTAAACGTCGCAAGCCTTTACTGTTTTTTCGCCGCCAGCCTCGCGTTCAGCTCATCAATTTTGTCCGCGAGATGCTCGACTTTCGGGCGGATCACGGCGGAGCAGTAGCCCTGCGTGGGATTGCTCCGGAAATAATCCTGGTGATAGTCCTCCGCCGAATAAAATTTCTTCAGCGGCGCGATTTCCGTCACGATCGGCGGCTTGAAATTTTTCTGCGCCACTTGCTTTGATTTTTCCGCGGCCTGCTTTTGAGCGTCATTTTCATACAGAATGATCGAGCGATATTGCGGGCCGGAATCATTGCCTTGACGATTGAGGGTCGTCGGGTCGTGCGCTTCCCAAAAGAGGCCAAGCAAATCATCAAAGGAGATTTTTTTCGGGTCGAATGCGATTTGGACGACTTCGGCGTGCCCGGTCGTGCGCGAGCAGACCTGCTGGTAAGTCGGGTTTTCCACGTGACCGCCGGCGTAGCCGCTCGTCACGGATTTCACGCCATAGAGTTTTTCGAACACGGCTTCCACGCACCAGAAACAGCCGCCGCCAAACGTGGCGAGTTCCGTTGCGCTGTTTGGATCAGTCGTGTCTTTGATTTCGGACGTCTTCATTTTTTTTGAATCCGCGCCGCAGCCGCAAAAAGCCAGCATGAGCGCGAGTGAGAACAGGGTCAGTCGTTTCATCGGTTTGGCTTTCAGTATGGACTTTTGAGGTCGCGTTGCAAATGCGTTTATTGACGCTCAGAGCTTGAGACGATACTTTGAGCAAGCCGTTCAAATATGATTGCTTCAGCAGCCACAACAAAAACCGCCACAGCGCCAAACTTCCGCGTCGGCGACGAGCGTTTGATAAAACTCACCGACAACGCAGCGAAAAAAGTTTCTTCGTTGCTGACGAAACAAGGGCGTCCAACCGGCGTGCTGCGCGTGGCGGTGATTGGCGGTGGTTGTTCCGGACTGCAATACAAAATGGATTTGCAGGACAGCCCGGCGAACCGCGATATCCTGGTGGACACGGCGGGAGTGAAGGTCGTCGTTGACCCAAAGAGCGCGCTCTACGTGACCGGCAGTGAACTGGACTACGTTGACGCTTTGCAAGAAGGCGGCTTCAAAGTCCACAATCCAAACGCTGCGACGAGTTGTTCGTGCGGCGAAAGTTTCAGCGCCTGAGCGATGACGGACTACTTCGCGTTGCTGGACGAGCCTCGCCGTCCGTGGCTGGACGCGGAAAAGCTGAAACAAAAATTCCTTGCGCTTTCGGCTGATGCTCATCCCGACCGCGTTCACAGCGAGACGGCTCTGGAAAAAAAATCCGCAAACGATCGCTACACGCAACTCAACGCCGCGTATCAGTGCCTGAGCAGTCCGCGCGACCGCGTGCGGCACTTGCTGGAATTGGAACTTGGCCGGAAGCCTGACGACCTCGACCGCGTCCCGGACGAGTTGATGGATTCGTTCATGGTAGTCGCGCAAGTTCTTCGCGAAGCGGACAAATTTCTTGGCGAGAAGGAAAAGGCTGTGTCGCCAATGCTTCAAGTCAGGCTTTTTGAACGCGCGCAGACTTTTGTCGAAAGGCTCGGCGAAATTGACAGGAGCGTTGCCGCCTCACGAGGAAAAATGATTTGCGAATTGCAGGCATTGAATGATTCGGAAACTTTGCCGTTGCAACGGCTCGAAGACATTTACCGCCTGCTTGGCTATTACGACCGCTGGCTCAGGCAAATCCAGGAACGGCGCGTGCGGCTCTCGATTTAAACTTTCGGAGGGGCGAGTTACACGAGCCCCTGAATTTTCATTTGAGAGTAGATTGTTATTGGGACTCGTGTAACTCGTCCCTCCGATTTGCGGGATGGATTCTACCAGCTCGTTGCTTTGAGAAATGCGACGAGGTCGGCCAACTCCTGCTTTGTGAGTTGCGTATCCAAACCCTGCGGCATCACTGACACCGCGCCGGGACGCATTTCTTTGATGTCGGCGCGCGCGATTCGCACTTCGGCATTTGGGCCGGTCACCAAAATAATTTCGTCCGGTGAATCTTTTTTCAAAATGCCGCTGTAATCTTCGCTGGATTTCATCGCGACAATCAGCGGCTCGTAACTGCGGACAAAACTCGCGCTCGGATAGACAACGGACTCCAACAAGTCCCGCTCGGTGCGAACTTTGCCAATGGTGGTGAGGTCTGGCCCGAAGTTTCCGCCGAGATAACCAATCGCGTGACACGTCGAGCACGCCGCCTTCGAGCCGTTGAACACCGCCTGCCCGCGACGGATGTCGCCGTCTTTCATCTCCGCAAGCAATTCGTCAATCTGCTTCCTTTGCGCAGCGGCGTCTGTGTTGAGGGATGCGAGAAATTCGTCGGCTGCTTTTTTGACTGACGCCGGAAAGTTTGCGATGCGGTTCGTCAAAGTTTCCGCGCGCAAACCTGACGCAGCTTTCGATTCTTTGAGCGACGAAATCAATTTCAAGCCGACCGCTTCGTTCGTTGAACGCTCGAACGCCGGGAGCAGTTTCAAAACTTCCATCGGACCGACTTGTTTTATTTCCTCCGCCAGCCAGAGTTGTTGCCTGTCCGTCAACTTTTCGCGTGACAGGACAAAGGCTGCGGAATTGCGCTGCTGGATTGGTTTTCGCTGATCAAGGTTCGCTGTCACAAAACTGAATGACATCTCGTCGAGACCGCCGGGTCTCGGTGACATTGCGGCAAGCGCTTCAACCCGCAAATCTTCGGGCAGTTTGTCATTACACGCCAGTCGCAGCAGCGCCTGCGTCATATTCGGCTTCTTCTCCGCCGGCAGCGACGCCAACGAACGAATTGCGGCGATACTGGCGCGAAGAATCGCCTCGTCATCCTCACCGAGAATCGCTTCCAAAACCTTGAGCCAATCCTGTGGCGCTTGCTTTAATCCGGCGCGGGACATCGCGTGAAGGGCTACGATACGCGCTTCCTTTGATTTTGAATCGCGTGCCGTTGCCGCGAGCAACTCCTGAACAGAAGCGTCACGTGCGAATTGGACGAGTAAATTATGGAACTCATCCACTTCTGCCGCGACAAAATTTGTCCGCGCAAGCTGCTCGCGGAAAAATCCTGTGAGCGCGCCGCCCCATTCAGGATGATGACCTATGATCCACAAGGCAGTTTGCTTCAGGCGCCTGTCTTTCGATGCGAGCGCAGGCGTGACTCGCTCCGGTTTCAGACCGCCATTATCCATTTGGTCAAGCGCTATCAAAGCGGCGCGAGAAATTTGTGCCGGCGTGCCACTCGGCGCGAACGGCGACGCCCACTTCCGTATCGCTGCCGAATCACCGAGTTCGATCAGCGCGTAAATCACACTGTGCTCCAGCACGCGGTCTTCATTTTTCATTTTGCCAATTACCTGCGGGAGCAGATGCTCAACAAGATTTGTCGCACCGACTCGCCCAATTGCTTCGACGGCAATGCGGGATATCGCAGGCGATTGCTCGTGAAGAAGAAATTGGCGGAGAAGATTCGAATCCTTTCCGTCACGCCAAAGGCTGATGGATGTGAGCGCGGTGTGGCGCAAATTTTCATCGTTGTTAAACAAAGTCTTGGGAAACAAAGTCATAACCAAAGCCGCGCGAACGGCTTCGCGGGCTTGCTGACTATCAATCCGGGTCAAAGTCCAAATGATGTTTTGAAATTTTTTCGCAGTCAGTGGTTTTACCGGACGAGGCGGCGGCGGGTTAAGCCCCTTGCGCAAGGCGTCCGGCGACCTCTCGCCTTTTTTCGCCAGCGTTTGAATCGCGCGCTCGACGACGTAAGGCCGCTCATCATCCAAAAGTTCTACCAGTTCTCCCGGACTGGATTTTGCCCAGTCAAATTGCAACCCACGCGGGTCTTCGACTTTTGGCGCGCCCTTTTTTCGAATGCGGTAAATCGCGCCGAGCACGTCTGGTTTGTAGAGTTGCGAGGTCGGGCAACAAATTTTATACCAGCCGCCGGTGTCAATCACGAGCAGGCTGCCATCGGCGTCTTCGAGAACGCAGGTCGGATGGAAGTCAGGATCGTTCTCGCAACTTAGGAAGACGCTGTCCTTCGTCTTGAACGTCGCGCCGTCAGGTTCGAGGATGTGGCGCGTGACGTTGTGAAGATTGAAATTCGCCACGAACAGGTTGTTCTGGAAATCGCCGCCGAATATTTTGGAGCGATAAAAAATCAAGTCGCACGATGCCGATGCGCCGAGATGAGTCATCACGGGCATGAGGTCGCCCGTGCGTTTGTGACCTTCGAGAACATCATTTGGCTTGCCGTAAACGCCGCCGTAAATGGCGTGAATCACGCCGTCGCGGCGACCGTTGCTTGGTTCAAAAAATGTTCCGGCGAGAAATCGTTCACCTTCGGGAGAAAACGCGACGGCGACGGGATTGTCCATGCCGCCGGTCAAGACGGGTTCGATTCCAGTGTGGTCAGGTCGCGCGCGAAAAATGTGCGACGCCTTGCTTGACCACGGTTTGCCGTTGACCTCGTAAGTCTGTTCTGCGAACGCGCCCTTGCACCAGTAAATCCATCCATCCGGCCCGAGATACGGACCGTGAACGTCGTTCGCGCAGCCGGTGAGCGTCTTGCCTTGATGCCATTCGACTCGAACATCTGCCGCACCGTCATTATTCGTGTCCGTCAGCTTCCAAATGCTCGGCGGCGCGCCCACGTAAACCGAGCCGTCGTGATACAAGCAGCCTTCGGGGAACATCATGTTATCGGCGAACGTGGCGCTCTTGTCGAACTTGCCATCGCCATCCGTGTCTTCAAGTCGCATGACGCGATGATTGTGCAACTCATATTGAGTCGGCCCTTTTTCGCTTGAGCCGGACGAATCCGTGACATAAAGCCGTCCTTGCTCGTCAAAACTCATCGTCATCGGGCGCTTGATGAGGTTTGTTGTGGTGACGAGTTCGATCTCGAAACCGTCGGGCACTTTGAGAATCTGATTTCCGAACTTGAATTCAGCCGCGTGAAGTTTGACGGCCAGCGTCGCGAGAACAATTGCGGAGCAAAAGCGTTTCATAACAGCGGTGAAGATTGAACGGAAAGGAAACAAATTTTGCGAGAAAAAGTTTTCCCTCGCCAGAGGCAAATCAGGGATTGCTCGTGATTTTGTTCCAGTCAAGTCCCTGCACGCCCGCGTAGATGGCGAAGGCTTTTTCGTTTTGGATCAGCACGGCGCGCACGACACTCGAATCATCCGAGCGGCCAAGATTCAAAACGGAGTCGGGGATGATCCCCATTTTCTTGTGCGAGTAGATCAGCGCAAAGACGGATTGCGCAAACGCGCAGTATGGCAAATCTTTGTAAGCGCCCTCGGCGGTGTCCTCAACGGCGTTGGCAAGAAATTCAAGCTGGTCAACGAGGTGCGGAAAGTTTGGCTCGTTGATCTGCGTGAACTGGACTTTCCATAGCGGCAGATGCCGCAAAACATTTTCCACGACGGCGGGCGTGATGGACGCCGCGCCGTGATTCACGAAGTCAACGATTTCTGCCATGCCGGAAGTTTAGCGGAATAATCCGCCGTGTCCAAAAAGAAAAATTCAACCGGGCTACACATTGAACTTGAACAGCAGCACGTCGCCGTCTTTTACGACGTATTCCTTGCCCTCCATGCGATACAGCCCGCGTTCGCGCGCGGCGGCGACGGAGCCGCACTTCGCCAAATCGTCGTAGGCCACCGTCTCGGCTTTGATGAAGCCGCGCTCGAAATCCGAGTGGATCACGCCCGCAGCCTTCGGCGCAGTGTCTCCGGCATGAATCGTCCACGCGCGAACTTCCTTCTCACCAGCGGTGAAATAAGTCCGCAGCCCCAGCAAGTGATACGTCGCCCGAATCAGCGCGCCCACGCCGGACTCTTCCACGCCAAGCTCCTTCAAAAATTCCCTCGCCTCGTCAGCCGATAGATCAATCAAGTCGCTCTCGATCTGCGCGCTGATGACAACGGCCTCGCAGGCGAAATGATGCGCCGCGTAGTCGCGGACTTTTTGGACGAAGGGGTTTTTGTCGGCGGTCGCGAGGTCGCCCTCCTTCACGTTGCACGCGAAAATGGTGGGCTTGTCGGTCATCAACCAGAACAGTCGCGACACAGTTTTGTCTTCCGGCGAAAGTTCGAGCGTGAGCGCGGGCTTGCCGGCGTTCAAGTGCGGCTCAAGTTTTTTCAGAACATTTTCCTGCGCGATGGCTTCCTTGTCGCCGCGCTTGGCGTCTTTCGCGACGCTCGCCAGCCGTTTCTGCACCGCTTCCAGATCGGCAAGCACCAGCTCCGTCGTGATCGTCTCGATGTCGCGCACGGGATCAATGCTGCCCGCGACGTGATGGATGTCCGCGTCCTCGAAACAACGGACGACCTGCACCATCGCATCCACTTCGCGGATGTGGCTGAGAAACTTATTCCCGAGACCTTCACCCTGCGATGCGCCTTTCACGAGGCCGGCGATGTCCACAAACTCAATCGCCGCCGGAATGATGACTTGCGTCTTTGCGATCTTGGAGAGCGGTTCCAGCCGCGCATCCGGCACGGTGACCACGCCGACGTTCGGGTCAATCGTGCAAAAGGGATAATTCTCCGCTGCCGCCTTGCGCGTGCGCGTGACGGCGTTGAACAAAGTTGACTTCCCGACATTGGGCAGACCGACAATTCCGGCTTTCAGCATAAATAAAAATCAGCGTGTTGGTTTCCAAGGGTTAAAGACTGGATAATAGAAGTCTGCCTCGTTGCGCGTGACAAGGGTCAGTCCGAAATGAATGGCTGTGGATTCAATCTGGCTGTCGAGCACGGACAAATTGCGACCGCGCTTTTGTGCTTCGGCAACCAGATGCGCCCACTCGACAGCCACGCCCTCGGTGAAGTCCAGAATCCGACCGCCATAATCTTCACGGAGAAATTTCAACGCGCGCTCCAGAGTGCGCCGACGCTTTCCTTCGGGCAGTCGTTCCACACCAAACAGCATTTCGCCGATGCTGATGGAACTGATGGCCGTGAGTGGCTCGTTGGCCTCTAGCCATTCAAGCAAACCGGGAAACGGGTCGGGTTTGGTGAGTTCGGAGAGCGCGTTCGTATCCAGCAGCCACTTCACCAAGCCACCTCCCGCACACGCTCGCGGCTTCGCTTCATGTCAAGGCCATGAAGCCGGCGCAGATGCCAGACCAGTGAATGCTTTGGCTTGCGGGCGTGACGAAGAAGGATGTCGCCATTGGAAAGCTCCAACAAAATCAAATCGTCTCCCGCGCGAAACTTATGTCGTTCGCGAACCAGTCGTGGAATCACCACCTGGCCTTTGCTGGAAATCGTTGTCGTCACAGAGTAAGAGTGTCTTACCAAATCAAACCGCGTCAAGTGAAGAACAGCAGGGGCGACGGCAAACTTTGGTGGACGGATCATTTCCCGGTCACGGCTGCGTTGAAGTTCGTCCAAAAGCAGAACTAGCAGCGCGAACTACTTTTTCTTCACCGGTTTTTCGACCGCTTCGCGAATCGTCTCCTTAAACTTTTCTATACCCTGATCGAACGCCGCAGAAATCGGCATCACGGAAACTTTGCGGAATTTCTTTTTGAACTTCTTCAGATTCTCTTCCGCGATCGCCTCGTCCATTTTGTTTGCGACGACGAGGCGCGGTTTTTCGAGCAGCGCGGCTTCGTAGTATTCGAGCTCGATGAGGAGTTGTTTGTAATCGTCCCACGGCTCGCGGCCATCCGTGCCGGCCATGTCGAGCAGCAGCACGAGAACTTTGCAGCGCCGGATGTGGCGGAGAAATGCGTGGCCGAGACCAACGTTGTTGTGCGCGCCTTCGATCAATCCCGGAATGTCGCAAACAGTGAGCCGATGCCAGTCGGGATATTCCACGATGCCGATTTGCGGATGCAACGTCGTGAACGGATACGGTGCGATCTTCGGTCGCGCATGGGAAATGGCGGTGAGCAAAGTGGATTTGCCGGCGTTCGGATAACCGACCAGCCCGACTTCGGCGAGAATTCGTAACTCAAAAACAAAATCTCCTTCATCGCCCGCTTCACCCGGTTGCGCGAAGCGCGGCGTCTGCCGCGCAGCCGTCGCGAAGTTGCGATTGCCCAATCCACCGCGACCGCCTTTGCACAAAACGAAACGCTCGCCGTGCTTCGTGAGGTCGGCGACCAATTCAGCGCCTTCATGTTTCGGCGAAAGCACCGCTTTATCTTCCGTTTCCTCTGCTGCAAGGTCGTATTCCATCGCCTGCTCCCTCCCGGCAAAGCGGATCATCGGACGTTTGCCTGTGCTCGTCAAAAAAGTTGTCTGCGGTTTCTCCTCCTCATCAGATTCAGGTTCAACCGGTAGCTCTTTCGCGGGCAACCGCCACACAAGCGTCCCGCACGGGACTTTCACGACCAGATCTTTTCCACCGATTCCGTCCATGCCTTTGCCCAATCCCTGCTTGCCGTCCTGCGCGAGCAGTCGCGGTGTGTAAAATTGCGCAATGAGATTGTTCAGGTCGTGGTCGGCTTCGAGAATCACGTCGCCGCCGCGACCGCCATTGCCGCCGCTCGGTCCGCCTTTGGGGCGATACGCCTCGCGTAAAAAAGCGACAACACCTTTGCCACCGTGACCGGCGCGCGCATAGATTTTTACTTCGTCAACGAACATGAAAAACTCCAGAATTATTTAATAAGGAAACCATGAATGCAGGAAGAATTTTTTGCTTCATGGCTTCCTGGTTTCCTTATCCAACCTCTTTTCTGAAACAAAAAAGGCGAGGCCAGTTGACCTCGCCAGTGAAATCATTTTGAGCGTCGTTACTTCGCAGCCTTCGCAGTTTCCGCCGCCACATTCACGCGCTTGCTGTTTTTGTCGAAGAAAACTTTTCCGTCCTTCAATGCGAACAATGTCCAGTCGCGGCCCGTGCCGACATTCGCGCCGGCTTGGAATTTCGTCCCGCGCTGGCGGACGATGATGCTTCCGGCGGTCACGAGTGTGCCGCCAAATTCTTTCACGCCAAGCCGTTTGCTGACGCTGTCGCGCCCGTTGCGGACGCTGCCTTGACCTTTTTTATGTGCCATAAATTTTTTATTGGTAGGGACGCGTTGCTGCGCGTCCTGGCCGACCAGCAGGTCGGCCCTACCGGTTTAGAGTTTTATTTCCGTGATCTTTACGACGGTCAGTTCCTGCCGGTGACCGATTTTTTTGCGATAGCCTTTGCGGCGTTTCAGCTTGAACGCGACTTTCTTTTCGCCGCGAATGTGTTCCACCACGTCCGCCGTGATTGTCGCAGCCGCAACAGTCGGCGAGCCGACGGTGAGTTTGCCGTCGTTGTTGACGAGCAGCACGCGGTCGAACGTAAACGGCTTGCCTGCCTCGACATCAAGGCGTTCGATTTCCAACGTGTCCCCGGCGGCGACGCGGTATTGTTTGCTTCCAGTTTCTAAGACGGCATACATAAATTGTTTTCCAAAAGGCCGACGAATAAAACAGAAGCGGCGCTAAGTGTCAATCGGCATTTCCAGAATTTGTCTCGACTCTATTGAAATGTGGCCTTGCCTTGATTTGGTGGACAGGAGCGTAATCTTCGTTGCCCGTGCTTTTAACCTCCCGGTTCAGGGGGTTTTTTGGCGTCCGTCCGGCGACGATTCGTAAAAAGGCTGGCCAGCCTGATACAAATGCAGACGGCCCTGAATCTCCTGCGCTAAAACTGGATGGGCTGCCGCCGTGGCCAGCGCCAGCGCCTGCTTGGCGGTCACCACCGCCCGGCCGAAATCCCCGCTTGCAGCCTGCGCCGCCGCCAGCGCGTCCAGCACTTCCGGAGAGCGGGATTGAGTCAGTTCCCGCGCCCGCTGCGCCAACCGCAGCGCTTCCGCCGGATTGCGAAACTGCGCTTCGATGCAAGTCGCCAGCAACCACGCGAGATTATAACCAGCTTCAATGTAATAGGGTTTGAGTTGAAGCGCCCGCTCGTAGTGCGGAATAGCTTCATGCCACATCCCTTGTTTGACCAACGCGAGGCCTAAATTGTTGTGGACTTCGGCGGAATCGGGTTTGAGTTGGAGCGCCCGTTCGTAGTGTGGAACGGCTGCGTTCCACTTCCCTTGTTGGGTTAACGCGACACCTAAGTTACTGTGGGCTTCGGCGGAATCGGGTTTGAGTTGGAGCGCCTGCTCGAATTCTGGAATGGCTGCATTCCACTTCCCTAGTTGGGCCAACGCGACCCCCAAATTAATGTGGGCTTCAGCGTAACTTGGTTTGAGTTGGAGCGCCCGCTCATAGTGTGGAATGGCTGCATTCAACTTACCTCGTTCCGCCAGCGCGTTGCCCAAATTGTTGTGGGCGAAGAAATTTCCTGACGTGCAGGCCAGCGTGTGTGCCCAAAGGGAAACACTGTCGCGCCAATGCCGGGTCTGGATATGGGCCAGGACCAGCAAACCTGTCAGAATCACGACGGCAGCGGCTGGCAGCATGGCTCGGCAGACGCGCCAAGCCCCGCACAGATCCACCGCACCCCAAGCCACCATGACATACAAGCCCAAGTGCGGCAGGTAGGTATAGCGATCCGCGCGCGCATGGCTTCCCACCTGCAGAAACCCGATCACAGGCACCAGCATCCCCAAATACCACAGCCAGCCCACCAACAGGTAAGGCCGTTTACGCTGCCACTTCACTGCGCTTACCGAAAGGAAGATCAAGACCACCCCGCACAAACCAACCGTCCAAACAGACAGTTGATTTCCCGGATGCGGATAAAGGACGGCTAAACCAGACGGATAGAACATTTGCCCGATGTAAACCGCGCAGGCTACCAACGCGTTGCCGATCCGCGACAAAAAACTTAGGTTTTGAACCGATCGGATCGCACTTTCTTGCGCCAGGATGGTGGCCACACAAGAAGCGGCGCTCAACAGCAGGAATGGAATCTTTTCAATCATCAGCTGCCGGAACGTCGCCGGGTTTGGTCCCAGGTGATTCTCAAACCGCTTCAGTTCGACGTTCGTTGGCGAACCCCGGCGCATCCGTCCCAGCGGCCAGTAGTCCAGCAGCAATAAGACGAACGGCAACGTCACCAACATGGGCTTGGACAGCAGTCCCAGCGCGAACAGCAGCAGCACCAGCCAATAATCCTTGGAGGTCAGCAGGCGGAGATGCGAACGCGTGTGGTTGCCTCCGGCATGCGATCTTCCCGTTTCTGACCGCCGGACATAGCGAACATAAGCCCCAAGCGTCAACGCGAAGAACAAACCGCTCAACACATCCTTGCGTTCCGCAACCCAGGCGACCGATTCCACCCGCAACGGATGGAGGGCAAACACCGCCGCCACGAAAGCGCTGGGCCAGAACGCCCCCGTCAGATTGCGGAATACAAGTAACAACACGATGGCGGTCGCCGCGTGGAGCAGCACATTGGTCAGATGATGACCACCAGGCTTCAGCCCGTAGAACTGGCAGTCCAACATGTGTGAGAGGGACGTCAAGGGATGCCAGTTGTCGCCGTGGGAGTGCGTAAACGCCCACGCGATTCCACTTCGGTTAAGCCCTTGGGTGATGGTTGAATTCTCGTAGACATACCTATCATCGTCGTAGTTGACGAATTCGTGGTGAAGTGTCTGGCCAAACACGACCCACACGGCCAGTGCCAGCAAGAGGCAAGTGATGCCAGTGACCCAGCCAATGGGCTGTCGAACTGCCGGCTTGGAGGCGTTGTCAGCCCGGTCGGTGATGGCCCCGGCCTGCGGCGGCGATCCGGTTACGCGGGCCGATTTGCCTTTTAATCGTTGAGTCATCGGATGATTCCACGTTATGCGGATGGCGCCGGGTGATTCAATCAATAAACGGGCGAGTTCCGACGCGCAATGGTGACCTCGTTCTACGACCTGATGGACAGCACCTATGACGCGCCTCAAATTCACGCTTCAGTTGCCGCTTGGGCCATGTGCTGATCACTGACCTGGCACGCTCGTCGTTTGCCTTTCACTATTGCCCGGGTTTATCAGTCTTGGTTTCGATGCCGTCGTTCTGCCGTGGTTTTTCATTCTGCATATTCTCGGGAATGTGTTAAAAGCGTTGAATCAGGTCGTCGTTTTCCCCCGATACTCAATGACCTTCACCTTTTCCAGCGTCACGAGTCCGCCGCCGACCATTTCGTTCAACGCTGGCAGGAACGCCTGGATTTTTTCCTCGCTGTCCACGATTTCGATGACGACGGGCAAATCCATAGAGAGCCGGAGGATTTTTGCCGTGTGCAGCCGGCTCGATTTGCCGAAGCCCATCGCGCCGCGCAAGACCGTCGCGCCCGCGAGGTGCGCTTCGCGCGCCTTGAGCACGATGGCTTCGTAGAGCGGCTTGTGCTGCCAACGGTCGCTTTCGCCGATGAAAATTCTGAGCAGCACCGCTTCATGTGGGATTTGCATATCAACTTCCTTTCATTGAATTGACAACCGAGCCGAGCAGATAACCGAGCCAGACGGCGACCATGCAAAGCACGACGGAGAAAATCACATTGCCGCCCGCATAAAGCCATTCACGGTCGCGGATGAGGTTCAGCGTTTGCAGACTGAATGAGGAAAACGTTGTGTAACCGCCGCAAATGCCAATCATCAAAAATTGAGTCGCAAACGTGCGCGATCGCGAATCCATCCGGCCTTCCGGGCTGGCCAGTGCCGCAATGAAACCAATGACGAACGAGCCGGTGACGTTCACGAGCAAAGTTCCCCACGGAAACGTTTCGCCAAACTGTCGCGCGATGATTCCTGAAAACGCATAACGCGCCACGCTGCCGAGCGCGCCGCCAATTGCTATCCAAAAGTAAGTCAGCATAGTTACTTGCCAAATTCGAGATAGCCGAACCGGGTGGGTTGGTGGAAACCGGGCAACCGCGCCGGAGACCAACTCAAGAGTTCCAACGGCATACCCTTGGTGCGGTTATAGCGGTAGAAATTTGCCCGCCAAACCTCCTTGGATTTCGGCGCGGATTTGCCGAGGTCAGCAAATGGCAACCGGATTTCCACCTGCCAGTATTCGTCCCGGTCGCTGGAATCGTTGACCGTGCCTTTGACTTTGACGGCGTGCTTCAATCCCCTGGCCGTGTAGCCCCATTCGCCACGATATTTCTTCGAGACGCCCTTTTCATCCAGATTGTTCTCCACGCTGGCGTCAAAGACCGCGTTCAGCGGATTCCACTCGAATTCAAAGTAGGAGTTCAGACTTTTCGGCGTGACAAAAAATTCCACCACCTCCTCTTCCCAGAGATGATCATCACGGTTGGTGAACGTGGCTTGGATGTCCACATCGCGACACTTCCAACCCAGATACAACCCCTCGTCATCATACCAAAACCGCACTTCGGTATGCTCCCGCTCGCGCCCCGCGTCATCGTTCAGATAAAAGGGCCGGAGCACCGCGGCCTTGGCCCACACCGGTTCGTTCAATTCGCCATCCACTTTGATGCGACCACGCAGCTTCGGCACAACGACACGCTTGGGCGCTGGGAGAGATTTGGGGTCGGGCGACGTGTCCGCGGCGTGTGAGGTCGCCAAGAGTGCGAGACCGAGGATGAAAACAATCACGGGAAACTGCGACAACCGGAGACAGTAAAACCTTGAGGCGACTTGCGCAACCGGACGGATGGATTTCATGCGGCATTTTATTCGGCGGCGAGGGATTGGCAAGCCATGAGCAAATCCACGGGCAACCGTTTCTTGACTCGCGCGCACCGGTTCCTATCATGCGCCTGCCTTGAGAATTCGGAAACCGAGGAGGCTCACGTTGACTCTTTTCCTGATTTCCTGAATTCCCAATTAAAAATGAATTATGAGCAACATTGTTGATATCAAAGCGCGTGAAGTTCTTGATTCTCGCGGAAATCCCACCGTCGAAGCAGAAGTGATTCTTGTGGGCGGAGCGGTCGGTCTGGCTGCGGTGCCGTCGGGCGCGAGCACAGGCGAACACGAAGCCATCGAACTTCGCGACGGCGACAAGAAACGTTTCAGCGGCAAGGGCGTCAGCAAAGCCGTCAAGAATGTCACCGAAAAAATTCTTCCGGCGCTCCGTGGCCAGGACGCGCTTGATCAAATCACCGTTGACCGCATCATGATTGACCTCGACGGCACTGAAACGAAATCAAAACTCGGCGCGAACGCGATTCTCGCCGTCTCGCTTGCGAATGCGAAGGCCGCGGCTCAGGCGCTCGGAATGCCGCTCTTCAAATATCTCGGCGGGCCGAACGCGAAAGTTTTGCCGGTGCCGATGGCGAACGTCATCAACGGCGGCGCGCACTCGGACGCGCCGATTGATTTCCAGGAATTCATGATAATGCCGCTCGGTTTGCCGACGTTCAGCGAAGGTTTGCGCGCGATTGTCGAAACGTTTCACGCGCTGAAATCCGTTTTGAAAAAGAAAGGTTGCAGTATCGCCGTCGGCGACGAAGGCGGTTTCGCGCCGAAGCTCAAAAGCGTGGAAGACGCGCTGGAAACCATTCTGCAAGCCGTCAAGGATGCGGGTTACAAAGCGGGCAAAGACATTTATCTCACGCTCGATCCCGCCGCGTCCGAGTTTTACGTCGGTAACGCGAAATACACTTTCAAGAAAAGCACCGGCGAAACTGTGACCGGCAACGACCTCGTGAGCTTTTATGCGAAGCTCTGCAACAAATATCCAATCGTCAGCATCGAAGACGGCTGCGGTGAAAGCGATTGGGCGACGTGGAAAAAACTCACCGACAAACTCGGCGATAAAGTCCAGCTCGTCGGCGACGATTTGTTCGTGACCAACGTGAAGTTTTTGCAGAAGGGAATTGATACCGGCACCGCGAATTCGATTCTTGTGAAGGTGAACCAAATCGGTTCGCTCACTGAAACGCTCGACGCCGTCTCGCTCGCGCAAACGAACAACTACACCGCCGTCCTCTCGCATCGCTCCGGCGAAACTGAAGACGCAACCATCGCCGACATCGCCGTAGCCACGAACTGCGGACAAATCAAAACGGGTTCGTTGAGCCGTTCGGATCGTCTCGCGAAATACAATCAGCTTCTGCGCATCGAAGAGTTTCTCGGCAAGAACGCCGTTTATGCGGGAACGAGCGCGCTGCCGTAGATGCAATAGCCGCTGCCGGCTAGTAAGAAACTGGGCGTCTAAGTTACTGGAGCGCAGACGAGTTTGAAGCCCAGCGCGGCGGCGTTTTGTTCGAGGCGTTTCAACTTTTTCTTGCGCAGTTTTTATTCGTCAACTGCCCACACCGCCGGATCGTAGGCTTCGCAGTGTTTGATCAGATGCCAAAGGATGCGCGCCAGTTTGTGGGCCATGGCGGTGATGGCTTTGGGTGTGCCCAGCCGCGCTTTCCATCGCCGGAAACAATCCCCCAGATAGGTTTTGCTTTGCCACAAGGCTTGCGCTGCCAGCCTCAACGCCTCGGCGGCGCGGCTCTTTACGTCACGCGCTTTGACTGAAATCACTCGCCCGCCGGTGATCCGGTTGTCCGGGCACAGCTCCAGCCTTGAGGCAAAACTCTTGGCGGTGGCAAAGCGGTTCACGAAGTCGGGTCCCAACTCTCCAAAGAGCACCATGGCCGTGTTGGCTTGAATGCCCGGCATTTGGGTCAAATCCACGCCGGCAATGCGGTAAAGTTCCGTGCGTGCGTCGAACTTTGGCTCGTTGGCATGCGGTTTCTTGTGTCGCAGCGTCGAGGGCGGCGGCGGATTTTCACTCACGTTGACTTTGCTCTCGAAGCGCGCCATCACCCGCTCGATCTCCCCGTCGCAATCCGCAATCAGTGTCTGGTAATGCCGCCACGTCGCCAGGGCTTGTCACAATGCGAACAAATGTTCTTCCCGCCAGTCGCCCTGCAAGCTGCGCGTGATCGTGTCCTGTGAAGCTTTGATGCGGTGGTCTTTGAGCGCGGCCAGCTTTTGGCCGTCGCGTTGGCCGTTCAGCACCGCGTCCAGAATCGCCAGGCCCGTCACGCCCACCACGTCGCTGATCACGTTGTGGATTTGAATGTTCATTTGCGTGAGCGCTTGTGCAAGCGCATCACCTGTTGCGCCGCGTAGCGCACGAGGTTGGCGCGATGCCGCAAGAGCGAGCGCACCGCGCACACCGCTTCGCGCGGCCGAAAGCTCGCGCGCAGCAAACCGACCGAGTGCAGGTATTGCAGCCACTGGCAATCGCTCACGTCGGTCTTGCGTCCCGGAAGATTTTTGCAGTGCCGGGCGTTGACCAGGCAGACTTCGACTCCAGCGGCTTCCAGAATTTGAAACAGCACAACCCAATAGACGCCCGTGGACTCCGTCGCCACCGTGCGCACGCCACAGCGCCCCAACCAGTCCCGCAACTTGAGCAGGTCGTCGGTAAACGTGGTGAAGGTGCGCACCGGTTTAGGGTCGGCGTCCCACGGCACGGCCACTTGAATCTGCGTGGCTCCGATGTCTATGCCCGCAGCGTGCGGATGCAGCGTGGGCAGTTGAGTGTTGGTGTTGGTTTTGATTTTGTGGATGATGGTCATAGCTTGCCTTTCGTTGAGTTGAGTGGCAGGCGGACGGCCCGAAGCGTGTTGAGGCAAGTGAGACAGTCTCGTAATCGGGATGCCCCGAAAGCTTTCGGGGCTCACCAGTGACTTGCACGGCGGCTTCGGAACCACGCTAATACACGGGCTTTGACACAAGCACCATTGGCTGGCCGGTTTACTTGCCGCCGCCCGCCGCCGCAAAGCAAACCGCTCGAACGCTCATGAACGCAAGCCCGTTTCTTTTGTCATTGCCCCGCCTCGGAGGCGGTTGGAGTGCTAATAAGGAGATAGGCCGCGAACTAAGTTCGCGCTTCACAAACTTTCCAGCACCGCCACCGCCGTCGCGTGAATTTCCGTGTGGCTCAGGCTGATGAGCGCGCGCGCCTTCCGTTTTTCCAGCAACTCTTTTCCCTTGCCGTGCAGCACCACGAACGGCTCGCCGGATTCTTTGCGGCAAATTTCCATGTCGTGCCAGCCAAGCGCCGCGCCGATGCCCGTGCCGAACGCTTTTGAGATCGCCTCCTTGCCCGCGAACCGCGCGGCCAGAAACGGCGCGGGATTCTTGTGCGAGAGGCAATAGGCGATCTCCGCCGGATGCAAAATGCGGTTGAGAAATCGCTCGCCAAATTTCTCGTGCGACGCCGCGACGCGCGAGACTTCGATGATGTCAATGCCAATTCCTAAAATCATGTCCAAAGTCTAATGTCCAAAGTCTAAAGTCAGCAGCCCAAGCAGAATCCGACTTTACGCTTTGGACTTTGGACTATCCTCGATAATTCTTCATCAACGCCAGCATTTCCTTCACCGCCGCCGACAACCCGACAAAAACTGAACGGCTCACGATGCTGTGGCCGATGTTCAATTCGACGAGATGCGGCACGCGATGGAGCGTCTGCAGGTTTTTGTAGTTCAATCCGTGGCCGGCGTTGACTTGGATGCCGAGCGAGTGCGCCAGTTTCGCGGCGGAAATCAATCGCTCCAACTCGATTGCCGATCGCCGATCGCCAATAGCCGATGGTTTGCTGCCTGTCGACGATGCGCCTCCAGCGGTTTGCGATTGGCCTTCGCTGATCGACGATTGCTTATTGGCGATTGGCGATTCAGAAAAACTTTCAGCAAACGAACCAGTGTGCAGTTCGACAAACTGCGCTCCGATTTTTGACGCAGCTTCAATTTGTGCCGGGTCAGGCGCGATGAACAGGCTGGTTTCGATTCCGGCGTCGGTCATTTTTTTGCGCGTCTCGGTCAGCGCGCGGACATTTCCCGCCGCGTCGAGTCCGCCTTCGGTCGTCACTTCCTGACGGCGCTCCGGCACGAGGCAAACGATTTCGGGCTTGAGCTTGAGCGCGATGGAAACGATCTCCGGCGCGTTGGCCATTTCGAGATTCAATCGTGTCTTCACAACTTCCCGCAATTTCCAAACGTCGCGGTCTTGAATATGGCGTCGGTCTTCGCGCAAATGAACAGTGATGCCATGCGCGCCGGCGGCCTCGCAAACTTTCGCGGCCTCGATAACGTCCGGCTCGCCGCGCTCGCACTGGCGATAGCGCGCTTCGCGCAGCGTGGCGACGTGGTCAATGTTGACGCCGAGTTTGAGCATGGTGTGGCTAGAGTTTTATCGGCGTAGAATTCGTCGCGAGTCTGAATGCGGCGGGATTTGACGACCGAAAGCCGGAAAATTCGTCGAATCGAGCCAATGCACGAGGAAGACGAGTTCGACGGCGGTGAAGCCAGCGTTGGATTTGCGTTCGACCAGAAGCTGGTCGGGTTTTGCAAGGGTGATTTCGGTGATGGTGTTGCCGCATCTTTGGGTGAGCGCAGCGAGGAATTTTTGGCCGGATGCGGAAATCTTGAAGCGATTCCTGCCGCTTACAAGGTCGGGCAGTTGAGAGAGGTTCTGCCATTGAATAATGCGCGGGCCAGTGATTTCCCAATCGTAATAGACGAGGTTTGTGCGGGCATTGAGTTCGGAGAGCAGTTCATCCGGGACTGTTTTCTTGTGGAGGCTTCTGGGAAAAAGTCCGGCAAACAAAAATTCGCCCGACGGTTCTTTGACCGGCTGAAGAAACGGCGCGACAATCGGCACGATTCCCTGCCAGACCAAACCCGACTCGTCAGCGGCCCAGGCAATTTTCCCGACCTGACGATGAAACAAATTTGAACTTAGCGACGACATGAGTTTCGGCGCGATGCGTTTGAGCGTGTTGGTGGGATCGTCGCAGGCGGCCATCACGTAGCTCTGCAGGGGAATCTGCTCCAGCGCCCAAAAGTAAATCTGGTTCGGCGCGGGATGAAGGTCGTAGTCGTGGATGGCGGGAAATTTCTCCAAATACGAGCGGGCACCGCGCAAGGCGGTGAAGCTCACGAGCGGCTCGCGGATCGTGTTCGTGGGAACACGCCACGGCTCCAGTTGCAAATCGAATTTCTCCGGCGCAGTCAGCGTGAGCCGCGTTTTCAAGTCTTCGCCCTTGCTGGTGACGCTCAATTGAAATTGCGCGCGGGCAACCGGCTCGGGCAACTTGAGCCATGATTTCAACCACGACAGATCACCGGTGATTTCGAGCGGCGCGTTTGGAGTTGCGGTGGTTGGCCGACCGTTTTTTTGAATTGAGGCGAGAGTTTCCTTCTGAAACGGCAACTCATCCTGACCGATTCCGAGGACAACCCATTCACCGGCGCGCGAGAAACGAAACAGATTCGGCGCGTGATGTTTTGTCAATTCCCACTGTCCCGTCTTGTCCCGCGCAACGGCCACGCCGGTCCACGTTTGCAAAATGGTTGCGAGGCTCGTGCTCCAGAATTTCGCGCGGTCGGGAGGCAGGCGGATGGCAAAAACAAATTCCGGCGTGGCGTTCGTGCCGCGCAACTCGGCAAAAAACTCGGAGCGAAGAACATCGTCGAGCAGCGGACGGATCGTCGAAGCAAAATCGTTCGTGCCGGAAATGTGCCGTTGATAGAATTGAAACGGCGCGCGCGCGAGTTTCTCAAAAATCTGATTTTGGAATTCCTTCGTTTCAGGCTGCGACGCGATATCCTTGAGAATGGAAGCATTTGTGCCGGCAAATAATTTTTCCGTCCCGGCGAAATGAATCCGCAGCAGAGGCTCGGGCGAGATAGTTTGAGACGGTTGAGCGCCCGGCGTGGAATGTCCTTCGTCTGATTTTTTCCCGCAAGCAGCGACGAGAACGATGGCCAGAGACAGAATTAAGATGACAGCGCGTCGCATAGAGCTTTTTTGTCTGCCAAAGAACGCGCCGTTTGGCAATTCCATTCAACAAATTCTTCCGTTTTTTAAATGACAAACGGGAGTTTACACCCTATTGTCTGCTGGTTGTAAGGTGGTAGAAACTTCGCCGAATATTTTTTCGGCTAAAAGAAAGGACTCTCGATATGGCAAAGATCGTCAAGACCAACAGCGGTGGCCATTCGGCTCAACCTTCACAGGAAGAAATCGCCAAACGCGCTTATGAAATCTACGAGCGGAACGGCTGTCAGCACGGATGTGAAATGGAAAACTGGCTCGCTGCGGAAGCTGAATTGAAGGCAACTGCGCAAAAGCAAGAGGCTGCCCGGCGTCCGCACGCGATGCCGATGAGTGCTCCGCCGCCGATTCAGCGACGCCAACCGCCCGTGATGGCCCGAGGACGTTAAGACGAAGTTGGATTTGCAACGCGGTAGTGAAGCCGCCGCTCAATGGTTTTTCGAGACGGCAAAGTGGATGGTCTGATTTCCCTTCAGCAAAGAAGTATCAATTGCCCCTTTGTCATCTGCTTGAAACGGCGGGTGGGGGAACGCTTGCGCAGAGACAATAGTCGCTGAAATAGCTTTTCAGGAAGCGCTGAATAAAGAGACGTTCGCATTTTTTACCCGCTGATTTGCAGGCAATCAGTCGCAAATTGGAAATGGTTGGTGATTTATTTAGCACTTCCTTCAGCCGTCCGGCACGCGAGCGCGAAACAACTCGTTCTCTGATAACACAACACCTGCATCGCGAATCATTTGCCTCGTCGCGAAACTCAACTAAACTCCGCCCGTGATTCGCAACATTATTTTTGATTGGTCGGGAACTTTGGTGGACGATTTGCCGGCGGTTTGGAAGGCGACGAACTTTGTTCTCACTCAGGCCGAGCGCGAGGAATTGACGCTCGAACAATTCCGCGCGGAGTTTTGCCTGCCGTTCACGAAATTCTACGACCGCTTCGTGCCTCACATTCCGCTGCCGCAACTCGAGGAATGGTTTCACAAACAGTTTCGCGCCGCGCAGGATTCGGTCATCGAACTGCCGCACGCGCGCGAGTTTCTGGAGTTTTGCGCGGGGCGAAAAATCCGGATGTTCCTCCTCAGCACCGTTCACGAAAATCATTTTGCAGTGCAGGCGACGACGACTGGCTTCGACCGCTTCCTCGAAAAACCCTACCTCGGCGTGCTTGACAAGCGCCTGAAAATCCTCGGCATCCTTGAAGAAAATAATCTGCGCGCCGACGAAACCATTTTCATCGGCGACATGCAGCACGACATTGAGACGGCGAAGCACGGCGGAGTTTTTTCCTGCGCCGTGCTGACGGGCTACAACAGCCTTGACCAGCTTCGCGCCGCAGAACCGGACGTCATCGTCGAACACCTCGGCGAGTTGAAGGAAATCCTCGAGCGCAGCGGATTTCAAATGATGCATGGTAGTGCCGACCTGCGGGTCGGCCCGGACGCGCCGCAGCGCGTCCCGACCGTGACAGTGGGCGCGCTGATTTTCAACGACGCGGGCGAAGTGTTGGTGGTCCGCACGCACAAATGGTCGGACTTGTGGGGCATTCCCGGCGGCAAGGTGAAATGGGCCGAGCCATCGGTGGGCGCGTTGCGACGCGAAATCAAAGAGGAAACAAACCTCGACATCAGCGACGCGAAGTTCGCGCTCGTGCAGGATTGCATTCACTCGAAGGAATTTTATCGGGACGCGCATTTTGTCTTGCTGAATTACACGGCGCGCGCGAATGGAAAGTCGGAAGTGAAGTTGAACGGCGAGGCGCGCGAATTCAAATGGGTCAAACCCGAAGCCGCGCTGAAAATGAAATTGAACCAGCCGACGCGAACATTGATCGAGGCCGTCCAAAAAAAGTAGCAGCCGACGTGAGGAGGCGCTGACCAATCTTTTTGAAATGAGCCTCCTTACGTCGGCTGCTACGTAATGAACATGGATAAAATCAAAATCTCCGATCTTAAAGCCTTCTACCGCGTCGGCGTGCCGGACGCGGAGCGCGCGAAGCCGCAACGATTGTTGCTGACGATTGAAATGACGCTTGATTTTTCCGCAGCCGCCTCGGGCGATGATTTGCAAAAGACGATTGACTACGCCGCCGTCGCAGATTTCCTGCTGAAGTTTGGCGACGGGCGGAATTGGAAATTGATCGAGCGACTTGCCGCAGACGTTGCCGACGAATTGCTCGCCCGGTTCAAACCACAAAGCGTCACCGTCGAAGTGAAAAAGTTTGTGATCCCGCAAGCGCAGTTCGTTTCCGTCACTCTGACGCGCACGCGATGAAAGCCGTCCGTCTCGTCACGCCGGGGCACGCGCTGGAATTGCGGGACATTCCCGTTCCGCAAATCGACGCGGACGATCTGCTCGTGCGCGTCAAGGCCTCGGGCATCTGCCATTCGGACGCGCACTATCGCGCTGGAAAATCCCGCGTAGAGCCGCTGCCACTCACGCTCGGCCACGAAGTCGCGGGCGTTGTCGAGAAATGCGGCCCGTCCGTGAAAAATTTTCGCGCCGGCGACCGCGTCTGTATTCACTACATGGCCACGTGCGGTCATTGCGATTACTGCGAGCGCGGCAACGAACAATTCTGCACGACCGGCAAGATGATCGGCAAAATGCGCGACGGCGGCTTCGCCGAGTTCATCGCCGTTCCGGCTCGCAGCGCGTTTTTGTTGCCGGAGGAAATTTCATTCGCCCACGGCGCGATCATGATGTGCTCGACCGCAACATCATTTCACGCGCTGAACAAAACGCGGCTTCAACCCGGCGAGTCCGTCGCCATTTTCGGCGTCGGCGGCCTCGGAATCTCAGCGGTGCAACTGGCAAAAATTCTTGGCGCTGGAAACATTTTCGCGGTGGACATCAACGCGAAGAAACTGGAGCTCGCGGCGCGTTTCGGCGCGATTGCCGTGAACGCCTCGAAATCCGACCCGGTCAGCGAACTCAAAGAACTGACGGACGGTCGCGGCGTGGACGTGGCGCTGGAATTGATCGGCCTGCCGCAAACGATGCAGCAGGCCGTGAAGTCGCTGGCGATCCAAGGCCGCGCCGGACTGGTTGGCATCACGGACAAAACTTTTGAAGTCTCGCCCTATCACGACGTGCTGAACAAGGAAGCTGAAATCATCGGCGTGTCCGACCATCTCGCGTCCGAAATTCCGCTGCTGCTCGGCTGGGCGCGCGACGGTAAACTCGATTTGTCGAATGTCATCACTCGCACCGTTCCGCTCGACGCGCGCGAAATCAATCTGGCTCTGGATCGCTTGGAGAATTTTGGCGACGAGGTGCGGATGGTCGTTGAGCCGTGATTGTCACGCGCAGCCGAGTGCAAGATTAGGCGCTTCTGGAAAGCTCTACGATAACGGTGGCCGATTGTGTAAATTCTGCTCTTCGATGGCAACAGCCGCGGCAGCGCGAAACGCGGCTGCTTTGTCTGGGCGGCTTGACCTTTTGCAGCGCCAATGCGCTTCCGTCCGAAAAAGAAACGCTCCCTTCTCAGGGAAGCCGGAGAAAAATACCAAACCATCATCGCCTTCTTCGTGGACGCCAATATATGCGAAACTTCGAGAGACAGCGTGCCATGTCTTCTCACTCGTAGCTGTCAGTAGTGGCTTGATAACAGCCTTCAAATCTGTTGGTGGTGACACCAACTTACAATCAAGCAGCGCCACATCTAGCTCTGCCAAAATCTGCTCCACGCTGGCAGAATGTGCGAGTGTTCGCATCGGCAAGCCAGTAAAGCTACCACCCTGCGCGCCTGGATTATCTGGATACATGACAATGCGGTCTTCGCCAATCAGGATTGTGGCTCCTCGCCTCATATGGTGATAGCCGCTTGACCTTTAGATTAGCTGCGGAGTTTGCAGTCCGATATTATTCACGGTTTGAAAGTATTTTCGGCGCAAGTCTTTGTCGAGAATGGTTTCGCTTGGTCGGAACGATGCAGTTGTTTCAGGGAGCGTGGGCGTCGCACCAGCGTCTTGGACTGCGCCAGTCCTCTGGCGCTTTTCACGCGGCGGTCAGAAAGCGGCAGAGGGCTGCCGCAGTCCAAAACCTCGCGGATTGTTTTGACCTGTTATCGGTCTTCCACGGTATCAGTTTTAGAATCTTGCGAAGGCAGCGCTGGCGGGTTCGTCGTGATTGTGCCGCTCGAAAATTTCTGCCTGGCGCTCGTCTTCAATTCCCACGAGCCGGCACCAAAATTCAATTTCACGCCGCCGGCTTCACGCGTGTAAATCACGGGAACATTTCTGGGCTCCAACCGCTCGCGAAGTTTTTCGCCGGCGCGCAAATCCTTCGTGCGTTCGAGCAAAGTCTTCTGTCCGGGCCAGCCCGAACAGAGCGACAGAATCAGCGCAGAAAAAGTTCCGCCGCCGAATCGGCAAAACGAAGACCCCGGTTCGTGAGTTGAAACGCGCCTGAACTGGTTCGTCCCCAACCACGTTCGACAAGTTCACTCATCTCGCGCGACCAGTCTTTGCGAAGGTCAAAACCTGTCGCGCGCTTGAATTCCGCGAACGGCCAGCCCGCATTCATCCGCAAACCGAACGCCGCCGTCTCGCCCGCGCGCGCGAGCGGCGAAAGTTCCTCGCGCGATTCAATTGCCCGCTGGCCGCGTTCAAGTTGCCCGCAATAAAGTTGCGTGTTCGCCCAGTTCTTCGTGCGCATGCCGCGGACGTAACCGGTCGCGCTCGGGCCAAGTCCGTAAAAGGAGCCGCCACGCCAGTAGTTCACGTTGTGCCGACAGGCGTAGATGGGAACGCGAATGCTAAAGGGTGAATGGCGAGCAGACACACCCCTCTCCCGGCGAGACGCCACCCTCTCCCCATCGGATGGGGAGAGGGGCTTGTCTTTCGCAAAGTTTGCGATTTCGTATTGGTGAAAACCAGCGCCCGTCGCCCGCTCAACCAATTCGTCATACATCGCGCAGGCCGATTCCTCGTCCACGTCAAATTCGCGAGCTTGAAGTTGCGCGTAGAGCGGCGTGTCCTCTTCATAAATGACTTCGTAGCAGGAAAGATGTTCGCTGCCGAGGGCGAGAGCTTCGGTCAGCGTGTCGCGCCAGATTTCCATCGTCTGGCCGGGAATTGCGAACATGAGATCAATGTTGATGTTCTCAAATCCTGCCGAGCGCAATGTGTCGAACGATTTGAAAACCATCTCGCGCGAGTGAATTCGCCCGAGCCGCTCCAACAATTTTTCATCGAGCGATTGCACGCCCATCGAAATGCGGTTCACGCCGAAGTCGCGGAGCAGTTTTGCCTTATCGGGTGACACGGTGGCGGGATTGCATTCGACTGTCCATTCACCTGACTCCGCTTCGTTCTCGTCCTCGTCCTCGTCCTCGATTTTCAAACTTTCCGAGGACGAGGGACGAGGACGATTACGAGCGAGCGTGAGAAAATCAAGCCGCTCCATCGCTTTTAAAATTTTCCCCCACTGGCGCAGGTTCAGCAGCGACGGCGTCCCGCCACCGAAAAAAATGGTGCGCGGTTTCAGGTCGTGCGTGACGAGTTCCATTTCGCGAACCAGCGCTTCCACGTAGCGGTTGATGATTTCGCCGCTCGAAGCTTCGGAGTAAAACGCGCAATACTCGCATTTGTGCGCGCAAAACGGCACGTGGACGTAAAGACTTTCGATGGGCTGCGCAACAGTCACGGGAATGAGTTTACCCGACGCTCGCGTGAGGCGCGAACGGAAAGTCGCGGCGGCTTGGTTTCCGGACTTCAGGCCGGTCGGACGCGCTGGACGTTTTCGGCCTTGGGCCCTTTTTCACCGGAGACGACATCGAAGATGACCGGCTCTCCTTCGTTCAAAATTTTGAAACCCTTTCCGGAAATGCCGCTGTAATGCACAAAGACATCCTTGCCCGCGTCGTCCGCGATAAAACCAAAACCTTTCTTCTGATCGAACCATTTAACTTTGCCGCTGGCCATAAATGTTTCTCCTGTCATTGCGGCGACGGGCCAAAAGCGAAAAAGACACTGGCCGAATCAATCAGCCAATGCCTTCAAAAATCACTTATAGAATCCCGTCATAAGCCGCTATTAACCGCACAGTAGAAACCCAACTCAAGCCGGTCAAGTGTTTGTTTTGAAAAATATTTGCGCGAGAAAACCGGACTGCAAAACGAAATCATACGTTGTTTGTAAGCCGGGCCATCGTTGCAACACGGCAAGCTGTCACCCGCCTTGTAACCAATCTGTTTGGTTGTCGTCTGTCATTGAAAGTTCAGCACGAAATGAATCCGCCGTTTTCATATTTGCTGCGGTCAATAGCCTTGACTTTGAACCGCATTAAGAACAACTTTCATGCAGGTTCGCCCATGAAATCCAACCGCTTACCCGTCCTGTTCGCGTTTGCAATCGCACAATTTCTCCCGACTCAAATGGGCATCGCCGCCGACCCGACCCCGCCCGCCATCACCAATTTCGCAGCAAGCGGCTCGACGGCGACCCTCCGTTTCGGACCGTTGTATCCCGCGGCGCAGACTTACAACATTCAGACTGCGACGAATTTGAATTATCCTTTTCTCTCGGACACAAATTTCTGGCTAAACTTTTATCTCGTCAGCACGAACTTCAACGGCGCGACGAATTACGGCTACGAAATGCGCGGAACAAACCTGCCATTCGGGGCGAATTTCTTTCGCGTCGGCGTCACGACTTTAAGCAGCAACGAACTTCTGGCCGCAAACGTTTTGAATCGTCTCACCTACGGTCCGACGCCCGACGAGTTGACGAACATCGCCGCCATCGGTCCGCAGGCTTACATTGACCAGCAGCTCGCGCCGTGGACGATCACCGAGGATGTCACGGGCACGCATGCGAACTTCGCGACCATCGAAGGGAAGTTCGTTGAGGCGACGAATTTTGTCTGGCGCACGAACGCGGCCATTGCTGACCTTCGCGCGTGGCACATCCTGCGGGCCATCGGCGCGAAGCGGCAATTTTTGGAAGTGATGCTGCAGTTTCTCGAGAATCATTTCGTCACCGAATGGTCCAAGTGCAGGAACACCTACTTTGACACCTACTACGATGACGGCACTTATCAGGACGCTCTCGCCGCGCAGTTTGAGTATCTCGAAATCCAAAAATGGCGCGCGGCGCTGCTCAATCCGACCTGCACGTTTTATGACCTGCTGAAAATCAGCGCGGAAAGTCCGGCGATGATTATTTATTTGGACACTTACAGCAGCCGGGGTGACGGCAGCAACGTCGCCAACGAAAACTACGCGCGCGAAGTCATGGAGTTGTTCTGCATGGGCGTGGACAACGGTTACGATCAAAACGACATCACCGTTCAATCGCGCATCTGGACGGGCTGGCGGGTGGAGAAAGTGGATTTCACGAACGCCTTCAATCCATTTGCGCCGCGCACGACTGTCATCATTCCCGGCTCCACCAACACGAGCACAACCACCCGCTCGAATTTATACGGTGTCTGGGCGTTCAACTATCAAGCCAACTTCCACAACAACACGACCAAAACCATTTTCCCCGGCAAAATGATTCCTTCCCGCTACGGCGCGCCGTGGACAACGAAAACCTATGGCACGAATGCCACGCCCGGACTTTATCAAATCGTGATTCCGGGACACAGCACCTCCGACACGAATGGAATTTCCGAAGGCCACCAATTCAATCAATATGTCGCCGATCTTCCATTCACCGAGGAATACATCAGCATCAAACTTTGCCGGTTGCTTGTTCACGATGATTTCCCGAACCCCAGCAATGACACGAACGACTCGGCCTACGCATTCTACAACTACGCCGCCGGAAATCTTTCTCCCGAGGCAGCGCTGGTCTATGGTTGCATGCAGACTTGGGAAACCAACTCGCCCAAAGGCCAGATCTGGAAGGTCCTCAAGACGATCACCGACTCCGATTTGTTCCGCAGCCACGGCGGTTCGTTGCAAAAAATAAAAACCCCGCTTGAATACGCCGTCAGCGCCGTCCGCGCGTTTCGCTCCAGCACCAACGGCAGCAATCTCGCCGGCAGTTTCACCGGCGCCAGTGACGGCTACAACATCGGCGGAAGCTCATCCGGGAGCGCCACGGTTTTGACGCGCGCCGGCAACATGCTGCTGTTTGACCGCGACGCGCCGGACGGTTATCCCGAAACAGGCCCGCCGTGGATCAGCGCGGGAACCTTGAGCGAGCGGTTGCGTTTCGTGCAATCGTTTTGCATCGCCATCGGTCAGGCGGGCCACACCGGCTCATCCACAAACGACGCCGGCAGCAGCACCGGTTGCGACGTCGTCGGTTTGCTCAGGGCAAAAACTCCCGCTTCGACTTGGACTAACGCCGGAAGCGTCGCGGATTACTTCCTAGGCCTCCTGTATCCCGGCGAAGGCGCGGGAAATCTCGCGCTCTACCGCCAGTCGGCGGTCAACTATCTCAACACCGACGACGGCGGATCCAATTCATCGCCGTTCAGCAGCTTGACCGTCAGCAGCACGGGCAACTCCACCTATGACAACCGCGTTCGCGGAATGGTCGGCATGTTGATGACACTTCAACGTTTTCAGGAGCAATAGCATGAACAACTTCAACATCCTTACTCGCCGCTCGTTCTTGGACCGCTCGTTCAAGATCGGCCTCGGCGTCGCGCTCTCGACTTTAGTTGACATTCCGTTCGTTGTGAAACGCGCGCTCGCCGAAGGAACAATCGGCAACGGAAAAAAACTCCTTTTCATCTTCCTGCGCGGCGCGAATGACGCGCTCAATTCGGTGATTCCCATTCAAGACAGCGCCTACAACACGACGAATCGGCCGACGCTGATGATTCCACCCGACACGACGCTTGGATACAATTACGAGACTGCGCCACTGTTTGATCCGACGCAATACCTCGACGTGGGCGGCACGGCGCGCACAGCCGCCAGCGCGACTTACAGCTACAATAAAGCCATCTGCCTCGGCAACGGTTTTGCGGCACTGCATCCATCACTGAAATTTCTCGCGCCGGTCCAGGCGTCAGGCGACCTCGCGCTCATTCATCGCGTCGGCTATCCAAGACAATCCCGTTCCCACTTTGATTCGCAGAATTATTGGGAGAACGGAAATCCAAACAACAACGTCAGCAAGGACGGGATATTTTACCGGACGATGATTGAGTCCGGCCTGGCCAACGCGAATCCGCTGACCGGTGTTTCAATCCAGTCCTCGCTCCCGCTGCTCCTTCGCGGCAGCGCCGCGGCGATGACGAACCTCACAGACCCGACGCGCTACAACCTGATCGGCATTCCGAACACCGGGCCGGGAAACACCAAGGCCGACAGTTTTCTCAATGCCGCCAACGGTTATCCGTTCCCGGACAAAAAAAATCGCGACCTGCTCGAACTCCAATACCAGAACATGAGCGACACGCTCTCGATCTTCGCTGGAATCAATTTTGGCAATGATGACGCCTCGAACACTTTTACCGACGACGCAAACACGGACGCCGACTCAGCGGCCTACCGCCTTTTCCCCACCAGCAACGCGCAAAACGGCGGCTACGCCCTGCACGGGAACGACACCGGCAAATACGTTGTGGACACCGGCGCGTATTCGTTCTTCGTCGCCCTGAAAGCCGCCGCGCTCGTGCTCAACAAAACAGACGCCATCATTGCCGGAACGGAAGTCGGCGGCTTCGACACCCACAACTCGCAGGGAAGCGTCACCGGCGCGCACGCGAACCTTCAACGCCGCATCGCGTGGGCAATGTATGCGCTGCGAAAATATTTTTTGAAATATGGGAAGAACGGCTCGGCTGGCGATGCTTCCGCCAAGTGCAGTTGGGATGACGTCGTCATCGTAACGCTTTCCGAATTCGGCCGCACTACAATTGAAAACACTTCCCAGGGCACCGACCACGCTGAGGCAGGCTTGATGATTGCCGCAGGCGGCGCGGTCAACGGCGGCATTTACGGTTGCCATCCAAGCAATTCCATACCGTGGGTCACCGGCCAGACCGGCTCGATGTTTGGCGTCAGCAGCCGCTACCTCAAACGTGCCTATGATTACCGCTCCATCCTCGGCGAAATCATCCGCGACCACCTCGGAGCGACACAAAACCAGTTGAACAACATCATTCCCGGCTACGCCGTTTCCGGAGAATCGCTTCTTTCCGGCGGCACATCGAGCATTGACGGCACGCCCATTGTCGGCGAGGCCGGCATCGTGTAACGTCCGTTGGTGCGTTTCATTCGTTCAGAAGGAAGAATGCAAAATGAAGAACCCCGGCGGTATGACAGCCCTTTGTTTCTGCATTCTGCATTCTGCATTCTGCATTCAATTCTCGCGCGCCGCTTCGATAGAAATCCATCCGGTCGCTGACACAACGTTAAGCGAGAGCTGGCCCAGCAACAATTTCGGCGCAATGTTGTTTGCCAATTCGGGCACCACGCAATGTTGCCCGCTCCGCAAAAACCGGGCGCTCTACAAATTCGACGTTGCCTCGGCAATCCCAGCCCGCGCTCGGATAACGCAAGCGAAATTTGTCATCGAAATCACCAAACAACCGGTGGACGGATACAACTTTACCGATTTTGGTTTGCATCGAATGTTGCGCGATTGGGGTGAAGGAACCGGAATCACGCCGTCGGGATCGCAAAGTCCCGGAGCCGGCTCACCCGCCACAAATAACGAAGCGACGTGGTATTATCGCTTTGCTTTTACCAACGCGTGGGCTTCGCCGGGCGGAGCGCCGGGAATTGATTACGCCGGCAACCCCAGCTCGCTCCAGACAATTTACGGGCTTCCCGATTCTCCCTACCCATT
Organism: uncultured Verrucomicrobiota bacterium; assembly: GCA_964389025.1. Classification (GTDB taxonomy): domain Bacteria; phylum Verrucomicrobiota; class Verrucomicrobiia; order Limisphaerales; family CAYMCQ01; genus CAYMCQ01. The sequence goes on from CAYMCQ010000004.1 coordinate 42,846, forward strand.
CAATTCAACAACACAGATGGTTGCGGACGTTCAGGGCTGGCTCGACGGTTCTGTGACGAATTTCGGCTGGGCGCTCGTTTGCCAGGCCGAGGACACCGAGTTCGCAGCGCGCCGGTTCGCCTCGCGCGAATATACAAATTTTCCGCCAATACTGCGGATTGATTTCATTCCGCCGCCGCAGATTCTCTCTGTCGAGCGGCAAACCAATCAATTCACCCTCGTCTTCACGGGCGAAGGCGGACAAAGTTATTTCGTGGAATATCGCGACTCGCTTTTCACGAATGCAAGCTGGAGCCTGCTGACAAACGTCGGCACGCTTTCCGCCACCACAAACGTTGTCGTCACGGATTCTCTTCCGCTGTCAAACAGCAACCGCTTTTATCGGGTTGGATTGCAATAGCATTGAAACACCAAAACCCAAACACCAAACACCAAATAACTTCCAAATTTCAAATGCCAACAAATGGGATGTCGGCTCGCAGTTTGAGATTTGGAGATTGGAGGTTTGTTGGTGTTTGGTGTTTGGTGTTTGGTGTTTTCGCTTCGGCGCAGTCCGTCTCAAATTCTCTGCCGCAGAGCAATTCCCTCTACGAGTTTCGCGCCCAACACAGCCGCGACGGCATCGGCAAATTCTACATGGGCCGCGAAATCGCGCATGTCATGGGACATCAGGCTGCCGACTGGCTGGAGCGACCGGAGCGTGAAAAGGAGGAGCGCACCGACCTTGCACTCGCCGCGTTGAAAATCAAACCGTGCGAAGCCATCGCGGACATCGGCGCGGGGACCGGCTACTACACGCGGCGGCTTGCGAAACTTGCCGGCACAAACGGAACTGTGTTTGCCGTCGAGATTCAGCAGGAAATGCTCGATGACCTGATGAAAAACGCCGCGAAGGAAAATTTGCGGAACATCAAACCCGTCCTCGGCACAATCACCGACCCGAAACTTCCCGCGAAATCCGTGGACACAATCTTGATGGTGGACGTTTACCACGAGTTCGATCATCCCTACGAAATGATTCAAGCGATGATCAAATCACTGAAACCGGGCGGGCGGATTGTCTTCGTCGAATTTCGTGGCGAAGACCCGACCGTGCCGATCAAAGAACTTCACAAGATGACCGAAGCGCAGGTCAAAAAAGAAATGAGCGTCCATCCGCTCAAGTGGAGCGAAACCATCGGAACCTTGCCGCAGCAACACATCATCGTTTTCAAGCTCGGAGGGCGGAGTTCCACGACGCCCTGATTTCCTTCTCGAAACCACTTCATGAACCTGCTCGACACAAATTATCTCTTCGCCAATTTGATTTGGGGCTTAGGCGTTTCGTGTTTCATGCTTCCTTTGTCTGACCGCTTCTGCTACCCACTTGTAAATCGCCTGTGTCTTCCCTCGACATGCGATGGCCGCAGTGTAAACGAGAAAGTGTCTGGCGAGGTGCTTCTGGACCCACTCCAAAAACTCCATGCTCTGCCGGACCGCTTTCGTGGCGAGCTCGAAAATATCCCAGCGATAGCCGTGTCCATGTGCGCCGGGAACTGTAGTATGTGCAATATGCTTGTTGATGTCGGTGCATTCTGAAGCAGAAAGGAAACTCAAGCTCTGACTCATGCCGAAATCGGATGCTCTGATGTCGTCTGGCTCCGTGCGTGGTGTGCGCGGTGTCAAGAAGTCGTCTAAATCCCGCAATGCAATCAAAGTCGGCAGACAAGCGTTCTGGATGGTCTGCAATGCCCAAGCACGGTCGTTCTTTGCGGGGTCGCTATGCAAATCATCATCACCTTCAAACTCAAGCGTGCAAAAGAAATATGAGAACAGGAGATTCAACCGCTCATGAAAATGTTCCAGTAGCGGGGCCAACTCGCGGTCTCTATCTAAATCATCATTCATTGTAAGTGGTGGAACGCGCTCGATACGCCTAGACACTCGGTCACACTCGTGATCGAAAAAAGTTTCGACGCAATTTGTCGCATCTTGTCTGCTATTCCTTCGGCTGTGAATGAATCTTCCCAAAATCATTCTGCGGCGCAAGGGCAAAGGCGTCCTGGATGGATTTTTGCGCAGTTAAGTTTTAGACTCGTTCATGCTCTTGTTCCGCGAAAGAATTCCAGCCAAGTGGCTGCCGAAAGTTTTGAAAAATTTGCCGGCGGTGCTCGTTGACCACGCGCATCTCGAACGCAAAGCCGCCACCACCGCGCTGAACCTGGAAAAGTATCGCGACCTTTATCCGCGCGTGCAGGAGTTGAACGCCATCGCCATCGAGGAGCTTCAGCACTTCGATCTCGTGCTCGACCTGCTGAAGCGGCGCGGGATTCCGTTCAGCGAGCCGCGACCGAGCGCGTGGATCAGCGGCCTCATGCGCTCGGTGCGCAACGGCCAGCGGCATCAGGCGATTGACCACTTGATCTGCTGCGCGCTCATTGAAGGCCGTAGCTGCGAGAAATTTCAAGTTCTGGCGAATGAATTGAAGCTGATTGACACCGAGCTTGCGGATTTCTACGCCAGCCTCGTCGAGTCGGAAGGAAACCATTACGCGACGTATCTGCTGATGGCGAAGGAGATTGATGAAGCGGAAACAGATCGGCGGATGGATTTTTATCTGGAACTGGACGCGAAGTTGATCCGAGAGCCGAATCCGGTGCCGATGTTGCATTGATGAGTCTCAGGTTTGAAGTCAAGAGTGACTCCACGTTCGGCCAGTCAACTCGATGAGTTGGTCGTCCGTCAACACGCGCTGCATCCGCTGAATGATTGCCGCGACGGTGTCATGAACTGAAGCGTGCGAGCCGTCGTGGGCACGAGCGGGCAAAGCGATGAGCGCTGCCAGCAGAATGCAAACAACAAAGCCAAAGTGTCGTTGAGTGCTTTTCATCGTGAGTTTTTCATCCAGCGTTCGACGCAGTTTGGCGATTGTTCATCCGCACCATTCTTTCTACCGGGCTAACTGAATCAACGCAATCAAGTCGCGTAGATCCGCAGGCGTCAAGCTCGCTTCCAAACCTTCCGGCATGAGGGACACGCCGCTGGAGGTGAGACGTTTGATTTTCGCGCGCGGAATAATCACCTGCTTGCCGTCGGCCTGGAGCAATTGAACGGCGTCAGCGGTTTCGGATTGCAGCAACGATCCCATAAAATTCCCAAGCTACGGCGCTGGTTCACGTCGGCTGTCTTCGCTTCGCCGCGACAAGAACGCGGCTGCTGGCGGTTGCCGTAGGTTTTACAGTTGGCGAAGGAGGCGTTCATATTTGTCGTGGGTGCCAATCCAGAACCAGAGATAACGACCATCGTCAAACGTCGCCAGCGCGCGAAAGTCCGAACCGGCGCGCACCGACCAGAGGTCGCCCTTGATTTTCTTGAACTCCAGGGATTTCAGCGTGGGACTTCTTTGCCAGAGTTTGAAATTCTTGCGGGCAATTTTCTGAACCGGCGGCGGAAGCTGTTCCAGGCAATCCCAGAACTCCGGCAGCGCGGAAGACTTCACGGAAAGGGCGTGGCTTTGCCCGCCCGGTAACCGGACTTGGCCTTGGCGATGAACTTGTCGAGCTTTCCGGCTTTGGCGTCCGCTGCAATCTGCTCGTCCCACATTTCTTCGCGGAATTCCTGGAGCCAGTCGGCCACCGCCTTGATTTCCTGCGGCGTCAACTCTTGAACGGCCTTTTTAATTTCAGCAACCGTGCTCATGCGAAAATGATACTGCAAACTCCGCTGGATTCAAACGAAAACAATGCCCAAGTCCTCGCGTCAAGCGTGTGACCACAAAAAAACACCGGCGCTTTTTCAACCATCGGGCGAGTCGTAAAACTTCAAACTGTGCCACTACCTGATTCTTCGATCATTCGATGATTGATTCCCGCGCGATGTGCGATGTGGTTTGGCGATTGTTCACCCGCACCATTCTTTCTACCGGGCTAGTTGAATCAACGCAATCAAGTCGCGCAGTTCCGCAGGCGTCAAGCTCGCTTCCAAACCTTCCGGCATGAGCGACACGCCGCTGGAGGTGAGCCGTTTGATTTTCACGCGCGGAATAATCACCTGCTTGCCGTCGGCCTGGAGCAATTGAACGGCGTCGGCGGTTTCGGATTGCAGCAGGCCCGTTTCCAGTTCGCCCGTCACCGTTTCAACCGAGTAGGCGACGTAAGCGGGATTGATGGCCATGTTCGGGTCAAGAATGTTGGAAAGCAAATCTTCCACGCTGTGGTGCGCCAGCGAGGCGAGGTCGGGACCAACCGCATGACCAACACCGTCGAGCAGATGGCATTGCGCGCAAGTTTTCTCAAACACGGCGCGGCTGCGCGCAGCGTCACCGGTCGCCGGCAACTTTTTCAACCACTCCTCCACGATCGCCTTGCGGTTGCTGTATTCCTCGTCGCCGATGAGTCGCGCGGCGCGGGCCTGGATGTCCGGCGTGCTCCAGCGCAGCAACCGGCGGCGCTGTTCGAGGTCGAGGTTCAGTTCTCCCAACTTGAGCCGCTCGGTTTCGATGGCCTCAAGCAGCACCGGATGAAACGCGACGCGTTGCAACAACAGATTGACCACGAGCGGGCGCACCGCGGGCGTCAGCATGCGCCAGCGGTTGACCAGATTCGTGGCCACGTCCGATTGGTTGAACTGTCGCAGCGCGTCAGTCGCCGCTCGCTGCACGTCGCCCGGCTGTAGTCCATCCAACAAATCGAACAGTGTTTTGCCAACTTGCGAGTAGCTTCCGAGCGACAGCAGGCGAATGTCATCGAGCCGCGCGGGCAACGGGCGGGCACTGTCCAGCGCCCGCTGCATTGCCTGCGCGAGGGCCGCGCGTTGGGCATCGTTCTCCGGCAAGCCGAGCGTCCGCGAGAGCTTCCATGCGACGGCCAGCAGCGACGGCGAATCGGTGCGGGAAAGTTTTTCGAGAGCGGATGCGGACGCGGCATCAGAGGACGCCGCGACGCCAGCCCGGGCGAGACCGGTTTGCAGACCTTCGAGGCTGGCGATCTGCCATTTCGGGTCTGACGACAACCCGGTCAGCTTCGTGAGGACGGTGGAGATTTTGGAAGAGTTGGCGTTTGCCCTTGCGCCGGTCAAGTCCGCCAACTCGCGGACTGCGTCCAGTTTTGGCCCTGCGATTTCGTTGCGGAAAGCGGCATTCGTCAGCAGAGACATCAACATTTCTTCTTCGCCACTCCTGATCGAACTGAGCACAGCCATGCGCGTCCAGCGATAGGGATAATCGCGCAAAAGAATTTTCTGCAAGGTCGAGGCCGTTGCGGGATGCTGGAGATATCCGATGGTCAAGGCCGTCTGGAATCGCACGCGAGCATCGGCATCGTCGGCCAGCGAGAGAATCCGCTCCGGCAATTTTTTTGACCCGGGCAGATGACGCTCGGCGAGCAGAAGCGCATTTTCGCGCACTCCGGGATTTCCGTCGGCGAGAGCGCGGAGAACGAGTGGCTCGTCCAACGCGCCCAATCCTTCCAAAGTCCAAAGCGCGTGAAGTCGCCCCAATGGTTCCGCGCCGACAGCGATTTTCTTCAGCAATGGCGCGGCAGATTTCGCATCGCGCTCGATGAGCAGCCGTTGAGCGGTGTTGCGCCACCAAGGATTGGGATTGCTCAAGTAGTTGACCAATTCGGCGACCGGCGCGTTGCGCAAGTGCGGTTTGCGCGGCAGCAAACCGCCTTTCGGCACAATACGGTAAATGCGCCCGCGATCATCGCCGGCGCGAATGTCCAGTTTCTCACGGAGCTTTCGCGGGATGTAATCAGGATGTTCGATGACGTCCCGTTGCATATCAATCAGGTAGAGCGCGCCATCAGGCCCAAGTTCGACACCGACTGGCCGAAAGCTTTTATCGCGGCTCGCGAAGAATTCACTTTTCTGTTCCATCGGCGAACGGCTCGCGACAAATTCCGGGCCGCGCATGGAAAGCACATCGCGATGGACCAAGTTGCCGACGACGTCGCAGACCAGCACGCTGCCGGGCAAATCGCCGGGGTAGCCGCGCAGGCCGATGTAGCCCATCCCGCCGGACGCGGAGAAATGGCCGGATTGCTCCGGATGATTCGGGCGCGTCTCGGGTTCCGAGATCGGATAGATGCGCGACATCGGTTCGTGGTCCGAAATGCTTTCGATTGCCTGCACGGGCGGAAAACCGGCAAAGCGATTCAAGTAGCGCACCGGGATCAATTGCTGCTGAATGTGATTGATGTTGTGCGTGACGATGCTGCGCCCCCATTCGTCGAACACGCGGCCGAAACCGCCGCTCGTGTGATAAGTCGGCGCGAAGTCACCGCTCTTCGGATCAAAACTGAAGTCGTAGTTGCGGATGGACACCGACGGGCCGGGCTTGAGAGTCGAAGTGACTGCGCCGCCGTTGCCGCCATTGCAACCGTGGATGCGATTGTCGAGGCTCCAGCGCAAGCCGTTCACGTTGGCGTCGGTGACGCCGCGGGTGAATCCTTTGAGGACGACTTCGCGCACGTCGGCTTTGCCATCGCCGTTGGTGTCCTTCAGAAAAATAATTTCCGGCGGTGCTGTCACCAGCACGCCGCCGTTCCACGGAGCGATGGACGTCGGGAAACTGAGTTGCCCGGCGAAGACGGTGCTGCGGTCGGCTTTGCCGTCATTGTCGGTGTCTTCCAAAAGCCGGATCACGCCGCCCGGTTTGTGTTCCGGGCCGATGCCATACGGGTAATCGCGCATCTCGACGACATACATCCGGCCCTCTTCGTCCCACGTGAGCGCCACGGGATCAGTAACGTCCGGCTCGCGAGCGAAGATCGTCATCTCAAGCTGAGGGTGCAATTGAAAGGTGGCGGGTGAGGCGAGAGGCGATGGGCGAGAGGCGATGGGTGGGAGCGGTTCGCCTATCGCCAATAGCACAGCGCCCACCGCCTCCAACGAACAGAGGAGGAGTGCAAGGTAAAAGCATCGGTTAAATCGTCGCAGGCGATAGACGATAGGCGATGGGGAAAAGTCAATTGCCCAAAGCCTCTTGCCTCTCGCCCGATTTTTCCCGCGGAGTTTCGCGTGGGACTTCATGAGCGCCGAGAATCTCCCGGTTGCGCTGCGCGGTCAAGCCGTCATCAACCGACGACGATGAATATTTGATTTGCGATTTGCGATTTGCGATTTACGATTTGCGAATCGCATGTGTAACGGGCGAGTAAATTGTAAATCTTAAATTGAAGTTGCCTTCAAGGTTCGTGTGAAAAAGAAACCGCCCGCCAAAGCCGCTACCGCGACGGATTTTCTCGCAGGCGTCATCGAAGGTTTCTACGGGCAGCCGTGGTCGCAAGCCGAACGCTTCGAGTTGTTCGATTGGATGGCCGATTGGGGATTGAACACTTATCTCTACGCGCCCAAGGATGATTTGAAGCATCGGGCACTTTGGCGCGAGCTTTATTCACCTGGCGAAGCTGAATCGCTCGCTGAAGTAATCCGCAGATGCAAGCAGCGAAACATTCGTTTCATCTACGCGCTCAGTCCCGGATTGGACATCCGCTTCAGCAACGAGGCGGAATTGGAGCATCTCAAACAGCGTTTTGAGCAGATGGTGGCTTTGGGCTGCCAGCACTTCGCCTTGCTCTTCGATGACATTCCGGACCGCATGGCCGCCGAGGATCAGAAACGGTTTGGCTCGTTTGCTTCAGCGCAGTGCGACGTGGCGAATGTGATGTTCCGCTGGACACGCGAGCGATCGCCGGACGCCCGCTTTCTTTTTTGTCCCACGCCGTATTGCGGGCGAATGGCGGAACGCAATTATGGCGGTGAAGGCTACCTCGCCACAATCGGCCGGGAGTTGTTGCCGGAGATTGACGTGTTCTGGACGGGGCCGGAAATCATCTCGCGTGAAATCACTGTGTCTCACGTTCAGGAGTTGCGAAAAATTTTGCGCCGGAAGCCGCTGATCTGGGACAACCTGCACGCCAACGATTATGATGGTCGCCGGTTTTACTGCGGCCCGTATGCCGGACGTCCACCGGAATTGCGGAGCGAAGTGAGCGGTCTGCTCAGCAATCCAAACAACGAGTTTCCATTGAACTATGTTCCTCTGCGCACGCTGGCGGAGTTTGTGCGTTGCGAGGGTCAATGGGACGCCCGCAAAGCTTACCTCTCCGCGATGCGGGAATGGCTGCCGCGCTTCGCGGCCATCGGCCAGCCGGTGACGCTGGAAGACCTGATCCTGCTTGGCGACTGCTACTACCTGCCGCATGAGGAAGGTCCGGAGGCGGAGGCGCTCTACGAACGCATCCGAAGTTTGCTGGCAACGAACCCAGCGCGATGGGGCGACCAAGTTGCGGCCTTCCAGCGGCAAGCCGCCCATTTGCGTGAATTCTGCGTCCGCATGACGGAGCTTCGCCATCGCCCGTTGTTCTACGCGTTGAGCCGCCGCATCTGGGAATTGCGCGAGGAGTTGGAGTTGCTGGGACGGTATCTTGAATTCAAGTCCAAAGGCGTTCAGCCAGACGCCGCGTGCACTTCGGACTTCCATCTACCCGGCACTTTCCGTGGCGGAATGGTGCCGCGGTTGCAGGGTCTTCTCATCCAAGAATCAGACGGGACATTCGCTCCCGCGCAAACCACCAAACCAGCCAGACATCCAAAGATTCCTACAACATGAGCGATTGCATCATTCGACCCGCCCGACCGGCCGATCAAGCGGGAGCCTACTACGTTTGCCTCAAGACCGGCGACTTCGGCAAAGACGGCGAACCGTTTTACCGCGAGGATCCAGACGCGTTGGGCCGCATCTTTGTCGGCCCGTATCTCGCCTACGAGCCGGAACTGAGTCTCATTCTGGAAGACACCGAAGGCATTTGCGGCTACGCTCTGGGGGCATTTGATTCGCGTGCGTTTTTCGCGCGTTACGAGAAAGAGTGGCGGCCGGATTTGTGCGCCAAATTTCCCATGCCGCAAGGCGATCCGAGCCAGTGGACGCGAGTGCAGAACGTTCATTCCTGGTATCACAACCCCGACTACACCATGCCGGAGCCATACGAGAAATATCCGTCACACCTGCACATTGATCTGCTAGTGCGCGCGCAAGGTCGCGGTTACGGCCGTCGGATGATGGAAATGGTCATGGACAAACTGCGCCAGCGCGGTTCGCCCGGCGCGCATCTTGGCGTGAGCATGATGAACACGCCTGCTTTTGGATTTTACAAAAAGCTGGGCTTCCACGAACTGCTGCGAGTCGGCGAAGGGAAGGACGGTTGCATTTACATGGGAAAAAGTTTGCGGGATTGAGTTCAAGGCAAAAGGAAAAAGTAAAAAGGCAAAAGCTGCTGCGCGCGCTCGGTTTTCTTTTTGCCTTTTACCTTTTACCTTTTACCTTTCCAGCCCATGTCACAGAAACTTGCTCTGCTGGGAGGAACGCCCGTCCGCAACCGGCCATTCACGCGCTGGCCAATCTTTGGCGAGGCGGAGCAGCGGCGTCTGCTGCGCACATTGCACAGCGGCAAGTGGGGCAAGTTGAGCGGACCGGAGGTTGCGGAATTTGAAAATCGCTTCGCCGCGATGCACGGCTGCAAACACGGCATCGCCATGGTCAATGGCACCGTCTCGCTGCGCATCGCGCTCATGGCGGCGGGAATTCCGGCGGAAGCGGAAGTCATCGTTCCGCCCTACACGTTTTTCTCGACCGCCTCCGCTGTGATCGAGGCGAACATGATTCCGGTCTTCGCCGACGTTGATTTGGAGACGTTCAACCTTGATCCGAAAGCGGTCGAAGCCGCGATCACGCCGCGCACACGGGCGATCATCCCGGTCCACTTCGCCGGGCAGGTGGCGGACATGAAGCGCATCATGGCCATCGCGAAAAAACACAAGCTGCTCGTAATTGAGGACGCCGCGCACGCGCACGGCGCCAGCTATCGCAACCGGCCCGCCGGCTCGCTCGGCCACGTTGCATCGTTCTCGTTCCAGTCCAGCAAGAACATGACCTCCGGCGAAGGCGGCATCATCACGACGAACGACGATGCGCTCGGCGCCGCGTGCCGCTCCATCCACAACTGCGGACGCATTCCCACGGGCGTGTGGTATGAGCACCACGTCATCTCCGGCAATTACCGGCTTGGCGAATTTCAAGGCGCGGTGCTCAACGCCCAATTGGACCGGCTTGAAGCGCAAACCCGGACACGCGACCGCAACGGACAATATCTCGCGGCGAAAATTTCCAGGCTGCCCGGCGTTCATCCGCAGAAACGCCCGGCGGACGTCACCCGCCACAGCTACCACCTGTTCATGCTGCGGCTTGACGGCCAGAAATTCGGCGCATCGCGCGCGGCGGTCATCAAGGCGCTTCAAGCGGAAGGCGTCCCCTGCTCTGCCGGCTACGGTTTCTCGCTCCACCACCAGCCGATGTTCCGCAACAAGGCTTTTGGCCCGTATCTGCCCCGCGAGGCGGGGCGCAGCGCCCGACTGAATTATCGCCAGGTCAATTGCCCGAACAGCGATCTGATCTGCCGCGAGCAATGCGTCTGGCTCGAACAAAACATCTTCCTCGGATCGCGGGCGGACATGGACGATATCGCCAGCGCATTTGAAAAAATCCATGAGAGCCGCGACATGCTGAAGGGTGAAACAACTGGTGCGGAGTGCGGAATTCAGAGGTCAGAGGTCAGAGGTCAGAGGTCAGAAGTCAGACCTCCGACTTCTGACTTCTGACTCACTTGAGCGTTTTCAAATAGGCAAACAAGTCGCTGACCTCCTCCGGCTTCAGCGGATCCAGCAAACCCTCCGGCATCATGCTCGTTTTCGTGAAGCCCGCTTTTCGCACGTCCCGCTGCGCGATGCGCGCGTCGCTCACGCTCGGGCGGCGGAGGATGATGGCCTCTGAGTCTTGGGAAACCAGAATGCCGTCGAGCACATCGCCTTCCTTCAACTCCACGCGAAACACACGATAGCCCGGCTCCATCGCGATATTCGGGGTGAGGAGGTTTCGCAACAGGGCCTCGACGCCGAGCGCGCCGGCGCCGTTCAGCACCGGACCAACTTGCGCCCCTTGACCGCCAACACTGTGGCAAACCGCGCACACGGTCGTGAACAGCGCCTTGCCTTTCGTGAGGTCGCCGGATTTTTCGGCGAGAGCGTGAAACTTGGAAAACTTTTCCGCGAGCGCCTGTGATTGAGCCGCGGTCAGCAGCGCGGGGAAGTCCTGGGTTTTCTGCACGCGCGCGCCGCCTTGCAGCTTGCCCCAGTTCGTGCCGGCGAAATGATGCACCAGCCCCGGCGGCGCCTCGCCCTCGTAGCTGCGGTCGAACTCGGCGCGGATTTCCTCCGGCGTGCGGACGCGATTCCAAACCCGGAATTCGCTCAACCAGCCTGCCGTGCCTTTGCCCGGCGTCGTCCAGCCGATCCGGCAATGCTCGAACTTTTGCGGCGCGGCCTTCGACTCGGCGGTGTCGAGTTCGCCGTTGCGATAGATGCGGAACAGGCCCGCCGCGTCGCGCGTGACGGCGAGGTGCGTCCAGATGTCCGGGGCGATTTTCTTTTTCGCGATGATGGCGTCATGCACTTCGCCGCCAACATAGACCCGGAACAGTTCGCCGGCAAAGTTCAGGTCGAGCACGCCGGGTGCGCCGAGAATTCCGTCGTTGTTGTCAATGCCGGGATCGAGCTTCACCCACGTCTCGACCGTGAACGCGCCGTCGAGGGTGATGTCCGAGTCACCCCAGGCGCTGTCCGCGCCGTTGAGTCGCAGGCAGGGACGGAGCAGGGTCGCCATCTCGCCCAGCAAGGCCTGCAACTCAGGGGCCTCGCCCATGACAGTTTGCAACTTGTCCAGCGTGGGGCCGTCCAGTTCGGATTTTGGGATGGCGCCGGATTGCATCGCCTGAACCACGGCGTGCGCGCCCGGTTTGGTGCCGCTCAACCGCTCCAGCGCCGAGCGCCGCTCCGAGGCGGTGAGGCCCGGCCACAACTCGATGAGCAAAGTCGCGCCGCGAGCGTCCTTTGCAACCGCCAGCGCCGCGAGCGTCTCGCTTCGGGCGGTATCCGCCAGTGGCGACTTCGCCATTTCCGTGAAGAGGGCGACATCGCCCGCGCGAAGTTCGCGGAGCGCGCGCAAGGCGGCTTCGGGCTGCGCAGGCAGCGCGATTTTTCCTTCGGTCTTTCCGGCGGCGGCGGCCTGATCCCATCCGCGCCGGAGAATGGCCATCAAGTCGTCAGCGAGTTCCGTGATTTGAAACGCGCCGGCAAGCTTGATGCCGGAGTTCACCGAATCAAAATCCCCGGCGAGCAACTCGCGGGCGGGAGCGACGAGGAGCCGCGTAATCTTGTCGGCGTCGAGGCGGCTGCGGACGCGAAGCAGCGCCGCCAGCAGGGAGTCGCGCGTGGCCGGCTTGGCGAGCGAGCCTTGCAGCGCCTCGCCGACGCCGGGCTGATCCACAAACTGCGCGAGCCGAAGAATCTCATCATCGCCGGGCGGTCGCGGGAGTTGCGGCAGGAGTTGCGCGACGCGCGCGGCGCTCGCTTTCGGTTCAAGCGCGAGGGTGGCGACCAGGCGGTTCTCCACGGGGAGCGCCCGCGCCGTCTCGCTGTCGAGAAACTGCGCGACGGCCTCGGGATGCTTTTCCAATTCGAGCCGGACGAGGTAACGCTCGAATTCGCGCTCGTAGGCTTCCCCGGCCTTGATGATCTTGCCGCTGTTCGTGGCCTTCATGGTTGGCTCGGCCAGCGGTGGGCGCGCCGATTTCACCAACAAACCAATTGCGCTCCGGGTGGCCGGGGAACTGGCATTGGCAGCGTGACCCTCCAGATGCTGGCTCAACATCGTGCCCGCCGTGCGGATCACTTCGGCGCGAACCTCGGGGTCAGCATCGTCGGCCAGCGGCGCGATAGCTTCGAGAGACGTGCCGAATGGAAGTCCATTGTCCCGATGCGCCCGGATGGCTTCACGACGAATGTTTCGATTCAAGTCGCTGAGCAATGGCCGCAGCGTCTCCAACTCCACCGCGTGCAAGCCTTCCAACGCCCACAACGCAGCGATCCGCCGCCCGGTGGGTTGTGCCGCATCCGTGAGGAGCGACTTGAGTTTCGGCGCAAGCGCCTTGATCTGCCGGTCGGTGATAGCCTGCCAGGCCAGGTGACTTTGCAGGAGCGATGCGCCGCCGAGCTTGGCGACGAGTTCCTCGCCGGTGAGCTTCATGAAATCAGGCACGTCGAACGGCTTCATATCACGGGGCTTCACGCGCCAGATGCGGCCCCGTTTCTTGTCGCGGTCGGGATGGTTTCGGGGGACTTCGTTGTGTGAAATGATTTTATTATACCAATCCACGAAGTAGAGACAGCCGTCGGGACCGGTGCGGAGCGCGACGGGGCGAAACCACTCGTCGCTCGACTGCACGAAGTCCGGCAGCTTTTGATACCGAAAGCGCGGGCCTTCCGGCGTGACGCGAATCGCTTGAATCTTCCGCGTGATCGGATTCGCGATGTAAAAAATGCCCGCGTAAGCCTCGGGCCAGCCGGTCACGTCGGAAAGCGCGAGGCCGCTGAGGCCCGTGCCGCCCATCGCGAAGTCGGGCGCGGTGCCGGGGAAGATCGGCGCGTAGCTTTTCATCTGCGCGTCGGAGCAGCCGGGATAATTCGCGTATTCGTGGAATGGCATCACCGGGTAGCCGTAGTCGTTCGCCTCCTGAATCCACGCCTGGCCGTTGCCGTCGAGCACGAGTCCCCAAATGTTGCACGGGCCTTGCGACGTAATGTCGAAGTCCGAGCCGTCGTAGCGGAACTTGGCCATGCGCGTCTGATCGAACTGCTGCTCCCGGCCCGTTGTGGTTTTGACCTTGCCGTAGTTGAACGCGCCCTGCGCCATCCAGAGCCAGTTGCCCGGCGCGCGGGTGAATTGATGCGGGAACAAATGCGAATCCTGCACGCCGAAGCCGCTGAGAATCACCTCGCGCTTGTCCGCGCGCCCGTCGCCGTCCGTGTCGCTCAGAAAAACAATCTCCGTCCCGTGCTGCACATAGACGCCATTCTTGTAGGGCAGGATGCCGAGCGGAATCGCCAGGCCATCGGCAAACACGCGCGGCTGGGACGAGTAGCCCGTCGGCGATTTCGGATCGCGCTCGAACACCACGACCTTGTCCCGCGCGCGGCTGGCATAAAGCTCCTTGGCGACCTCGGGTGTTTCATTCGCGTCCACGGGATATTCGAGCGCGGTCATCGTCCAGAGATTGCCGTGCAAATCCCAATCCACAGCGACAAACTTGCCGATGCCTTCAGATTCCTGCGCGACGAGTTCAATTTCAAATCCGGGTGCGAGCGTGAATCGGGATTTCTCCTCCTCCGCCGACACGGGCTTGCTCTGGCTGGCGGTCTGCGCGGTCGCGCGATCGCTGCCGGTGTTGTCCGGCAGCTTTGCCGGTTCCGGCGCGCCGAGGAATTTCTTCCCCGGCGGTGTAGGCGGGAGTTCCTCGATGGAAATATTTCTCACCTGCACGAGCGCCTTGCCCCCGCCGTGGACCTGGATGCCGAGCTTGCCCCAGTCGGGAATCGTCGGGTCAGCCTCGGTAAAATCCGTGCCGAGCACGCCGTTGATCCAGGTCGTAATGCGCGGCCCATCGGCGCGGATGACATATTCGTTCCAGCCCTCCTTGTCGGGATTGAGCGCCGGAAGCAACGTCTTCATGTCGGAAGCGGAAATGACCTTGTTGCGGCGCGACTCGTCGTAGATGCAGCCATACCACGCCGGCTCGCCGTAATCACACTGGTAGCCAGCCATTTCGGAATTGTTCGGGACTCGTTGCGAGCGAATCTGAAAGCCGGAATTGATGAAGCCATTCGTGCCCACGAGCCGGATTTGGAAGCGCACGATGAAGTTCGTGTAGTCGCGTGTGCTGGCGAGAAACTCATTCTGCTTCACCATCTCGGTGAGCGAGCCGCCCGTGATTGTCCCGTCCTGCGCACGCCAAAGGTCGGGGTTTCCTTCCCAACCGGCCAGGGTTTTGCCGTCAAACAGCGGGATAATCCCGCCAAGTGGCGGGAGCGATTGCGCCGCAGCGTCATTGCTCGCGGCAAAGGCCAGGCAAGCCGCGCCCAGCAGGACGGTCATGGTTCTCATCGGTTGATCACGCGCGCAGTCTAATTTCTTGCATGACCCGCGCAAGATGCAAGCGAAGGAGAATGTAGAATGTAGAATGCAGAATTTTCCGGGGAGGTTTGCCTTTACTTCTTCATTCTTCATTCTTCATTCTTCATTCCAAGACGATATGAACCCAGCGACCAGCTTCCTGAACAAGCGCATCGTGCCGGCATTGACGGCGTTGAGCGAGAACACTTACCTGTCCGCCATCCGCGCCGGAATGGTTTCCATCGTGCCGCTGACGATCATCGGAGGTTTCTTCATGATTGTGGCGTTCTTTCCAGTCTCCGGGTGGGATAAGATCGTGGCACCCTACCAGCAACTCCTGCAAATCCCGGTGACGGCCACCTTCGGCATGTTGGGCGTCTTCGCGTGCTTCGCCGTCGCCTACGACCTCGGGAAACAGTTGAAGCAGGAAGCCATCGTCAGCGCCATGATGGCGACGGTGATCTTCCTGATGATCCAGTTCAAGCTGGGAGAAAAACCGGAAGACATCTCCATCCTCATGGACCCGCTCGGGTCGAAGGGACTTTTCACCGCCATACTGGTGGCCTTGGTCACCGTGCGGGTTCAGAAATTTTTCACCGACAAAAATCTCGTCATCAAACTCCCGGCCAACGTGCCCCCGGTGGTGTATGAATCCTTCCTGTCGCTCACGCCGCTGTTTGTGCTGGTGATTTTCTTCTGGCTCATCCGTTACGTGCTCGGCGTGGACATCAACACACTGGTGCAAACCGCCTTCGCGCCGCTGGTGCGGGCATTGAACACCCTGCCGGGCATCCTTGGCTACGCGCTGCTGGTGACAATCCTATGGTCGGTGGGCATCAACGGGGACAACGCCGTAGATGCGGTCGTCGCGCCGATCTTCTTGCAATTCCTTGACGCGAACATGGACGCGATGAAGGGCGGACAGCCATTGCCCTATGTAACCGCCTACGGATTCTTCACCAGTTTCGTGAACGTGGGCGGGACGGGAGCGACCATCGCGCTGGCGCTGGTGATGTTGAACTCGAAGGAGCCCGGTTATCGGAAAGTCAGCCGTCTGTCGCTGCCGACGCAGATTTTCCAGATCAACGAACCTATCTTCTTCGGCTTCCCCATCGTGCTGAACCCAATTTTCATGATCCCATACATCCTTAATGCGTTGATCCTGACGGCCAGCACGTATCTGCTCATGCAATGGGGATTGATCCACAAGCCGTTCGTGAACGTTCCTTGGACCACGCCGCCCATCATCGGGCATTACCTGGTTTCCGGCGGCGACTGGCGGGCTGCCGTCTGGGGCGCAGTCTCGATTGTCATTGCGATGGCGGTTTACTATCCCTTCGCCAAGGCCGCCGAACGGCAGCGCTTGAAAGCCGAGGCTGAAGGGAAAGCTCATGAGTAGCGTCGCCGCGCCGGGTAATGACGAATTTCAAATGACAAAAGAAATCCGAAACCCGAATGACGAAGACTCGTTCATTCGCGAGCCTCTTTGGACTTCGTCATTCGTCATTTGTTGTTCGCTCGGAATCAGCCTGCTGCTCCCGGGATTGCTCGGGGCAGTCGAGCCTGTCCAACTCATTCCCTACCCGCAAAAAATCCGCACGTTTTACAGCCTGACCAACGCGGCGGTGCCGGCGGCGCTTCGCTCGAACGCCATTCCGTTGCCCGTCGGCAACCTCACCGCCACGGCGCTTGCCACCGATGGCGCGGTCTGGCTCGGCACGACCCAGGGTTTGATGCGGCTCGACTTCGCCGCGCCAGAGAGGGATCGCCGCCAATACCTCGCAGGCAAGCGTTACCTGCCGGATGATCGTGTCGAGCAACTCGTGGCAGACGGGCAGAACGGCGTTTGGGCGCGCACGCGCACCGGCGTTTCGCACATCGAACTCAAGCCCATGACACTCGCGCAGAAGGCCGAACATTTCGAGAAGCGCATCCGCGCGCGGCATGATCGCTACGGGTTGGTGGCCGACTCACATCTTCGCATTGCCGGCGATGTTTCCAGCAATCAACCCACCGACAACGACAACGACGGGCTGTGGACGGCGATCTACGCGGCAGCGGAATGTTTCCGCTACGCCGTCACGAAATCACCGGAGGCGCTGGCCAACGCGCGCAAATCCATCGAGGCGATTCTGTTCCTCGAAGAGGTCGCGGGCCGGCGCGGTTTTCCGGCGCGCTCGTTCATCCGCAAAGGCGACCCGATGCCTAGCGGCGGCGAGTGGCACTGGACGAAGGACGGGCAGTATTATTGGAAGGCGGACACCAGCTCGGATGAAATCGTCGGCCATTTTTTCATTTTTGGCATCGCGCATGATTTGTTGCCGGACGAACCGTTGAAACGCCGCATCGCCGAAACGTGCAAGCGCATCATGGATCACATCATTGACCACGGCTATTACCTGGTTGACCTCGACGGCAAGCACACGCGCTGGGGGTTTTGGGCGCCGGAGGCCCTGATGCGGGAACAGGAGGAGCGCGCGCTCAACAGCCTGCAACTGCTCAGTTTTCTCAAGACCGCCGCGCACATCACTGGCGAGGCGCGCTACGAAAAGGAATATCAGAAGGTCGCGCGGGATTTGAACTACGCCGACTGGATGACGCGCTTGAAAGAGTTTCGGACGGAAATGAACTACTCGGATGAGGAACTCGCGATGCTCCCGTTCTATGGCGTGTTTCGATACGAGAAAGACCCCGCGCTGTTGAAGGCGTATCGTCGCGCGCTCGACGAGTGGTGGAAAAACATTCAACGCGAGGCCTGTCCTTTGTGGACGTTCATCTATCTCACCGGCCAGCCGGGACGTAGCCTTGCGAAGGCCGGCCAGCCCGAAGCGCCAGTGGATTTGCCCGCCGCCGTCTGGACGCTTTACCGGACACCGATGGACACCATTGCATGGAGCGTGAAGAACTCCCAGCGCGCAGACATCGCCTGGGCTGCGACGCCGGATCGCTTTGGGCGTCGGGAGACGACCACGCTGCTGCCGCCCGACGAGCGGCCGGTCATGAAGTGGAACAACAATCCGTTCGTGGTGGACGGCGGCGCGGGCGGTCATGGCGAAGACGACGGCGCGGCGTTCCTGCTGCCATACTGGATGGGTCGCCATCACAAATTCATCCTCGGCGAATGATGCGTCTTGTTTTTGACTGTGTTTGAACGGTCAAAATAAGACAAGATAAAGCCAATCCGTGTGCAGAGTATTTTTGATGGCTGTGTCGTCATGGTTTTCATGGATACAAGGTCGCGTTGGAGGTAACGGAGTAACTCCTGTTCCCTGCCATAACCGGCCAAGCGATCAAAGCGTTGATGTGCCGCAATAAAACCATGAAAACTTCCATGCACTTTTCCCGCCTCCTGCTCTGCCTTGGCCTGGCTCTTCTCGGGAGCAACATCGCCGGTGCCGGGCAAGCGAAACCCGCCGCTGTCACTCCCGCCCAAAACAAGCTCTGCACCGAGTGCCACAAAAAAACTTCCCCGGCGCTCGTCATGGAATGGCAGCGTTCGCGCCACGCCGAGTTGGACGTGGGTTGCCTTGATTGCCACGGCGCGCAAAAGGGTGAGCCGGACGCCTGGCTGCACGAAGGCGAATGGGTTTCCGCGCTCGTCACGCCCAACGATTGCGCGCAATGCCACGACGTGGAGAACAAACAATTCGCCCGCAGTCACCACGCCAAAGCCGGCGAGATTCTTGCCAGCCTGGACAACGTGCTCGCCGAAAAGGTGGCGGGCATGCCCGGAAACAACGCCGACGCGGTGAACGGGTGCTGGCAATGTCACGGGAGCATCATCAAGTTCAAGCGAGACGCGAACGGTGAAATTCTGCGCACGGGCAAGGAAAACAAACCGGTGATTGATCCCGACACCTGGCCGAATTCAGGGATTGGCCGCTTGAATCCCGACGGCTCGAAAGGCAGTTGCCACGCCTGCCACTCGCGGCACTCTTTCGAGTCCAAGCTGTCGCGCGCGCCGGAGAATTGCGGCAAGTGCCACATGGGACCCGACCATCCGCAGATCGAGATTTACAACGAGTCGAAGCATGGCATCGCGTTTTACGCGAACCGCGACAAGATGGCGTTGGACAAAGGCAGTTGGATTCTGGGCAAGGATTATTCCGCCGCGCCCACCTGCGCGAGCTGCCACATCAGCAGCTACATGACCACCAACGGCGTCGCCACCGCCAACAATCACGACGTGGGCGAGCGCATCTCATGGACGTTGCGGCCCGTGATCAGTTCCAAGCTCAACCTGGTCATCTTCGATGACGGCTTCAAGGACGATTACCCCGCAGGCAAGGCGCTGCCGAAAATCGGCGACGAAGTGGACACCTCGGAGAAGGTCGTTGAGAATGAAAAACTCGTCAGCAAGTCCGTGAAGCGGAAGGTGGCCAAGATCGTGACCTGGTCGGAGCGGCGTGACACGATGAAAGGCGCGTGCCTGAATTGTCACAGTCACACCTATGTGGACAACTTTTACAAACAGTTCGACGACCTGGTGGCGCTCTATAACGACAAGTTCGCCAAGCCGGCGCAGAAAATCATGGACGAATTGATCGCCGACGGCGCGTTGAATCCGAAAGCACCGTTCGAGCACGAAGTGCAATGGGTTTTCTGGGAGCTGTGGCATCACGAAGGCCGCCGCGCACGCCACGGCGCAAGCATGATGGGGCCGGATTACACCCACTGGCATGGCATGTATGAAGTCTCGAAACATTTCTACGAGAAATTCCTCCCCGCCGTAATCAAAGCCGCGAAGGAGAAAAGCCCCGAGATGGGCAAGAAGTGGGAAGGCAAAGTGCAAGAACTGCTCACCCGCGATGAACACCGCTGGTTGAAAGGTCTCAGCGCGGAGGAAACCGAGGCGCTCCAGAAAAGTAAAAAGGAGCGATACAACCAGTGAAATAAAACGCTTGAATCGCGGATCGTTTGGCGGGCGGTTCAACCCAACTCGGAAAAGCAGTTTTCGGAGGTTCCATTATGTTCAGTCAATCCTCTGTCATCGGAAGCGCCAGTCCAATGCTGGTTCGCATGGTTCGCTTGCGGAAGTCAACCTTGGTTCGAGCAGCGTTGATCGCCACCCTGCTTTTCCTGCCGGGCAAAGTGGCGGTGGCCACGGAACTGGGCGTGGCTTTCTTCCCCTCCAACCGGCAGGCGCAAGTGACGCTCACCGGCGGGACGAGCCGATGGCATCGGGTCGAAGCTTCCACCAACTTGCTCGACTGGGGTGGTTTGTTCAGCCTGTTCCAGACGAACCCGGCGTCGGCTTGGATTGATTCCAGCGCTACAAATTATCCCTGGCGCTTTTACCGGTCGGTGCAGCGAACGCCGCTCGAATCGTATGTCGCCCAACTAGACACCAACTACAGTTACTCGGTTGTCAGCACGAATTCAGGTGTCGGGCAGACAACTTATGTCTTGGAACTGCGGTCACAGGTCTGGCTCACGACTAATGAGGTGGATCGGACTTTGTGGAAACACTGGCTGACAATTGTGAAGCCCAGCGCCGTCACTAACTCCATGGCACTGCTTTACGTCACAGGCGGCAGCAATTCTGACCCTGCACCCACCAGCGCCAATTCCAACCTGCGCCAGATCGCGACCAACAATCAAACTGTCGTGGCCGAACTTCGGATGGTGCCAAACCAACCGCTCACGTTCGCCGGAACGACCGCCCGCTCCGAGGATGCCTTGATTGCTTGGACGTGGGACAGATTCCTAAACACCGGCGACGAGCGCTGGCCCGCGCGCCTGCCCATGACCAAGGCTGCCGTGCGCGCGATGGACGCCGTGACCGCCTTTTGCGCCAGTGCATCAGGCGGCGGACTTATCGTGGACAAATTCGTCGTGACTGGCGCTTCCAAGCGTGGTTGGACCACGTGGTCAACCGCTGTGGTTGACCAACGGGTTGTGGCCATTATTCCCATGGTGATTGACTTGCTGAATGTCGAACCTTCCTTCGCGCATCATTATGGCGCGTATGGTTTTTGGGCGCCGGCGATTCAGGATTATGTGAACATGGGCATCCCGGCGTGGTTCGGCACGCCGCAGTTTCGGGCGTTGATGTGCATCGAAGACCCCTACGAATATCGCGAGCGGCTGACGATGCCGAAGTTCATGATCAATGCGAGCGGCGACCAGTTTTTTCTGCCGGACTCGGCGCAGTTTTATTTCAACGATTTGCCCGGCGTGAAATATCTCCGTTACGTCCCAAATGCCGACCATGGCCTCGGCGGCTCAGATGCCTGGGTGACGCTGGAAGGCTGCTATCAATCGGTTCTTTTCAACACATCGCTGCCTCAGTTCTCGTGGACGCTGGAATCCTCAAACACGGTGCGGGTGGTGGCGGTTGATCTTCCGAGCGAGGCCAGGCTCTGGCAGGCGACCAATTCCCTCGCCCGCGATTTTCGCCTGATGACCATCGGCGCGGCTTGGACAAGCACCGCGCTGACGGACCAAGGCGGCGGCGTGTTCCTCGGCACGGTGTCGGTGCCGCCACAGGGTTGGAAGGCTTTTTTTGTCGAACTCACCTACCCACGAAATGGCTTGGCGACGCTGAAATTCACCACGCAGGTTTATGTGGTGCCCGACACGTTGCCTTACAACTTTCCGTGAGCTTTGGATGGCAGATTCCATCGCGCCGATTCATTGTTGCGGAATCGTGCTTCGTTTTGAAATTGTCCCTTTGGCATACGTTACTCTCTTGACGAAGCAAGAATGGTTTCACATTCTTTAAGCCAGAATTATGGGTTATTGGTCAATAGCATCGTATCGGGCTTATACAGACACTGTTGAATTTCCTGGCAATGGCAGAAACGAATCTTCAAGTCGGACTCAGCTTGTAACAGAAACTAAAAGGGAATCCAAAAGGCTCGCTGACATTGGGAAGGAGGTTGGCGAAATACTTGCCTTTTTCAACCCGCAGCGCTGCCTCTCCGTCCTCGCGCTGCTGATTTTTCTGGCAGACTGTATCCCAGGTCACGCCCAGTGCGGCGGGGACAGTTATGGTGGCAGTGCCAGCCGCTACGCCATCGAGCAAGCGATGTTTTCTGGCTCCACCCAGGATGTCGTCAACGCCATCAACGCCGCCAAGGAAATCAGAGGCAACAAGGTTGGCTGCCCGGAAACGGCCTATACTTACAGTGCGCCCAGTTTCCTCGTGCCCAGCCTGACGGAGATTACGGGTGTGTGGGAGAGTGTTCACGCGCCGGGGCTGGCCGCCTATGCCATCGGCTGTCCGGAAGTCGGGCGCATCTGGGCCAGTCGGGCCTTGGGCGGCTACTACGCCCGGCTGGCCGGCTACCCGGCTGATCTCACGGCGCTGGAGCAGATCGCGCGCATGGTGGAAGCCCAGCAATACACCGCCCAACACGCACCGCTGCCGCTCGTGGCTCAGGCAGGCGTGTTCGGATTCGTTCACTTGCCATCCAGCAATCTGTGCTATCTGGCCGGCGGGGTGGGTTCGTCCGTGGAACAGGTCTGCAACGCCGCGCCGGAATTGTGCCTCAGTTACACCAACGGTTTGTTCGCAGGCCAGCAATTTCTCGTGGCCGATACCAAGCCGTCGGTCGGCTTTCTGGATGGCGGCATGGCTTTCGACCACGGTTGGTCGGGTGTGTTCCTGCTCGAAACGGCGCGCTCCCACACCAACACCGCTTTGCGACAGCTTTGTCACAATGCCGCGCGGCTGGCAGGCGATTGGTCCGTGGCCGAGCCGCCAGTGCGCAACCACAACTACACGGCGAAGTTGATTTGGCTCCTCGCCCAGCTTTACGACTGGACCGGTGAACCTGCTTACCGCACAGCGTTGTTGGATAAACTGAATCGCAATCTCCTGCCCGGCGTGCTGATGGATTTCAATCAGGACGGTCGGGTGGACGGAATGACCAACCAGCCTTTCAGCACGTTGACGAACGCCGTAGCTCAACGTCCGGGTCGGATGTGGGACGGCCATAATGCATCGCCCGTTTATCACGCCATGAACGCCTGGGCATTGGTTGAGGCTTATGTCGCGCTGCGTGACCGCGGCGACGCCGCCGAAGCCACCGCAGTAAAACCTTACGCCGTGGCCATGCTGGACAACCTGGCTTGGGAGGTGAACAACCTCGGCGTGGGGACGGGACTTGGGTTGTCCCAATCGCCGTTCGCGTTCCTGCTCGGGCTGTGGAAGATCGCAGCTTACGAAAACGAGCCGCGTTCCGAATGGGAAAAGGCCGCCTGGGCACTCTGGAATACCGGCGTCGTGAACAGCTTTGGCGACAACACCGTCAACGCCGGCCTTTACCTGCTTTACAGATCCGGCACGCTTTACACCCCGCTTGCCCCGCTTTCACCGACCATCATGGTGACCGGCATTGCGGCGGAGGTCTCCGCCAGCAATGTCGTTGCGCTGACCTGGACGGGCGCAAGCCCGGACTGGCTTTTCACGGTTGAGTCCACCGACTCGCTCTCTTCATCCATCTGGCAGGCGGTTGCGCCCACAAATCAATGGCCCATCGCGGAAACGCATTGGAGCGGCGGCGGATCGAATCTGACGCAGCGATTCTATCGCGTCAAAGCTCGGTTGGCGTGGCTTACTAATTGAAAGATGAGCCTATTTATGAAACGGATTTCTCACACACTTCGAACCGTCGGAATGGTTTTTTTCGTGGCGACTTTTGTTCCCGCAATGTCGCGGGCAACGTCAAAAGTCACCGACTCCAGCCCCTTGCTTCAAAAGGCGGATTACTTCCAACGCGATCTCCTGGACAAACATTTTTTGGAGGGACTTTACGTTTCGATTGTGCCCGCAGCGCCGCCGGGAGCGAAATTGACTCACACGGTCAACGAACCGGGCAACGTCATCCATGCGGGAGTGTGGACGGGGCGTTATCTGGCCGGCGTCGGTTATCAATACGCGGTCACTCGGTCTCCACAAGTTCGCCGACACGGCGGTGAAATTCTTCACGGCCTGCGCATTTTGCAGGAAGTCACAGGCAAGCCGGGGTTGCTGGCGCGCGGCTACGTCAAAGGTCACGGGCCGGTCGAAGGCTGGGAACGCAACGGCCAGGATTCAATCGAGTGGCATCAAGGACAGAGAAAGTATGCGGACTATCGCTGGTATGGCGACGTGAGCGTGGACAACTTCAACGCCGTTCTTTTTGGTTACGCGATTTATTATGATCTTGCGGCTGACGCCGAACAGAAGCGGTTCATCGCCCGGGATGTGGACCGGCTGATGACGCATTTGCTCGACAACCAGTGCCGCATCATTGATGTGGACGGCGAGGTGACTCGCTACGGTCACGTCGGCATGGATCCCGATCCGGCGCGCGATGATTACTACAAAAAACTCTACGCGCCTTATCTGAAGCGGCTCAATATTGAAAGCGAACCGTGGCGTCCGTCGTTGCGCAGTTCACTGATGTTGCTGCCCGATCTGCTGATCGCCCATCACATCACTGGAAAGCAACGTTACCTGGATTTTTACCGGAGCATCGTCGCGCGCTGCAAGGACAACCCGGATCAGAGGCGGGAGGGCGGCCCATTCTCACTGGAGAGATTGGCGCGCGTCAATCACAGCAGCGAAGGGCAGGCTTACGAAGCGTTGTTCAATCTCATCCGTTACGAACACGATCCTGAACTGCTCGCCAAATATCGTCCCTGGGTTTCCGATCTTTGGGAAATGAACTGGATGGAAGGCAACGCACTTTTCGCCTACATGACGGCGGCGTTGCTGCCCGAATATTGCGATCCCATAAAGCCGGGAGTGTCCGCCGCCACTCCCAAAGAATTTCCGCATGGCGAAGAGGGGCTTCGGCTCGCGTTGCAGACACTGAAACGATTTCCCATCAACCGCGTTTTGCTGCCAGTGATGAACTCCCTGCGCAAGGACATTGAACTCAATCCTCATCACGGCGAGAGCGGCCCGCAAAGCGCCAGACCGATTCCGATCAACGAGCGTCCCTTGGACAACGAATACAGTTGGAAAGGCGACCCGTATCAACTGGATGGCTGGTTGAAGCCGACCGTGACCATGTTTCAATTCTCCGCTGACGATCCACAAGTGGCCTGGTTCTGCGACAACACCGGACGAATCTTCATGACTTTGGACGGCGGCAAGGAATGGCGCGACATGAGCGCCGGGTTGATGGGAGCGCGCGTGCAAAATATTTTTGCGTCTGCGAAACGAACGTTCGTGCTCCACGCGCAGACGGACAAGGGTGTGTTCATCACGCGCGACGGCGGCATGAGCTGGCGAGCGGCGCCAGCGGAAGACAAACCGGAATTTGCGAAGCCGAGTTTCAAGCAATGGCAGCGCGTTTCTGACAAACTGATGCTCCGAATCAACGAAGCGGGCGAACTGGTTTGCAGAAAGGATGGTGGCAAGAACAGCGTGGCATGCATGAAAGGCTGGCGCATTGCGCGCGCGAATTCCGTGTTTGTGACACAGCAAGGCATCATCGCCAGCGGGCCGGGCGGTTGTTACCAAAGCAAAGATGGAGAACACTGGAAGGAGCTTGGACTCTGGCGCGATTCAGAGACGGGCGCTGCCGACTTTCTTCACGCCTACTGGATGGGGCGCTACTATGGATTCATCGGAAAAAACGACTGACCGGAGCAAGTTTGACTCAGTATTTCAGCATTCACGGGTCTTGTATGAATGGTTAAGAAAAACAATCAAACCCTTCACTTAAACCGCGAGCCACGCGAGCAATTTTTCAGTCCAGTCACCGCTTTCAATTCGAACACGCCTGCATTTGTGTTGTTGACCGCCTGTGTGCAAACAATTATTGTCGCCTTCATGCGAACCGGATTGAAATTCAAATTGTTTTTTGCAACGGCGATTCTTCTCATGACTTCTTGGGCGAACGCGCATTTCGTTTCCGGCACGCCGGACGCGCCTGCGCACAACCTCAACCACCTGATGCCGCTGGTGGGACTGGCCGCGCTGGCGGGGTTGATTGGATTTGCCACGTATTATTGTTTCAAGAGGAAATAAATCAAGGCATCCCACCTCCGCTTCGGCGCGGCGGCGCGGAATTTCGTCCTGCCGAAAGATTTCAATAAAAGCAGAAAAGCCGAAGCCGCGCCCCAAAGCATCAGAAACTTTTCTGACTGCGTCAGTTCCCTTCGAGCGAAATTGACCCGCTTTGATTCGTGCCGAGGAAGAAACCGGCGGCGCGATCGTAATTCTGCAGCACCGCGCCGGCGATGGTGGTCGGCGCGTTTGTATTGCCAGGATGAACAAAAGCACCTTTCAGCAGGCCGGTCTTGGGACTGAGTGTGAGCTTAAGGCCGGACTGGTTTGCCCCAATCACCGTGATGCGATTGTTTGTGGCCACCGTGACCGCGTTTGAGAGCACGACGGGCAGATTGCCATCCTGCAAGACCGTTTCGCCTTGGGCAATGTTCACCGCGCGCACGCCCGGCGGCGGCGGGGTATAGGCCGATGCCAGCAACTGGAATTCGTTCGTAAAACCATTTGGATAATACCGGTGTGTGGCGACAGGCGTTTTGGTGGAGAACAAAGCACCATTCAAAAGACGAACTCCGGAATTTGTAAAGTTCAGCCAGCCAATCAAGGACCCGGCAAATTGCTTGTTCGTGATGACCGTTCCCTGGTCGTTGGTATAGGCAAACGGGGTGCTGTAAAGCGGGACATAAAAGGGCCAGTCGCCATTCTCCGAAATGGGAACAACCTGCTTGATCGCCGCGCCGTCGCCAAAGGCGCCGGCCAGACTCACAACGCCGTTCGTGCCGACGCCAATCAACCCATAGCCGTTGCCACCGGGCGCAATGACGCCGTTTGTGTAGCCATTCACAACCATCGTGTATCGTCCGGCATAGTCCGTTGCCGGATTGTTGCTGAGATTGAACATGGCGCGATCCGCCAGCAGCGACGCCGCCCAACTGCTGTTGCTGACCGTGCCGATCGCCCGGTTCGAATCAGCGTCAAGCACGAGTTGCACGTTGAGCGTCACCGACAACTTTCCTTTGCGCTTGACGGCGACGTTGGCGCGGCCGCCGAGGTCAAGTTTTCCCCTGAACGCATGTGTGCCGCCATCCACCAAAAGTTTCCCGCTGAAAGTCTGCTTGCTCGTGGAGCGCAGCGTGAGAAAGCCGGCGCTTTGGTGGCTTACACCCGCGGGATCGCTGAACAAGCCGTTGTAAGCGCCCGAAGCTCCGATGAATTTATTGGTGATGAAATTCGCCTGCAACACGAGGTTTGTTTGCATGAGGAACGTCAGCTTCGGAGCGCTGCCGCTCACGCCGCCGGTCCAGTTCGTGAACAAATAATTCAACCCCGGCGCCGCGGTCATGGAATACGACCTTCCCACCTTGAGTTCCGCGCCGTTCAAGTCCGGCGACACCGTGCCGCTGCCATTGGTCTGCACCGTCAGGACTGAATTGACGATCAGGAAATATTTTCGGATGACCGCGGACGATTCGTTGCTGGACGAGTCCACGCTTTTTACGGCGAACGTGTTCGTTGCCACCGCGAGCATGATGTCCGCCGACCAATTCGTGGTGCCGACAGCAGGCACGAACGGCGCGCCGTTCAGGCTGTAAAGCACTTGCGCGAGCAGCCTGTTGTCCCGGGCTGTGCCGGTGACAGTGATGACAGCCGCGTTCGTTTCCCAATTTGGCGACGGCGAGACGATTTGCACCACTGGCTTCGTCACGTCCGGCGGCTCCAAGGCAATCACCACAAAACTTTTCACGTCGCTAAGGTTCGGCGCGCCATTATCTGTCACCCGCAACGTCACCACGTTCGTGCTCGGGCGCGTCGCCGGCGTCCATGTCACCAGTCCGTTGGTGGCGTTGATCTTCAGGCCCGAGGGGCCGGACACCACTTTGAACGTCAGCGCGTTCCCCGGAATGTCCGTGTCCGAGGCGGTCGCGGTGACGGACAGCGGGACGCCTGCGGGCAACATCTGGTCGGCGGGAGCAACAAGCGTCGGCGTGGAATTCACTTCGCGAACGACGACCGTGAAACTGTTCGTGGCGCTTAATGCGGGCGAACCATCATCCGCCACGCGGACGATAAGGACGTTCGTGCTTGGCCCCTGCGCTTCGGTTGGAGTCCAGGTGATCACACCGCTCGAATCAATGGCTGCTCCGCCGGGTGCTGCAAGCAACTCATACGAGAGAACGCCGCCGTCCGGGTCGCTGGCCGAAGCCGCCACGGTGAGCAAAGCTTCTTCATTGTTTGTCTGATTCGAAATCGCCGCCAGCGAAGGCGCGTGATTGATGGTGAGCGCCGCGCTTGCGCTGGTGTTTGAACCGTTCAAATTAGTGATGACCACGGAATAATTTCCCGCGTCAGCGTCCTGCACGGACGCGATGGTGAAGCTGGTGGTGGTTGCGCCAGAAAGGTTGGCGCCGTTGAAGCGCCATTGATAAGCCCTTGGATTTGCGCCGGAGGCTTCCACGGTGAACGTGACGCTGTCACCAATGTTGATGCGCTGACTTTGCGGCTGTGTAGAGATTGTGGGAGCCAGGGCGGATTCACCGATTTGAAATTGGCCGAAGGAAGCGATGCCTATGGCCTGTGTGTTGGTGGAAGTTCTTGTGCCCGCGACCGGATGCGACCAGTTGGTGCCCGACAGTATGGCAACGATGAACTGGGATGTGTCCGCGCTCCCGTCGAGGTCGCCGGCGGTGAAGTGAAAGGTGGCGCTGTAATCGTCAAAGACGAGGCCGCTGTTGGCGATCATCCAGTAACGGTTTGCGCTTCGGAGCGGCGCGATCTCGGAATTGGCGATGTCAGGGTGGTCGCCGGCAGTGGTGCTGACCGTCACGTTTCCCGGCGTTGTGACATTGTTGAATGAAAGGGCCGCCGGCGCATAAGTCGTGGCATCGCCGACTTCAAAAGTCCGGGACGTCGAGCCGGCGGGCACGTTTTTCTGCAGGTTGCCCAACACATAACCACTCGTGCGTGAGACGCTGCCATCGGCGTTGATAAAGACCTTGTTCGTGCCGGTCTCGATTTTCCCCGACGTCAATGTCAGCGTTCCGGCCACGGTCAAATCCGTTGTGCTCAAGGTCGCATTGTTGGTGTCGTTCAACTCCAAATTGCTGATTGTGCCGCCGCCGGACAGAATGTGACTCGTCGTTCCACCTGCGAGCAGCACCTTGCCTGTGCCGGTGTGGGCGGCGCTGTTGGCAACGTCGCCGTTGACCGTCGCCGTAAACCCTGCGTCCGCCAGCGTGCCCGCCGTCAAGGTGAGCGCGCTCCTGACCGTGATGTCTCCGCCCAAAGTTTTTGTGCCACTGCCGCCCGTCGTGAGGTTTTGATACGTGAACGCTGGAATCGTTTGCGCCGCGCCATTGAAGGCGATGGTGCTGCCGGTGATCGTGTAGCTGTTCGCGCCCGGCGTGAACGCGCCCGCCACTCCAATCGTTCCGCCCGTGGCCAAAGTGCGTGCGCCTGTAGAACTCGCTGTGAGGTTGTGGTAGTTGAACGCTGGAATTGTTTGCGCGCCCGCGCTGTTGAAATCAATCGTGCTGCCGGTGACTGTGTAGCTGTTCGCGCCTGGCGTGAAAGTTCCTGCCACGCCGATCGTGCCTGCGCCCTCCAAAACGCGCGCGCCGCTGGAACTGCTCGTCAGGTTGCCGTAGTTTTGAGCGGCAATGGTCTGCGTTCCCTCGCCTGAATAGTCCACCACGCTCGCTGGATCAAGGCTGTAGGTGTTGAACGCCGGCAGTGAACTGTTCCCGCCGATTTTCAGGGTCGCGCCCGCCGCGACGGTGAGCGTGCCGCTGGGTGCCGCCTGGTTCACGCTGAACGTCGCCGTGTCGAGCGTGCCGCTGGAAATCGTGAGCGCGGTCGGGGCGTTGAGATTCGCGGCCAGCGTCACAGTGGCGGAACTTTTCGCGATGACGAGTGAATCAAAAGTCGTCGCGCTGCCCGCGATGACAGCGGCAGAGCTCCCATTGAATGTCACGTCGGAGCCGGTGGCGTCGAGCGTGCCAGTGTTGGTGAAATTTCCTGAAACAAAAACGTCCGCCAGACTCGTAACGTTCCCGTTGATGCTCCAGTTGTTGAAGGTGGTGGTGCCCATGCCGCTGATTTGTCCCGCCGTGGCGGGATTCATGATGACCGTCGAAGTGCCTCCTGAAAAAGCGCCGTTGACGAACCAGTTCCCGCCGATCGTGTGCGTGAGGCCGTTGCCACCAAAAAGCGCCGAGCCCGTGCCGATGGACAGCGCGCCGTTGACCGTCCAGTTCACCGAGGGCGTGACACCGGCAGCGTGCGTGTTGAGAATCTGCACGTTGTTGAAAGTAGGCGCGCCGCCAGACAAGGTGATTTGCCCGCTGCCGCCAAACTTGACGGTGCCGGAGTTGGAAAACGCCGTGCCACGCAGACTTAGTGTCACTGCATTCGTCGGGGCGAAGTTCAGCACGCCGCTGCTCGTCACGGTTCCTGCGTTGGTGAAGTTGCCGTAAAAAGTGTGCGTGAAAGACCCGCCGTTGAATCCCGCCCCGGCGAGACTGACGGAGAAATCGCCGCCAATGTTCCAGCCCACCGCGGGCGCGATGCCGGCTGTGTTGGCGACGTTCAAATGGCGAAAGGTCGGCGAAGTCGTTTCAGAAAATGTCGGCGCGACGCTTCCGTTGAAATTCACTGTCCCGCTGCTGGCAAAACCGGAGTTGAGCGCAAGACTGCTGGCACCGGTGCCGTCAAAATTCACCGCGCCGCTGCTTGTGAAAGTTCCGCTGTTCTGAAAATCCCCGCCAAACGAACAGGTGTTTATTCCCGCCGCAAATGAGCCGGAGATTGTCGCCGCGCCGCTGACGGTCAGCGCGCCAGCGGTGGAGTAACTGCCGGAAATGATGAGCGCGTTGAATCCCGCCCCGCCGGGACTGAGATTCTTTCCTGAACCAGACAGCGTAACAGTGCTGATGGAAGGCGTGAACGCCCCGTTGTTCGTCCAGTTGCCCTGCACGTTGAGCGGCGCGGAGCCAGCGTTGAAAGTCGCGCCGCTGTTGATGGTCAGATCTCCAGCAACAGTCGCGGCGGCGGCGAGTGTTTTTGCATTGGCCGAGCCATTTGAAAAAGCCAGATTGCCGTAGGTTTCACCCGGGACGGTTTGGGAACCGCTGCCGGTGTATTCGACAGTGCTGCTCGCAGACAAATTTCGCGTGGCGAAGTTTGCGGGGAAGGTGTTGCCAACTTTCAGCGTGGTGTTCGCGGCGAGTGTCAGCGTGCCGCCGACGGCGTTACGGTTGACAGTGAAACCGGCCAGGTCGAGGATGCCGGCGCTCACGTCCAGGTCGCCGGTGAGTGTGAGGTTGGTGGCGATTGTCAGGCCGACTGATGGGCCACCGCTGTTATCAACCGTAAAATGTCGCACGGTGGAGGGCAGGCCGTTGCCCGGAACCTGCGCGGCGCTTGCGTTGTAAACATAGTCAGCGCCAGTGTTGAAAGACCGAGCGCCGCTGACGCGGATGTTGCCGGAGGCACCTGAACTGGCGATGCCCGCCGGGTCGCCAATACCCAAAGCCGCTCCCGAGGACAGTGTAAAGGTGCCTGTGCTGCCGTTGCCCAGGAGGTTGGTTCCCATCCTCAAATACGACCCGCTGTTGACGGTGAAATTGATCGCGCCGGAAACGGTTCCTCCGGAGGTGTAGTTCTGCGTGCCGGTTTTGTTGAAGGTTATGGAGGCGGTGCTGACGCCGGTCTTGGTGAGGTGGCCGCCGGTATGGGAAAAGTTTCCGGCGACGTTGATGGTGGAGGAGCCGCTGGAGGCGGTGGCCATGTCGAGCGTGCCGCCCGAGAGGGTGAAATTGCCGGCGACGTTCATGGTGCGGTCGGAGCTGTAGTTGAACTCGAAGAGGCCGGCGGTTTGAACAAAGTCTCCACCGACGGCGATGGTGGAGGTGGTGGTGGTGCCTACTTGGAGCTTGCCCGTGCCGGTGTTCAGGATGCTGAAGGTGCCGTTGACGGTGGTAAAATTGGCGGTGAGGTTGAACGTGGAGGTCTGGCTGCCGCAGTTCCAGGTGACGTTTCCGAAAGCCTGGTCTTGGCCGATGTCGTTGGCACCCACGGCGGTGGTGATGCCGATGAATTCGAGCGTGGAATCGGGATGCCAGGTGGCGGTGGGTATGATGCCGCCGGTGGTGCTGGTGTGGTAGTTAAGCTGGAATTTTCCACCACTTTCGAAGGCGATGGAGGCTCCGGCGTTAGAGACGAATTTGCCGACGTTGATGGCTGTGCCGTTTTCGACGACGGTTCCAAACACGGCCACGTCAGTGCCGGGGCCGTTCGCGACGGTCACGGTGACGTTTCCGCTGCTGCCGTCCTGCTTGACTGTCAAGGTCGCGCCTGCGGCCACCACCAGCTGGTCCACGGTCACGTGGGCTGTGACGGTGACGTTGTGGCCGGAAAGAACGTTGATCACTCCGTTGGAGCTGGTGGGCGTGGATGCGGCGGCCACCCAAGAGCTGCCGTTGAACGTCTCCCACGTGGCAACGGCATTCCAATTGCCACTTTGTGCGGACCTGTAATCCCCGGCGCTTTGTCCCCACGCGCTGTTGATGGCGACGACCGCGAATGAGATGATGGCGATCAGGGCTTTGGCTGACGCGGCAAGCCGCCACGTTGTTGAAAGCGGCGGCCTTCCAACCCCCGCCTTCAGGGTCGTGACGGACGAATATTCTCCGCTGTTTGGAACGCCTGCTGAAACGCTCTCGTTTCCAAAAGTATTTTCCAATTGTGTGTTCATATAAAAAATTTGCTGTGCGTTCAGCAGCCTCACTCGTGCCAAGCCATTGCGGATTTCGAGTGACGTTTTACCGCTTCAGGCCGAAAACGTTTTCCAATGGGAGCGGAGAAGCTGCACATCCAATCCTCTTTCGAATCAGCCGACTTACCCACTCAGGAAATGCTCGACTGTTTCCGGAGGGCAGGCGTCAAACTAAACTGAAATGTGTTGGCCGGAGCCACCGAACCAAGCGGCGTCCGCCGCTGCAAAACGATTGAAGGCGTCACGTTTCACAAACAGTCGGACTGCTTTGTGACGTAGTCTTGCTCGCGGCATTTTCCCATGCGGTGCTGGAGCAGTCGGTTGGAAACTCAAACGCAATCGTCATGCCGACTGCATCAAATAATAAGGGCTGGATGCCCCGAAAGGCACAAACTTAAGGAATACAAGAGAAGTCTCGTTGTTATGTCCCGAATGACAGAGGAGTTTCCACTTTCGAGACAAAAGCCTCTTTAATTGTCTTCATGCTGCCATTTCATCCACCAAACGGAGAATAAAACACCTTGGGAAAAGCGTAGCGTCGAGTCGCTGCCCCAAAAACTTTCGAGGCTCTCGCCCTCGAAAAATCCATCAAATCGAGGACGCAGCTGAGAACGACGACAAGGTCGAGTAACCTCAACTGGCAAACTCAGAACATTATCCTCTCGCCCACGCCGGGGGATTCTTCAGTTGAAAAAGCATCTCGCCCGCTTTCGGCACAAGCAAGATCCCTTCGTCCTCGCGGTTCGCAAAATCTTCGACGCGGATGGTTTTCGGGTCGCGATAGCCGAGATTGATTTTTTTACAGCGGTCGGGCGGGATTTGCGTGGCGAGCGTGACTTGCGCGCGGCACTTTTCCACGCCGTTCGCCATCGTGCCGATGCCGCGCACGTGCGTCGAATGCGCGAGCACGCCCCACGGAACGTCCTTGAACTTGTCCCATTGCTGCAAAAAATAATCGCGACAGTGATAGCCGATCCGTTCGATGTGACTGCCGTGGCTGACACAAACCTCGCTGATGTGAGGCGCATAAATGATGAGTTCGCCGCCGTCGGCGAGGACGGGTTCGAGTTTATACATGCACTTGCCTGCGGTCCAAATCTCGTCATACATCGGCGGCGCGCAGGAGAGAATCGTGTGAAACGGTTTGTCTTTGTAAGTGATGTGGGCTTTGCGTGAAAGCTCGCTGGCGTTGTCCCACGCGGCTTCGGGCGTGCCGGAAAATAGGCCAACTAAATCTTTGTTTGGCGCGACGACCATCGCGAAACAAAGTTTGTCCACATGCACCATCGAAGCGGCGCGGTCAACGACTTTACGAACAGGTGTCCATTTGTTGCCGATGATCATCGGGTTTGTCACAACTGCGCCGAGCCAGTGGAAAAAATTCAAAACGTCCGGCCCGCTCACGCCGGGGAAAAGATATTTGTTGCCGCCGGAAAATCCGACGACCTCATGCGGAAACACCGGGCCGACGATGATGATCTGGTCGTAGTCAAAAACGAGCTTGTTGATGGAGACGGGCACGTCCATCGCAAACAAGCCGTTGGTGAGCTTGCTGATTTCGTCGGCGGAAATCGTGCCGATGTCTTTCAACTGGCGCGGGTCGTTCCAGGCGTGATTGAAAAATTTGACGCGGCCATATTTTTCCTGGCGCTCAGCTTCAGACATTTCAAGCCGCTTGCAAATCGCGGCTTCGCTCATCGGCTGATGCGTGCCGAGCGCGATGAGAACATCAAAAGATTTTGTGGCCGGGGCGATTTGTTTGTGCAGCGTTTTGAACATCAACCCGACCGGCGCCGTGCGCGTGCCGTCGGGGACGATGACCAGGATTTTTTTGCCGCGATAATTTTCGGCAGGGCAGGTCTTCGCGCTGACTTCGCGAACTTGTTGTTCGCTCAATGCGAAGCCAGCCAAAGCTGTTTTGGAAAAACTCTGCATTTGCGAGGTCATTCTATCGCAGAATCCAGAGATTCCAAACCGAAACGGCTTCAAGGCGCGAGGCGAAGATTTTCAGAGGCGTGGTCGCCTGGCAATTTCAGCGGCCGGAATAAATTCCGCGCACTTTCGTCAGCGCCGGAAACTCAGATTCACCGGCGAGCCTGCGGGCATTTCATGCGCGCACGGCTGGTTCGTCGGCGCGTCGGGCGCGACTTCGTTCGGCGTCACCAAATTGTTCGCCAGCAAAAACGCCTCGACCTCCTCGCCGCTGATGTCTGGAAGCATTTTACCGTTCACTTCGACGCAGGGGCTGAGCATCTGGCCGCTCTTCTCGATCATCTCCTGCCGTTGCATCGGGTCGTTGATGATGTCGCGGTCTTCGTAGGGCAGGTCGTATTTTTTCAGCACGGCGCGCACGCCCATGCTCCAGCCGCAGGAGGGTTTCAGGTAAGCGATGATTTTTGGTTTCATAAATTTATTCTGTCAGAGGATGCCACAGCGTTGAGTGGATTGAAAGTCTAACTTTTGAAACCGCGGAACAGCGGATTGAATTTCTTGGAATCCGTGTAATCCGTGGTTGAAAACGAACTGAACTTGAAACTTCAAACCTGAAACTCGAAACTCGCGCCGCGTGAAAATCCTAGTCGCTCCAGACAAATTCAAAGGCACGCTGACGGCGCAGGCTGCGGCTGAGGCGATTGCGCGCGGCTGGAAAAATTCGCGGCCAGCCGATTCGCTCGAACTCTTGCCAATGAGCGACGGAGGCGACGGCTTCGGCGAAGTGATGGCAAAACTTCTAGGCGCAAAGTTGCAAACGACGATGACGGTTGACGCCGCTCATCGCCCGCTCAAAGCCAGATGGTGGTGGGTCTGGAAAAGCAAAACCGCAGTTATCGAATCTGCCCAAGTCATCGGGCTGGCTTTGCTTCCACGCGGAAAATTTCATCCGTTCCAACTCGACACATTTGGCCTCGGCAAAATCTTTCAAGCCGCAAACAAACGCGGCGCGAAAAAGATTCTCATCGGCATCGGCGGCAGTGCGACGAATGATGGCGGTTTTGGCCTGGCTCATTCGCTGGGCTGGAAATTCCTGGATGCTCGTGGCAATGAGATCAAAAATTGGACTAGTCTCGCTGCGCTTGAAACGATCCGCAAACCTTCGCTGAAAAATGTCCCGGAAATTATCGTCGCTGTTGACGTGCAAAATCCTTTGCTTGGGAGGCATGGCGCAACGCGAATTTACGGGCCGCAAAAAGGTTTGCGCCCTGAGGATTTGCCGCGGGCCGAAACGGCGTTGAAACGGCTGGCGATGGTTTGTTGCAGCGGTGGTCTGCGACCGTCGCCTTTCCATCGGCGGTCACAGACTGCCGCTACA
This sequence comes from uncultured Verrucomicrobiota bacterium, assembly GCA_964389025.1. GTDB lineage: Bacteria > Verrucomicrobiota > Verrucomicrobiia > Limisphaerales > CAYMCQ01 > CAYMCQ01. The sequence continues at coordinate 78,919 of CAYMCQ010000004.1, forward strand.
ATTCCCGGCGCGGGCGCGGCGGGCGGACTTGGTTTCGGCCTGCGAAATTTTTTCGATGCGAAACTTGAGCGCGGCTTTGAAATTTTTTCCCGGCACGCGGATTTACCCGCGCGAATCCGAAAAGCCGACCTGGTCATCACCGGCGAGGGCGCGATTGACCGGCAGACGTTCATGGGCAAGGGCGTTGGAGAAATCATCAAGCTGTGCAAGGCGTTGCGTGTCCCGTGCGCGGCGCTTGCTGGAAAAGTGGAGCGTGTGCCGAAAAGATTTCCAGTGCGCGCGATTGTTCCTGGTTTGGCGACGGGTGACGAAGCGCAAACGAAGGCGGCATTTTATTTGTTCAAGCTGGCGGAGCAGGTTGCGGGCGAACATTGATTTCAGAGGGCGGAGTTACACGACGCCCTGATCAAAAAAATGTTAAGACGTCGTGTAACTCCGCCCTCCGAATTGCCGTTGGACGCGGCACGCCTTCGTCGCTATTCTCGCGCGCATGAATCTTGAAGACAATCTAGGCGACATCACGCGCAAAGGCCGCATGGCCGCGAACGTTTCGGCGGAAACGGCGGCACAGGCGGCTGGACTTTCCGTGGCGGAACTTTCTGCGCTCGAAGAAACAGGAAATTTTTCCAAGCGGCCAGATTTTCTCGGGCTGGCGGCTGCGATCGGTCTCGACGGAAAAAAACTTGAAGGCATCGCGAGCGGCTGGCTGCCGTCGGAAAAAGATTTGGACACATGGCACGAACTGCGCGTTTTCACGAACGAACGTGGCGGCATCAAGGTGAATTGCTATTTGATTTGGGACGAGGTTTCGCGCGAAGCGGCATTGTTTGACACGGGTTGGGAAGCCGAGCCGATTTTGACGACGATTGAGGAAAATAAACTCCAGCTCAAACACCTTTTCATCACGCACACGCACGAAGACCATATCGCGGCGCTTGGCGCAGTGCGTGAAAAATTTCCCAAGGTGAAACTTCACTCGAACACGAAGACCGCGCCGGTTGACCAGCGGAACCGCCCAAACGATTTCGTCCACCTCGGCAGCCTGCGTATCACGAATCGCGACACGCCGGGTCATGCGGAGGATGGAGTTACTTACATCATCGGCAATTGGGCGGATGATGCGCCGCACGTGGCGATTGTCGGCGACGCGATTTTCTCCGGCTCGATGGGGCGCGGAAATCAATCGTGGGACTTGGCGAAACAAAAAGTGCGCGACCAGATTTTAACTTTGCCGCCGGACACGCTGATTTGTCCGGGGCACGGGCCGTTGACGACCGTGGCGGAAGAAAAAGAGCACAATCCGTTTTTCTGATTTTAGATTTTTGATTTGCGATTTTTGATTGGGAAGAGCGCGTATGACGGAAATCGAACTTAAGACCAGGACGAGAAAGTTTGCGCTTCGCGTTTTGAAACTTGTGGCGGCACTGCCGAAAACAGCCGAAGGCAGGGCAATCGCAAACCAACTCGCCCGTTCTGGAACGTCTGTCGGGGCAAATTATCGCGCAGCTTGTCGAGGCCGGTCCAAAGCAGAATTCATTTCGAAACTTGGCATTGTCGAAGAGGAAGCCGACGAAAGTGTTTACTGGTTGGAACTGGTTATTGAAGCTGGTTTGATGAGTCGCAAGCGGATTGAACCACTTTTGCAGGAGGCAAACGAAATTGTTGCGATCATGGTCGCCTCGCGGAAGTCTGCGTTTTCCTCTCCAATCGTAAATCGCAAATCAAAAATCTAAAATTGACCCACGCCAAGCTCATTGCTACTTTTCGCCGCTCGTTTAATCGCCTATGCGACACACAATTTCAGTTCTCGTGGAAAACAAGTTCGGCGCGCTCACGCGCATCGCCGGGCTGTTCAGCGGGCGCGGCTACAACATTGACACGCTCAATGTGGGGCCGACGGAAGACCCGACGATCTCGCGCGCGACGATCGTGACGCACGGCGACGAGGCCACGCTGGAACAAATCGTCAAGCAACTGAACAAACTGGTGGATGTGATCAAGGTGCATGATTTTCGCGACGGCGAATACGTGGACCGTGAACTGGTGCTGGTGAAAGTGTCGGTGGATTCCAAATCGCGCGCCGAGGTGATGCAGATCACGGACATTTTCCGCGCGAAGATCGTGGACGTGCAGCCGAAGTCGCTGACGATCGAGATCACCGGCAACGAAAGCAAGGTGGAAAAATTTCTCGGACTGATGAAGACGTTCGGCATCATGGAATTGACGCGAACGGGGAAAGCAGCGTTGCCGCGCAAATAAGTTTCTGGTTTCCAGTTTTCAGTTTCAAGTTAAGCAAGATTTCCAATCGCAAATCAAAAATCACAAATCAAAAATAAAACCATGCCTGCAAAAGTTTACTCTGACAAAGATGCCGATCTCGGCTTTCTGAAAAATAAAACGCTCGCGGTTCTCGGCTTCGGCTCGCAAGGCCACGCGCACGCGCTCAACCTCAAGGAGAGCGGCTGCAAGGTCATCATCGGCCTCTACGCGGGCAGCAAATCCATCCCGGTCGCGAAGGCAAAGGGATTCAAAGTCTATTCGACCGGCGAAGCGGTGCGGCGCGCGGACGTGATTTTCGTCGCGATTCCCGACACGAAGCAGCCCGCTGCTTATGCGAAGGACATCAAACCGAATCTGACGAAGGGCAAAACGCTTTTGTTCTCGCACGGTTTCGCGATCCATTTCAAAACGGTCGTGCCTCCAAAAAATGTGGACGTGATCCTCGTGGCGCCGAAGGGGCCGGGGCACATCGTCCGCCGGCAATATCTCGAAGGCAAAGGCGTGCCGGCGCTCATCGGGATTTATCAGAACCCCAGCGGCAAGGCGAAAAAGACCGCGCTGGCGTGGGCAAAAGGAATCGGCGGCACGCGCGCTGGCGTGATTGAAACGTCGTTCAAGGAAGAGACCGAGACGGATTTGTTCGGCGAGCAGACCGTGTTGTGCGGCGGCGCGAGCGCGTTGATCCAGGCCGGTTACGAGACGCTTGTCGAAGCCGGTTATCAGCCGGAGATGGCTTACTTCGAGTGCTTGCATGAGTTGAAACTCATCGTGGACTTGATGAACGAAGCGGGCATCAGCGGAATGAGGTTTTCAGTTTCCGAAACCGCGAAGTGGGGCGACGTGTCGGTCGGCCCGAAGATCATTGATGCCAGCGTGAAGAAACGAATGAAAGTCGCGCTGAAGGAAATTCAGAACGGCAAGTTCGCGCGCGGCTGGGTCAACGAATACAAAACCGGTTACAAGCGATACAATGCACTGCTCAAGAAGGGCGAAAATCACTCCATCGAAAAAGTCGGCGCGCGGTTGCGCGGGCTGATGCCGTGGATGAAGAAACGGTCGGTAAAAGGCGTGCAGGCGGCGTATTAAGCGCGGAAGGCGGAGGGCGGAATTGAGTTCCCGAAGTTGAGTGACTTCGGCGTTTTTGTTTGAAACAAGGCTTGAAATTTAGCGCAACTGGAAATTGGAATTGGTGTTCATCTGTTGTGATGGTAATATTGAGCGTATGAAACTCGGTGGAAAAACAGCGTTTTGCATTGCGGCGTTCGGTTGCGTGATTGCGGCGCGGGCGGTGGTCAACGACGGGGGCAATCCGTATTATCCGATTGTCGAGCGAAACGTCTTCGGGTTGAAAGATCCTCCACCACCGCCTGAGCCGAAGCAGGAAGGGCCGCCGCCACCCAAGATCACGCTCACCGGCATCACGGATGTTCTCGGGCGGAAGCTGGCGCTTCTGGAATGGCAAGAGCCGCCAGCGGCGGGCCAGCCGGCGAAGAAAAATTTCAGCACTTTGACCGAAGGCCAGCGCGAAGGGAAAATCGAAGTTTTGGAAATTGATATCAAAGCTGGAATCGTCAAGGTGAACAACTACGGCGTGACAAACACGCTGTCGTTCAAAGACGACGGTGCCAAGCTACCGGCGACACCTTTCACGGCGCCTCCCGTCGGTGGCATTCCCTCGCCTGCTGCAAGCGTTCCCTCTCCCGCTCCATCACAGCCATACACGTTCACCAGCACTACCACAACAATTGGAACGAGTGCCGGCGCAACTCCCGGTGTGAAAACAATTCCGTCGCGCCAGCTTCGTTTGCCGGCATCCGTGCAACCTCAGGGGGCCGCGGCGGCAACGCAGCAGCCTACTCAACAACTTTCAAAGGAGGAGCAGGAGGTTCTCATTGAAGTCGAAAGGGAACTGAACAAGGACAACCCTGCCTATCCACCACCACCACCCACGTCTTTGAATCCCACCGCCAACCTTGCCCCGCCCGCGCCTCCCACCACCCCGAAATAAATTCGCGGGTCTGTCGTTTTGCAAAAAATATTCTGCCGAAAAGGTTCTCGCGGGCCGGCTTCGTTCCGTGGCCTGTGAATCGCCCGGCAGATTGTGCCGAGTCCATTGGCTTTACCCGGTTAACAACGCTCCGCCCCTTTTTCTTCCGGCACGGTAAAACAGAAAGTCGCACCGTTGCCCGGCTCGCTTTCCACCCAAACCCGGCCGCCGTGCGACTGAACGATGTGTTTCACAATCGAAAGGCCAAGCCCCGTGCCGCCCTGCTCGCGCGAGCGCGCCTTGTCCACGCGATAAAACCGCTCGAAGACCCGTTCGAGCGATTCGCGCGGAATCCCCGGACCGCGATCTTCGACACGCACTTCGATTTTCCCGTCGCCGACAACGCGACCGCTGACGATCACGCGTCCGCCAGCGCCGCCATACTTGATCGCATTGTCCACGAGGTTAGAAATCACCTGCTGAATCCGCTGCGAGTCGGCGCCGGCCTTGAAGTCGGGCATTTCGTTGGCGAGCGCGACGTTTTTCGCGGCAGCGCGCGCGCTGAAATCTTCAAAAATTTTCTCAACAACCTGCCGCAGTTCGACGGTTTGCAGATTCAAAACAATCCTGCCCGATTCCAATTCGGAAATCGTCAGCAAATCCTGGATTAGAAGGCCAAGCCGGTCGCTGTGCCGCTCGATGGTCTGCAAAAATTTCGTGGCGACAGCCGGGTCATCCTTCGCGCCGCCGAGCAGCGTCTCGACGTAGCCTTTGATGAGCGAAAGCGGCGTGCGCAGTTCGTGGCTGACGTTGGCGACGAATTCTTCGCGCGTGCGCTCGAGTTTTTTCAGCCGTGTCAGCTCGTGAAATACAAGGATGCTTCGCTCCCGCTTGCCGTCCTCGTCGCGAATGGCGGCGGCGTTGATGGCAAACCAGCGGTCATCGGGAAATTTTATTTCGCTGGAAACCCGCCCGTGGATGCCGAGGTTGTGGACAAGCTCGGCAAGTTCGTGTGCGCGCAGCGTTTCAATCAAAGTCTTGCCGCGCACGTCGCCGGAGAGCGCAAACAACTCGAACAGTGCGCGGTTGGCCAGCTCAATGCGCCCGTCGCGGTCCAGCAGCAGCAACCCTTCGGTCATGCTGTCGAAGACGGTTCGCTGGCGGAGTTGGGAATGCCACTCGACTTGCAGCTTCTCGCGCTCGGAGGATGCGAGGGCTGCGCGCAATTCGTTTCGCGCGCGCGAAAATTTCCAGCGCCAGAAAAGATGCAGTGCCACCAGCGCCGCCAGAAGGATTGAAATGATGATGGGCTGCCACACAGATTTTTTCCGCCTTCGCGCTGGAATTATTCTTCCACGAACCGATACCCGACGCCGCGCACGGTATCCAGATATTTCGCCGCCGCGCGGAGTTTCTCGCGGAGACGGCGCATGTGCGTGTCCACCGTGCGCGTGTCCATTTCACTTTCGTAATTCCACACATCGCGCAGCAATTGCTCGCGCGACTGCACCCGTCCTCGGCGCTCGGCCAGCAGCGCCAGCAACTTGAATTCAGTCGCGGTCAATTCGATTCGCTTGCCGCGCCAGGTTACAATGTGGCGCGGGACATCAATCAGCAAGTCGCCAAAAACAAACTGCTCGCGCCTGCCTTTCGAAGACTGTCCGCGCTCGAGCAATTTTTTCACGCGCAAAATCAGTTCGCGCGGGCTGAACGGCTTCGTCACATAATCGTCCGCGCCCAGTTCCAGCCCGAGCACGCGGTCAATCTCGGCGGCCTTGGCGGTCAGCATCAGGATCGGCACTCCCGAAGTCGCCGGGTCTCGCCGAACAAGTTTGCAAACTTCCAGCCCATTCACTTCCGGCAGCATCAGATCGAGGATGACGAGCGCAGGCTGAACGGATCGGGCTTTTCGCAACGCTTCCGCGCCGTCCGCAGCCGTGACGACCTCGAACCCGGCCTGTTTCAAATTGAACTCTACCAGTTCGACGGCATCCGGCTCATCATCAACGACAAGAATTTTTGGTTTCATTTTACTTCCGCAGTTGCGGCCTGAATCGTGTGCCGAATGTCCTGCGCTTCGCAAAGATAAACCACCTCTTCCGCGATGTTCGTGGCGTGATCGGCAATGCGCTCCAAACTTTTCGCGATAACCAGCCAATGCAGGCAACGCGCGATGGTCTCGGGGTTTTTGGTCATGTAATCCGCCAGGCCGCGCTGAAGTTGTTTGTGAAATCGGTCAATCTCCTTGTCGCGCGGAATCACGGCGCGCGCATTTTTCGAATCCTGCTTCACAAACGAGTCGAGCGCGTCTTTCAACAACGCCAACGCTTTCTTCGCCATGCCTGTAATATCCACGCCAAGCTTCAGGGGCGGTTCGCGCGTGAGCTTGATTGCGCGACGCGCCATCGTCGTCGCTTCGTCGGCAACGCGTTCGAGGTCGTGCGAAATTTTCATCGCCACGGTGATCAGCCGCAGGTGGCTCGCGAGCGGCGCTTTGGCCAGAAGCGTAATCGCCATTTCGTCCACCTCCTTTTCGAACTGGTCAATGACACTGTCGCCGCCGCGCACTTCCATCGCGAGTGCGTCGTCGCGCTCGACGAGCGCGGTGACGGCGCGGTTGACGCTGTTCTCGGCGTGGCTGGCCATGACCAGCAATTTTTCTTTCAAACTGTCGAGTTCTTTTTCGAAATGTGTTTGCATGAATTTTTTGATCAACCAAACCTTCCCGTCACGTAATCTTCCGTCTGTTTCTTCGCGGGGTTTGTGAAAATCTTCTTGGTTGCGTCGTATTCAACCAACTCGCCGAGATAAAAGAACGCCGTGAAATCGGAAATGCGCGACGCCTGCTGCATATTGTGCGTGACGATAACAATCGTAAAATCGCGTTTGAGTTCGAGAATCAATTCTTCAATTCGCGCGGTCGCAAGCGGGTCGAGCGCCGACGCCGGTTCGTCCATCAAAATAATTTCCGGGCGGATCGCAATCGCTCGCGCGATGCAAAGCCTTTGCTGCTGGCCGCCGGACAAACCGAGCGCACTGGTATGCAAGCGGTCTTTCACTTCGTCCCACAACGCGGATTGACGCAGGCTTTTTTCGATGGCGGCGTCCAGGTCGGATTTGCTTTTCATCCCATGCAGCCGCAAACCGTAAGCGACGTTTTCATATATGGATTTTGGAAACGGATTCGAGTGTTGGAAAACCATGCCGACGCGCTTGCGAAGTTCGATCACGTCAACGTCCCGGCTAAAAATGTCGTGGCCGCCGATTTTCACCGAGCCGGTCGCGTGGGCGTTGTCAATCAAGTCGTTCATGCGATTGAAACAGCGGAGCAATGTGGACTTGCCGCAGCCGGACGGCCCGATGAACGCGGTGACAATTTTTTCCTGGATCGAAAATGAAACTTCTTTCAACGCCTTCGACTGGCCGTAGAAAAACGAGAGATTTTCCGTCTCGATTACTTGCGGGTTCGCGACGGAACTTTCCGTGACTAGCAGCGGCGCATTTTCCGTTTCGATCCTCCGCTCGATGGGTTCAGGCATAGTCAGCATGGCGTCAATGCAACATTCGTAGTTTCTTTCGTATCCGCGCGCGAACAAAAATTGCGATCAGATTCAGCGCGAACGTTAGGATCAACAGCACCAGCACTGTCGCGTAAAGAATTGGCCGCGTCTTTTCGATGTTTGGTGATTGTGTCGAGGAAATGAAAACGTGATAGCCCAAGTCCATGAACTGGTCGGTGAGCGCGTGCGGCAAATCCGCCATGTAATAGGCCGCGCCGGTGAAAAGAATCGGCGCGACTTCGCCCGCCGCGCGGCTCACGGCAAGAATTCCGCCGGTCATGATGCCGGGCATCGCTTGCGGCAGGACGACTTTGAAGATGGTTTGCAACTTCGTCGCGCCGAGAGCGAGGCTTGCTTCGCGCAGACCTTGCGGAATTGCGCGCAACGATTCTTCTGTCGCGACGATGACGACGGGCAATGTCATCACGGCCAAAGTCAGCGACGCCCAGATGATTGCGGGCTTGCCCCAAATCGGCTCGGGCTTGTTTGGATTAAAGAGCGCATCCAAATTTCCGCCGACGAAGAAGATGAAGAATCCAAGGCCAAACAGACCGAAGACAATTGACGGAACGCCCGCGAGATTGTGAACCGCGCCGCGAATGATTCGAGTCAGCGGCGAGGTCATGTGCGCGTATTCAGTCAGATAAATCGCGGTGATGACGCCGACGGGCAGGACGAAAATTGTCATCAGGAAAACGCGCGCCGCCGTGCCGACGATCATCGGCATTACGCCGGCTTTGTTAACATCGAACATGTCCTGTTGCGTGCCGCTCGTGATGAAATGCCACGAGAGAGTGGGTGTGCCGTTGATGATGATGTTCGTGAGGATGACGCCGAGAATCGCCAGGATCAAAAACGTCGCCAACCCGGTCAGTCCGCTGAAAAAGAACGAAGCAAAGTCGAAGCGAGTCGCGCGGAAATGCCGTCGGCACCCGGCGTAGTTTGGAGTTTGGGCTGTTTTCATACTTTTCCTTCCAATCTCCCTTTGAGCCTGTGCATCACAACTTCGGCGGCGAGGTTTGACAGAAAAGTCACGGCGAACAGGAGCGTTCCAAGCATGAACAAAATGCGGTAATGATTCCCGCCGAAGACCGTTTCCGCTAGTTCGGCGGCGATGGTGGCGGTGATCGTCCGCGCCGAATCGAAAATGTTTCCCGACATGATGCTCGCGTTGCCGCTGGCCATGAGCACGACCATCGTTTCGCCGATCGCGCGACCGAAGCCGAGCACGATGGCGGCGAACACGCCCGGCATCGCGGCGGGCAAAACGATTTTCCAAGCGGCCTGCCATTTGGTTGAGCCGAGCGCGAGCGCGGCCTGCGTGTAGCTTCGCGGCACGCTCGTCAGCGCGTCTTCGGCAATGGAAAAAACGACCGGAATGACCGCCAATCCCAGCGCGATTCCCGCGACGAACGCATTCAAGCGCGATTCGTAACCGAAAACTTTTTGCAACGCTGTTGCCATTACGATGAACCCAAAAAAGCCGAGCACGACGGACGGGATTCCTGCGAGCAGTTCGATTGCGGGTTTGAGAATTTCCCGCCCGCGCGGACCGGCGAGTTGTGAAACATAAATTGCGGCGCCGACGGCAAGCGGAACGCCGAATAGCAACGCGATGAGCGTGACCTTCAAACTGCCGATGAGCAGCGGGACGATATTGTATTTGGGGATGTCCGAGACCGGCTGCCAGATGTAATTCGGTTTGTCGTAGCCGCTCCATTGATACGGACGCACCATGTAGCGCCATTCCATCGTGTTGAGCGTGGCGTCTTTGTCGGTCGAGGCTTCCTTCGCGGCTTCGACTTTCACTTCCATCAGCGCCTGCAAGGTCTCCCGATCCATCTCCCTTAATTGTTTTGGGGTCAGTTCGAGGTATTCCTGCAACTGCGCAGGTGAAAGGTTGTCCAGTTGTTCGACTGGAATGACTTTCTGCGCAGCCGCGCTGCTTGTTTTGCCGGCAAAAACCGGCATCGCCTCGCGCGCCACGAAAAAGAAAATTAAAAAAACCATCAGAATCGCCGAAAGCGAAACGAGCAGGATGGTTTTCTCCGCCAGCCATTCCAGCGGACGCGCGCGATGTCCGCGCTGCAATCCCATCCAGCCGATGCTGCGTTTTGATTTTTCAGTTTGCTGCGTCATGGATTTCACCGCGTGTTGCGGGACACGCGAATTGCCCGTCGAGCGCAGACTGACAGCGCCAGGTTACGCTACTATGTCGGCCATGTTACGATTCTGTTACGGTTGAAGGCTGAGCGGGAGAGCTTGCGAGAAACTCTCCAGCTCCTTGCAACATCGGGCCGCAGACGCAGGCTCATGCGGCTTCGGCAAATACAACTCTTCGCCGCGGGCTGCGCGCCTTGTGCTGCCGGCGAAGCGAAATCAGAAAAATCGCCGAGCTGCCCCGGATGTGCTCCACGTTGCGACGAAACTGAAATTGCGGCGCGACGAGATTCCCGGGCGACAACTGGACGGGCACGCCGAATTGTTCGTTGTCGGCGAACTGGGTCTGGATGTTTTTCATTTTCGTTTTGTCTGAACGGTAGGTCGCGAGCGTGACAACGAAAGGTCGGTCGTGTGACAATTTGGTGAAAAAACGGGCGGGATGCGAACCGCATCCCGCCCGCTTGATGCGGTGAGCAGGAACGAAATTATTTCTCGCGCAAGCTCGCGGGCAGCGGATAGTAGCCGACGTCCTTCACGACTTTCTGGCCGTCGTCGCTGCGAATCCAATTCAGGTAGGCTGCGATGGCGTCCTTGTCCAGCGCCGGGTTCACGTAGATGTAGAGATAGCGCCAGATGGGATAGGTGCCGTTGACGACGGTTTCTTCAGTCGGCTCGATTGCCGGCGCGCTGAAGTCCTTTTTGATCTTCAAATGTTTCACGCCCGCGCCGTAAGCCGCGCCGCCGTAGCCGATGCCTTTAGGTTCATTCGCGACGGCCTGAATGATTTGAGCGGTGCCTTGAAGCGTTTGCGCGCTGGCTGCAAAATCAGCGCCTTTGAGGACGTGCTCCTTGAAAAACTCGTAAGTGCCGGAGCTGTTTTCGCGGCTGTAAAGGGTGATGGGCGAATCGTTGCCGCCGACATCCTTCCAGTTCTTGACCTTGCCGGTGAAGATTTTCAGAAGCTGATCAAGATTAAGCTCGTTCACCGGATTCTTTTCACTCACGTAAACAGACAAGCCGTCGAGCGCCACTTTGTATTCGATGGGGCGTTTGCCGAACGCTTTGATGCAGGCTTCGATCTCCTTGGATTTGATTTTGCGGGACGAGTTGCAAATGTCAGTCGTCTGATTTTGCAACGCGGCGATGCCCGTGCCCGACCCGCCGCCAGTGACTTGAATTTTTATGTCAGACTGTTTGCCCATGTAAACCTCCGCCCATTTTTGGGCGAGGATGACCATGGTGTCGGAACCTTTGACGGTGATTTTGCCTGCGTGAGTCGTGGACGCGATTGTCAGCGCGGCGACAGCGACCAGTAGTTTTTTTGTTGTGATGTTCATGTTGTTTTCCGTCGTGTTTGTTTCGTTCTTAAAATTTCCAGACGGCATCCACTTGGATGCGGCCCATGCCACTTTCGGAATTCACGGGGTTTTCCCTGATGAGTTCGGTCAGCCAGTAGGTGACGTCGAACGTGAGCGAGTCGTAAGGCGAATAGCTCGCGCGGAACATGTGCCCGCGAATGTTCGTGCCTGCACCGTAGCCAGCGCCGCTGCCGCTGAACCCAGCATTCGGCAGTTGCGCCTGATAAAAAGCGCCGAAGTCAGACTCTGGAAATTCTTCGAACCACGCGTCGCCCTGCAATTCCTGCCAGCGATATTCCATCGCCCAGGTTTTTCGCTTGCCGGATTTGCCGAGCATAAGACCAACAGTGTAGCCACGGTTCGCATCCGGCGCGCCGGGGTTGTAAACGTAATCGCCCATCAGTGAAATCGGGAACGGCCCGGCGTAGCCCGGCGCTTTGTCCAGCGTGTAAGTGAACGTGACGTCCGCATAAATTGGATTGAAGTTGTAGGACGGAACTTGGTTCGTCATCGTCCCGCCAACGAAAGTTTCGCGGGTGTTGCCGCGGTTCACGTTGGGGATGGTGGTGTTGCCAAGCCGTTCGGTGTCGGAAATGCCGAGCCACGCCAGCCCAAGGCTCGAAGAAATCTTCGGCGTCCAGGCCGAGTTGAGGCGAAGCTGCCCCATGAGCAGATACGGGTCGCTGCTGGTGTCACCAAACTCATCAAGCACAAAAGCGCCGCCGTTGAACTTCGCACTGTGCTTGTCGTTGAAGTTGTAGGCAAGCTGTGCCGCGAAACCTTCCGGTGTGTAGTCGCGGTCGAACATCATTGTCGAAGGCGAGACAAAGGGGTTTTCCATTTTGCCGAACGTAAATGACGCAAACCAGTCTGGCGAATTGACTGGCGTCCATTTCGCGTAGACCTGATCGAAATAGACAAATTTTTTCGAGGCGTTGTCGGCGAAGGTTGTGTTGCCGGAAATCGGGTCGCCACCAAAACCGCCGGACGGCTCACTGGAAGTCAGCCGCGCGCCGACTTCGAGATTGTCGAACATCACTGCCGTCGCACCGAGGCGCAGGCGGTAGCGAAGACGGTTCCGGTCAACGAACTTCTCGTTGTCTCCGTAGAACGCCTCGTAGCGCCCGCGAAAATCTCCGTTCCATTTCAGCGCCTGCAACCAGTCCGGCATCCCGCTCTTGACCTGATACGCCTGGCCGAAATTTTTGTCGGATTCCTCACGAAGGTATTTTGCTTCTTTGACCGAAAGAATTCCTTTCTCGACCAATTTGTCAATCAGCGCATCGGCGGACTGCGCCCAAGCGGAGGAAGCGATTGCGAACGAAGCGATAAAGGCGAAAAGCCCTTTGGTAATCTGAGTTTTCCGTCTTATTGATTTTTTGGCCATGATTCCTTTTAGTGCTGCTGTTACTCTGACGGACTTGTGTGTCAAACAAAGGGCGGGAATGTTACAAGCTGGTGACGAATCACCTTTCGCGTCAAAGACATTGACTTTTTGAGAAGTTCAGCGACAACTGGCCCCGTTATGTTTTCACTTCAAAAACTTTTGGGCAAAGAGGACAAATTTTTCTCGCTGCTGGAAAAAAGCGCCGAGCAGGCGCGCAACAGCGTCCAGGCGCTCGTAAAACTCAGCAAAGCGCCCGGCCAGACCCAGTTGCTCTACGAATTCATCGAAGCGCGCCGCAAAGACAAACAGATCACCGAGGACATCAGCCAGGCCGTTTACACCACGTTCGTGACGGCGCTGGAGCGCGAAGACATCGAGGCGCTTTCAAACGCGCTCTACCGGATTCCCAAGACCGTTGAAAAGATCGCCGAGCACATCCTCCTCGCGCCGCAACATTTGCGCGGCGTGGATTTTTCCAAGCAAGTCACGTTGCTGGAACAGGCCACCGAACAGGTGCAGGCGCTCGTGCACAGCCTGAAAAGCGGCGCCGGTCTCGAAGCAATCAAGGACTTGAACGACAAGCTTCAATTCATCGAAGGCGAGGCGGACAAAGCGGTGCTTGAAGCGTATCGCAATTTATACAACGGCAAATACGACCCGATCAAAGCGATGGCGATGAAAGACCTTTACGAACTTTTGGAAAAAGTCATTGACCGCTGCCGCGACGCAGGCAACGTCATCACGCACATCGTCCTGAAAAATTCCTGACGCCATGACGCTTGTCCTGACGGTCATCTTCGTCGCGCTTGTCTTCGAATACATCAACGGTTTTCACGACACGGCCAATTCCATCGCCACGGTGGTTTCTACGAAGGTGTTGACGCCGCGGCAGGCGGTGATTTTGGCGGCCACGACGAATTTGATAGGCGCCCTGTGGGGGACTGCCGTGGCCAAAACAATTTCATCGGGACTGGTGGATGCGAAACTGATTTCACTGACTTCAGACATCATCATCTGCGCGCTGCTAGGAGGCATTGTCTGGAACCTGATGACGTGGTGGTTCGGTTTGCCGTCGAGTTCGAGTCACGCGCTCATCGGCGGGCTTTGCGGTGCGGCATTGGCGGCGGCCCAAGACAACTGGAATGTCATCATCTGGTCACAGCCCAACCCGGAACATTGGTGGCTCGGCAAAGGGTTGCTCTGGAAAGTCATTGCGCCGATGTTTCTGTCCCCGCTCCTTGGGCTGGCTCTCGGTTTTATTTTGATGGCGCTGCTTTATGTGGCGCTAAACAACGCGCGCCCGCAACGTGTGAACCATTTTTTTGGCATCGCACAGATGTTCAGCGCCGGCAGCATGGGCTTCATGCACGGCACGAATGACGCGCAAAAAACGATGGGTATCATCGCGTTGGCCCTCCTTGGCGCGTCGAAGGCCGGTCAGTTTGACAATCTTCCAGCCTGGCTTTCTTTTCTCCGGGTGCCAACCGATCACAAGGATTTGGAAATTGCCGTTTGGATCAAAGTTGTTTGCGCGGTGACCATGGCTGCCGGGACTGCCGCAGGCGGATGGCGCATCATCAAAACGCTTGGGCACAAAATGGTGAAGTTGCATCCCATCAATGGTTTCGCTGCGGAAACGACTTCCGCGTCCGTGATTCTTGCGGCTACGCACTTCGGAATTCCTGTTTCAACGACGCACAACATTTCCGCCTCCATCATGGGCGTGGGCGCTGCCAAGCGTTTCAACGCCATCAAGTGGTCGGTCGTCGAACAAATGGTGTGGGCGTGGATTCTGACGATTCCCGTCAGCGGAGCGATTGCGTATGCGCTGGTGCGATTGATCCGAATACTCGGTTCGTGACCGCGCTCAAAAACCTTCCCCTTCGACATTCTACTTCGGGGTTGCTACGCTCGACACATGGCTGAAACACCGCTGAAAATTCTTGCCGTCGTCGGCAGTTTGCATCGTGATTCCGTCACGCGCATCGTCATCGCTCACGTCGCGGAAAAACTTCGCGCCACAAATTGTTCCGTGGACATTCTTGATTTCGAGAAAGAGCCGCTGGCGCTCTACAATCCCGACGTGGCGCACGATTGGCCCGGCTACACGAAATTGCAGGCGCGCGTTGCGGAAGCCGACGTGCTGTTGCTTGGCACGCCGGATTATCACGGCGGCATCAGCAGCGCGATGAAAAATTTCCTCGACCATTTCTGGCACGAGTTCGCTGGAAAACTTTTTGTGACCGTCGTCGCGTCGCACGAAAAGGGGCTGACGGTGGCCGACCAGCTTCGCACCGTCGCGCGGCAATGTTACGCATGGGTCCTGCCTTACGGAGTCTCGTTCAGTGAGGATGCCGACGTTCGTGATGGAAAGATCGTCAGCGAATCATTTCAGAAGCGGCTCGCCATGATGATTCGCGATATGCGTATTTACGGGAACATTCTCGCGAAGCAGCGCCGCGCCGATTTGGCAGGGAAAGAACCCGGGTTCATGGCGCGGCATCGGAAGTGATTTGAAGCCATGAGAGTGTCCTCCATTGCGCTTTGTTTGTTCTTGGCCACGTCTTTCGCGCCAATCGCCTGCGCGCGCGACATGTTTGTAATGCTGTCCGGCGGAGTTTCGCCATTCGACAACAACTACTCGCAATATCTTCAAGCCCGGGCCGTCGCCACGTTTTTTGAACAAAACTATCCGGCTGACTCAATCCGGATATTCTTTGGAGCAGGAAATGTTGAAGGCAGGAAACCTGTTTTCGGCGACGTTTGCCGCACCACCCGGGAAAACGGCCTCACCGTGGAATCGTGGACTGCAGGCTCGCTTCGTCGCAACTTGCCCGCGACGCGTGAAATCATCCTGCGGGTTTTGCGCGAGGAAATTTTGCCCGCCATCGCCGACGGCGGCACACTGTTCCTGTTTGTTGGCGACCATGGCTCCCTGACCCGCGACCGGAAGTCTGAAAGCGCGATTGATTTGTGGGAGTTGGAGCGGGATCCGGACGCCGATCACGGCTGGCGCTCCCGGACAGATACGACTCTCAGCGTTTCGGATCTCCGGCGAACGCTCGCAGCCGGAATCGGCAAGGGGCGCGTCGTGTTTTGCATGACACAATGCCATCCGGGCGGGTTTCATTATCTCGCGGTTCCTCGCGAAATGACTCCAAATCCAGCGTGGTTCATTCGCGCTCCCATCTGGTTGCAGCCACAGAGCCGAACCAATTTTCTTTCTGTCGCAGGTTTCACTGCCACCGATGAACTTTCTCCTGCTGCCGGCTGCGTCTCTGATCCTGATCCGGAGTCATGGGTGGGTTACGAACGATTCATTGCGGAAAATCTGCTGGGCTTGGACTTGTTCACTCTCAAGCCGTCCGGCAAAGCCCTTCCATCTTTTGCCCAGGCTCACATTGCTGCCACGCTGGCCGATAACACCATAGACAAGCCGCGTTCAACCTCGGATGAATACCTCGAGCGCTGGGCGAATCTCATCGAAACGCGCCTCGCGAATGAACCGAACCTCACCGGCAATATCAAAAAGCTCGTCGCCGCTTATCAGAACGCGGTGGACGGCGCTGCGCATAAAATTTCAAACCCGGCGTTTCTGGAACGCCAGTCAGTGTTCCGCCGGTTCACCGAAAAAATGTGCGAGCAAAATCCGTCCGCGAAAGATTTGCTCCTCAATGGAACACGAAAAGAACTGGAGACCGCCGCAGGGCTTGACGACGTTGCTGAAACACGCGAGTTCATTCCCAGAAACCGTCTCCAAACGAATTCCGTCCCGCGAGAACGCCCCCGTGGCGGAAGATTCGGCGAGTCGCGACGGCTTTGGAACGAAACCGTGCGCCCCGCATGGAAGCTCGCGCTCGAAGCCAATCAAGTGACGAACGTGCCGCCGCGCGCATTGGAGTTTGAAAAATACCTGCTCAGTCTCGAAGACAAGGGCAGCAACTACTTTTCCGGCGGAGCGTCCGGCTTGCGCGAGCAAGTGTTCTGGCAATCGGGTTACAGCGACCCTCAAACTCTTCAACCGGCGAAAGCCAAAGCCGTCGCACGATGGGGAGCTTCCCGCCGCAGAGAAATTCTTGGCTGGGCAAAAACGACGGATGACTTGGATGTGCGCGCCGCCGGCGAAAAAATTTCGCAGGCGCGACGGATGAGATCGCCGCCACAGCCGGACAGACAATCGAATTTTTCCGAACTGATCTTGGACAAGGAAACCGCAGCCGAACGAGCGCTCTTTTATCGGCGCGTCCTTGCCGCCTGGGAATTTCTGCTGGCCGCTAATGAGCGCCCTGCCCTTGCGCGGCTTCGCGAACTGATCGAATTGGAGCGCACTCCTCTTCCGCGCCATCGTCCTGAAGGGACGCAACACGAATAGCCGTGGGTGAAACCCACGGTTGGATGCCGCCAAAATCGTTCAGCCCTGACAGGGCTGAACAAATTCGCCAATCGCGGATCCGCAGGTTGCACCTGCGGCTATTCACGTTTGGCCTCTTCGAGGCCGAATCTTGCTATAGTGTCAAACCCTCTACCATGCTCCGGCAGCCTTGTTGACGCTCAGTTTCCCGGGCGATAGGTTCTCGGTATGACTGATGTCCTCGAAATCGAGCCGCGCGTCGAGCAATTGACAGTTCGCGAGCAGAAACGGACGACGCGAACCGACGCGCTTTCCCGCGAAATTTTCACGCTCAAAAAACAACTCAACGCCGTCATCCTCGCGCATAATTATCAAGTCGCCGAAATCCAGGAGCTTGCCGATTACGTCGGCGATTCACTTGGACTTTCCCAGCAGGCGGCCAAGACCAGCGCGGACGTGATTGTTTTCTGCGGCGTCCATTTCATGGCCGAGACTGCGAAGATTTTGAATCCGAACAAAATCGTCGTGCTGCCGGACAAGGACGCGGGCTGCTCGCTCGAAGAAAGTTGCCCTGCCGACAAACTCGCCGCGCTTCAAAAAACGAACCCAAATTTCTGGACGATTGCCTACATCAATTGCAGCGCGGACGTGAAAGCTTTGTGCGACGTGATTTGCACCAGTGGCAACGCCGTCAAAATCGTCAACGCCGCGCCGCGCGACCGCGACCTGCTTTTTGTGCCGGACGAAAATCTCGGCGCGTGGGTCATGGAACAGACCGGACGCCCGATGATGTTGTGGAAGGGAAATTGTTACGCGCACGTTGAGTTCAAACGCGACGCAGTCATGCAACTTCGCGCGCGATTTCCTGACGCGAAGGTCGTCGTCCATCCCGAAAGCCTGCGCGAAGTCCGCGACCTCGCCGACGCCGTGGCTTCGACCGAGAAGATGATCACCTACTGCAAAGAGTCGCCTGCGAAACGTTTTGTCATCGTGACCGAGTCGGGGATCATCCACCGGATGAAGAAGGAATGTCCCTGCAAGGAATTTCTCTGCGCGCCGGTCTATGACGTGATGCGCCTGCCAACGGACAATTGCCGTTGCAGCGAGTGCAAATACATGAAGATGAATACGCTCGAAAAACTCCGCGACTGCATGAAGAACCTCGCGCCGCGAATCGAATTGCCTGAACAGATTCTGAAACGCGCGCGGCTGCCAATCGAGCGGATGCTGGAGATTTCGGTGAGGAAAGTTGAAGACTAAAACTTGTCGAAATAGGCTCGCGAATCTACACTAGACCCATGCAAGTGAATGCCATAGTTGGCGGAAAACTGATCAAGCTCAAGCTTTCGCCCGGGCTTGCCGAGGCATGGCGGCAGAACAAGGGCAGGCGGATGAGCGAGGCGGAAGCGATTCAGTTCGTCGAGAAAAAGCGCCGCGAGCACGCGCTGCGCGCAGCCAGCCCTTACCTTGCGCATCGTTCTTGATACCTGCGTGCTGAAGCTCGCCACGTTGCCAAACCCGACCAACAAAGCGGCGTTCATCTGTGAGTTGTGTCAGCGCGGAATCTTCAAGACTTACGGCAGTCCCGACACATTGGTCGAGTATCATCGAGTGCTGGCGGAGCATCCGCTTTTTCTGGAGGAGGTGCAGGCGGCAATGGAGCTTTGCTATCCGCTGTTCACCGCGACGGCCATCGAGCACGAGCCGGATAATCGTTTTCTGGAAGTGGCGCTGGCTGTGCAGGCCGAATATCTCATCACGGTGAATCTCGCGCGGGGACATTTTGACCGGAAAAATTATGGGGCGGTGCGCGTCGTCACGCCGGGAGAATTCTTGAATCAACCGCGCGTGCAGTCTTTGATTGGCAAAACAGGCGCAACGCTTCAGTAATCGACTGCATGAAGAACCCCGCGCCGCGAATCGAATTGCCCCAGGAAATTTTGAAATACGCGCGAAAATTTCTCGCGGACTTGGTTCTTCACCTCGTGCGCGATGTCGTGGCCGCCGGAATATGCCGGAACAATTTTCATTGCAGGGAATTTGGCCGCCAAGACGCCGGGTGCGCAAAACGGAAAATCACTTTGCGCGCTCGAATGTCTCGTCGTCCCAAGATGCCGGGTCGTCAAGCGATTCGAGATGCGTGAAGACAACCGTGTCGGGCAGTTCCGCGCGGATGTCCGCTTCGATTTTGCCCAGCAGTTCGTGGCCGCGTTGCACGGTCCAGTCGCCGGGAACGAGGACATGAGTTGAAACAAATCTTCGCGCGCCCGCCTGTCGTGAACGCAACGCGTGGAATTGAATCCCTGTTTGCTCGTAGGTTTTCAGAACTTTGCGCACGGCGGCCATGTCTTCGGCGGAAAGCGAAATGTCCATCAATCCCGCGATGGAGCGTCGCACGATGCGAACGCCCGTCCACACGATGTTCGCCGCGACGACGAGCGCAACGACCGGATCGAGCCAGTTCCATTTTGTGAGCGCGACCAGGCCGACGCCCGCCAGCACGCCCACGGAAGTCCACACGTCCGTGAGCAGATGATGCGCGTTGGATTCGAGCGTGATGGAGTTGTGTTTTTTTCCCGCGCGCAAAATCAGCAGCGCGACGATGAGGTTGACGAGCGACGCGCCGACTGAAACCGCGAGACCGACTCCCAATTCCTGCAACGGTTTGGGCGTGATGAGCCGCATCACGGCAACGATGGCGATGCTCACCGCCGCGACGAGAATCAATCCGCCTTCTACGCCGCTGGAAAAATACTCCGCCTTGCCGTGGCCATAGGCATGATCTTCGTCGGCGGGTCGCGCCGCCACCGTCAACATCGCCAGCGCCATGCATCCGCCGATGAGATTGACGAGCGACTCTACGGCGTCCGAGAGTAAACCGACCGAACCGGTGATGAAATACGCCGCCGCCTTCAGCCCGATGGTGACGAGCGCGGCGGCGATTGACAGCCAGGCGAAGCGGGTTAGGAATTGACGGTTCACAGTGGGAAGATTGTAGCGGCGGTCTGTGACCGTCGCAAACTTTCAGACGCGGGAGGGACGGCATGTTGCCGTTCGATAAATTTTGGGTCGGCGGCACGCCAACCCTCCCAATCAAATCATGTGGCAGAACATCGCGTCGCGAAGCTTCGGCTCGAACCAGGTGCTTTTCGGCGGCATGATGCCGCCGGCGTCGGCGATGCTCATCAAGTCCTCGATGCTCGTCGGGAACATGGAAAACGCGCAGGCATATTCGCCGCCGTTCACGAGCTTTTCCAACTCCGCCGCGCCGCGAATACCACCGACGAAGTTGATGCGCTTGCTGGTTCGCGGGTCGTCAATGCCGAAGACGGGCGCGAGAACATGCTTTTGCAAAAGCGTCACGTCGAGGTTTTCAATTGGGTCGTTCGAGCGCAGAAAATTTTCGCGGAACGAAAGCGTCTGCCAATTGCCGTGAAAATAAAAGCCAACCTCGTAGCGGCGGCTCGGCAGAGCGC
>CAYMCQ010000005.1:0-85458 GCA_964389025.1 uncultured Verrucomicrobiota bacterium
GGCGAACGTATTTCCGAAGCCGACGCGCTGCGGTTGTTTGAATCCAAAGACCTCAACGCGCTCGGGGCCATCGCCGATCTCGCGCGGTCCCGCCGAGGCGGGATGGGCAACCGCGCCAGCTACATCATCAACCGCTACATCAACTACTCGAACTATTGCATTCTCTCCTGCCAGTTCTGCTCGTTCGCCCGCAAGAAGCGCGACAAGGACGGCTTCGAGTTGACCATCCCGCAGATGGTCGAGAAGGCGCGCGAGGCGCTGAAGCTCGGCATCACGGAACTGCACATCGTCGGCGGACTGCATCCTTCGCTGCCGTTCAGTTACTACGTGGACATGCTCAAGGCGTTGAGCGCGCTGAACGACGAAATGGGGAGCGCACGCGCCCCGCGTGCAGATTCGTGCGCCTCGCGCGAATCTTCGTCACACAAATTTCACGAAACGGAAAAGTTTGTTGAACGGGATTTTCAGCGTGGCGCTGAAAATAACACGCGAGGCGCGTGTGCTCCCCGACTCCATTTGAAGTGCTTCACCGCCATTGAAATCCTCCATCTCGCGTGGCTCGCGAAGAAAACCGTAGAGCAAACTTTGATTGAACTCAAAGCCGCTGGCCTCAACTCGCTGACCGGCGGCGGCGCGGAGATTTTTCGCAAGGAAGTCCGCAGTGCCATTGCCAAGGGCAAGGAATCCGCCGAGGAATATCTGGACGTGCATCGCACCTGGCACAAGCTCGGCGGACGCAGCACGTGCACGATGTTGTTCGGCCACGTCGAATCGCTCGCCGACCGCGTGGATCATCTGCGGCAATTGCGTGCGTTGCAGGACGAGACGCGCGGCTTCGTCGGCTTCGTGCCGCTGCCGTATCAGCCGGAGAACAACGACATCCCGGTGAAGACACCGCCCACGGGCTTCGACGCGTTGCGCACCATCGCCGTGAGCCGCATCTACCTCGACAACTTCGATCACATCACCGCCTACTGGGTGGGCATGGGGCTGAAGCTGGCGCAAGTGGCATTGAGCTACGGCGCGGACGACCTGCACGGGACGATCATCGAGGAACACATCTTCCACATGGCCGGCGCGACCTCGCCGCAATTGCAGACCGAAGCGGACATGATCAAAGCCATCCGCGAAGCCGGCCGCACGCCAGTGCAACGGAACACGTTTTACGAACCGATTAAAATTTGGGACAGCGCGCCGACGGCAACGGAAGCAGAACCGCCGGCGAACAAATCCAAAGTGCTGGAAGATAATCTGGCGACGGCGTGAAAAATCCTGTGCCTGTTCCCTTGAAACATTCGCCACTGACAACCGCCCCGTTCCGTTGTAAGCTTTCCGCAACATGAACTGGCAAGATTACATCACTGCCGATCCCGCCGTGCTGGTCGGCAAACCCGTCATTCGCGGCACGCGGCTGGCTGTGGAATTCATTCTCGGCCTCATTGCGCAGGGCTGGCCGGAAGACGAGATCATGCGCAACTACCGCCTCACCCGCGAGCAAGTGCGCGCGTGCGTGGCGTGCGCGCAACAACGGTTGAATGAGGAAAAAGTATTTGCCGTCGCCGTGTGATCACCGACCATGCGGCTCTGCGCCAACGAAAACCTGCCCGAAGATTGTGTCCTCCGATTGCGTCAGGACGGCCATGATGTTCTCTGGATTCGTGAAATCGCTCCCGGCAGTCCCGACGCCGATGTTCTCGCCCGTGCCCACGCGGAAAACCGCCTGCTCATCACCTTCGACAAGGATTTTGGCGAACTCGTTTTCCGCCACGGCTCGAAAGCATCGCATGGCATTGTTCTGTTCCGCATCGCGCAACCCTCCGCCGGAGCCGTGGTCGCGCGGGTTGCAGCAGTGCTTGCGTCCCGCGACGACTGGTCCGGCCACTTCAGCGTCGTGGAGGAAACCGCCGTCCGCATGAGACCGCTGCCCAATGTCTAACGATTTTCACATGCCCGGCGCGACCTCGCCGCAGCTCCAGACCGAAGCCGAAATCCTCAAAGCCATCCGCGAAGCCACCAGGCAAAAAATCAAGGCCAATTTTTTAAGTGACTTTTAAGGATTGAGGAAGTTTACTCCGGCTCGTTCATGTGCCGGCCGCCAATGGTTCGTGAACAGTGAGCCGTGATCGGTGGACTGACCACTGATTACTGCTCACGGATAACTGACAACTGAAAAATTTGAGCGTTGGAAAGGTCTGCATGAAAAATGAAATGAAAAAATTGTGTCTGTCGGTTGGTCTGGCTTTGATGGCTGCCTCGGCAGCACTCGCCGAAGAACCGCTGTCCTACGATCAAAAAATTGACCAGCTTTACGGCGAGGTTCACGGCACGGGCCTGTTGATGGATGTGTTCGTCCCGAAAGGAAAAGGCAACGGGCTGGCCATCGTTGACGTGGCCAGCGGCGCCTATCATTCCGACCGCGGCAAGATTCGCGACCACACTCGCGCGCAGATTTACCAGATTTTTTGCGCGCGCGGCTACACGCTGTTCGCCGTCCGGCCCGGCTCGCGCACGCGTTACACGGCCAAGGAAATGAACCAACACATCAAGCTGGCCATCCGTTACGTCAAAGACCACGCCGCCGAATTCAAGATTGATCCCGACCGGCTGGGCATCACCGGCGCATCGGCGGGCGGCCATCTCGCCACGCTGGCAACCGTCACGCCCGAGGAGGGACACCCCGACTCCAAAAACTCGCTGCAACGTCACAACACCCGCGTCAAGGCCACGGCGGTTTTCTTTCCACCGACCGACTTTCTGGATTGGGGCGGCAAGGCGGCTAGTCTGAACATCATTGGCGACTTGCTCTACATCGGTGGCATCAAAGGCCGCGGCGAGGAGGAAATCAAGGAAGCGGCAAAAGCTATATCTCCCGTTTACATGGCCAAGGAAGCGATCAATGTTCCGTTCCTGTTCTTTCACGGCGACGCCGACCCGATCGTGCCGTTGCAGCAATCCCAAAAGATGATCGAGGCCATCAAGAGCGCCGGTGGATCGGCTGAACTCATCGTGAAGAAAGGCGGCGGACATCCCTGGCCCACGATGAACGAGGAAGTCAAGACAATGGCCGATTGGTTTGACAAGCATTTGGCGGAAACCAAAAAGGCCGAAGCATCGGGTCAAAAATGATTCGCGCCGCATTTTTCACAGGCGTTGTTTTTGGATTGGCGGTTTTCCACTGCGCCGCGCTCGACTTGAGCAATGCGGTCGTTGTGTTCCTGGCCAACCTTTCCGCCACGGAAAAAAAAGCCGTGACGATGCTGGTGGAAGAAGTGGAAAAGCGCACCCACGTGCTCCTGCCAACGATGACCGCGTGGCCCTCGTCGGGCGCGCCCGTCATCGCCGTCGGCAACCTGTCCACCCTGCAACAATTCGCCGGCCCCTATTCCAAGGAATTGCTGGCTGTGCGCAAAGCCGCCGGCCCTGAGGGCTATCGGCTCTGCGTCAAACGCGGCGCGGCGAGTGCGGGCGTCTTCGTCATCGGTGACGATGCGCGCGGCGTTTTGTTCGGCGTCGGAAGATTGCTGCGCGAACTGCACATGCAGCGTGGCAGTGCGACCTTGGCGGATGATTTGGACATCACCACCGCGCCAAAGTATCCGCTGCGCGGCCATCAACTCGGCTACCGCCCCAAGACCCATTCCTACGACGCTTGGGATTTGCCCACTTGGGAGCAATACTTCCGCGACCTCATCGTCTTCGGTTGCAACGCCATCGAATTGATCCCGCCACGCTCCGATGACGACGCCAACAGTCCGCATTTTCCGCGACCGCCGTTGGAAATGATGGCCGGTATGTCTGGCCTTGCCGATTCCTACGGCCTTGATGTGTGGGCCTGGTATCCGGCGCTGGACAGCGATTATTCCGATCCGAAAACCGTCGAGTTCGCGCTGCGCGAATGGGGCGAAGTTTTCTCGAAGTTGCCCCGCCTTGATGCCGTGTTTGTTCCGGGCGGTGATCCCGGCCACACGCCGCCGAAACTGCTCATGCCGTTGCTGGAGAAGCAGACCCGGAACCTGCATCGCTACCATCCCAAGGCGCAGATGTGGGTTTCGCCGCAGGGTTTCACACAGGAATGGTGGGATGACTTCATGACCATCGTGCGTGACGAACAACCGGCGTGGCTCACTGGTGTGGTCTTCGGCCCGCAGGTGCGGCTCGACACGGTCAAACTCCGTGCGTTGCTGCCGGCAAAATACCAACTGCGCCATTACCCCGACATCACGCACAACCGGCAATGCCAGTTCCCGGTGGCGGACTGGGACACTGCGTTCGCGCTTACCGAGGCCCGCGAATGTGTGAACCCACGCCCGCGCGCCTACGCGAACATCTTCCGCCTCTTCCAGCCGCCAACCCTCGGCTTCATCACCTACTCGGAGGGCTGCAACGACGACGTGAACAAGGCCGTCTGGTCCGGGCTTGGCTGGGATCCGGATCGCGATGTGACCGAAATCCTCCGCGACTACGGCCGCTATTTCATCGGCGACCAGTTCGCGGAAGATTTCGCGCAAGGCGTGCTCGCGCTCGAAGAAAACTGGCGCGGCCCCGCGCTGGCCAACGGCAGCATCGAAACCACCTGGCAGCAGTTTCAAGCGATGGAGCGCAAGGGCGGCCCGAAGCTGCGCGCCAACTGGCGTTTTCAAATGGCGATGTTCCGCGCCGCCTGCGACGCCTACGTCAAACAGCGACTCGCCTATGAGCAGGACCTGGAACGCGCTGCCATGTCGCTGCTGCAATCGGCGCCGGAGAAAGGCTCGCTCGCCATCCTCGATGCGGCGCAGGCAACGCTCGATCGCGCGCGGACGAACCGCGTGGCCACTGAACTGCGCGAACAGATTTCCGTTCTTGGCGAGGCGCTGTTCCAGAGCATCCAGATGCAACTGAGCGTCCCGCGCCATCGCGCCATCGCGCCCGACCGCGGAGCCACGCTCGACACCATTGATGCGCCGCTCAACAACCGGCCCTGGCTTACCGGCCGCTTCAGGGCCATTCGCAAGCTCGCGGACGAACCGTCGCGCCTCTCGGCCATCCGTGACATCGTGAACTGGACCGACCCCGGCCCGGGCGGCTTTTACGATGATCTTGGCGACCTGACGCGCCAGCCGCATCTTGTCCGCAACCCGAATCCCGCCGACGATCCCTCCAACCTCGAGTCGGCGTTCGTTGGCTTCGCGGCTCAGTCGCGCCGTTTCGCGGAGGAGGAAGGCCCGGACGACGCCTTGCGATACTCCTGGCTCAACCACGCGGAAACCTTGCGCGGGACGCCGCTCCGGCTGCGCTACGAAAAGCTCGATCCAAACGCGAGCTACCGCGTGCGCGTCGTCTATGGCGGCGACGGCCTGCAAAAACCCATCCGGCTCGTGGCCAATGACACTGTGGAAATCCATCCGCTGATGCCGAAGCCGCAGCCGATCAAGCCGGTCGAGTTCGCCATCCCTCGCGCCGCCACGGCGAAGGGCGAACTGACCTTGAGTTGGAACGGCGACGCCACGTTGGGCGGCAACGGCCGCGGCTGCCAGGTTTCGGAAGTTTGGTTGCTCAAGGAATCACCGCCCGCTCGTTGAACTTTCAGAACGGAGCGCTGTGGTCTTGCCCCGATTTTGTGGACAGTTGGTTTGCAAGCCTAGCTTTGCCGAAGTCTAACGTTTGTTATTCACTCCCTCAATTTTTTCTGCTTCAATGATCAATCGCGACAAGCGAACCCCCAAAGCTTTTGCAATCGCGTTTGCCGTGTCTAAATTCGGGCTGCGTTCTCCTCGCTCCAAGAGGCCAATGTAAGTTTGATGAAGATGTGATTTCGTTGCGAGTTGGACACGACTAAGCCCTTTTGCTTTGCGGTATTTTTCTACCACTTGGGAAAAACCGTCTGAAAACTCTGACGCAACGCTTGGCATCGGACAAAAGTTGCCCGCTGGCAAATAAATTAAGCATAAGACATTTGTCTTGATTGATTTTGGGAAAACGTTTATTCAGGACAAAACACCCTTAAAACGTGAAAAGGAAATTCTTGGCTCTTGCGTTACTCTTGCTCGCAGTGACGGCCAACCAAACACATGCACAGACCGTTTACACGCCTTACGCTTTTACGAACTTCGCCGGCAGATTTCAGGGAACCAATGACGGAATCGGCAGCGCGGCACAGTTCAAACAACCGGAAGGCGTGGCAGTGGACAGCGCAGGCATTGTCTACGTGGCGGATCGAGGCAACAACACAATTCGGAAGATCACGCCCGATGGAGCAGTGACGACGTTAGCTGGAACTGGCGGACAGTCTGGCAGCACTAACGGAACTGGAAGCGAGGCGCGGTTTAACGCACCAATCGGCTTGGCGGTGGACGGCGCTGGCATCGTCTATGTGGCCGACTCACAAAACCAGACGATTCGAAAGATAACGCCGATGGGAGAGGTCACAACGCTGGCGGGCAGCGCTGGAAGTGCAGGCAGCGCGAACGGCACCGGCAGCGTCGCGCGCTTTAACCGCCCCTTTGGCGTGGCGCTGGACAGTGCGACCAACATCTATGTTGCCGATTGTAACAACAACAGGATTCGAAAGGTCACACCCGCTGGACTGGTGACGACGCTGGCCGGTGGGACTAGTGGCACCAACGACGGCACGGGGACAGCCGCACGATTTAATAATCCTCAAGGCTTGGCTGTGGACAGCGCGACCAACATTTTCGTGACGGATACCGAAAATTATACGATTCGGAAGATCGCGCCTTCCGGGACGAATTGGGTGGTGACAACGCTTGCGGGCAGCCCTGGGAAGCACGGCACCACTGACGGGATCGGAGGCGCCGCGCAGTTTGAGTTTCCCAATGGAGTGGCGTTGGACAGTGCGGGCAACCTCGTGGTGGTGGATCAAAGCGCCCAGACGATACGGAGGATGACGCCAGCCGGGGTGGTGACGACGCTGGCGGGCAGGAACTTTTCTCAAAGCAGGGACGATGGCATCGGGAGCAAGGCGCGGTTCTTTTACCCATCGGGCCTGGCGATGGACAGTGCGGGCAACGTCTATGTGGGGGACATGTTTAACAACCGAATAACCAAGGGCACGCCAGCGCTTGTATTCGACAGCAGCCCGGGCAGCCTGATGGTTTCCAATGGCTTTTTTCAGATGCGGGTCATGTGGCCTTTTGTCACGAACGTGGTCGTGGAGTCATCGCCCGATTTTCAAGGCTGGACGCCGATTCAAACCAACGCACTCACTCCAGAAGGTCTGGACATTTCAGTTCCACTGGACACAAGCCAAAACCAGTTCTTCCGCGCGCATCTCATACCGTAGCGCGATTGCCCGGCTACTTTGATTCAACGGTGGATTATTCAATTCAATTCGGTTTGCCGTTGATTTGATCAGTTCGCGAGCCGGAGCGAACACAGGAGTTTATTTCAGCCAGTTGATTTTGATCTCTTTCTCCAGCGCCTTGAACTCCGCGTCGCCGGTGACGAGTTCGGTTTTCTTTTCCTTGGCCAGCGCGGCGGCAAAGGCGTCGGCGAGGCTCAATTTGAAGCGGGCTTTGAAGTCGGCGGCGGCATCAGCCAGTGGGCGGGTCGCGGAATGAAACTCTATGGGAAGGCTTTTTAGGATGTCAGCGGCCCGTTCCCACGCTCCCGCTCCATCTTTTTTGAGGAGCGTGTATTTCACCTCGGCATAGTTCACTTCCGTCATGTGCAGGGGGCGGTCGGCACCGGCGGCCTTATGCAGCAGTTCTTTGACAGCGCCAGCAGCTTCTTCTCCTCGAAAAAATGCCAGCAATGCGTGCGCGTCGAGGACGGCGGCGGGCATTTATCTGTCCTCCAGTTCCCGCTCCTCGCGCTTGTGTTCGGCCCATTCTTCCTGAAACGACTTGCTGCCGGGCTTGCGTTTCAGCAGGCCGAAGCCGCGCTCAATAGCCCAGCGGGTGACGGGTTTCAGAAGAATGCCATCAGCCGTGGCTTCCACGATGGCCTTCGTGCCGTCTTCGATGTGGAATTGTTTGCGCAGCCGGAGGGGAATCACGACCTGACCTTTGGTGGTGAACCAGACGGCGTTTGCGCTTTCAGTCATATTCATGGGATAAATATGACCAACCTATTAAAGTCCGTCAACAGTTATTTGTGGGAAAAGATGAATCAGTTCCTACTTGTGAATTTTTGCGGAATGAATTCAATTTGTGTCAACCTCTGCGTCCCGGGGAGAGGAAGAAGCAGCGCGTTCCAAAATCCTTGCCAAAGCAACTCGTCTCCCGGCTATCCTATACCAGTTGCGGTGAACATCGGCACAGTATGGCCTACCGGTGATAAGAAAGCGGCGGAGGTCCGCCGCAGTCCAAAACGCTGGCGCGCGATGCGATCGTGCAAGGAAAACGCGCAGCGTCTTGGACTGCGCCAGTCCTCTGGCGCTTTACCCCGTGAACTGTGTTCGCCAACGTTAATTGGAAATACCAGAATCCAGATTTATGAAATCCAAGAAGTCAGTATCACGTCATCCCCAATGGGAAAACCCAGTCAAAGCCAAATTGAAAAAAGGCCAGTCCGTCATCGGCATCGTCATCAGCGTGAACAGTGTTGAAGTGGCGACGCAGGCGGCGGCGCTGGGATTTGATTTTCTCTGGCTCGAGATGGAGCACTCGCCGGTCAGTCTCGAAACGGTGCGCAACGTGGTGCTGGCCACGCGCGGCCTGCCGGCGGTGCCGTTCGCGCGTCCGCCGGTCAACGAACTCTGGACCGCCAAGCGCGTGCTGGATGCCGGCGTGCTGGGCGTGATCTTCCCGTTCACCAGCACTCCCGAACTGGCCCGGCAGGCCGTGGCCGCGTGCCGTTATCCGCCGCGCGGACTGCGCGGTTCGGGCGCCGACCTCGCGCAATTCCGCTGGCCCGCGCCGGAAGGCTATTACGATTTCGCGGACGAAAACGTCCTCGTCGTCACCGTGGTCGAGGACACGACGGCACTGGCGCAGATTGACGAAATCGCGGCCACGCCGGGCATTGACGTGCTGTTCATCGGCACGAGCGATCTTTCCTTCTCGCTCGGCCTGCGCGGCAAACAGGATCATCCGCGCCTGAAGGCGGCCATCGCGAAGATCGTGGCGGCGGGAAAGAAGAACGGAAAAATCCTCGGTCGTCCCGGCGGCAATCCGGAAGACATCAAAAAGTTTCAGGCTCAGGGCTTCCGGTTTTTCATGGCGGGGACGGACACGGATTTCATGGCCGCCGGCGCGAAAAAATTTCTCGAACCGCTCGGCAAGAAGCGGCGCTTCGCCTGGGGCGGTGGAATTTAGAGCGGTTCAAATAA
Source organism: uncultured Verrucomicrobiota bacterium (assembly GCA_964389025.1). Taxonomy (GTDB): domain Bacteria; phylum Verrucomicrobiota; class Verrucomicrobiia; order Limisphaerales; family CAYMCQ01; genus CAYMCQ01. The sequence goes on from CAYMCQ010000005.1 coordinate 9,272, forward strand.
AAACGTGGCCGATTGGACAGGGCGAATCTCTCCCTCACCCTAGCCCTCTCCCGCTGGGAGAGGGAACACCTGTTGGTCGGCACGGATTTTCCCAAAGGCCATTGCGCCAACCCAGCGGCACGATTTGCATCAGGGCGGTCGAACGATTCCCCCTCTCCCAGCGGGAGAGGGCCGGGGTGAGGGAGAACGCAACGGCATTAACTTGCGGCCACAGTATTTTTGAAAATGCTCTAGTGTCTCGGCGGAAACTGGTGGAATTCAATCCTCGTCGTCATCGCGGCGAGAAACGTTGAGTAGAAAAATTCGTTTTCTATTTCTCCTTCAGCTCCACTTCGCCCGACCAGTTCTCCGGCAACGGATGGTCTTTCAACTCCGCAAGGTGCTTGAGGTAAAATTTCGACGGCCCGTCCTTGGGATTGACCTCCAGAATTTTTTGGAACGCGACCCCGGCCTCGGCGAGTTTCTTTTCCTGAAACAACTTCAGCGCGGCGGCAAAAGCCTCGTGCAACGGTCGGACGCTTTCCGCCTCTTCCAATTTCCCAACCAGTTCATAGACGCCGACGCTCTTCTCGAAACCTTTCAACTGAAAATTTCCCAAAAAGCGGGTGGTGAATTTGCCTTCGATGCCGTCGTGGGTTTCGGCCGTCAACAGGCAGATGGTGCCGAGATATTTGTTCAACCCTTCCATGCGCGCGGCGAGGTTGATGTTTTCGCCGAGCGCGGTGTAATCCACGCGCGCCGTGCTGCCGAAATTGCCGACGTTCGCCACACCGGTGTGCAGGCCGATGCGCGTGACGAGCAACTGCCCGTTCATGTGTTGCGGCGGAAGATTGCGGAAGGCGACGGCGGCTTCGACCGCGCGCAGCTTGTGGTCGTCCTGCGGATCGGGCGCGTTCCAGAACGCGAAGATGGCGTCGCCGATGTATTTCACGATCGTGCCATCGGTGTGATGGATGCATTTGCCGACGGCGGTCTCAAAATAAATGTTCATGTGCCTGGCAAGCTCATCGGAATCCATGCCCTCGGAGATGGAAGTGAAGCTGGCGATGTCGCTGAACAGGATGGTGAGATTCCCTTTTTTCGCGCCGGGCTTGAGCAAATCCTTGTTCGCCGCAAATTTTTTCACGAGCTTCGGCGAGAGATACATCTCCAGCGACTTCTCGAAGAGCTTGTTCTGGACGTAAAGCTGGACGGAGTTGAAGACGATGGACCAGGCAAGGGCGATTGGGATTTGCGCCGCGACGACGATCATCCACGGAACCAGAAGCAGGTGCTTTCTGAAAAGATAATACGAAACGGCGGCGACGGACACCGCGCCAAGCAACGCGATGCAGACGGCGACCAACGGGCGGAACAACGTCAGTCCCGCTCCAAAAAGTAATCCCGCGAAAATGATCGCCATCCATTCGGCTTTCGGCGAAAGGCGGCTCAGCCAGTCGCCACGCAGCAGGTTCAGGAACTGCGTCGCCTGGATTTCGACTCCGGGCATGAACGGATTTTTTGGAGACAGTATGGAATAGGGATTGGGGTATTCGTCCTTGCGTTCGCCGGCGAATTTGGTCAACCGGCGATCGCCGACGAACACGACCTTGTTGCTGAAATATCCCGCCGGTAAATCGCCCGGAAGGATTGCGCGGTAGTAACTGACATTCGGAATGGTGGCCGGCGGGCCGTAGTAGTTTATCCATCGCTTCCCGTTCAGGTTCCTGTTCGCTTCCGTTTTTGTCACCTCCGCGCCTGCAAGCTTGGCCATTGTCCAGCTCATGGTGGAGATTTGGTCGTCGTCGTCCATCGGAACAAATCTGCGGATGTGCAGGTCATCGTCAGGGTTCGTTTCCGCCGAACCGAAATCAGCGAGGCCATCTCTGAACTTCTCGTAGGGTGGCACAATCGTTTTCATGGCCACGCCGTCGCGGCCATAGCCGGTAGCAACGTAATCAGCCGCCAACAGTAGTTTCCCGAAGCCTTTGATGGCCTTGGCGAATTGCTCGTCTTCAGCCGGGTTTGGTCCGGCGTCGCTCAAAACGATGTCGAACACGGCTCCTCGCGCGCCGTCAGCAGCAAGCCGGTCGAGCAAACGCGCATGATAAGAACGGTTCCACGGCTGGATGTAAGACTGGTTGAGTTCCTTGTAGGACTCATCATCCATGTAAACCATCACCACATCCTCCGGCTGGATCGGTGCGCGCAACAGGAACGGAAGATCGTAACTCAGGTGAGACAGCTTTTCCGCAGCGGGAAAATCTGGATACTTCAGAAGCGCCACACCCAACCCAGTCGCCAGCACCGCGCCGATTGCTGCGCCGCGCCAGACTTGTTTGAGCTTGTTGAACATCGCGATTTAACTTCGCTTGGGATTTCTGCGCGAAGCTTATCGGCAAAGACTGAAGACTTAGAAGTAAAATCTGAAACTCACCGCCAGCGTCCGTTCCCTCGGCAGTTCGAAATAAAGATTCAAGCGGTTGAGGCGGTAATCCTGACCGCCGAGGTTCAACATCGTGCCGCTGGGAGTGCGGTTGATTTTTCGCAGAGTTGCCCTGACTGCGGAATGAAAAAACTGGAAAGTTCAGCTTGTATTTCCCGCCAAGCCGGTCATAGTCAGCCAGTTCACCGGATTCCAGCGCAATGGGGCTTTGGCTTCCCATGCCACGGTTCGATGGGCGGTTAAATCAGAAGATTTGTTGTGGGCTTATGAAAAAACTTCTCCTCATTCCTCAAGGCTTGGTCGTATGCGCGGTGATGTTCGTGGCGCTCGTTCCGCTGGCGTCACTCGGTCAAATCGCCATCAGCAGTCTCACGGGCAACGTTTACTCGCAAAACTTTGATTCGTTGTCCAACAGCCCGGCTGGAGCCACACCGGTTTGGAGCAACAATACGACACTGCCCGGTTGGTATGCGTCGAGGCAGATCGGCGGCACGTTCACCAATTATCAGGTGGACGTCGGTGCTGCTGTCACGGGCAGGTTGTATAGCTACGGTTCAACCAACGGGATAAATCCTGCCACCGACCGCGCATTGGGGTTCCTTTCATCCGGCACGCCAAAGACGCTTGCCTTTGGCCTGCGGTTCACAAACGACACCACAAACGCGCTCAACGTCACCGTGTCGTTCACCGGCGAACAGTGGCGCGCAGCCAATGGCGCAAGCGCTGTGACCAACATGCTCACGTTCTGGCATCGGCTCGCCAGTTCGGCAATCACCGATCCCGACCCGACAACGAATGCGACGTGGACATCGGTTTCCGACTTGAATTTCAAGTCGCCTTACGTGACGACCAATGCCGGCATCGCCTTGGATGGCAACGCCTCGACCAACCGTCAGATTGTTTCCGGCATCGTCCTGGCGAACACGACGTTTGCGCCGGGACAAGAGTTGTTCCTGCGCTGGGTCAAGACGGACGACACGGGGAGCGATGCAGGTCTGGCTGTGGATGAATTGACCGTCAGTTTCAGCACCCCATTTCGGTTCACGGACTCGTCGTTAACGGAAGACGGAGTTTTTCAGGCACGCTTGATCGGGCCAACCAACGCGGCAAAAAACTATGTGGTTGCGGTTTCGGCGTCCGTCAACGGGCCGTATACTCCACTGCTGGCTGTTTCTGCTGCATCGGGTAGTAACGACTTCAGTGATTTTACCGCGCCTGATTTTTCTCGGCTATATTACCGAGCTTACATCGGCTCTACAGATGCAGGTCCACCCGCAATCGTCCTGAACCCGGCAAGCCGCACGAACGATCCTGGCACAGTGGCCACGTTCACGGCGCTTGGAAACGGCGCGACGCCCCTTACCTATCAGTGGTATCGCAATGGGGCGCCACTGAGCGATGGAGGGAACATTTCCGGCGTCAACACCACTATCCTCACAATCAGCAGCCTTTCTCAAAGCAATGCGGATTTTTACGGGGTGCGCGTAACGAATGCTTTCGGAAGCGCGTTCAGCGATCTTGCACGACTAACAGTTGTAGCTCCGCCAATTATCCTCACGCATCCGCAGAGCCGGACGAACAGCGCCGGAATAGGGATTCAATTCACCGTCACCGCCGTTGGAGCGGAGCCGCTGGCGTATCAATGGAAGAAAGACGGGACGAACATCGCCGGCGGCACGCAGTTTTACTTGACGCTTACTAACCTTTCACAGTCGGATGAAGGAAGCTATTCAGTCGTCATCACGAACTCTGCTGGAAGCGCAACCAGCAGCAACGCAGTCCTGAAGGTGAACCCGCCGTTTGTCACTTCCCAACCGACATCTCTCACAGTCACCAGCAGTTCCACCGTCTCATTCTTCGTCACCGCGACCGGCGCGCCACCAGTTTTCTATCAGTGGCGGTTGAATGGCATCGCGGTTGACAACGCAACCAACAGCACTTTCACGATCACAGACGCGCAGCCGACTAATTGCGGCGCTTACTACTGCACGATTTACAACTCGCAGGGCGCAGTCAACAGCGACGTGGCTACGTTGATTATGACCAACCTTACCGAGTTTTCCGCGTCGGACAGCTTTGCGGCGCGTGGCTCGCTCGGCTCTGCGACGAATGGAGGCGGCCGAGGCAAGAATTTTTCCGCGACGAAAGAAGCCGGTGAGCCGAAGCACGCTAATAATCGAGGCGGCGCGTCGCTCTGGCTGAAATGGTCGCCGACGAATACTGGTATCGCGACGTTTTCGACCCGGGGCAGCGGCTTTGACACGCTGCTTGCCATTTACACTGGAAGCGCCTTTTCGAACCTCGTCGCCAAAGCCAGCGACGATGACTCCGCCGGAGTTTACAACAGCGCCGTGACCTTCAATGCCGCTGCCGGCACGGAATATCAGATCGCAATTGATGGGTTTTACGGAGCAAAAGGGGACTATATTCTGAGTTGGAACCTGGAAACCACCAGCCTAAAGGTGCCGGAGATTGTCGGCCATCCGGCCAGCCAGACAGTCGGCCTCGGCACCAACGTAACGCTGTCAGTCCTCGTGACGAATCTGCCGGTGACTTACCAATGGCGTTTCAATGGAACGAATATCCTCAGTGAGACGAATTCTTCGCTTTCGATCTTGAATGTTGATTCGAACAACATCGGTGCCTACCGCGTCGAGGTCAGCACCACGAACGTGCCGCCACGAAGTGTCATCTCGAGGCTTGCAGACATTCAAGCCAACACACAAGATGAGGACGGCGGTGTGGACTCCACTGTCCGCGCATTGGATAAATTTCAAGACGCATCGGCGGCGTCAGTGTCGAATGCGCTGGCGGCGACCGGGTTGAGCAGCAGCTTTACTGGCACACAATTGTTTGGGGAGGATGAAACGTTCATCGAGAAGGGCGAAGGCCCTCATGGCGGCAAATCCTGCGCCTCTTCGCGCTGGTTTTATCTGCCTATCAATTGCAGTGCGACGTGGACGCTTGACACTATTGGTTCAAAGTATGACACGATCCTGGCGCTTTATACCTGCACTGGCACTGGCGGATGCACGGGAGATGATTCGGATTTTTCGAACCTGGTTGAAGTCAAATCCGCAGACGCGAACGTAGGCAACAACACCGGTGAATCTTTCAGCTTCGATGCGAGGCCCGGCCTTTATTACATTGTCATTGCATCAGTCAATGCGACGAAGAAAACAGCCAAGGGTCATGTGGTCCCCAACCCACCGACAATTACTGCAAACCCGGTGAGCACGACGGTAACCGCCGGCAACACGGCGACCTTTTCCGTTGCAGCCACACCGTTTGCAACAGGTTCGACTACGGTTCCAACAGACAATGCTCTGATCTACAAATGGTTTAAGGGCAGTTCGAAAGTGAAGGAGTCTACGGAAAATTTCCTCGACATACCTAACGCGACAACAACGTTAAGCGGAAAGCAATACAAAGTAGAAGTGTCTAACTGTAATAATAAAAAAGCTACAAGCACCAACGCGACCTTGACCGTGCAACCTTGACCGTGGTGCAGTGAGACCATTCAGAAATATATTTTAAAACTAATCTCCACCGCGCGTTGCCGTGGAAGCTCATAGTAAAGGTTCAGCGGATTGAGCCGGTAATCTTGATCCGTCAGATTCAGCAGACCCAGCCGCATTTCCGCCGCACGATGATAGAACCGGTAGCCCGCAAACAGATTGAACTGCCAGAAATCGTCGCCGGGGATGTCCGGGCTGTAGCCGCGATTGGATTGCTGCGTCCAGACACCTTCGCCGCGAGCGAAAAAACCAGACGGATGATTTAACCCCGCGAAAAAATTTATTTGGTGCAAGATGGCTGTCTCATTCTGGTTTCGTCCTTTCACACCAGGGGTGGTGACGGCAAGTTGCGTGAAACGTCCGTTCAAGTCGGCCTCGCTCAGGCGATAACGCGCGCCGAGCGACCAATCGCGCCCAACCAGTTGATTTAAGGTCACAAGCAAAGTCCTCTCTTCGAATTCCAGCCGTTGCTGCGTGCCGCTGGGATACTGGGGGATGATTAGTCCGGAAGGATGGTTAGTGAATACTCCAACCGTGCGTGATGCCTCCGAACTCAACAATTCCGCTTCAACGTTGAAATACGTTCGCGTCTTAAATGCCTGCTCCAACGCCAGACCAAACGTCTCAAATCGCGTGCCCGGAACAAGTCCCACTGCCGCTTCGGGCGCCAGACTGCGGAATGCCTGGTTGAATCCGGCAACTTGTGTCGGTTCAAGCCGCACGCTGGTGTCATAAAAAACGCCACCGAACGAACGCGTGTAAACGCCGCGCAGATGCGTTCCAGAAAATGGCGACCAAACGATTCCAGCCTTCGGCGAGATTCGTTCGGCGTCCGTTTCCCTGGTGCTCAGTGGTGACGTGTCAACGTTTCGCGGATAATGCAGCCGGTCGTAACTGAAACCGGCGGTGGCTTGAAGTTGATCGCAAATCTGGAGATGGTCGTAAGCGTAGAAACTTGCCCGCTCCAATTTTGCCTCGATGTGCTGCGCCGAAAAGGAAGGCTGACCCAGCCCATATCCGACGCCGTCCGTTGTGTCCGCCCAACCGATCTGGTAGCGCACCCCGGCCACCAGCGTATTCTCATGCCGCTGCCAGATTTGTTGAAGCTCCGCCGAGTAAGCTTCAAAACGCCGCTCATATTCCACCTCCAAAGCTTTGGATTCAATCCGCTCTATTGCGAATACGCCATTGCTATTGATGTTGTGACGGATGAATGGAATTTGAGCATTGGGATCCTCGTAAGCCAGCGTATCGTCGAGCAGGCTGAACAAAAAAAGCGTGTGCGAACCGGGCCCCCATTCGTGGTGGTGAGCTACAAAAAGATTCGGCTCCTGCTTTTCCTCCAGGCGAAACGTCGGGCTGGGCATCGGGAAACCAAATCTCGTTGAACTGTTCTGATTATAGTATTGTGCAACATCCCCGGACTCGGCGTCGTAAAAGAATGCTCCGACGAATATGGTGTCCTGCGGCGTCAGTTGCGCCTTTGTTTTTACGTCGTAACTCGCAAGTTCGAGATCATTGTTCGGGCGCTGGCCGCGCTGCGAACGGTAGTCCACGTCCAGCGCGTAGGAAAGATTTCCGAACGTGCCGAATTGCGATGCGGCCTGATGCCAGTCCCCGCTGCTGAAATACTCCGTGGCAGAAGCGATGCCCGGCCCGTCGCGCTCGAAAAGCTTTGAATATTCCTGTTGCGAAACGTAAGCCGAAAGATTTCCAGCCCCGACCGGCGACAGCAGTTGCGAAAGCAGCAGTTCGCTGAACCAGGGCGTCTCGTAACGCAGATTGATCTGCTTCGGGTCGCGCAACGCGTCGTAGCTGTTCGCCAGAAATTGGTGGGCTGAATAATTTGCGTAATCCGAGTTCACCGCGCGTGAGGCCTCGCGCACGCTCCAGTCGGTCATGCCTGCGTCGCGGTAGATCGCCGCGAGGTTCGCGCCGCGCACTGCCCGGTCCTGGTCCAACAGCAGGCGCGACCGATAGATGCGGCGGTTGTCGTTCAGGTCGCGAGATTTTTCCAGATCGCGGACGGCCTCGTTCACTTTATTCTCCTGTTGCGCGAGCAGCGCGGAGTAAAGCCATGCGGTGGGGTCGTTCGGGTCGAAGCGTTTGGCGAGGTTGAATTCCTTGTCCGCTCGCGCGTTGTCGCGGGCGTTGCTGAAGGCTTTGCCGAGATAGCTTCGCAAAACGGCACGGTGCGGCTCCAGCACTGCTGCGGTCTGTAAATCGCGAAGGCCGTCGTCGCGGTTGCCTTGACGGATTTTCGTCAGGCCGAGACCGAGCCATGCGTTACCGAGCGCGCCGTCAATGGCGATAGCCTCTTCAAAACTATTTTGTGCGGCAGGAATTTTGTTCTGGGCAGCGAGGATGAAACCTTTCAGCGCGTGCGCTTGGGCGTTGCGCGGTGAGAGTTCGAGACTCTTGTCTAGTGCGGCGAGCGCTTCCGGAACGCGGCCAAAACTGAATTCCAATTCCGCCAGCCGCTCCCAAGCGAAGCCAAAGTTCGGGGACTTTTCGGTCGCGGCGCGGGCGGAATTTCGCGCGGCTTCGAGTTGGTCTTGTGATTGGAGGTAATACGAATCAGCCATCAACTCGCTCGCGAGCGCGGGCTTCGCGGAGCGCGGCCACGCTTGATGTTTGACGGCGAGCACAAGCCCGCGCAGTGCTTCGGCTAAAGGCGAATCAACTTTTATGAGTTGCGTTTCGGCTTGTTCGACCTGCCCGACGGACAACAACAGTCCGGCCAGATAAATTTTTTCCGCGTCGGAAACCGCCGCGCGGTTGGCCGGATAATTTTCCAGAGCGTTGAGCAAGTCGCCGCTGCGGTAGGAGTCGAGCGACGCGGTGAGAATTTGTTTTTCGGCGTCGGTGAACTTGAGTTCGTCCAAATCCAAAATCGCCGGGTAGTAGAGGCACCATTGGATGATGTTGATGGTTTCGATGACGGCGGTCTTTCTCGGCGCCTTGCCCGGTTCAACAATCCCTTCTTCGCCGCTCGCCAATTGAACGCCGCCGCGCTCGTTGCTCAACGCCACTTCGCCATCAATCATCGTGACGCGGGTCGTGCCGTCATCCGCGACGGCAAGATGAAATTCCGTTCCTCGGATCGCTGCTGAGGCGAGCGGCGTGCGGAATTCCACTTCCGTGGGGCGCTGGCGGCTGAAGAAGTAAGCGGCGCCGCGTTGGAGGTCGAGCGCGTTTTGTTTTCCGGTCGCGGACGGCGGTTGGATCTGCAGCGTGGTCAGTTCGTTGACGCGGAGCACGGTGAGGTTCGACAGGCGGACGGTGGAGCGGCTTCGCACGCCGGTGCGGAGACGGTCGCCGGCGCGCAACGTCTGGTTCGTCTGGCCGGGCGACCACACGGCCTGGTTAGACGGCGCGGTTTCGACTTTGCCTTCAAGAGTCAGCAGGATGGAATCAGGAACGGGCGCGCGGCTGTCGGCGGCGGAAAGCGGGAGTGACAAAATCAGGATGAGGACGAGCAAAGTCCCGTGGCGCAAATCAATCTTGCGGTGGCTCATATCAGTGGTTCACAGCCAATTTAGATGCTTGCCCGATCTGAAAATATCAAAAATAAAACTTGAAACTCACCGCCAGCGTCCGCTCGCGCGGCAACTCGTTGTAAAGATTCAGCGGGTTGAGCCGGTAATCCTGGTCGCCGACGTTCAGCAAACCGAGCCGCACTTCAGCCGCGCGGTGATAAAAGCGGTAGCCGGCAAACAGATGGAACTGCCAGAACTCGTCACCCGGAATGTCCGGGTTGTAGCCGCGATTGGATTGCTGCGTCCAAATAGCCTCGCCGCGTGCGAAGAAACCGCAAGGGATGTTGTAAACGGCAAACAAATTCACCTGATGCAAAATGGCCTGCTGGTTTTGCTTGAAGCCGTCTTCGCCCTTCACGGAATCTGGTATTCCGGGGAAACGGCCGTCGAGGTCGGCGTAGCTCAACCGGTAGCGCGCGCCAAGCGACCAGTCGCGGCTGACGAGTTGGTTGAGAGTGAACGTGAGGGACTTTTCCTTGAAGTCGAATGTTTGCCGTGTGCCGGAAAGCTCGCGGGGAATTGCGCCGAAAGTATTCGTGAACGCGCCGACAGTGCGCGCAGCTTCCGACTTGAGCAGTTCCGCCTCGATGTTGAAATAAGTCCCGCTCTTGAAACTTTGCTCCAGCGCAAGCCCGAACGTTTCAAACTTCGTCCCCGGCACCAGGCCGACCGCCGATTCCGGCGCGATGCTGCGAAACGCCTGGTTGAAACCCGCGACCTGCACCGGCTCGAGCCGCACGCTGGCGTCGTAAAATGCGCCACCCAACGAGCGCGTGTAAGCGCCGCGCAAATGCGTTTGCGCAAACGGACTGACGATGAAGCCGGCCTTCGGCGAGATTTGCGACTTGTCCGCCTCGGCGCTGCTCATCGGCGCGGTGTCCACGTTGCGCGGGAATTTCAGGTAGTCGTAGCTGACGCCACCAAACAGGCGCACCCGCTCAGCGGGCTGTAATTGATAATATCCATAGCCGGAAACCCGTTCGAGGTCCGCGCGCACGTGCTGGTTGGTGACGGTGGGCATGCCCGTAAAGCCGCTGAGAACATATGGATTTGTGATCGTGGTCGAACCGCGCGCCTCGCCGCTTTGATAACGCGCGCCGACGACGAGCGAGTGCATCGGAATCTGCCAGATGTGCTGCGCTTCAATCGAGTTGGCGTCGAAACGCCTTTGTGAAGCGAATGGGAATGGTCGCGCCGAAAGCTCGAACAGCTCGCGTGTGAATGACGTGTATCGGACAAACGGAATCTGCGCGTTCGTGTCGCTCAAATTCAGCGTGTCATCCAGATGGCCGAAAAGAAACAACGTATGCGAACCGGGATTCCATTCGTGATGATAGCCGACGAAGATGTTCGGCTCCTGAACTTCTTTGCCGCGAAAACTCAGGCTCGGCGCGGGAACGCCGCTCATCGAGCCGTCTGGATTCGACGCCACCGTGGTGATCGAGCGGTCCTGATTGTAATATTGCGCCACGTCGCCGAAGTCAGTTTTGTAAAGCAATGCTCCGAAGAAAAGGCTGTCTTGTGGCGTCACTTGCGCCTTCGCCTTGAGGTAATACGTCGTCTGTTCGAGGTCGTTGTTCGGGCGAAAGCCGCGTTCGGAACGATACTCCGCGTCAAGGGCGTAACTGAAATTCCCGAACGTGCCGTATTGCGACGCGCTCTCGTGCCAGTCTCCGTGGCTGAAATATTCCGTCGTGGAACTCACGCCCAGCCCATCGTGCTCCAGCAGCTTTGAATATTCCTGCTGGGAAACGTAGGCCGAGAGATTTCCCGCGCCGACGGGCGCAAGCAATTGTGAGAGGAACAGTTCGGCGAAGGCCGGCGTTTCGTAGCGCAGATTGATTTGCTTCGGGTCGCGCAACGCGTCGTAGCTGTTCGCGAGAAACAAGTGCGCGGAAAAATTTGCATAATCAGAATTCACCGCGCGCGACGCTTCCCGGACGCTCCAATCGGTCATGCCCGCGTCCTTGTAAACCGCCGCGAGGTTCGCGCTTCGGACGGCGCGGTCCTGGTCGAGCAGCAGGCGCGACCGGTAGATGCGGCGGTTGTCGTTCAGGTCGCGAGATTTTTCCAGGTCGCGAACGGCCTCGTTCACTTTATTCTCCTGTTGCGCGAGCAGCGCGGAGTAAAGCCACGGCGTCGGGTCGTTCGGGTCGAACTTTTTCGCAAGATTCAATTCCCTGTCGGCGCGCTGGTTGTCTTTTGTGTTGTTGAACGCCTTGCCGAGATAGCTGCGCAAGACCGCGCGCTGCGGTTCAAGCGTCGCTGCGGTCTGCAAATCGCGCAGGCCGTCGTCGCGTTTGCCCTGCCGGATTTTTGTCAGGCCGCGACCGAGCCACGCGTTGCCGAGCGCGCCATCAATGGCGATGGCCTGCTCGAAAAAATCTTGCGCTTCGGAAATTTTGTTTTGCGCGGCGAGGACAAATCCTTTCAACGCCAGCGCCTGGGCATTGCGGGGCGACAGTTCCAGACTTTTGTCCAGCGCGGCGAGAGTTTCCGGCACGCGGCCAAAACTGAACTCCATTTCCGCCAGCCGCTCCCACGTGAAACCAAAGTTCGGAGATTTTTCTGTCGCGGCGCGCGCGGCGCTTCGCGCGGCTTCGAGCTGCTCCTGCGATTGAAGATAATAAGAATCCGCCATCAATTCGCTGGCGAGCGTGGGCTTCGCGGCGCGCGACCAGGGCTGGTGCTTGACGGTGGCGATCATGCCCTGCAACGCGGCAGCCGCCGGCACCCGTGCGGAGTTGAGTTCATTCTCGGCCTGCGCGACCTGGCCGACGGACAACAAAAGCGAAGCGACGAAAACCTTTTCCGAGTCCGAAACCGGCGCGCGTGTGGCTGGATAATTCGCGAGCGCCGCCAGCAGATCACCGCTGCGGTAAGCTTTGAGCGACGCGGCGAGAATTTCCTTTTCCTCGTCAGTGAAGTTGAGTTCATCGGGATCAATCACCGCCGGGTAGTAGAGGCACCATTGGATGATGTTGACGGCTTCTATGACGGCGGTCTTCGTCGGAGCTTTGCCTGGCTCGACCGTGCCTTGCTCGCCGCTCACCAAATCCACCGAGCCCTGTTCGTTGTTCAGCCCGACCGCGCCGTCAATGAGCGTGACGACCGTCCTGCCATCGTCTGCAACGGCGATGTTGAATTCCGTTCCGCGAATCGCTCCCGAGGCAAGCGGCGTGCGAAATTCCATTTCCGTCGGGCGCTCGCGGCTGAAGAAGTAGGCCGCGCCGCTTTTCACGTCGAGCGCGGCTTGTTTTCCCGGCGCAGACGGCGGCTGGATTTGCAGCGTGGTCAATTCGTTGACACGCAGCACGGTGAGGTTCGACAGGCGGACGGTCGCGCGGCTGCGGGCGGCGGTGCGGACGCGGTCGCCGATTTTGAGTGTTTGATTGGTCTTGCCGGCCGACCACGCCGTCTGGCCTGCGGGTGAAACCTGCACGGTGCCTTCGGCGGTGAGCAACAGCGCGTCGGCAGCCGGCGGGTCTGCCGCGAACGCGCGCACACAGAAAGTCAAAGCGAGAAGAAACTGACCGAACCGCAAATAAGACTTCGTCAAGTTCACAGGGTGGTTGGTTTCGTGTCATTTACCCACAAACAATTTCCTTTGACAAGAAGTCAATGCGCGAAGTTTGCGTGCGGAATGATCCCGCCTTTAATGGCACAAGTTTTTCGTGGCGTGATTTGATTTTATTTGCCGTCAGAGAAAAATTCGTCCCGCCAACAGCGGGACGATGGCACGAAGTCAAATCAGCCGGTCAGGCGATGAAGCCATAGTCGTATGGCTTGCGCTGTTCGCGGGCGAGCCACTTGTTGGCTTCCCTGGCATTGGCGCCAGTGAATTTTTCCTTGCCGGGATTCCACTTGAGAGGCTGATTCATGCGCACGGAGATGACGCCGAGATGGGCCACGGTGATGGAACGATGGCCGATTTCCACGTCGCAGATCGGGTCTTTGCGGCTGCGCATGGACTCGAAAAAATTTCCCATGTGGTTGCTGCTTTTGTAGAGCTTGATGGCGGTTTCCGGCAACGGATTGTGCAGCAGTTCGTCGTTGCTGGCCTTGATCGAGCCGCGCGACACGAAAATCCAGCCGTCCGTCCCGAGGAATTGCACGCCATTGGGGGTCTGCGGATTGCCGTCCTTATCAACTTTATTGATGACGTCGCGTTCAGTGCGGGTGCTTTCGTCCACGATGGTCATGGTCACGCCATTGGCGTATTTGCAGTCAACGCGGTATTTGGCGGCGGCGGTGTAGCCACCGGGCACCATTTCCGTGAGCGACTTGCCGTTGATCTCAACGGGGCCGCTGCGCTCGGTGCCGTTGCCCCACTGGGCGATGTCGTTGTGGTGCGCGCCCCAATCGGTCATTTGGCCGCCGCTGAATTGATACCACCAGCGGAAATCCCAGTGGCAGTTTTTGCCGTTGTAAGGCACGACTGGCGTCTGGCCGAGGTAGAAATCCCAGTTGAGTCCGGCAGGCACAGGCTGCTCAGGAAATGGCCCGCCGACCGGCCCCGTGGGCAGACCGACGATCATGTGCTGGAGCTTGCCGATGCGACCGTTGCGAACCAATTCGCACGCGAGACGGAAATTGCGGTCGCTGCGCTGCTGGCTGCCGACCTGAAGGATGCGCTTGTTGGCGCGAACGGCTTTCACGAGGCGTTTGCCTTCATCAATGGTGAGGGTGAGCGGCTTCTCGGTGTAGACATCCTTGCCGCACTTCACGGCGAGCAGGTTCACATGCGTGTGCCAATGGTCGGGCGTGCCGTTGATGATGGCGTGGACGTCATCGCGCTCCATGAGCTTGCGAAAGTCATTATACTTTTCCGGCACCCTGCCGTTTTTGGTGAATTGCTTGGCAGCGACCTCGGCGTGGCTGTCGTCCACGTCGCACACAGCGAGCACGTCACCGAAGTTGGCCGCGCCGTTGCAGTCGCCGCGACCCTGGCCGCCGCAACCGACCAGTGCGATGCCCGGACGATCATTTGGCCCGAGCCGCCTGGGGCGGGCGGCATGGGCAGATTCGAGTTCGAGGAACCATCCGGGCACGCCGGTGGCGGCGGTGATGGCTGCGGTGGTCTTAAGAAATCTGCGGCGATTGATGTTGAATGGCTTTGATGTCATGCGGGTGATTCCACTCCCGGGCCTTGGAAACGTCAAGAGTGAATCCGGCGTCACATGGCAAAATTCTCGCGCAGCGGGATTGATGCACTCGACCGTCAATCCTGATTCCTCGGCAAGGTCTCGACATACTTTTTCCAAAGCTCCAACTCGACATAAAGCTCGAAAGCGATTCCCGGGCGCAGTTCCGAAAGCCCGATCATGATCCATTTCTTGTCCGACTTATCGTCGAGGCGCGCGTCCAGCTTCGACGAGACCACCACGATGGGCGCGAACGGGTCCTTCGGAAGTTTTTCATACCAGCCGAGGTGCTTGAACCGTCGCAGATACCACGGCATCGGCCAGTAATCGTTTTCCGGCGCGATGATTTTCACAACCGTTTCATATCCCGCCGGCGCCACACGCGCGATCCCTTCGGCTCTTTGCACGATGTTCAAAATGTCCGGCACGGTCTGCGCATAGACGTAAGGATTTCGCCGGTCAGTGGGATAAACGAAGCTCGCGCGCCATGCCTGCCACGAGAGTTGCAGCGTCAAGGCGAGGAGCACCGCGACAATCACAACCTTCCATGCGCGCGCGCGGAAGAATTCCACCAGCGCCGCCGCACCGACACTGGCGAGCAAAATCATCCCGTGAAAGAAACTGAGCATGCACCACGGAGTCTTGTAGGGAATCGCACAGTAAGCCGTCGTGAGAATGATTGTGTAGAGCGCAAGGAACCGGTGCAGCGGAGATTTCTTGCCGACGAGCGACACCACGGCACCGAGCGCGGCCAGAGCCAGGATCAATCCCTCGCTCCAAGCCGGACCTTTTACCGGATGAAACCATGCGAGCCGTTGGAGATAAAAACTCCATGGATGAATATGCGGGGAGTGTCCGCCCGCTCGCTTGAGCCACGGTAGATAAGTGCGCGCTGAATCCAGCAGGCCGGCGAAGTTGGTGAAGAAGGAGCTGAACAGCAGCAGCCAGATGATGAAAGCCACAGACAACGCGAGCGCGGCGTGCCGCAAGGTTTTGGACTGCGCCAGTCCTCTGGCGCTTTTCGGCGCTTTCGAAAGCGGCAGAGGACTGCCGCACTCCAAGACGCTGGCGCGAGGTTCATAGCCCCTATCCGCGACCCATCGTTGGAGACATCTGCGATTCAAACAAGCCGTCGCGATTCCTGCGAGTCCCATCGCGGCGAGGGTGATGACGAAAGTTTCCTTTGTCGCGAACATCAGACCCAAGCCCGCGCCTGCCACAATGGCCCAGCGTGCCGAGCGCGTTTGCCAGTAACGCCAGCCAGCGCCCAGGGTCAGCGCGGTGAAGAACACCAGCAGCATTTCGTGGATGAAATAACGGCTGTAAAAAACCATCGCCGGGGATACTGCGATGAAGACTGCCGCCCAAGCAAGGGCGTGACGGCCCAAGCCGTCGGCGAAGAGAAGCAGCAACAGGATCAAGCCGACACCAAACGCGACTGGCGCGAGGCGCAGCGTCGCGTCATCGAGATCATCGGAGTTACGGGCACCGCTCAACCACAGAAACGGGAGCGTGGCGTAGTGGAGCGCCGGCCCGTGATACTCGTCGGGATCGTAAACGTAACGACCGTGCTGCCACAATTCGCTGACTTTGACGGCGTTGACCGCCTCATCGTTGTGGAGCGGGCGCGTGGCGAGTTTGGGAACGCGCAGCGCAAGCGCGCCGGCGATGGCCAGCAGCACCGCCAGTGCGGCCCAGCGATTCATTTGGCCGGCAGCGCATACACTTCGATTTCCTGCCAGCAATTGAGAGCGCTTTGGTTGCTGCCCCTGGTGTAGCCGCGCACGTAACGGGCCTTGATGCCATTGCAGGCCACGACCCGTCCGAATTGCATTTCAAAATATTCGCGGTCCGTCCCCACTCCAAGCCCGGAGGAATTATCCGTGTCGTTGTTATACAACGTGGTCACGCCGGATTTGAACGCGGGATCATCGGATACCTGCAGGATGACATCGCGCATGACCTGGACGTAACGGTGGTCGTGCCACATGACGATGGCGTGGATGGCGAAGGACTGTCCCAGATCCACCTGCACCCAATGCGTGCCTTTCCTGAATTCCACGGCATCATCGTCCAACGGCTCCTTCTTGCCATCGGTGACCTGGATCAACTCGCCCAGATACGGCGGCACGCTGCTGGTGACGGTTTTGCCGGCGGCGACATTCGAGACGCCTTTGGGCACTTGGATGGGCGGGGGCGCCTTGTCGGAGAGCGGCTCGGTGTTTGGGCCGGCGGGCAAATCTTCAGGGGTGCCTTTGAGTGTGTGTGAGGGCAGATCAAGGGTGAGCGGCACCGTGGACTTTGCGTCGTCCGCGCGAACGGATATCGCAACAAGAACGGATGCCAAAGCCACGATCCGCAGAGACCTGTGTAAATCATTTTTCATACGTCGCTTAAATCTTCCAGCCTTTGCGATTTTGTCGCTTCACAAATTGTGCGGCCTCGGGTGCGTTCGTAGCGCGCATGTTGGGACCGTCCCATTCCAGCTTGTGGCCTACGCCGCAGCGCAGGGCCACACAGCCGAGCAGAATGATCTCAGTGAGGTAGGCCGCGATGTCGAAGTTCGAGTAAGCCGCCGGGCCGCCCTTCATCATGGCGAACCATTCCTGATCGTGGCCGGGCGAGCGGGGGATGGTTTGGGGCACCGCCACGCAAGCTTCATGTTTGTCGCTGGTTGTGTATTCCTTTTCGTCGTTGAGAATCACCTGGAAGCGTGAGCCGTAGTCGTCGCCAGCGAACAGCTTGCCCTTCTCGCCAACAACAAGGCAGCCGCTGCCCGGGAGTTCTCCTCGTTGCGAGACAATTTCCTTGGTCAAGTCCGCGCTGGGGCGCAGCGGAGTAACAAAATTGCCGGACTTGAACATGCCGTCCGTTGACTTGGGATTGCCGTCATACCACCAGAATGTGCACGGCGGCAGGCCATCGCGTTCGGGAAAGTCGAAGCGGATGCGCGACGTGAGCGGGAATGTTTCGGGATAAATGCGCGAAGCTACTTCAAGTTCGACCGCCGTCGGGTAACCCAGTTTGAGCGCGCGGAAGGGCATGTTGACCGTGTGACACGCCATGTCACCGAGCGCGCCCGTTCCGAAATCATACCAACCGCGCCAGGCGAAATCGTGATAGACACCCTTCTTGAAGGGCCGATATGGAGCCGGCCCGAGCCAGAGATCCCAGTTCACATTTGGCGGCACAGGGTCCTCACCCACTGGCCGGGCCAGTCCTTGCGGCCAGATCGGACGATTTGACCAGACGTGCAACTCGCGCGGCGCTCCGATGACGCCCGCTTGAATGACTTCGATGGCGCGACGCAGTCCGCTGCCCGCGCTTCCCTGGTTGCCCATTTGCGTGGCGAGTTTTTTCTCGTTCGCCAGCCGCCGCATCTCGCGCGCTTCCCAGACCGTCTGCGTGAGGGGCTTCTGGCAGTAAACATGTTTGCCCAACCGCATGGCCGTGATGGCAGCCAAACCGTGCACGTGGTCTGGCGTGGAGACCGTGACAGCATCAATGGACTTGCCAAGCTCATCGAACATCTTGCGCCAGTCGCTAAAGAGCCTGGCGTCGTAGGTGCGATTCTCCTTTTTGGCCCGATCCTGGAAGGATTTGTGTTTTCCGTTCAGCGTGTTGGAGTCAATATCGCATAGAGCCACGATGTTGCCTCCCAGACCGAAGGCGCTGCTGGAGTCGCTGTCGCCTTTTCCTCCCACACCGATGCAGGCGATGTTGATGCGCTCGTTCGCGCCCTGCGCCCGCAGGAAATAGGGAGCGCCGAACACCGCCGCGCCGGCGAGGAGCGAAGTTGATTTGAGGAAGTCACGCCGGTTTCCGTAGTGAAAGATTTGCTTTGTCATGAAAGATTTCTATGCCTCCGACTGAAAATCGGCAAGAAGATTTACTGACACTATTTACTTTTTCTGGCGACGCGAATTGAGGGGTGCGAATCATACCTTACGGCCTTGATTAAAAGTTGGCAAAAGGGGCGCATAAGCCACCCCTTCCGCCAGTCTTTTGCCAGCTTTGGCTTGTCAGCCGAAAATATTCTGATAGGTAAAGCCAGACCAACCACCTGTGAAACCTATCAAATGGAGTTTGCGGTTCGGCACGGTGCTTTTCTCTGCTGCCATTTTGCAGTTCCCACTTTCAGCGGCTGACAAAACGCCGGTTCCGGATTCCGTTCTTCTTACGCTCGAAAATAAAGTGGAAGTCGCGCTCGCCAGCCAGGCGATATGGGCCGCAGGCCAGACCAACCAAACCCTGCGCGTCGGCGACCGCGTCCGCACCGGCGTGCGCAGCCGTGCCACAGTCCGCCTGTCAGACCTCACCGTGCTCCGCGTCAACGAACTCACGACTTTGCAAATCCGTCCGCCGTCGCAGCCGGGAAAACAAGCCGCGCTCGATCTGCAACGCGGCGCGGCTTACTTCTTCAGCCGCGAACGCCCGACCGAAATGGAATTTCGCACGCCGCTCGCCTCCGCCGCCATTCGCGGAACAGAATTTCACCTCGAAGTCGCGGACGACGGCACGACCACCGTAACGCTCATTGATGGCGAAGTCGCATTGAACAACGCACAAGGCGCGTTGGATTTGGTGAGCGGCGAACAAGGAATCGTCGAGCCGGGCAAAGCGCCGCGCAAGACCGCGATGATTGAGGCCATCAACATCATCCAATGGTGCCTCTACTATCCGGCGATTTTGGATTTGGAGGAACTCAATCTGACAGATGCTGAAATCAAGCTGCTCGCGCCGTCGCTGGAAGCGTATCAGTCCGGCGACTTGTTGAAGGCGCTGGAAAATTACCCGGCCAATCGCGTCCCGGTTTCTGATTCGGAAAAAATTTATCTCGCGGAGTTGCTGTTGTCGGTCGGGCAAGTCGAAGAAGCCGTGGCGTTGATCAAAGATATTCGGTCGCCGCTCGCCGACGCGCTTGGCCAATTGATTGCCGCGGTCAAACATCAAGCGTGGTCGCCAGAGGGTAGTGGCGCGGGCGTCTCGCCCGCGCGTTCGAAAGCAGAACCACACGGGCGAGACGCCCGTGCCACTACGGCGACCGAATGGATGGCTGAATCGTATTACCAACAATCGCGCGCTGACGTGGATCCCAAAGCTTTGGAAGCCGCGCTTAAAGCTGCGCGCGCTGCGACGGAAAAATCCCCGAACTTCGGTTTCGCGTGGGCGCGGCTCGCGGAAATGGAATTCAGTTTCGGTCACGTTCCCGAATCGCTCGACGCACTGGAAAAAAGTTTGCAACTCTCGCCGCGCAACGCACAAGCGCTGGCGTTGAAAGGATTTTTGCTGGCGGCGCAAAATAAAATTGATTCGAGTAGGAGACGAGATAACGAGACTCAAACTGAAAAAATGTCAGAGCCTCCTCACGTCGTCTCCTACAAGGATTTGGATTCCGCGCTGGCGTGTTTTGAAGCTGCAATCGCCGTTGACGGCGCGCTCGGAAACGCGTGGCTTGGTCGCGGCTTGACAAAAATCCGCCAGGGCCAGCGCGAAGACGGCGTGCGTGATTTGCAAACTGCCGCAGTCCTCGAGCCGCAACGCTCGATTCTGCGCAGCTACCTCGGCAAGGCGTTCAGCAACGCGCACGACAACAAACGCGCGGACAGAGAGCTTGGCCTTGCGAAAAGATTCGACCCGAACGATCCAACACCGTGGCTTTACTCCGCGTTGTTGAATCAGGAGGAACACCGCTTCAACGAAGGCATCCGCGATTTGGAAAAGTCTCAGGAACTGAACGACAACCGCCGTGTTTATCGCTCGCGATTTTTGCTGGATCAAGACCGCGCGGTGCGAAGCTCCAGCCTCGCGGCGATTTATCGCGACAACGGCATGACGGACGTGAGCGTGCGCGAGGACTCGCGTGCTTTGGTTGGCGATTACGGCAATTACTCCGCGCATTTGTTTTTGGCGAACAGCTTCGACCAGCTTCGCGACCGCACGGGTTTTAATCTTCGTTACGAAACGGTTTGGTTCAACGAACTGCTACTCGCGAACCTTCTTGCGCCCGTCGGCGCGGGAACATTTTCACAAAACATTTCGCAGCAGGAATACTCGCGGCTGTTCGACGTGAAAAAAATCGGCCTCGCGACGACGACGACCGTCCGCAGCGACGGACAATATCACGAAGAAGTTTCGCAGTTCGGCACGCTCGGCAAGCTCGGCTACTCGCTGGATTTGGATTATCAGCACAACGACAAGGTCGGTTCACGCGGTCGGCCAAACAACGAACTGGATTTGATCCATTGGTTCAGCACGTTCAAATATCAACTCACGCCACAGGACACAATTTTCCTCCAGACGGAATACCGCGATTTCCATTCGGGCGACAACTTTCAGTATTACAACTGGCGCGGCAACGTTCGGACGAACTTCACATTCGATGAATTTCAAACGCCGAATGTGCTCATCGGCTATCACCGCGAATGGTCGCCGGGCGTCCACACGCTGCTGCTTGGCGGAAGGCTCGCGAACGATCAGCGCTTCAGCGATCGCGGCACCCCGCAATTGCTCCTGTTCACAGGCGCGTCCAACGACGTCAACAGTGTCGCGAGTTTTCCATTCGACGTGAGCGTTCGTAGCGAGGTCGAGGTTTACACCGTTGAAGCGGAACAGATTTTCCAGTCCGACCGGCAGACTTTCCTTTTCGGCGGACGCTATCAGTCCGGCGACTTTGAAACGCGCAGCCATTTCGCGCCGAATTCTTTTCAGGCGTTTTTTCCGGTTACCGCAACGAACAGCGTTGATGATTTCCAGCGCCTCGGCGCGTATGCTTATTACACGCTCGAACCGCTGAAAAATCTTTTCCTGACGGCGGGACTTTCGTATGACCAAGTCACGTTCCCAAGAAACTTCCGCGCGCCGCCGACGTCTTCCGGCGAAACGAGCAAGGACGCCATCAATCCAAAAGCCGCGCTCGTTTACAGCCCGGCAGATTGGATCACGCTTCGCGGAATCTACACACGCTCGCTCAGCGGCGTGAGCCTCGATCAAGATTATCGCCTCGAGCCGCCGCAACTCGCCGGGTTCGTGCAAACGTTTCGCACGGTGATTCCAGAATCAGTTGTCGGCTCGGTTTCAGCGCCGGAGTTGGAGACTTTTGGCGCGGCGGTGGATTTCAAATTCAAGACGCGAACTTACATCGGGCTTCGTGCGGAACAGATTTCATCCGACGTGAATCGCGACATTGGCGTGTTTGATTTTCCAAACGTCACACCGCCCATCGTGCCGTCCTCAACGCGCGAGCGGCTCAATTTCGAGGAACGCTCCGCCTCAATCATCGTGAACCAGCTTCTCAGCGACGAATGGTCTGCGGGCGCGTCGTATAAATTCACGTCGTCCGAACTCAAAGACCGTCTCGCGCAGATTCCGGCTTTCGTTCTGAACAGCGCAGACAACACGACGCGCTCCGACCTGCACAACTTCACGGCATATCTTTTGTTCAATCATCCCAGCGGCTTTTTCGCGCGCGGCGAAGTGAATTGTTTGTTTCAGGACAACACACTCAGAACCTCGACTGGAAACACAGCAGACACCGTCGCGCGAAAAGAAGTCAACCTGCCGAGCGAAGACTTCGCGCAATTCAACGCCTACCTCGGCTGGCGTTTTCCACGTCAACTCGGCGACGTGACCTTCGCCGTGCTGAACATCAGCGGCGGTGATTACCATCTGAACCCGCTGAACTCTTATCCCGAGTTGCCGCACGAACGGGTGTATGCGGCGCAATTGCGATTGCGGTTCTGAAAAAAGGCGCGTTTCCCGTTTGCTAAAAGCCAAGGAGATTACATCTGCATTCGTCCGCAGCTTACTGTGAATCGAACAACGGCCTCACACTTTCCGGCGGCGGCACTGGCGCAACTTATCGTGTGGAATTCGCGACAAATTTTTCTGCAACAATGACATGGACACCTCTGACTTCATTCACGCTCGTCAACGCCTCGCTCAATCTTTCCAATACGAAGCCAGCCACCAACGGTAATCGTTATTACCGCGCCGTGCTCGTGCCGTAGAAATTGCAAGAAAGCTTGCTGCTGAAATCCCCCTCTGATAACAAAGCGGCAGTCAGTAGATGAAATTCATGAACGGTTTTTTCTTCAGCAGTCGCAACCCAATGCATCAATCGCTAGCGATTCGCTCCGTTCGTTTTCCCATTGCGTGGGGGATGATTCTGTTGATGTGCCTTTTTCGAGCAACGTCGGTTTCCGCCCAAACTTCTCCCGCCACGCTGCCGGATTTGAAATTGTCCACAGCCGGCGCTGTGAACGCCGTTGTCGGGCAAAGCGATGGGAAAATCATCATTGGCGGCTATTTTTTTTCCGTCAACGAGGTAAGCCGGACAAATCTCGCGCGACTGAATCCGAACGGCTCGGTTGATCTCACTTGGAACCCGCCGGCGCCAAACGCAGACGTTTCATCAATGGCTCTTGATGGCACGAACCTGTTCATTGGCGGGACGTTCACGCAAGTGGGAGGCGTATCTAAAAGAGGCATCGCGAAAATCGGCACTGCGGATTCCGGCGCTTTGGACACCAATTGGACTCCGGTGCTCGGTTCGTTTGGCGAGACCTACGCGCTGGGCGTCAGCGGCTCGCAACTCTACGTGGGCGGCTCGTTCAGGCAGATCGGCGGACTGGATCGGACGAATCTCGCCCGTGTCAGCACGGCCGGTTCGGGTCCGGTGGATGCAACATGGAATCCCAATCCGAACAACATCATCAATGCGATTGCCTTTAACGGCACAAACGTTTTCGTTGCCGGACGTTTTACAAACATCGGCGGATTGGGCCGCGTTTTTCTGGCGAAACTTTCTTCAAGCGGCAGCGGCGCGGCAGATTCGGCGTGGAACGCGGCCATCCCCGCCAACCCGGCTTCGTTCTCCGGCGATGTGCGTGCCATGGCCATTGACCAGACTAATCTGTTCGCGGGAGGATTTTACACTGACTCCAACAACATCACGCGAACACTGCTCGCAAAATATGCGCTGTCGAACGGGCAGATGGTCACCAGTTGGAATCCGACGACGGACGGATTTGTTCACGCCCTTGCGGCGACGAACGGCAGCGTGTATGTCGGCGGCGCGTTCTTTCAGGTCGGCGGCAGCAACTTCAACGGCTTTGCGAAGGTCAGTTCCGGCGGCGCGGGCGCTGTTGATCCAAACTGGCGGCAGGACGATCAAACCAGCCCGGCGGCCATCAATACAGACGTGCGGACTTTGCTTGTGACGGGTGCGGGTGTTTTTGCCGGTGGCGCTTTCAAGATCAACGATGGGCAGGTTTCGCTGGGCATCGCAAAGGCGGATTTGGTCACCGGCAAGCGCGATTCGCAATTCGGCGCGCAAGTGCAGGTTCCCGGCTTTGTTTACGCATTGGCGCAGCAAGCGGATGGTAAAATAATTCTCGGCGGAGATTTTTGGTTTGCGGGCGGGTTGCCGCGAAAGAATCTCGCGCGGATGAATGCCGATGGAACACTCGACAACACATGGATTCCCGGTGCGGACGGACAGATCAATGCCTTGGCGATCACCGCTTCAAACGTTTTCATCGGCGGAAATTTTGCGCAGGTCAACGGCACGAATCGGAGCAATCTTGCCAAACTTGCCATCCTCGCGAGCGACGCGGTGGACACGAACTGGAACGCGGGAACAGTTTCGGGCGGCAACGGAAAAGTTTCCGCGCTGGTCATCAGCGGAACCAATCTGTTTGTCGGAGGTGGCTTCACGATTGTTGGCGGTCAGACCAGACAGGGTCTCGCAAAGCTTGTGACGACCGGCACCGGCGCATTGGACACAAATTGGGTCGCCAACGTCACTGGAATGACTGTGGGAGTGGAGTCGCTGGCGCTGGACGGCACGAATATTTTTGTTGGCGGCGCATTCACGGGCGTCGAAGGTCTTTCGCGCACTGGACTCGCGAAAGTGACGACGACAGGCTCGGGCGTCGTTGACGCGTCATGGCAGGCGAATTTCGTTAATAACGGCGAGGAGGCAACCGCACTGACCGCTTCCTCGACGAATCTTTTTGTGGGCGGCAGGTTCTACCAAATCGGCGGCGTCTTTCGGACTAACCTCGCAAAAGTCAGCACCATCACAGCCCAAGTGGACCCATCGTGGAATCCGATGACGAATCTTTCACGGCGCGCCGACGCCATTGTTCTGTCATTTGCGCCGACGGACAACGGCACCAATATTTTTATTGGCGGCAATATTTTTTATGACAACGGCACAATGCCGACAAACACACCGAAATATGTCGTGAAGGTTTCAGTCGCCTCCGGTGCCGTGGACTACACTTTCAATCGCGGACTTGATGGATTGGTTTACTCGCTGCTGTTGAGGGGAAAGGGAGTTTACGCCGGCGGATATTTCTCAAAAGCTTCCGGGCTGGATCGCCAGAGCCTCGTGTTCCTGCCCGTCGTCGGCGCACCGCAGTTGCTTCAGGACAACGCAACGGACTTCTTTGTCGCGCGGAACGCAGCCGATGGCGGGGAAGTCACGCACTTTCGTTTCAACGCGATCAGCGGCGGAACGCTGTATCGCAGCGACGGCGTTACGCCCGTCAACGTCGGCGATTTCATCACGGTCGCTGAAGGCGATGCGGGATTGAAATTTGTTTCTGGCGGAAGCGTGACCGTTGTGTCCGCAATCAACAACACACCCAACGGCGCGGGCAGCGCATCGTCCGTTCTCACAATGGTAACGAATCCCATCCCCATTTTTAAGTTTTCAGCCGCGAGCTACTCCGTCCGCGAAGGACAGGGAAGTGTCATCGTGACCGTCCGCAAATTCGGCAACGGCGCTGCCACGGTCAATTACGCGACCTCGGACATCACCACCGCTGCCGACCTTGATTACCAAAGCCGCAGCGGCACGCTCAATTTTTCCGCAACAGACAAACTCAAAAACATCATCATCACCGTCGCCGATGATCTCCTGGCCGAAGGCAACGAGCTATTTGCCGCCACCCTCACCAATGCCAGTGCGGGTTCCTCGATTGCCCCACCTGCGGTTGCGACCGTCACAATTTCCGACAACGATGTCCTTGGCCTCTCGGATTCGGTGACGAGCACTGTCCTGCCGGCTTCGCCACCCGTCAGCACTGCCGTGCTGCAAGTCTCGTTGCAGCCGACAAATGCGAGCGGCCAATGGCGTTTGTTGGGTGAACTCAACTGGCACGACAGCGGCGCGAGCGTTTCCGGTCTGGTTTCAGGCAACTACGGAATCGAATTCCGTCCGGTGAACGGCTTTTTCCAACCACCGACTGTCACGCTTCCAATCAGCGCGGGCGTGACGAATCAATCTCTTTTCTTCTACGCCGCCATCACGAATCTCGACACGGGAAATCTTTCCGTCGTCATCCAGCCGGACGATATTGCGAGCGCCGTCAACACGAACAGTCGCGGCCAGTGGCGGCGAGTCGGTGAAGCAACTTGGCGGGACAGCCGCGATGTCGTTCCCAATCTCAGCGCAGGAACTTACACAGTCGAATTCAAGGCGGTGTCAGGACGCATCGCGCCGCCGCCGCAACTTGTGCAAGTCGGCGGCGGCAACGCGAATTACAGCACGATTGGAACTTATTTCTTCGGCTCGTCTCCCGGCGCGCAAACGCCCGTCGTGGTTCCATTCGGAACTGCAACGACGAACTCTCCCTATCTGTATAATGGCCAGCTTCAGACCGACATCGGTTTCGGCAGCGGCTTCGTGGTCAAACAACGCGTCGTGCTGACAGCAGCGCATGTTTTGTTTGATGACGTGCTGCTCAGTTACGTGACCGGCGCGCGATGGTTTTTCCAACGCTACCGCGACAAACTCGAACCCGTTCCGCAAACTCCGCGCGGCTGGTATGTCTTCGATGGCTACGCCGCGCAACGCGAACAGGACGACAGCCCGGGAATCTCCACGCCTGCCTCGCAGAATCTCGATGCGGCAGCAATTTATTTTCTCGAAGACGCCGGGCGCGGCGGTTACGGCGGCTATCTCGCGTCGGACGCGGACAACAATGAATTTCTTCTGAGCGCGAACAATAAATTCCTCGCAGGTTATCCGCTCGACGGCATCGCCGACGCGGACAAAGGCAAACTTCACGCGACAACTCCCGCCAACCTGAACTTCACTCGTCTCTACACGGGTGTTTTTGCGACGACGAACATCGCCAGTTTTCCCGGCAACAGCGGCGGGCCGATTTATGTTCAGGCTGATGTGAACCAATATCTGCCCGCTGCAATTTTTCTTGGCGGTTCCGGCGAAACAGTTGTCCGCGCCATCAACGGCGAAGTCGTGGATCTGATTCAGCGCGCGGAAGTTTCCGGAAACGGCGGCGGCAACAGCACTGGCGGTGGCGTCATCATCGTCAGTCCGGGACAAACTGCCGCGCCGTTTGGCACGGGACTGTTGACAGTGAATCTCACGCCGTCGAACGCGGGAAACACGCGACCCGGATGGCGCATCACGGGTTTGACCGACACGAATTATCTCACAGACCCGCTGATGACAGTAGCGCTGCTCGCCGGCGGAAGTTACCCGGTTGAGTTCAAGCCGATCCCCGGCTTCATCCCTCCAAGTAATCGAACGGTGTCAATTGCGCTTGGCGGACAGGTGACGATTCAAGGAGATTATGTGGGTATTCGTCCGCAGCTTGGTTTGAATCGAACAAACGGCCTGATGCTTTCCGGCGGGAGCATTGGCGCAACTTATCGTGTCGAATTCGCGACGAATTTTCCGCAGGCCGTCTGGTCGTCGCTCACTTCATTCACGCTTATCAACAGTTCGTTCCCGCTCTCGAACACTGTCCCGCCGACCAACGGCAACCGCTTCTACCGCGCCGTGCTCGTTCCATAAAAATGCAGCAGCCGAGGTAACGAGGCTCTGACTTCTTTTTGCTTTCCGCGTTTCGAGTTTGAAATGAGCCTCGTTGCCTCGGCTGCTACGAAGCTTGGTCAAGGCTGGTTCTCGTCCGCTTGTTTCACGAACTGCTCCAGCCGCGACTTGATGGTCTGCAACTGCGGTTTCAGTTTCTCGAAACGCGGGTCGTCGAGCCATTGCTGAACTGTGTTCAATGCTTCCCGGTCGCGCAACGCCAGTTCAGCGCCAGTCGGTGTGACGGTTTGCGTCAGCAGATTGTAGGAAACCATGTAGTTCGCGTTCGGAAAAATTCCCGCGAACTGCTGGAGTTCACTGCCGGAGCGCTTTGAGTCGAGCAGATAGTTTTCCAGAAGCGCCCTCTGCGCTGGATCACGCATGTCCGCCCGCGCAAAAAAATCCGCGCGCGTCCGCTCGTGGCCTTCCATCAACTCCGGCTGCGTTTGCAATTGTCCAAGAACGTCCGCCGGCGCAGCTTGAACAAGCCGGTCCAATGTTAGATACGCCGCGTGTCCCAGCGCGCGATTGTCCTTCTGCTGGATCATGTTTCCAAGCTCCGGCGTTAACTCCCTGTCCCGCGTGTGGACGATCACATCGAATGCTTCGAGAAATCCCACCGACGGATTGTCGCGCCAATCCCTGTTGCCAAGCATCTCGCGAATCTTCTTCTGCAAAAAAGTTTGGGCGTCAGGCGATGAATTGCCGCGCGCGTAAGCCCGCAACGCGACCGCCCATTCATCCGCTGAATTTTGCGAACTTAAAATTTTCTCCGCATAAGCCGCCGCCGCTTTCGAATCAATTTGCGCCAAATAGTCCAGCAGGAACGTCCGCAACGTTGGCGCGGTCTTCAGGCTGCCGTCCGGCGACAGCTTGAACTCCAGCCGCGTCGCCGCGTCCTCGCCTGAATCGAGCCATTGCCGAACAGTCGAAGAAGCCGTGTTCGCACCCAAACTGTTGAGATGGTTTCGCAACTCGCCCAGATTTTTCGCCGAGCCAACAGGATCGTTGTTGTTCTTCAACGACTCGGCGGCGCTCGCAATTCTGTTCGCTGAATTTGTGTCCGGCGGAACGACTGAAGGCGCCAGGGAAGAAATGATTAAGGGCGGCGGGCTGGTTTGATTCAGCCAAACTTGATTTTGCGCGCGCTCCGGTCCACGAGCGAAGCGAACCCAGCAAATGACCGAGGCAGCGCACACCAGCGCGAGAATTGGTAGAAAAAGCTTCGTCTTCACTACTCTCCCGCTCCTTTCATTTTTCATTTTGCTTTTTTAGTTCCGGTTCGTTCGGGTCGGCAAACTTGTAATAACCCGGCGGCGCGTTCGTCCCGCCCGAACTGTCCGGAAACAAACCTTTCATCAGCTTAAACGGATAAAACGGCATCATCAGCAACTTTGGTAAAACATACACTGGCTCGGTGTTCGGATGGCCGAGCGTGCCGGTGATTTCGTATTCGAACATTTTTGTGATGGGCCAAAAAATTGTGCTGAAGACCGGCCCAACTCCCCACACGTTGCGCAGCAGCGCGGCCTCGACCCGGGCGTTGATTTCGCCGGGGCGGGACTGGAAGTCCACCGAGCCGCGATAGTTCATCCGCATCGCCGACGCGTGAATCTCCAGGTCATCCGTCATCACCAGGCCGTTGGTGATGACAAAACTGCCCTCTGCCTCGCCCGCGCGGGAATTTCCCAGTCCCGGCCACACGGCATTGAGCACCGGAGAAAACACCCCAAAGACAGGAATGTCCCAAATCAAACCGTCACGCAGGTGAACCCGGCCATGGCCAGACCAGCTTCCCAAGTCGCGCGAGTTCGCGTTCGCCACAGCGAGGCGGGCATTGAGCCGCCCTTCGAGTTTGTTTGTTTGGCTGGAGATGTCCGTCATCAGGGAATGAAAATCCACCCCCCGCGCGCGCAACTCGAATTGAAAATCCGTTCCGAGGCCCGGCGACAAATCAAAAGCCGCATTGCCCTCGAGTTTTCCGTCGTAAAAATCCAAGTGCATGTTCGTCAGCACCAGCATTTCGCCGCGCCAAAAAATCTTTCCAACCACGCGCGTGGAAGTGAACTTGTTCCAGCGATACGGCCCGCCATCCACGTCGAACTCCATGTCCCCCAGGTCCGGTATTCCCGCCGGGCGAATCTCGATCATCCCGCGCGCATGAACAGTCGGCGGCTTTAGGAATTGGTGCGGGGCAAAATGCTGCGCGGTCTTTTTTCCGATACCGCGAGCGACCGCCATCGGGTCAGCCGTGCTGAATCCGTTCGTGAAAAAAAGTCGCTTCGTGTCCAAGTCGAGGCCGATGCCGGTTGCGGACATTTTTTCGCCGCCCCGCGAAAGTTTCGGCTCAAGAAACTGGATGAACTTGTTCGTCATCTCCACGGCGGTTTGAAAATCGGAGACGCTTTCGCCGCGAAAAGTGAAATTGCTCAATGCGACGCGCCCGCGAAAACCCGTGCGGTCGTAGTCGTGGAAGCGCCCCCAAACTTCGCCGTCCACTCGCGGCGGCGTGGTGAGATCGAACAAATCCAGCCCGCGCTGCGCGTTGGTTTCGAGCAATGACCGCAGCGCCTTCGGATCAATCGTGGCGTGGATTTTCCAGTAGTAATCCTTCGTCCGGTCGTCGGCGCGATGCCACAATTCCGCACTGCCCTCGGGCCGCGTGACGACAAGGTCGGGCAAAACCCAGACCATGTTCGAGTAGCTGATGCGCGAGCGGGCGGTTGAAATCGGCACGCCCTTGTAAGCGCCGCCGCTGTCCGTGGAAACTTCCGCGTTCAAAACCAAAGTCGGCTGCACTTCCGCGCGCCAGTCCGGGTGTTTGTTTGTCCACGCGGGCAAAATCACCGAGCCGTTGCCGTGAAGTTTTGGCGGCTGCTGCCACGAAAATTTTTGCATCCATCGCCGACCGCCTTCGGTCAGCAGCGGTGAAATTTTTTGCGCGTCGAAATCCGAAGTCAGTTCGAATCGCGCCGCGCGTGTGGCCACGTTCAAGTTTGCCGCCGCGTCAAGCTGACCGCCATAAAGTTGCGAATGGATTTTTTCGAGCTTCAGTTCGGGAGCACTCCAGTTGCCGGAGCAGGTGAACTGTTCCACCTCGAGGTTTGTGGACTGAATTCCGGCAAGCTCGCACTGCCAGCGCAAATCGAACGGCGCAATTGTGTTCCACCAAACCCAGTCCTGCCGTGCGGAACCGGTCACGTTCGTCCGCGACTCCGCAAGGTCAGCGAGAAGATTCGCCTGCGCCGCATTTCCCCATTTGGTTTTCGCGCCGGCGAGCCGCAAATCTGCGTGGCCGGAAATCGGAATGGTGTTCGTCCGCGACTGAATCCAGTTCGCGATGAGTTGGGCGTTCGTGCCGGTGCCCCATCCGGTTTCAACTTCGGCGGCTGACAAAACCAGATTGCCGGAAACCATGTTCGTGTCATTGGCCGGAGAAAAAATTTGCGCGCCCAATTCGAGCTTGCGCGCTCGCGCCCGATTCGTCACCGCCCAACTGGCCTCTGCGCTTCCGGCTTCCAGTTTCAAGTCAGCGCGCGTCCCTGCGTTTGTCTTGTCCTGAAAAATCCGCGCCGTGAACAGGCCCTCGCTCACTTTGCCCCACGGCGCGTCTGCGTCAGGCGCGTGAAGCGTGATTATGCCGCGAAAACTTTGCGGGTCGCGCGCATCGCCTTGCACGAGAATTTTCAAGTCCGCCGGCGAAGCGAACTTGACCTGCTCCATCGTTTTCGCGAATTCATCAAGGCGGCTTTGAAACACGCCGGGCTGCTTTTTTTCCTTCGGCTTGAAAATTTCGCGCAAGGCGGATGCATTCGTCACCGAACCGATAAACGACAATTTCGCCCCGTAAAATTCAGCCTGGAAATGCTCAAGTTCCCAGCAGTCGTCCGGGAGAAACTTGAGTTCGGTTTCGATGTTGTGCGCGGCGATTTCGCGCGGCGGGTCGTTTGTGTCGGTCGGCCAGCGAAATTCTCCGCGGCGCAAAACGAGCGAGGTGATCTGAAAATCAAATTTCGCCAGCGCGCCGGGGTTGAGCCTGACCTGGACTTGTTTCAGCAAGAGTCGCGGACTGAGTATCTCGTTCGTGCTGGAGAAAGTGACGTTGTCCGCGACGATGCCGCGCGTCCAGCTCCAGCGCAGCCGGCTGACCTGAAGATCAATTCCGCGCGCGTGAAGTTTTGCGAGCAGGGGGTTTTTGATGAAGCCCGGCAGCCCGACGCGGTTGAGATACAGCCCGGCGCAAATCAGCAGGAGAATAAAGACCAGCACCGCAGTCCGAAGCCGGCGGAAAAATTTTCGCCATTTGCCCGGGCGATTGTCTTGCGAAGGCATATCAGGGAGTTGACGGAATCGTGAGGAACAATTCGACCGGTTCATAGATTTGGCGGGGACATTCGAAGATCCATGTTTGCCCGTCGAGTTTCACTGCCGCTGTTGCCAGTCGTCTCGGCGAAAAAGTTCCGGCGAAATCCACGGTGAACGTCTCCGTTTTGTCGCCCTTCTTCACGTCGAGCGAAACCTGAAGCGATTTTTCGGTGAAGCCGAATTGCTTCCGCGCTTCGTCACCGCGTGCAGTCCACGCAGCCGCAGCGAGTCCGCAAAGTTGATTCACCGCTTCCTCCATGCCCGAGCCGGGCGCGAACGGCAACTGACCCGTTCCGGAGCGGAGAAGCTCCGATGTTTTTCCGTTTTGCCGGACGGTAATTTTCGCGACGTCGCGCGTTGAGAAATTCCAGATGCGCCGGTCACGAAATTGCCAGCTTGTCGATGGAAGCGGGAGAAAATCGCCGAGATTCACGGCGTAAATGTAGTTTTCATCTGCCCGGCGCGTGAAAATTTTGTCTTCCTTCGTCGCGCCGAAATGGATTTCCGCAAGGACGAGATTGGTCGTTGCAGACGCGCTTGAATTTGTGCCGGTCGGAGCCGGAGCGCTTCTCAAAATATATTGGCGAGCGGGCGGCGCAAGACCGTGGTCGCGGAAATCAACGTCCGTCGCCGCGTCTGTTGTGAACTGCGCGACTTCGAGGTTGTTCAAATCGCGGATCAGTTCGAGGATTGCTCCCGCGTCGGGACTCGAGTTTTCCACGCCCGCAATTTGCCACGCGCCATTTGGCTGGCGTTGCAAAATCAAATTTTCAGCGCCACGAATTTCAACGTGCCGGATGTCCGCAAGCTCCGCTGAAACAAGATGCCGCTCCCGGAAATCGTTGTAGGACGGCACGCGCCAGGGCGCGACCATTTGAGCGGCGACGAGCACGACGCTGTTTTGCCCGCCAACTTTTGCGAAGACGCGATTCGGATCGTTCGCCGGACTTTTTCCGAATTGGAGCGAGAGCAACTCGTTCGTGCCTTGCGCGAAGCCAAGCGCCAGTTCCGGCGGCTGAAGTCCAAGCGACTCCAAATCCGTCCGCGCATTGTCGGAAACGAATTGCCCGACCTGCGCGTTGTTCAATCGGCGCAGAAGCTCCTCGATCCTGGTGTTATCGGCGCGGGCTTTGATCGGTTGCGTCATTCGCCACCCGCCTTCACTCCGTTTCGCCGCGGCAAGCCCGCCTCCGCCTGCCACGCCGGAGCTTCCGGGCGAAGGCGGGCGTTGCAATTCAAAAACTTTTCCGGCGTTAGTCACGCTGATGCGGTCAAAGGAAAGATTTTGCACTGAAACGAAGACGGGGTTGCGCCAGTCGTTCACGCTGCGCGGAAAATAATTCAGCAGCCCGGCGTCCACGACGAAAAGTCCCTCCGTGCCGACGACCTGGAGAAAAACCTCGTCTCCGAGCGGGGTGCGTTTGCCAATCTTAAGCTGCCCGCGATAATCACCCTGCTGAAAAATCACGAGGAGTTGTGGCGAATCGAAGCCGAATTCCTTGTCAGAGGCCGGGCGGTTCTTCAGTTCTTCGGCAGTGATGTAACTTTGGCCGGGAAGTTTTTGGAGCGCGTCAAGCAGCGCGTCAATCGCGGCGGGCAGCGCCGGATACGAAAAAGGTTTCGTCAGCGTCCAGATGTTGTTCGACCGGTCCGCGCGGATTTCATCCTGGGCGGCCGGGCGGATTTGAATGCTCGTGACTTTGGGGGGATCCAATTGCGGCAAAACCCGCGCGTGTTTTGCCGCGTTGGGGTTCTGCGAAATGTGACGCTCGAAAAACCAGATGAACGCGAACAGGCCCGCGGCCAGCGCAACTAAAGTCCATGTCGCTTTCGAGTTCACAATTATTTATAAGGAGGCCATGAATCCAGGAAAATCTTTCCAGCTTTTCGCCTCATGGTTTGCCTGTTTCCTCATGGTTTCCTGGTTTCATTATTCAACGTCGCCGCCGCAGCCAGACCAACCCGCCAAAGAGCAAAATACCGCCGGGCATTGCCGCGAGCAAAATCCATTGCGCGGCGTTCGTCTGGCGTCTGGTCATCACGAGCTTGTATTCTTTGAGCGGCGCGGGCACCAATCCTTCAAATAAAATCTGCGGGCGGTCCAATAACCAGCCTGCTGCGAGCGCGGCGAAGGAATGATTGCCGTAGGTGTCAATCAACTGGTTGTCCATGCCGAGCGAATCGCCGACGACGACCATCCGCATCGTGCCGCGCTCGGAACTCACACCTTTTACGCCGCCCTGCTCGACCGCGACGATCAGCCCAAATGTCGAGTGCGCCGCTGCGAGCTTTGGATAGACGACGCCGTCGCGGATGTCGGTGGATTCAGTCGCGTTTTTGCTGCTTGCGGCGAGGAATTTCAATTCCGGCGCGTTCGGCATTGACGGAGCGCTTGTGGATCGCCCGACGGCCCGCGGCAAAACAAGACGGATGCGCAAATCCTCGGTCGCCTCGGCGAGCGCCTTGACGATTGGATGCTGGTTGTCCATTTGCGCCGTGAGCAAATCCCGTCCGTCGCTCGGCGAGAACTGTGGATCAAACACAACGTTGTCTGCGACGCCAACGCCCCACTCGCTGAGGACGCGCTCGATGCCGGTGCGCGGGCCGCGAACCATGTTGTTCAGCAAAACAAACAACCGTCCGCCTTGCTTGAGATAATTCTCAATCTTCGCCAGCTCCTGATCTTCGAATCGCATTTGCGGCCCGGCAATGATGAGCAGGTTGCAATCGGCAGGCACGTCGTTCGTGTAGTTGAGCGAAAGTTTTTCCCAGCGGATGTTGGTTTTCTCCTTCAGTGCTTCAGCGAACTTCGCGTAGCCGTGCGACTCGGTGGTCTTTTCCGGATCATGCTCGCCGTGGCCTTGCAGGAAACAAACCTTGAACTCGCGCGGGTTGGCGAGGTTGAAGATCGCCATCGTGAAAACCATCTCGCCCCGGAACGCGACCATTTGTTTGTCGAACTCATTCGGCTTGCCGCCCGGGACCGGCTCAAATCTGTAATCCGCCAGTTCGCTTTCGTAGAAAATCCGGCTGTGATTTGCGCAGTCCACGATGACAAAATTTTTGTCCCTGAGATTTGCCAGTTTGTAAGCCGCCAGGACAAGCTCGGCCTCGCCGGGATTGCGCGACGGGTCAACCGTTTTGAAGATGATTTTTGGATTCAGATAGTTGTATTCCTTGAGCAGCCCGGTGATGAGTTCCCGCAAATCCTTCGGATCGCGCGAATCAAAGAAGACGGTGATTTTAATTTCGTTTGTGACCGAGCGAAGCACTTTTAACGTCTGCGGTGACAGCGAGAATTGCTTTTGCGCAGTCAACGGAATGCGCGTGAAGTAGCGTGACGCGAGGTAGTTTGCCATCCCGACGATCGCGAGCAGCGCGAGGGTCGCGAGGGTCACGTTCAGTCCGATGAGCCATTTTCGCCGCGCGGAAAAGCTGGCTTGCCGCGCCGGGGTTTCCGGGCGGGGTTGGGGTGGATTTGCGTTCGCGTCTGCCATGCTATTTCCAGCGGCGGCTCTCGACCACTCGCAGCGTCAGGAACAGAAAAAGTGATGTGAGCGTCAGATAAAACGCCACGGCGCGAGTGTCCAGCACGCCGCGCGCAAAATCGCGCATGTGCTCGAACATCATCACGTGGGAGAACAACGACATTTGCCATGTCGAGTTTGGCGCGAATTGTTCGCCCAAAAAACTCAGCAGAAAAAGGCTGATGCCCGCCGCGAAACTCAGCATCGCCGCGACAATCTGGCTGCGCGTCAGCGACGAGGCGAAACATCCCACAGCCACGAACAGCCCGCCCACCAGCGTGATCCCAAGATACGTGCTGCCGACGATTCCAACGTCCAGCGCCTTCGGGTCATTCGAAAACCGATGCAAAATCAAAAGGCAAACCAACAGCGGCAGCCACAGTAGCAGGTAAAAAATCATCGCGGAAAAAAATTTCGCGAGCACCACCTGCAAATCGCTCACGGGCGTCGTCATCAGCGTTTCAAACGTGCCGGTGAATTTTTCCAGCGCGAACAGCCGCATCGTTATCACCGGCGCGGCCACGAGCAGGACAATCCAGAAATAGGCCGTGGAAAAAAACAGTTGCGTGACCGGCACCGGCGTGGCTGTGGCTTGAAGTTGCGCGAGCAGCACCACGAAGCTGAGTCCCACCAAAAAAGTCGCCGCCGCGATGATGACGTAGCCTGTCATCGAAAAAAAGTAGCTCGCCAGTTCACGGCGGATGAGGGTGATACAGGCGCGCATCAGTCTTCATCCTCCTTTTCCGGCCTCGTCACACGCACATAAATGTCCTCCAGCGAATGCCGGCTGCGCGTCAGTTCGCGCAAATACCAGCCGCGTTCGCGCGCCATCGAAAAAATCACCGCGCGCAAATCCACCCCGCTTCGCGGCGTCAGGGCGCAGCGATGAAATTCACCTTCGGCGGGCGAGATGTCGAAGTGTTCAATCTCGGGCATTTGCTCCCAGCACTCCTGCAACTCCGCGACTGGCGCGGCGATTTCAGCGATGATCTGCCCGTTCCCGCTCACCAATCGCTGCAAATCATCCGGAGTGCCTTCGGCCAGAAGTTTTCCTTCGTGCAGAATCACGACGCGGCTGCACGTCATTTCGACTTCGGGCAAAATGTGTGACGAAATCAGAACGGTGTGGTTGCGGCCAAGTTCCTTGATCAGTTGGCGGACGGAACGGATCTGGTTTGGGTCGAGGCCAATCGTCGGCTCGTCGAGAATGATCAACTGCGGTTCATGGACGAGCGCGTCCGCGAGGCCGACGCGCTGGCGGAAACCTTTGGAAAGATGGCCGATGATTTTTCTGTCCACGTTTTCGAGACCGCATTGCCGCGTCACCACGTCAACGCGCTCTCGCGATTTTTTGCGCGTCAGTCCTTTGAGCCGCGCGCGGAATTTCAAATATTCGCGCACGCGCATCTCGTGATGGAGCGGATTGTTTTCCGGCATGTAGCCGATTTTACGGCGCACTTCGTCGGCGTCCTTGAAAACATCGAGTCCCGCCACGCGCGCCGTGCCGGAAGTGGCGGGCATGTAGCCTGAAAGAATCCGCATCGTGGTGCTTTTGCCCGCGCCGTTCGGCCCGAGCAGGCCGACGATCTCGCCGCGATTGACGTTGAAGGAAAGATTCGAGATGGCGGGTCGGCCAGCGTAATGCCTGGTCAAATTGCCGACTTCGATCATGAATCCATTCTGCATGAGTCGCGCGAAGTTTAGCCGAAACGGAATTGTTTCGGCGAATAAAATTTACCTGAGCACCGTAACGGGAACATCATCCTGACTCACGCCGCTGAAACCGCCCTGCACCCAATGCACCGCAACTGTCAACCGCACCTTGTCGTCCTTCTTTTTTGGAAACAAACGTTTTGCGGCGCTCGTGAAGTCGGTCATGGGCCTGCCATCAATGCCGACCACCCGGAAACCCGGCTGCAGATACTTGGACGCCGGCTCCAAGACAGTGGATTCGCCCTTGGTCAAAATAACGCGCGCATTGGGATCGACGCCGTTCACGACAAATCCATCGCCGCTCTGTTGCAGCTTCACTCCAAGCTTCTGATAAATCATGTCGGCGTTGAAAACGGATTTCTCCGGCACGAGCTGGACATCCAGCGTTTTGCTCTGGTTGTTCCGCAAAACCGACAACGCAACGCGCCGGCCTGAGGTCAATTCCTTCACAAGCTCAATAATTGTCTTCGGCGTCTTGCCGTTCGCCCGGACGATTCTGTCTCCGGGTTGCAGATCGGACTTGTCCGCCGGACTGCCCGGCTGGATTTTTGCAACGGTCAGCGCCCCTGCGTCGCTTTTGAGTTGGGCGCCAAACCAAAGCTCCTGCACCGCTTCCGGCGTGAAAATTTCCGAGATCGCCTGGCTTACGCGCTTCACCGGCACGGCGAAACTGATGCCTTGCGCCTCGCGAATGATCGCCACGTTCAAGCCGATGAGTTCGCCGCGCAAATTCACAAGCGGGCCGCCGCTGTTGCCCGGATTAATCGAGGCGTCGGTCTGCAACCAGTTCGGCACGTCGAGGTGCTCGGCTTCGCTCGCGACGAGCCTGCTTTTGGAACTGAGAATTCCCCGGCTGACCGAGCCGCCGAGACCAAACGGATTGCCCATCGCAAGAACGGTTTCGCCGAGCAGCAGATCGTCGTCACCGGCAAACTTGATGGCGGAAAACTTTTGGCCGGGCTTCGCTTCGATTTTCAGGATGGCGATGTCGGTCCTCGGATCGGTTGCGATGAGCTTCGCCTGATAAATCTCCGGGCTCGTGCTGGGCTTGACGTAGATTTTGTCCGCGCGGCGCACGACGTGGTTGTTCGAGAGGACGTAGCCATTCTCGTCAATGATGACTCCCGAGCCGAGACTGTAATTGGTTGCTTGCTGCCGGTGATACGGGTCGAAAAATTGCTGCAAAATTTCCGCGAACGGATCGCTCACGCGAATGACCGTCTCCGTCGCGATGTTGACCACGCTGGGCATGACTTTTTCCACCGCCGCGACGGTCGCGTCGCGGCGAATGTCCACATCTTCGCCAATGCAAAATGAGTCCATTGGCAGCAGCGCAAAAATCGCGAGCGCCGCTATCGAGAGTTTCAGAAAATTTTTCAAACGCATCTTCCTTTTAACACGACAAAGCCTGGTTTGATTCGTTCAATTTCAGGTCGTTTTCGTCCTCGTCCTCGATTTTTCTTTTTCCGACGACGAGGACGAGAACGATTACGATTCCTGTCGCTTGGCTTGACTTTGCAGGCGCATCGGCGCAAAAGCAATTGCAGTTTCCATGGTCGCGAACAATGCCTATTCCCAACTCCGCGCCCGCGCCGCAATTCCAGCGTTGCGCGAAGACCGTGACGGCTTTCCGCCGGAGCGGCTTCTTCAAATCGTCTGGCAACATCAGCGCTTGCTCCGCGACCAATTGAAAACTTTGGACGGTGAAACGGTGCGCATCCTTCATCCCGGTTTTCGCAATCGCGAGGCCGGGCCGGATTTTCGCGGCGCGGTCGTGCAATTCAACTCGGAAACTCCGCGCAGTGGCGACGTGGAAATTGATCTTCAAGCCGGCAGCTGGCGCGCTCACAGGCATCATTCTAATCCGGCATTTGAAAAAGTCATTCTCCATGTCGTTTGGAACAGCGACGCGGCCAAAAATAAACTTCCGACGCTTGCGTTACGGGGAGTTTTGGACGCGCCGTTGAGCGAACTCAATCTCTGGCTCGCCAGCGAAAGCGCGCAGCAATTTCCGGAAAGTTTTTCCGGCAAATGTTCAGCGCCGCTGCGCGACTTGTCCGAACCGCAACTCAAAAAACTATTGGACGAAGCGGCTGAAGTGCGGCTGCACGGCAAAGCGACCCGGCTGCGCGCACGCGCGAGGCAATCGGGCTGGGAGCAGGCATTGTGGGAAGAATTGTTCCGCGCACTCGGCTACAAACACAACGTCTGGCCGATGCAACGGCTCGCGGAGCTGCGCGCGCGCTGGACCGAACCGGGCGCGAACCCGCTGCAAACTCAGGCTCGGCTTTTCGGAATTGCGGGTTTATTGCCCGCTGAGTTGGCTCGCGCAAAATCGGACTCAGACAATTATCTTCGCAAGGTTTGGGACTTCTGGTGGCGCGAACGTGACGCTTTTACCGATTGCACTTTGCCGCGCTCGGTCTGGCGGTTCAGCGGATTGCGCCCGGCGAATCATCCCCGGCGCCGGCTCGCGCTGGCTGCGCACTGGCTCGCGGCGGAAAACTTGCCGGACAAATTGGAGCAATGGTGCGGCGCGGAGACCGACGACAAAAAACTTTTTGACTCGCTCTTCGAAATATTGAGACCGAAGCGCGACGAATTCTGGTCGTGGCACTGGACGTTTTCCTCCGCGCGGCTGGGGAAGCCGCAATTGCTGCTCGGCGAGTCGCGTGTGAAGGATTTGGCAATCAACGCGATTCTTCCGTGGCTTTGGATACGCGCAGAAGACGGGAAAAACATTTCGCTGAAGCGGGAAATCGAGCGGAGATATTTCGCGTGGCCCGCGGCGGAGGACAATTCAGCTCTGAAGCTTGCGCGACAGCGTTTGCTCGGAGGAGCCAGCGCAAAACCCTTCAACACAGCGGCGTCACAACAAGGCTTGCTGCAAATCACGAGCGACTTTTGCGAGCACGCGAATGCGCTGTGTGACAACTGTCCGTTCCCGGATCTGGTGCGGAAGTGGAACCGGTAGCAGCCGAGGCAACGACCCTCAAATCAAAAAGTCAGAGCCTCCTTACGTCGGCCGCTACTTTATTTCGTGTCAAGCTGCGCGAACGGGTTGTTCGCAAACCCGCTTTTGCCGCCTGAGCGATTGGCTTCGCGCTTTTTGGAGTCGTTGGGCTTCGGCGCAAAATTATTTTCGGCACGCGGCTGTTTTACGCCTGCGGGCAATGGGCCATTGCCGGCTACTGCGCCTTCTTCCATCTTGGCCGGGGTTTTCCCGCGTTTGTTTCGCGGCAGCGGGCTGATCATCACGTTAATGCCTTTGCCGACCAGCTTCGGCTCGAAATCAGGATGGCCGTAAGCGGCGATGTCCTGAAGAAATTTGTTGATCACTTGAAACCCAAATTCCGTGTGCGCCATTTCGCGGCCCCGGAATTTCAGCACGACTTTCACTTTCATGTCCTCGGAAAGGAATTCGATAGCGTGCGCGGTCTTGACGCCGAGGTCGTGCGGGTCAATGCGGGGGCTGAGTTGGACTTCTTTCACGCTCGTGGCGTGCTGGTGCTTCTTGGATTCCTTGTCCTTCTTCGCCTGTTCGTAACGGAACTTGCCGTAGTCAACCAGACGGCAGACGGGCGGCGTGGCGGCGGCGGCGATTTCCACGAGGTCGACGCCGTGATTGCGCGCGAGGTTCAACGCATCGTTGAGCGCGAAAATGCCGAGCTGCTTGCCGTCGCCGGACACGACGCGGACTTCGCGCGCGCGAATCTTGCCGTTGACCCTGAAGAACGAAGCGGAAGAGGAATTGCGTGGAGGAAAAGGGCGGCTCAAGACACCCTCATCGGTTGAAACTTATTCATGCAGTATTTGATCAATCAATAAGCAGTCCACTTTTATAGGATTTGCTTCGACCGTAATTAAGCCACAGCCCGGCGAATTCGCAAGCAAATAATCAGTCCGTGTCGTAAACAAATGAAGTGACCGGTGAGAGAACAAGTGAAATGGCCGCTTGGGAAAAGTGCTGGGAAGG
Organism: uncultured Verrucomicrobiota bacterium; assembly: GCA_964389025.1. Classification (GTDB taxonomy): domain Bacteria; phylum Verrucomicrobiota; class Verrucomicrobiia; order Limisphaerales; family CAYMCQ01; genus CAYMCQ01. The sequence continues at coordinate 50,329 of CAYMCQ010000005.1, forward strand.
TTCACAACGAGGGGCGATGAACCTTTATAGCCCTGAGGAAAGCCTAAGAGTCATGAAAATCCAGGAAGTGATAACCGAGCCATGAGCGGCAAGATCCGTTGGTTGGAAGCCTCCGAGATACTGCGGTGGAGTCCGCGCACGGTGCGGCGCTGGAGTTGGTGCTACGAGAAGTGGGGTTACGACGGATTGTTTGACCGGCGCAAGAGGCGGCCGAGTCCGCGGCGAGTGCCGATGAAAGTCGCCGAGCGTGTGCTGCGGTTGTATCGGGAGCAGTATCGAGGGCGTGTTGCCCAAACCACCGTTTTGAAACTTTTGGAAGCGGCGGACGTCTGTTGCTGCAACTATGAGAGGCATCCACCAACCCCAGCCGGAACTCTTCAGCTATCAGGTCAACCTGGAGAAACGCCTTCGCCCCGATCACCCGTTGCGCCGCGTGGCCCAAGCGGTGGATAGGAGCTTCGTGCGTGCCGAGGCCTCCACCTGCTAGGGTCACAACGGTCATGAAACGGTCGACCCGGTGATCCTGCTCAAGATGATGTTCCTGCTCTTCTTCGACAACGTGGCCAGGGAGCGCGAACTCATGCAGATCATCCCCGAGCGGCTGGATAACCTGTGGTTCCTGGGCTACGGGCTGGACGACATGATCCCCCACCACAGCGTCCTCTCCAAAGCCCGCCGCCGCTGGGGGCCGGAGGTGTTTCAACGGCTCTTCATCCGCACGGTCGAACAATGCGTGGCCGCCGGGCTGGTGGGCGGGGACAAACTGCACGTGGACGCCAGCCTCATCGCCGCCGCCGCCGCCAAAGATTCGGTGAAGAAAAGCTCGCCCGAACTGATCGCGGCCTATGCGGCGACGGAGAAGAAGATCAACGACCCGGCGGATCGTCCGTGCTTTCAAGCCGTCAACGACATGGCCATCAGCACCACCGATCCCGACGCGGGACTGGTGCGCAAAGGCGGCGACTGTGGCGGCAGCGGATCCAAGACTGCCTGATCGCGGCGACACAGAACATCCGGATCCTGCTCTCGCGCACAGTGCTCGGACCGGTCCAGAGCGTGGCGCAGGCGGTGTTGGCGGCGATTTTCGACGGGACGTCGGCAGCGCCGCGACGCCAGGCAGCCTTGAAAACCTCTGCCAGATGGAACTGAAGTTTTTTTGAGCGAACCGACGACAGCACTACCAACCCCCATCCGCTCTCGTCAAAACTACCTTTGGGCAACACGCCCGTAAGTTGCGCCTGACCGGAGATGGGGACTCCCATCACGCATGTTCGTGCTCCGCCGCCGCACGTTCCTTTTTGTATTCCTCGACGATCTTGTTCTCGGCTTCGCGTGGCATCTCTTCGTAGTGCCTGAAGTCTTCCGCGTGGACGCCGCGCCCGCCGGTCAGCGAGCGCAATGCGCTGGAGTAGCGGTAAAGTTCTTTCGCTGGAACGTGCACTTTGATGACTTGGAAATTTCCATCGGTATCCATGCCTTGGATTTTTCCGCGACGGCTCGAGAGGTCGCCCATCACCTTGCCCATGCAATCTTCCGGGATGCGGATCTCGACGGTGTGGATCGGCTCAAGCAGACAGAGCCGCGCCGCCGTGATCAAAGCTGACAAACCATTGAGCGAAATTCGCGCAAGCTGGGCAGCGGACTTGAAGGAGTTCGAGAGGCAACGCGACAAATTTTTGCCCTACAAGCAGGCGGCTATTTTGGCGGCAAAAAAATGTTCGTATCCGACTGCCACGGGATTTCCTTGCGGTCAATCGTCAGCACGCGCGGAAGCATCTGGATTTCGTGGCCGAACAATTCGAAGGTCACGCTGCCGGGCAGAAAAGTCGTGTCCTGAAAGACGCATTTGCCAAATGGCACGTTGAACGGCACGGTGCGGGCGTCGGAGAAACGCAATTGTTGCGCGGAGAATGTTTGCGCCTTGGTGCCTTCAAAAACGAGGCGGACATTCTGTATCTTGAGCGCGGGTTGTTGAATGAGGAGAACAACTTTGCCGTTCTCGACATTAAAGGTTACATCCCACGGCCCATTGCGCGTGCGGCGATGCTCGATCCATTTGTAGGCAACGAGGTAGAGGACGAGCGCAATGATGAACGCGAACAGGAAATGTTTGAGTGGATTTGAGGAGTTCATATTAACTGACTAATCCAATCCAAAATGACGCTTCGCAAACGCATGACCCGAATTTAACCTTCCGAGGGGTGTGCCCGTGACAAAGCTGCATCGGATTTGCGACGCTTTGAAGAACGCAGGTATAGAACATGGACTTTTGATAACGGGAGCAAGTCTGAGACAAAAGCCGAAACTTGCGTTTTTTCGACATGGCGTGCCATCCTTGGCTCGCCAACACGGTGCGTCAACGTCCTCCTTCTATAACAACCCGGAAAAAATTGCAGATCGAGACAGCAAACTTCAGATTGCCTTTGGTGAAAGGCTGTTTCTCGTTTGCGTGTCAAACCGGTCAAAACAGTCGTTGATTCCCGTTCGCGCCTCGCTATCATCACCACTTAATTACGCCATGCCCGCACCCAAACTAAAAAACGAAAAGCAACGGCTCGAAGTCCTCTGGCAATACGACGTGCTCGACACCGTGCCGGAAGAAGTCTTTGATGACCTCACCGATCTCGCCGCGACAATTTGTGAAGCGCCCATCGCGCTGATCTCGCTCGTGGACGAAGACCGCCAATGGTTCAAGGCCAAGACCGGCATGACAATCAGCGAGACGTCGCGGGACATTTCGTTTTGCGCGCACTGCATTTTGGGTGACGACCTTTTCATCGTTCCCGACGCCACGAAGGATGACCGTTTCAAAAATAATCCGCTCGTCACCACGAGTCCCAAAATCCGTTTCTACGCCGGCGCGCCGCTCGTGACGCCCGGCGGCCACGCACTCGGCTCGCTTTGCGTCATGGACAAAGTCCCGCGCAAACTTCGTCGCGAGCAACAGCAGGCGTTGCGCGTCCTCGCCCATCATGTCGTGACGCAACTCGAACTTCGGCGTCACGCGCGCGAACTGACCGAGGTGAACAAGTCGCATGAGCAGCTCGAAACAGAACTTGGCCGCGCGAAGGCTGAAATCGAGCGGCTGCGAAAAGATTTGGCGCGGCATCAGTCAGCGAATTTCCCTGTCATATCGAAGCCCGCCGCGCGCGCCCGGCGCTGACCGCATGAACTCGCTGGCAGTTGACGGAAAAAAACTGCAACGGGAAATTGACGACCTCGCCGCGATTTCTGAAGCCGAGCCGCCCGCCGTTACACGCGTTTTGTTTTCCGAAGCTGACCTCAAAGGACGCGCGTTCGTGAAAGATCTCTGCCGCGAGGCCTGCCTTACGATTCGCGAGGACGCCGTCGGAAATATTTTCGCCCGCTGGACTGGCCAAGACACAAAGCTTCCCGCCGTCGCGACCGGCTCACACATTGACGCCATTCCGAATGCTGGTAAATACGACGGCGTCGTCGGCGTGCTTGGCGCGATTGAAGCCATCCGCGCACTGCAAGCCCGCGGCTTCAAGCCAAAACGCAGCATCGAACTCATCGTGTTTACCTCCGAAGAACCGACGCGCTTCGGCATCGGCTGTCTCGGCAGCCGGCTTTTCTCCGGCGTGCTGCCGATTGAGAAAGCCACTGCGCTTACAGACCGCGACGGAAAAACTCTGGACGAGTGGCGCAAAGCCGGCGGATGCAAAGGCGAATTGAACTCCGCGCTGCTGCCGAAGGACTGCTACGCCGCGTTCATCGAGTTGCACATCGAGCAAGGGCCGATTCTTGAAGCGGAGAACATTGACATCGGCATCGTGGAAAAAATCGCCGCGCCCAGCACGTTGCGAGTGCAACTCACCGGCGTCGGCGGCCACGCGGGCGCGACGCTCATGCCCGGTCGCCGCGATGCGCTGCTGGCCGGCGCGGAGATCGCCCTCGCCGTCGAGAAGGCCGCCACGACCACCGGCAGCCTCGACACCGTCGGCACGACGGGCGTTTTCCGCATCGAGCCCGGTGCGGTGAACAGCGTGCCGTGCAAGGCGTATCTGGAAATTGATTTGCGCGACACGCTCGTCAAGACGCGCGACGCCGCGTTGCACCAGATCGAAGCCGCCGTGAAAGAAATCTGCGCGCGCCGCCAGATCGAGTTCACCATGGAGCGCCTCAACCTCGACCCGCCCGCGATCTGCGACGCGAAGCTCGTGCAGACGGCGGTGGAAGTTTGCGGCGGGTTGAAATTCTCCGTGAAGAAGATGATCAGCCGCGCGTATCACGACTCGCTTTTCATGGCGCAGATCTGCCCGACCACGATGATTTTCATTCCGTGCTTCAAAGGCTACAGCCATCGCCCCGACGAGTATTCGTCGCCGGAGCAGATCGAGAAGGGCGTGGCCGTGCTGGCGCAAATGCTGGCGAAACTCGCCGAGTAATTCTTTAACCACGGCTTGTCGCGCCGGAATCCGATGCAGGCGGGAAAAGAACGCAGAGAACGCAAAAACTTCTGACACGAATTGCACGAATTGACGCGAATTCAAAGGGCTGCAAGCCCGACAGATGATAGCCCAGGGCAACGCCCTGGGTTTACGTTCCAAAAGTAATTCCAAGCCCTGCAAGGGCGACAGAATCAGGCGTAGCCGTCAAGCGCGCCATCAATAACATCTTTCCAGCGGTCAATTTTCGTCGTCACCCAAGCTTCAAGGCTTGGCATTCGTTTCATGTTGAACGAACAAATTCTCGATGGGGTGAGTTTGCGCCCGTAACTGAAACGCCACCGTTCCAAACGCACAATCGCTGCTGCGATGAAAAAACTCGCCAAGCTTAATACCTTTCCTTGCTTTGGCAGCAAGATGAGGCAGTCGTCGTTCACACCGCAGGGTTCGAGTTGGACGAATGATTCACCGATTGATCCGGTTTGGGCGACCGTCACGAAAGGCGGCTTCACGAGTTGATCGAACGCCAACCAGCCATAACATCCGTTGTATTGTTCGGTCGGCGAAACGACCAGCGCATCGCCGGGAGGAATCCCGTCGCGGCTGTGTAGTTCTTTCTGCCCATAGAACAAATCAAAATGCTCGCCGATAGTGCCCGCAGCTTTTGGGAGGGTGCGAGCGTTTTTCAATCGCTTCGGGCCGCAGATGGAACGGTATTCAAAAACTTTTAGCTCCTCTGCCTCGACGCTTTTCCTGAGTCGCGCGACCTCTGCCGCATACCGCACATAGAATGACGCGAGCCGGCGTAGGAGTTCATCGATGCTATCCTTGAGTTCGTCTTCAGACGGAATCGCAGCTGGAATGTATGCGCCGGGCGACCACTCGGTGCGGCCACAAATGGCTGCAAGACCAGCGAAGCCGGGAATCACCTTTTTGTTTAGAACCGAATCGATTGCTTGGGGCAGGTGATTCTTCTTGTCGTCCCGTATCACTCGACTTCCCTTTTTCAGCGTCAGTCCGTCGTAGTGGATGCGGGCGAAGACGGCCTTTCGGTTTGCCGAATGAGGAATGCCCTTCTCCAAAATAACCACTGACGTTGTCGCCGACGCGTAAGGCTGAAAAAGCTCATCCGGCAGTTGGCAAACGGCAACGAGAGAATTGTGTTTGAGCAGTTTCTCACGCCAAGCACCGATGCTTTTCTTCACAATCAGACTCGTGGGCAAGATTACGGCGAGTTTCCCTCTAGGCTTCAATGCTTCCAACGCACGTTCGACAAAACTTTGCGGCGGAATGTCCGTGCTCTTGTGCGGGAACGGCGGATTCATAAGCGCCACATCACACCTGCCAAGCGGAAAACTAGGAGTCGCAAAGCAGTCCTCTTTGCGAATGCCGGTTTTCCCGTCGCCGCGAAGAATCATGTTCGTGACACACAGGGCCGCTGTCACCGGCTCAGATTCGTAACCGATCAGATTCGATTTAACCATCTTGACCACGTCTTCGTATTTCAGGCGTGAAACTTCATGAACGCGTTGGAGGCACGCAATCAAGAAACCGCCAGTGCCACACGCGGGATCAATCACGATGTCTTGGCGTGTCACTTCGCAAAGGTCGGCCATGAATCGCGTGATGTGCCGGGGAGTAAAATACTGGCCGATCGTGTTACCGCCGGTGTAGCGGAAGAAAGTTTCGTAAAGCTGGCCGAGATAATCGTGGGCGAAGGACGCCGTGACGACGTTCAGATTTTCAAGTATCGAGAGAATACGCCAAGCAGATGAAGCAAGTTTTTCATTGGCCTCATCAACGTGAAGGCTTTCGGCAAGTTCCGGCTTCCCGCCTTTTTTGAAAGCGGCTTCGCACGCCGCGTTTATGTCGTGCAAAACGAAATCGGGGTCTCTCCGCAATGCGCCGCGAGACTGCCAAAGACCGAGCATCATTGCGCCGACGTGCGCCGGGCGGAATTCGTCTTTGATGTGCGCCTCGCGGAGGATTCGGTTCATCACGTCCGCTTTCTCTGCCAAGACTTCTGGTCGCGGAACGACTGGCGACAAATCAAGCTGGCCCGGAGACGCAAGAAGGAGAGCAACATCCTCCGGCGTCGGAATCCACGAAACCGGTTTGCCGCTATACACGATGTGTTGCCACTTGCCGCGTAGAAACTTCTTCACCTCAATCCGCAGACCGGTCTTTTCCTGTCCGGCGACGCCCACAGCGATGACTGAATGGCCTGCGTCGAGACAGGCTTTGCCGTAGCAGGCGCACGCCTCGTCGATTGCTCCTTCCAAGTCCTCCTCGTCAGACTTGGTTTCAATGACGAGTTGTGGAACTAGACCGCCGCTCGTCACGAGCAGGAAGTCCGGGTATGCGTCTCCCTTTCCGCTCTTGCTCTTGCCTTGAAAAATCTCGGCCAGATGGGCGAGAGACTTGTATTCGTTTTGCCGCACAAGCCTCCCTTTCGGGGGTCGTGCAACTGCCCAACCCTGAATGTTGAGTAAATCCAGAACCGCGTCCTCAGTTCGACGTTCCGACAGGTGCGTCACGGCAGACGCGCTCCAAAACGCGTGATGCCATTCGCAAGGATGAATGTGCTCATAGGCTTTTCGCCCGCGCAATTCAGCCCTGTCGAATGGCTTGTCCTTGTGAAGGGACGCCGTGCCTGAAACAGAAGGGGCGTGACCTAGTCACGCTCTCTCTCAGGCACGGGCGTGCCCTTCAAAGAACGCTTTCGGACACGCCCGAGTGGGCGTGTCTTCTAGCGCCGTCTTTGAAGTCAAAAATTGCCCGTTTTGAGAGAGACAGCAGCCGAAGCTACGCGAATTGTTTTTTGTAAAAAGTTTCTGGTCGTTTTGTTTTTTAACTGACGCGGCGAGATTACGCCGGGCGGCGGCGCACGACAAGCGCAGGAATTTTGCGACTCCTCACCCCGGCCCTCTCCTCGTTTGGCGAGGAGAGGGAGAATTATTTTGTGAGACGATTTGATTCGTTCGCGCCCGCTCACTCAGCCCTCGCGGGACTTTGCCTTTGGCAAATTCCTTTCGTCGCTACCCGAGCGACTCAAGTCCCAGGGTAGCCCCGAAAGTTTTCGGGGCAACCGCTGGGCTGATTTCCGTAGCGCCTTCAGCGCATCCGTGTCCATCCGCGTCCATCTGTGTCCATCTGTGTCCATCTGTGTCCATCTGTGGTTAAAATTCTTTGCGTTCCTTGCGTTCTGTTGCGGCAAATGTTTTACTTTCTTGGCCCAAATGAACAACACCATCGAAATCAAACCAGCCATTGATTCCAACGCAGCGCAACTGCTGACGATGGATGCAATGAGTTTCTTGATGAATCTCCATCGCGAGTTTGAGCCGACACGCCAGAAACTTCTCGCCCGTCGCGTTGAACGGCAGAAGGAAATTGATGGCGGCGCGATGCCGGATTTTCTCTCGGCGACCAAAGCCATACGCGAGGACAAGTCGTGGCGCGTTGCTTCGATTCCCGCCGATTTGCAGGATCGGCGAACGGAGATCACCGGACCGGTGGATCGCAAGATGGTCATCAACGCGCTCAATTCCGGTGCGAAGGTTTTCATGGCCGATTTCGAGGACGCCACGTCGCCAACCTGGAAAAATCTCATCGAAGGCCAGGCAAATCTGTGCGACGCCGTCCGCCGGACGATTTCGTTCAGCAATCCCGACGGCAAGCAATACAAGCTCAACGCGCAAACCGCCACGCTGCTCGTGCGCCCGCGCGGCTGGCATTTGCCGGAGAAGCACGTCTTCGTGGACGGCAAACCGATTTCTGGCAGCCTGTTCGACTTCGGTTTGTATTTCTTCCACAACGCCGCCGAGTTGTTGAAGCGCGGCAGCGGGCCGTATTTTTATCTGCCGAAAATGGAGAGCCATCTCGAAGCGCGGCTCTGGAACGACATTTTCAATTTCGCGCAGGACACGCTGAAAATTCCGCGCGGCTCGATTCGCGCGACGGTTTTGATCGAGACGATTCTCGCCACGTTCGAGGCCGAGGAGATTCTTTACGAACTGCGCGAACATTCGGCGGGGCTGAATTGCGGGCGCTGGGATTACATTTTCAGCTTCATCAAAAAATTCCGTAACCGCCCCGGCTTCACGTTCCCCGACCGCACACAAGTCACGATGACCTCGCCGTTCATGCGCGCGTATTGCCTGAATGTCATCAAGGTCTGTCACCGTCGCGGCGCGCACGCGATGGGCGGCATGGCGGCACAAATTCCCATCAAGAGCGATCCGGCGGCGAACGAAGCCGCGCTCGCCCGCGTCCTCGCCGACAAGGAGCGCGAGGCGAGCGACGGCCACGACGGCACATGGGTCGCGCATCCCGGCCTCGTGCCCGTGGCGCTCAAGGCGTTCGATAAACACATGGCGACGGCGAATCAAATTTCCAAACAGCGCGATGACGTGGACGTGTCCGCGAAAGATTTGCTGGCCGTCCCGACCGGCACGATCACCCAGGACGGTCTGCGCGGAAACATCCGCGTGGGCGTGCAATATCTCGAAGCCTGGCTCGGCGGCAACGGTTGCGTGCCGCTTTACAACCTGATGGAAGACGCCGCCACAGCCGAAATTTCCCGCGCGCAAATCTGGCAATGGCTGGCGCACAACGCCGCGCTCGCCGACGGACGGAAGATCACGACGCAGCTTTATGACGAGATTTTGCCGCAGGAAATGGCGCGCATCGAAAAAGAAGTCGGCAGCGCGCGGTTCAGCGCCGGCCATTCCGCTCGTGCCGCAAAGCTGTTCAGTGAAATGTCGAAAGCCAGAGAATTTGCGGAGTTCTTGACGTTGCCCGCGTATGAGTTGATTGATTGAGTATGAGCAGTCCGCTGGAATTTACATTGAACGGCAAGCCGGTTCGCGTCGAAGCGGTTTCGCCGAACATGACTCTGCTCGATTTTTTGCGCGGCAGCGGCTTGACCGGCTCTAAGGAAGGTTGCGCGGAAGGTGATTGCGGCGCGTGCTCCGTCGTCATTGTGGACCGCGATGCAACTGGGAAAACGTGCTATCGCTCGATTAATTCCTGTCTTGTGCCGATCTGTTTGCTCGCTGGCCGGGAGATTGTTTCCGTCGAAGGTATTGGCTGTTCCGCGAAGATGCATCCAGTGCAGCGCGAAATGGTCAAGCATTTCGGCTCGCAATGCGGCTACTGCACGCCCGGTTTCATCTGCTCGCTGTTCGAGGGCTACTACCGCGACGACCTCCGCACGCAGGACGATCTTGATGACCAGCTTTCCGGCAATCTTTGCCGCTGCACCGGCTACCGCCCGATTCGCGACGCGGCGATGGAGGCTTTTGGCGATCGGCCATCGGCTATCGGCGATGATGTTTTTGCAGAACGTCTCAAGAAATCCAATGGCAAACCCGGCGCAGCTAACTACGAAAACAACGGGGAAAAGTTCCTCCGTCCTGCATCACTCGCCGACTTGTTGCGCCTGCTGAAAGAAAACCCCGACGCGCGAATGATCGCCGGAGCGACGGAGCTTGGCCTCGACATCACCAAGCGTTACAAAAAATTTCCCGCGCTCATTTCCGTCGAAGCCGTGCCGGAGTTGAAGGAAATCAAGAAAACGGATTCCGAATGGCACATCGGCGCGGCGGCGACATTGACTGAGATCGAAGCAACGGTTGCAACGGAAATTCCCGCGCTGGACGACATGCTGCGCGTCTTTGGCTCGCGACAAATCCGCAATCGCGCCACAATGGGCGGCAACATCGTCACCGCCTCGCCCATCGGCGACAGCGCGCCGGTGTTGCTCGCGCTGGACGCGAAGGTCGTCATCGCGTCGCTTCAAAGTAGCGCGGGCTTCCAGCCTGCGCAGGAGGCAGGCAAGATGCCCGCCCTACTTTCAGAGCGCGTCGTTCCGATCAGCGAATTCTTCATCGCCTACCGAAGAACTGCGCTTCAACCGGGGGAAGTCTTGAAAACCATCATCGTGCCGCGCGGTGTTCCGGCAAAAGGCCTGACGCGAAAATGCGAGTGGTTCAAGGTTTCCAAGCGCCGCGAGATGGACATCAGCACCGTGGCTGGGTGTTTTACCGTTGATTTGGATGGGAAGAAAATCGTGCGCAACGTCCGGCTGGCCTACGGCGGTGTTGCTGCGATGCCCTCGCGGGCGAAGAAAACGGAAGCTGCGCTGCTTGGAAAAGTTTGGAGCGAGGAAACAATTCAAGAGGCTCTGCCGATTTTGCAGACTGAATTCACGCCGATTTCCGACGTGCGAGGCGATGCGGAGTTTCGGCGCGGATTGATCACGAGTTTGTTGGAGAAGTTTTTTCATTCCGTTTCGGAGGGACGAGTTACACGAGTCCCTAATTTCGAAAACCAGAGTTTGAGGCTCGTGGAACTTGCCCCTCCGAAAAAAAATGTTTGCGCTGTTCCCCACGAAAGCGCGCACAAGCACGTCACCGGCGAGGCGATTTATGCGGACGATCAAACGGCGTTCCGCCCGATGCTCGAAGTCTGGCCGGTCTGCTCGCCCCACGCGCGCGCGAGGATTTTGAAACGCGACGCGACTGCCGCCCGCAAAATGCCCGGCATCAAAGCCGTCCTCATGGCCGAAGATGTTCCCGGACACAACGACACCGGCACGAAAAACGACGAGCCGTTGTTCGCGGCCAAGGAAGTTTTGTTTCACGAACAGATCGTGGCGCTCGTCGTTGGTGAATCGCAGGAGGCTTGTCGCGCCGCTGCTTCGAAAGTCATTGTTGAATACGAACCGCTCGCGCCGGTTCTCACGCTCAAGCAGGCATTGGCAGCAAAAAGTTTTCACAACGAACCGAATTTTATTCGGCGCGGCGACGCGGAACGCGCGTTAAGCGATGCCCCGCTGACGTTCGAAGGTGAGTTCGAGCTTGGCGGGCAGGAACATTTTTATCTCGAATCGCAGGCGGCTTGGGCCGAGCGCGGCGAGGATGGCTCGATGTTTGTCGCATCTTCAACGCAGCATCCGTCCGAAGTTCAAATGGTCGTTGCGCACCTGCTGCATCAGCCGATCAACAAAATCGTCGTGCAATGCCCGCGAATGGGCGGTGGTTTCGGCGGCAAGGAAACTCAAGCGGCGATTCCGGCGGCGCTCGCGGCGCTCGCATCGCATCACACCGGCAAACCGGTGCGCGTCCGTTTCAATCGCGATCAGGACATGGCCATCACCGGCCATCGCCATCCGTTTTTTGCGAAGTTCAAGGTCGGCTTCGACGAGCAAGGTGTGTTGCGCGCGGCGAAAGTTCATCTCTGGTCGAACGGCGGCTGGTCGCAGGATCTGTCGCAGGCAGTGACCGACCGCGCATTGTTTCACCTCGACAACGCCTACTACATTCCGTCGGTGGAATTTCGCGGACAGGTTGCGAAAACAAATTTGTCGTCGAACACGGCGTTTCGCGGATTCGGCGGGCCGCAGGGAATGCTGGTCATTGAGGAAATTCTGGATCGCATCGCGCGACGACTCGGTTTGCCGCCGGAAAATGTGCGCGAACGGAATCTTTATCATGGCAAAGGTGAAACGAACACCACGCATTACGGGCAGGAGATAGAAGACAATCGGATTCAGACGGTCTGGCAGGAGTTGAAAAAATCTTCCGCGCTCGAACAGCGGCGCAATGAAACCGCGGAGTGGAACGCGGCGCATCCACATTGCAAACGCGGCATCGCTATCACGCCGGTGAAGTTTGGAATTTCATTCACCGTCACTCATCTAAACCAAGCGGGCGCGTTTGTTTTGATTTATCAGGACGGCACGGTGCAATTGAATCACGGCGGAACTGAAATGGGCCAGGGCCTGCACACGAACGTGGCGATGATTGCGGCGAACGAACTTGGCGTGAAGCTGGAGAACATCCGCGTCATGCCGACGAGCACCGACAAAGTGCCAAACACTTCCGCGACGGCGGCGTCTGCGGGAACGGATTTGAACGGCGCGGCGATTAAGAATGCGTGTGAGATTTTGCGCGCCAGACTTGTGCCCGTCGCGGCGGAACTTGTAGCAGCCGAGATAACGAGGCTTAAATTGAGATCGCCGATAGCCGATAGCCAATCGCCAAGTGATCAGAGCCTCGTTACCTCGGCTGCTACGGACATGATATTTGCCGACGGTTTCGTTTTCCACCGCGACCATTCGGACACGAAAGTTCCATTCGCAGACGTCGTCAAGAAAGCTTACCTCGCGCGCGTGAGTCTCTCGACCACGGGCTACTACGCCACGCCGGGAATTCATTGGGACCGAAACGCCGGGCGCGGCAAGCCGTTCCATTATTTCGCCAACGGCGCGGCGGTGACGGAAGTCGAGGTGGACGGCTTCACGGGGATGCATCGTGTTTTGCGCGTGGACATTTTGCACGACGTCGGCGACTCGGTGAACGAAGGCGTGAATCGCGGCCAGATCGAAGGCGGCTTCGTGCAAGGCATGGGCTGGCTGACGACCGAGGAACTCAAGTGGGACGACAAAGGCCGGCTGCTCACGCATTCGCCGGACACTTACAAAATTCCATCCGTCGGCGACACGCCGCAGATTTTCAACGTGACGTTGCTGAAAAACGCGACGCAAAAAAATGTCGTTTACGGCAGCAAAGCCGTCGGCGAACCGCCGTTGATGCTGGCGATTTCCGTGCGCGAAGCCATTCGCGACGCCGTCGCGGCCTTTGGTTCAGGAAAAGGCGAAGTGGCGCTTGCATCGCCGGCGACGTGCGAAGCGATTTTCATGGCGATTCAGAAACAGCGAGAAGTTGGCCGAAAACCTTCTTACCACCCAGAACTTGTCGCGGCGAAATAATAAGATAAGTAATGGCTAGCGGCATCACATGTCCTGCATGAACGAAAAGGAGATCAAAGAATTGGAGAAGAACCAACGGTTGTCTGCACGGTCGATTCCGATTGGTGCATGCTTCCTCGTGGTCGCTATCTTGGGGCTTTGGCTGCTCGGTAAATTGTTTACAATTTCAGTCTGGGTGCATGTCATCGTGCTCGGCTTGACGGCCTTCACTTTGATCGGCGACATCTACAATTACTTTTACTGTGGTCGGAAGCTGAAAGCGATTAAGCAAAACCACACTGTGTAACACTCCTACCGCACCAACTCAAACTTTCTCGCGTCCGCTCCCTGTTTCTGATAAACCAACTCGGCGCGTTTCTCAATAAACTGCGCCATGATGCTCACGGCGATTTCCTGCACGCTTTGCGATTTGATGGGAATGCCGACGGGACAGGCGACGCGCTGCAATTGTTCCAGCGTCGCGATTTTTTCCTCGATGAAGTGCTCGAAGATCGTGCGTTTCTTGCGCGAGCTGCCGATCATGCCGAGGAACAAAAACTTTTTCTGAATCCAATCGCGCAGCACCAGCGCGTCGTGGCGATGGCCGCGCGTGACGATCAAACCAAAGCTCGGAACGTCCGGCAGCGGCTCGGCGAGAAGTTTTTCCCAGACATCGGCGCGCAAGGAAATTTCGCGCGGAAAATAATCGTAGTTCGTAAGCGCGGGGCGGTCGTCGAAAACAGTGACGGCAAAATCGAGTTGGTGCGCGAGCGGCGCGACGGCCTGGGCGATGTGGCCAGCGCCGGCGATCCAGAGTGCACAGGGTGGAGTGATGGTTTCGTGGTAGAGCCAGTCATCTAGAGTAGGGCGGGCATCCTGCCTGCCCGCGTCGGCGAAGCCGACGGAACGCTCGCGCTCACGCGCTCGCCGGGCGGGCAGGATGCCCGCCCTACTTTCCGGCGTTCGCTCGATTCTAAAATCTTTTTGCACGCCCCAGTCGAACGTGGCTTTTCGCTCCGCAAGTTCGTTCCAAAATTTTTCTCCAACCTTCTGCGCGTTCGGCAAAATGATTCCAAAAACTTTTCCGCCGCAGATCAATCCATCATCCCAGCCGAAATCGTGGTCGAGAAGCAAATCGAAGGTTTCTGGCTTGCCTGCGCGCAGAGTTTGGATTGCCCGCTGTTGGATTTCCGCTTCGAGACAGCCGCCGCCGAGTGTGCCTTTGATCCGGCCATCGGAATAAAACAGCGCCTTCGCGCCGATTTTTTGCGGACTCGAACCTTTGACGCCGGTGATGATGCCGAGCGCGACGGGTTCGTTGTCGCGCGCGGCTTCGGCGAGTGCCTGGAAAACGAGGTTCTTCATGCGGCGTTGAAAGCGTAATTTGTTGGGCACCGAGAGTCGAGTTTGTTGCAGAGATTGAAACCGCTGATTTCGCGGATTGCGCTGGTTGGAGAAAACGTTTTCAATCCATGCAATCCGCGCAATCCGCGGTTATCATGCGCAACACCCAGCAAAAACTCAGCGTCGCGCGCGGTGAACAGCCGGCGGAATTGCTTTTCAAAAACGCCAGGCTCGTCAACGTCCTCAGCGGCGAAATCCACGACGCGAACGTGGCGGTGGACGATGGTCGCGTGATCGGCTTTGGCGATTACAAGGCGAAGCGAGTGATTGATTTGAAGGGCGCATACCTCGCGCCGAGCCTGATTGACGGGCATTTTCACGTCGAAAGCTCCATGCTCACCGCGCCGGAATTCGCGCGCGCCGTCGTGCCACACGGCACCGGCACCGTCGTCATTGACCCGCACGAATACGCGAACGTCCTCGGCCTCGACGGCATTCGCTACGTTTTGGAATCGAGCAAAAATCTTCCGCTGGATTTTTTCATCATGCTGCCGAGCTGTGTTCCGGCGACGCATCTGGAAACCGCAGGGGAACGGCTCACGGCGGACGATTTGAAACTGATGATCCACGACGACCGCATCGCGGGCGTGGCGGAGTTGATGAATTATCCCGGCGTTTTTCTCGGCGCTAAATCTGAGCTGGCGAAAATCGAAGCGGGCAAAGGCAAGGCGATTGACGGCCACGCGCCCGGCCTTCGCGGAAAAAATCTCAATGCTTACATTCTGGCAGGCGTGCGTTCGGACCACGAGTCGGTCGAAGTCGCCGAGGCGCGCGAAAAACTTCGGCTCGGCATGCATATTCTTTTGCGCGAAGGCAGCACGGAGCGGAATCTCGCGCACCTGATCCCGCTCATCAACGCGCACAACGCGCAGAATTGTTCCTTCGCAACCGACGACAAACTCGCTGGCGACCTCGTGAGCGAAGGCCACATTGATCACTCCGTGCGCAAGGCGATCAAGGGCGGTATTACGCCGATTGCCGCGCTGCAGATCGCCACCATCAACACCGCGCGATTTTACCGCCTGCAAAATCTTGGCGCGATTGCGCCGCGCTACTGGGCGGACTTTGTGGTGTTCGACAATTTGAAAAATTTCCGCGTCCGGCAGGTTTACAAAAAAGGCAGCCTCGTGGCCGAGAACGGAAAATATCTTGCGAAAAATCCCGCGCGCGTCGGATTGCCGCGCAGCACGATGAATCTGCGCTACCAATCGCGCGACCTTGAAGTCAAAGCCGCGCGTGGAAAAATCCGCGTCATCGAGATTGTCCCGAACCAGATCGTGACCAAAGAAATCATCGCGACGCCGAAAATTGAAGGCGGCAAAGTCGTGGCTGACACGAAACGCGACATCCTCAAGCTCGTCGTCGTTGAGCGGCATCGCGCGACGGGCAATGTGGGCGTTGGGTTTGTGCACGGGTTCAAGCTCAAGACCGGCGCGATCGGCTCGACTGTCGCGCACGATGCGCACAACGTCGTCGTCGCGGGCACGAACGACGCGGACATTTTGCGCGCGATTGAAGAGTTGGAGCGGCTACAGGGCGGACTGGTAGCTGTGGTCAACGGCAAGGTCACAGCAGAGTTGGGCTTGCCGATTGCCGGTTTGGTTTCCGATAAACCGCTGGGCGAAGTCATCCGCCTCATGGACGATTTGAACGCCGCCGCCCACGCGATGGGTTGTGATTTGGACGCGCCGTTCATGACGCTTTCGTTTTTGAGCCTGTCGCCGATTCCGGAATTGAAATTGACCGACCAGGGATTGATTGACGCGGTGAACTTGCGCCCGACCAGTTTGTTTGTGTCCTGACCAGGCAGAGCGTGCCGCAGGTCATTCAACGCGGTGGTCTGGCGGACGCAGCGTGGCGCGAGCCGGTTCGAGGCGCAGTCCATGCCGGTCGTGCGTGACGCCGAGCCGCTGGTCAGTGGCCAGTTCCACCGGATCCTGGCCGCGCATCCCCGCGCGGCGGCGGAATTCGCGCCGCAGCCACCAGTAACCCGAGTTCCACGAGTAGAGCGCGTGGCCATGCGGTTTGCCGGTGACGGTGCTGATGGATTCATTGAATGCCGGCGCCCAGGCGAGTTCCTTCTCGATGCGCCACACAAGCTTATTGTCCACGTCCGCCGCCGGCAGGCCGTGCAGGCCGGCGACGAGGTAATTCGCCGCGTCGCAGAGAAACCACGAGCCGCCATAGACGTAGCTGCCGTTGTGTTTTGGTAACAGCGAGCCATCGGCCTGCGAAATCACGCGCATGCCGAAGGGCGTTTGCACACGCTCGGTGGTCCGCAGATGCGACTGCACGGAGGCGTCGTCGAGAATCTTCCGGCCAAACACGGCGTAGGTAAGCGCCGCGCCGTAGAGTGTGTCCTGGCCAATGCGGTCCGCCTGCTTGATGCTCGTGGGGAAATAACCGCCCGCGCCGTTGAACATCCGCTGGTAGCCGGCGATGGCCCGCTTGATGTCGGTTTCGGTGACCGGGAAGCCGAGTTCCTTCGCCGCCAGCAATGCGCCGCAGTGGAAACCCTGGTTGCTGACCGGCGCGTCGTCATCGTCGTATTCCAGGATGTCCATGTAGGTCTTCCAGCCTTTGTTGCTCGGCGCGCCGGCGAGCGGCGGCGGATAGAACACGCCATTGGTTTCGTTGCGTCGGATGAAATCGTAGGCGATGCGCGCCAGCGGTTCGTTCACTTTGCCACCGGCGCGTTTCGCCAGCACGGACCAGATAAGGAAATATTGGGCGTTGTCTTCATAGGTGACACGGTTCTCGAAAACGGCGCGATAAGCCTCGGTGAGTTTCTCGCGGTCGTCGAGGCCGACCGCCATCCAAAACCCGTCGCTCACCCATTGCTTCCAGCCATAACCGATGCCGGAGATGAAAAGGTAACGGCTTTCAGGGCGCATCAGGTTGCGGCGGCAAAGGAGGTAAGACGTGTTCCGGAGGATGGCTTCGAGCGCGGAACTGTTCCAGCCCTTGCCGTTGGCGAGGGCAAGATGGGCCGCGAGCTGCACATCGTAATGGCTCTGCGCACAGTCGGCGAAAAGCCACGTGACATAGCGGCGGGTCTCGCCGGCCACGAGCGATTGCCAGCCATCCATCGTGCAAACGTAGGAATCCTTTGCGTCGTATTTGATTCGCAATTCGTAAGGAGCGCGACCATCGCCGTTTAACACCGCGAGGCGACGGCTTCCCGGATCCAGCAATACCTGGCTTCGATTTTCCCAATTCGCCGGCGAATCGCCGATGACACCGAAGACACGTCCGTCGCGTTGGAACGCCGCCAGCGGAAAGGTCTGTCCGGGGATGTCTGGATACTCAGGTCCGCCGCCGAGCGTGTCGTAGAGTCTGCGTTGCGCAACTTTCTCAGAGAATGTGGCGAACGTGCCACCGTCTCCGGCGGGGAAAAAGTCGAAGCTGCCGGCGAATTTCTGCGGAGCGGTGGCGGTGACCTCCAGCGTGCGCTCAATCAGGGATGGGCTGCGTTGTCGAAGATGCAACGTGAGCGTCAGGTTGGCGAACTTCACCGGGCCAAGCTCGAGGTCGCCCCGCCGCTCGCGCTTGCGGGTAAAACGAACGGGTTGGAATTCGCTGCCGGGCAGACGAAGCTGGACACCTGATGGAGCATGACCCGGCGCAAGTCCAACGCGTTCATTGCCGGACCACAGCTCGACCGAATACCCGCCGTTCGTCTTAACAAGCCGCGGACACAGTTCCACGCGCTCGGACGCCGAAACGGTGAGTGCAGCGGCTGCAGCGAGCATGGCGGCAGACCACAACGGGCTTTTCCATTTCATGGCAAGTTTCTGGCAACAGTCAGTCGCACATCACGCCCCAGTCTGCGATGACCGGGCGCGAAGTCAACTGCGCCAACGACACGCAACCTTTCCTCCTGCGTGCGGCTGATTTCCATGTCCGCTGAAGTTAACCGCCGACGGGAAGCGTGCTGTCCGGCGATCCGAAAACATCACCTGGCGACCGTCGTAACGTCAGACCACCAGATGATATCGCGCACGGAATCGGGGAGGGCAGACACATTGAGTGGCATGGTGCCGGTGTATCGAACTGGAGCCTTGATTTTGGACCCGATCCATTTGTGGATTTCCGAGTGGCCATCGGCGTAAGAAAGCCCACAGGCACCGCCGTGGTAGCTCGCCGGGAAATCTATGATTTGCGCGGTGGTGGCGCCGGGCTTGGCCATTTGCACCGCGCAGGCCGCGTCATTGATGCTGTCCGGGTGCTCATCCACCAGCACCCAGGTCTTGGCGGGGAACACGATCTGGGGGGTCTTCGCATAAACGCGCCAGGGTCCGGCGGGCAGCCACTGGCCAAAGTCAAACACCTGACTCATCGAGTTACTGCGCACGCGCGGCATTCTCTGAGACACTCCGTTTGCGATTCCAATTACGGTTGCCCTGTCAGCCGGACATTTCCAAATCGCGAAACTCTTGTTCCCTATGTAAGGCATTAGCGGGCTTCTTGCGAGGTCCTGATTTACATCCCAGTTGCTGCGGCTGGCGGAAAAATCCAAACCGCCCTCGCACCAATTAACGCGTTTTTGGGCGGCGATTGTTGGGTTAACCAGTGAAGCGAGCAACAAATCGTTGTGGTCATCGGGATACATCTTCCACCCGATCATCATCTGGCGCAGGTTATTCATACAACCGACGCCTTGGGCCTTTAACTTGGCCTTGCCCAGTGCCGGCAACAATAGACCGGCCAGGATGGCGATGATTGCAATGACCACCAGCAGTTCGATCAATGTGAACCCACACGGGCAGTAACGGCGTGCCGACGGACTGACTTTGTTCATTTTCATCCGACCACCACTAAAACCATTCAAGGGCAACCTCGCTGCGCCAACTGATGGAGCGAGCAGCGAGTGTGAACCTGTATTCTTGTTTTTTACCGTGTTCATCTGTCATTCGTCATCTCAGATTGAGTGTAAAGGTGTTGGTTAATGACTGTCCGTTATTTCTAGCGTGTCCGTCGGGCAATGCAAGTCAACAATTGCGAAAAATGGGTTGATTCATTGATCCATAGGAAATCCTCCGGCTATGCCGGAGGTCGCTGACTAAAATGAGCATGCGCTTTCCAATCAAGTCAGAGTCTCCTCACGTCGTCTCCTACTTTTCAGAAGTCGGTTCGACGTTGCGAAGTTGCCACGGCTCGTCGCGGGTTATCGTCGCGGGTTGCTGCCACGGAATTTTTTTGCCGAACAACCTGTAAAGTTGTTCGCGGAGGAAATTCCAAACCTTGTCTTTGGTGGTTTGTTTGCCGAGAACAATTCCGCAAGTCCACACTTCTCCATCGCGCGTCAACACTGCCGCTGTGCCGCTGCGCCCGTCGAAGGCGACAATGTCCTTTGGAAAATCAACCCGCTTAAAACTCATGTTTGAGTAATTCGGTGCGTGCATAATCCAAAACGATCCGTCTCGTTTTCTCAAAAGATGAAAAAGATGAAACGTCCCGCCGATTGATGACGAAACGGATTGCCAATCGGTGTTCGTTCCGATTTGTGTCGGCGTCTCGCAAGCGCTTTGCGGCGCGTCGGTAAAAAGATGAGCATTTTTTCCCCACGCCCACAATGTTCCGTCAGATTTGATTCCGAGCCAGAGGTTGTAAGCCACTGACAAATCCACCCAGTTCGTGTCCGCAGAAATGCGGACAGGCGAGAGCAAATCCTGTGAACTGTTCTTGCTCGAGTTTCCAAACTTTGGACTACCTCCCCAAATCCACAGGCTTCCGTCCGACTGAATGCCGCCGCCGCTGACGCCGCCCGCACGGACTTTCACCCAATTCGTGGCTGTTCCGACTTGCGTCGGCTGCAAAATTCTCTGCGCCGCCGAGCCGATTCCAAGTCTGCCGAAATTGTTCAGCCCCCATGCCCAAAGCGTGCCGTCTTTTTTCAGCGCGAAACTGGACCATTCGCCAGCGATCACTTGCGTCCAGTCGTTGCCCGAAACGGAGCAAATCGGCGCGGCAGCCATGTGAAATATTTTGTTGCTCGCGCCTTGCATTCCATCGCCAAGATTTCCATAGATACCTCCACCCCACGCCCAGATTGTTCCGTCCGATTTCAGCGCAAGGCTGTGATCGCCACCAGCCGCAACAGAAATCCAGTTCGTGTCCGAACCGATGCGCCGCAGTTGCGTCGTGGCGGAAATTTTTCCCAAACCCAGAACCGGAAAGCCGCGACCGTATCCACCCCAACTCCAAATGCTGCCGTCACCAGCGAGAATAAGTCCGTGATATTCGCCGATGCTGACCTGAGGGGTAACTTTGCCGGCAGGCAACTTGACTCGGCCGTTTTCCTTGTTCGTGAGAAAAAGAATGGCAAAAACAACAACGACCGCCAGCGCTAACAACCAACAGCGTCGTTTTGTTTTCATCACTACCCCAAAAACGCCTCGTGCAACGCCTTCGTCGCCTGCTCACCTTTCGCAAGTTCGATGACCACGGAGATTTTTATTTCGCTCGTCGAAATCATTCCGATGTTCACGCCTTCCCTGGCGAGAACCTCAAACATTTTTCCAGCGACGCCGGTGTGGCTGCGCATTCCAACGCCGACGATTGAGAGTTTGCCGATTTTTTCGTCCGCGATGGCTTCGCGATAGCCGATTTCCTTTTTCAAACCCTCGATGACTTTTTGCGCCTTGAGCAAATCCGGCTTGTCCACGGTGAACGACAGGTCGGTGGCGGGCGTGCCGCTGCCGTGGCTGATGTTTTGCACGATCATGTCCACGTTGATGTTCGCGTCGCCGATGGCTTTGAAGATGCGCGCGGCGACGCCGGGCTTGTCCGGGACGGCCACGAGCGTGACCTTGGCCTGATTTTTGTCGAGCGACACGCCGCGAATCACGACGCCTTCCATGCTTTTGGTTTCTTCTTTCACAATCGTTCCTGGGTTTTCGTTCATGCTCGAACGGACTTCAAACACAACTTTAAATTTTTTCGCGAACTCCACGGAGCGCAATTGCATCACCTTCGCGCCAGCGCCGGCAAGCTCCAGCAATTCGTCGTAGGAAATCTCCTCCAGTTTTTTTGCGTCCGGCACGATGCGCGGGTCGGCGGTGTAAATGCCGTCAACGTCCGTGTAAATCTGGCAAAGGTCGGCCTTCAACGCGCCCGCCAGCGCGATCGCCGTCAAATCCGAACCGCCCCGGCCAAGCGTGGTGATGTGGCCTTCGGGCGTTTGCCCTTGAAATCCCGCGACGATGACAACATTGCCTTGATCGAGCATCTCGTGGACTTGCTTCGGCGTGATGTTTTGAATCTTTGCTTTCGTGTGAACGCCGTCGGTCGTGATTCCCGCCTGCGCGCCGGTCAGCGAAGCCGCCGGAACGCCAATCGAATGCAGCGCCATCGCTGTGAGCGCGATGGTTGTCTGTTCGCCGGTCGCTAGAAGCATGTCCATCTCACGCTCGCTCGGCAGCGGCATGATTTCCTTGGAGAGCTTGATGAGATTGTCCGTGACGCCGCTCATCGCCGAAACGACGACGACGATCTGGTCGCCGCGCTGGTGATATTTCGCGACGCGCGCCGCGACATTCTTGATCCGGTCAGGATTTCCGACCGACGTGCCGCCATATTTTTGGACGATTAAGGCCATGTCTGTGATTGGATAAATGGATTGATGGATGAATGGATTTTTGCAGCCGCCATCAATCCAGCAACCCGTTCCTGAACAACAGGGGCGGGAGATTAGCAAACTTGCCGTGTTTGCAAAGCGCGGAGTTAAACTTCACCTGCAAGCACTCCGATGGAAACTTGATTCGACATTCTCCATTTCACCGTCCACACTGCGCCATGCAGTTCACTAAATTTGGTTTGTCCCAGCCGGTGCTCGAAGGCGTCAAGGCGATGGGTTACGTGGATCCGACGCCGATCCAACTGCGCGCAATGCCGCTCATCATGGACGGCAAAGACGTCATCGGCAGCGCGCAGACGGGCACGGGCAAGACGGCGGCGTTCGCGTTGCCGATGATCTCGAAACTTGGGGAACACAACGCGCGAACCCGCGCCTTGATCCTCGAACCGACACGCGAGCTGGCCGCGCAAGTCGAGACTGCGTTCCGCGATTTCATGCGGTTCACAAATCTGCGCGTCGCAGTCGTGTTCGGTGGCGTCGGCTACGGAAAACAACTCGACGATCTTCACCGCGGTGTGGACATCATTGTGGCGACGCCGGGACGGTTGCTCGATCACCTTGAGCGCGGGACGGCGCGGCTTGACCATGTGCAGCATCTTGTTCTCGACGAAGCCGACCGGATGCTCGACATGGGATTTCTGCCCGACGTTCGCCGCATCGTCCAGCGTTGCCCGCGCGAACGGCAGACGATGCTGTTCTCCGCCACGATTCCGCCGGAGATTGATTCGCTCATCAAATGGGCGATGCGCAGCCCGCAGACGATTGAGATCGGCGCGCGTCGTTCGCCCGCCGAGAACGTCAAGCACGTCATCTACCCCGTGTCCGACAGCCAAAAAACCGACCTCCTTTTGAAACTGCTGGACCACGTCCACTACGACTCGGTCATCGTTTTTTGCCGGACGAAATACGGCGCTGACCGCGTGGCGCATCTTTTGAAACGAAACAATCACGCCGTCGCCGTGCTGCACTCGAACCGCACGCAACGCGAGCGCGAGCAGGCGCTCAAAGGTTTTCGCGATGGGCGTTATGAAGTCCTCGTCGCCACGGACATCGCCGCGCGCGGGCTGGACATCGCGGACGTGAGCCACGTCATCAACTACGACGTGCCGCAGCATCCCGAGGATTACATCCACCGCATCGGCCGCACCGGCCGCGCGGAGGCGACGGGCGATGCGTTCACGCTGATGGTCGCCGAAGATTCAAAGCACGTCGCAGCCATCGAACGTTTCATCAGCCAGAAAATCCCACGGACGAAGCTGGAAGGCTTCGATTACCGCTACACGGCGTTGTTTGATGAGGAAAAGCCCGGCGCGCCGCGCGGCTTCGAGCGGCGGGTGCAGGCCGTCCGCGTCCGCGGCGGATATTTTTTCGGGCACGCGAAGAAGCGGCGGCGTTGAAGCCCTGGCAGCTTCTTCCCGGCGAAATAACTTTTCTTGTCCGCCTTCTCGCGTAAAAATCTGCGGCCACTGAAGGTGAAGAATAGTTTTTTGATTTGCGACGCGTTCTGGTTTGCCACGATTGCCGCCCACGAGCTTTATGAATCCGACCGCCATTGAAGGACATCTCAAACTCGTTTTGTTGCAATGGATCATCATCATCGCCGCCGCCTTTGTGTTCGGGCGGCTGGGGAAAAAATTTGGGCAGCCGCTCGCTGTTGGCGAAATCCTCGCGGGCATTTTGCTTGGGCCCTCGGCGCTGGGTTTGATCTGGCCGGCGGATTGGCCGGTGTTATTTCCTGACGAGACGCAGCAATCGCTCCGGCTTCTCGGCAAGCTCGGTCTCATTCTGCTGCTGTTTCAGGTGGGTATGGAATTTGATTACGGCCATCTGCGCGAGCGCTCGCGGACGGTCATGGCGGTGTCGGTGATGGGCATCGTCGCGCCGTTCGCCGGCGGGCTGCTGATCGGGCCGTGGCTGCACAAAAACTTCGCGCCGGAAACGCCGCAGTTTGGCTTTCAACTTTTTCTCTGCATCGCGCTTTCGATTTCCGCGCTGCCGATCATGGGAAGGATTCTGCTGGAAATGAAACTAGAGCGCACTGCCATCGGCGCGATGGGCATCAGCGCCGCGGCGATTGACGACGTGATTGGCTGGGTTCTACTCGCTGTCGCCTCCGCACTTGTGACGGCAAAATTCGACGGCTGGCGGCTCGCGCTGCAAATCGCGGGCATCATCGGTTTTTTCCTGCTGCTGGTGAAAGTCGTCGGGCCGCTGCTCCGGAAATTCTGGAAAAAGACCGGTGCGCACGAGCACGGCAAAATGCCGCACTCATTTCTCGCCGTGCTGCTGATCACGCTCTTTGCGAGCTGCCTTGCCACGAACCGCCTCGGCATCTTCGCCATCTTCGGCGCGTTCCTGCTGGGCGTGTCGCTGCATCAGGAAGTCTCGCTCGTGAAAGCGTGGCGGGAGCAATTCTCATCCATCGTGCTCGTGGCGTTCGTGCCGATTTTCTTCACGAACACGGGACTCAACACGCACGTTGGCTCGCTGCAAACGCCCGCTGCATGGCTCGGCTGCGCGCTGGTGATGCTCATGGCCGTGGCCGGAAAACTCGGCGGCTGTTACGTCGGCGCGAAACTGACCGGCCAGCCGACGCGCGAAGCCGGATGCATCGCCGCGTTGATGAACACCCGCGCGCTGATGGGGCTTGTCGCCATCAACATCGGCCTCGACCTGGGTTTGTTGACGAAGGAATTGTTCACCATGCTCGTCATCATGGCGCTGCTGACGACTGCAATGTGCGGCCCACTCTTGCGCTGGTGGTTGCCACATGACTTGCGACATCTGCTGCCGAAGGATTGATTCGTAGTCGTTGGCTTACAACTCCGCAAAAAGTTTTTCCAAAAATTGGCGGTTCGCGCGGGCGTTTGCCGTAACTTCTTCAGGCTTGTCACCCAATTTGCAACACTCAACCATAACAGGGCCGTTGAAGCCGACGCGTTTCAATTCGCTGAAGACAGCCTTGAAATCCACTTTGCCGGCGCCGAATTGGATCATCACATCGCCTCCCTGCCCGGCGCAATCCTTGGCACAGAAGCCGGTGACGTGCTGCACGATGGGCTTGAGCTGCTCCACCGGGTCCTTGCCGGTGTAATGAATGATGTTGCCGGCATCATACCAGATTTTGAAATTGGGATGTTTGACCTCGTCAAGGCAACGCCGGATTTCGTCCGCTGCGCTGCTGGCGCCGCCGTGCGGTTTCAAAACCACTTTAAGCCCGCGTTCCTGGGAATAAGCCGCTGCGTCCGCCATCAAGCGATAATAATCCCCGTAATGCTCCGGTCTATCAACTCCGAAGGTCAGCAGAAACTCGAGTGAAAGAAATTTGGCGTGGTCAATTTGTTTGCGCGTGTCCTTGATCGAGTCGGCAAGCGGCACGGACGGATTGGGCCGCAACGCGCCCATGTTGGCGGTCAATCCGAGCGCAGCGATTTTTCTTCTGAGATTTTCCAGATATTCCGGAGTGGCGTCGGAAGCGATGAGCGGCTCGTCCTTCGAAGGGGAAATCAAACCGATCCATTTGTAACCTGCGGCTTTGATGCCTTCGAAGCCGACGTGGTGAGGCCAATTTGACCACGGGCGATTCATGCAACCGACAGGCCAGGACACGCCTTTGTCTTTTCCAGCAGCTTGTGTCATGGAAAAATTTGCGGTTGCCGCAGTCGCGGCGATTGCCGTGGCCTGAATAAAGTCACGTCTGTTCATGAATCCATATCGCCCGCTTAAAAAAGTTCTTCAAGCATAATCCGCTCTGACGTTTCACTTTGGCGGCTGCAAATTTTATTTTTCATCCGCGTCAATCCGTGTTCATCTGTGGCGATGAAAGCAGTGATTCTGGCCGCCGGCAAAGGCACGCGGATGCGCGAGCTGACGAATGAATTGCCCAAGCCGATGCTCAAGTGGAAGGACAAACCAATCCTCGAACACATTGTCAGCGGAATTCTTGCGGCTGGAGTGCGTGAGATTTTCATCGTCACGGGTTTTCGCGCGGACGTGATTGAAAATTATTTCGGCGACGGAAAAAAGTGGGGCGCGAAAATTATCTATGGTCGGCAAGTAATTCAAGACGGCACGGGCAAAGCGCCGGAACTGGCAAAGGAATTTGTCGGCTCGTCGCCATTCATCCTGACTTACGGCGACATTCTCGTGAAGCCGGAGACGTATCAGCAGATGATCCGCCGTTTCAGCGAGGATTATTTTTCCGGCGTCATCACCGTGACACCCGGCGAAGACGTGACCAAAGGCGGATTGAATTTTTTCGACGAAGAATTTTGCCTCAAACGGCTCATCGAAAAGCCAAGCGCAGCGCAGTTGGAAGAATTGCGGCGCGCGGGCTGGCTGAAACCCGGCGAGCCGGTCTGGTATAACGCCGGCATCTACATTTTCAAACCGTCGCTGTTCGATTTCACCGCCGGGCTGCAAAAATCTCCGCGCGGCGAATACGAATTGACTGATGCCGTGAATGGTTTGCTCGCCACGAACCACAAGATCGCGGGGCTGGAAATCCAAGGCCGCTGGGTGGACGTGCGCGACCCGGAAGTGCTGGCGAAATTGGAAAAGGAATCCTGAAAAGCTCCAAGCACCAACATCCAAGTTCCAGAGAAATTCCAATCACCAAACACCAATCAGAACAATGTCGGGGATTTGATTGGAGCTTGAAGCTTGGTGCTTCTCTGGATGTTGGAGCTTGGAATTTGGAGTTTTTTAACTCACAAACTTCGGCTCGAACACCGGCCCGAAGCCATGCTTGCGCAACAGTTCGATGAACTTCGCGATGCCGCGTTTCTCGTCCGCTCCGAGGTGATAGTGAATGTGCCAGCCGAGATAGTCCTTTCGGAAATCCAGCGTGAATTCCGCGCGGCTGCTGATGATGTGGCCGAGCGTATCGAGGCCGAAGTCTTTTGCTTCTTCAAGTTGGCGGCGTAGTTCCTTGTTCTCGACTCCACGCCGCAAAGCCCACACGGCATAAACAAACGGCAGTTGCGTCAATTCAAACCACGCTTCGCCCAAATCAAAAATATCGTGATCATGCGGAGAAAAAAGAAAATCGAGCGCGGCGTCGCCGATGAGCAGGACAAAATCCTTGTCCTTGGCCACCGCGTAATTTTCCAGCGGCTTGAACTCCGGTTTCAGTCCGCGTTCGGCCAGCAACACTTTCAATAGCGTCACGCTCGTGAGCGATGCGGTGTCGCAGAAAACTTCCTTCACCTGTTCCAGCGGCTTTCGATGCGCGAGAAAAACACTTTTGACCTCCCCGAGCGAGGCGACTGCGATGCCGTCGAGGATGTCGTAACGATCATTGAGCAGCGGCTCGACGACGCTGACGAGCGCAGCGTCCAACTCATCGCGGCGCAACATCTCCGCAAGCTTCGCGGGTGTGGCGTAAGTGATCTGTTCCTCCAGGCCTCGCGTGAGCGGCACGGCATTGAGCGCCTTGACCGAGCCGACGCGAAATGGCGCTAGTGATTGTTCCAACCCGAATTCCCGCTGACGATTGACCGTGCGCTGGTCGCGCTCAAGTCGTCGCGCAATTTCCTCCGCCGATTCCGGCGCGGCCATGCGGAGTTTAGGAATGTCATCGGACATCGTGCCGAGAAGCCTCAATCAAATTCGGGTCGCACGCAAGTTTTTGAACAACTTGGAGCTCACGAGCTGCGGAACCGGCTCAAAATCAAATCGCCGATTTCCCTGGCTGCCGGGATTTTCAACACGAGCGTAATGAGCCAATAAACAATTCCCGCCAGTCCCGCCGGAACGAACACCGCCCCGAGTTTCAACGCCAGTGTCGCGTGGCCCAGCGTGTTTTCCCAATATCGCCAACCAAACCATGCGACGACTCCTGCCAGCGCGGTTGCAAGCGCCAGCGGCAACAAAGATTTGCGAAGTGATTCCATTTCCAGCTTCACGAGTTTTTTCCGCAACGCGAGCGTGAGCAGCCCGACGTTCACCAGCGAGGTCGCCGTGTTCGCGATGCCCAGCCCCGCCTGTTTGAAACGCCAGACGAGCGAGACTGCCAGAATTAAATTCAGCAAGAGACAAAAGGCGCTGATTTTCATCGGCGTTTTCGTGTCGCCCAAGGCAAAAAATGCCCGCGCCAAAACGTTGACTGCAGAAAAAGCGACCAGTCCCGGCGCGAGACATGCGAGCGCGAGCGTGGCTTGATGCGTGGAGACTGCGTCGAATTTTCCGCGCTCGAACAGCAGGCGAATAATGGGTTCAGCGAGCACGACCAGCAGCATCGATGCGATGAGATTGGCGAAAATGAGATAGCTCAACCCTTGTCGCAGCTCGCTGCGGAACCCAGCGTAATTTTTTTCAGCAGCCAGACCGGAGAGCGTCGGCAACAAATACGTCGCCAGCGAAACGCCAAATAAACCTTGCGGCAATTCCATCAACCGCACCGCGTATTGAAACGACGCGACGATGTAATCGTCCACCCAATACGCCACGCCATGCGTGAGCACGACGTTGATTTGAAACGCGGCCACGCCGATGGTCGCGGGCAGCATTTGTTTGACAACGCGGCGCACGGTTTCATCGCGCCACGGCGAGACCCAGCGAAAGCTAAAACCGTCGCGCCAAAGCGTCGGCAATTGAAACGCAGCCTGCGCCACGCCCGCCGCCAAAACTCCGATTACGAGCGCGAAGATTTGTTCGTCCAGTTGCGCGCCCATTTTCGGGGCGAGCCAGAGCACTGACGCGATCATCACGACGTTGAGCATCGTCGCGCCCATCGCGGGGATGAAAAAACGTCCGCGCGCGTTGAGCATCCCCATGAACACTGCCGCGAGACAGACCAGCAAAAGATACGGCAGCATCCAGCGCAACAGTTGCAGCATCAGCACCGTTTTATCGGAGAAATGATTCTGGCCGGCGGCAAGCGCGATTGAGACGGCGACAAATCCGACGAACACGACGACGCAGGTGAAAATAATGAGGGCGGAAATCACCCCGTTTGCCGCGCGCCACATCGCTGGCTCGCCTTCGAGTTTTTCCTTCTCCTTGAAGATCGGGATGAAGGCCGCCGTCAATGCGCCTTCGCCGAGCAAACGCCGGAAAAGATTCGGGATTTGAAACGCCAGCAGGAACGCGCTCGCCACCCAGCTTGTGCCCATGAAGCGTGCATAAACCATTTCGCGCACCATGCCGAGCACGCGGCTGGTCATCGTCGCCGCGGCCATCGCGCCGGAGGATTTCAGCATTTGCGACACGCGCGCGAGTCTAAGGCAAAAGGAAAAAGGCCAAAGTCAAAAGTTGAAATAGCCGCAGAAACACAGCGCACGCAGAGAAAAATCAACTCTGTGCGCTCTGTGTCTCTGTGGCAAAATCATTCAGTCCGCGATTTCGATAGTGGAGAATCTTGAACTCGTCGCAGTCGTAAAGTTCTTCAACCAACTTGAACTTGTCCTCGAACGGCGGAAAAAAAGCGTCCCCTTCCACTTCGCGTTTTACGAGCGTCAGATAAATGTCCGAGCAAAGCGGCAGCGCCTGCCGGTAAACTTTCTCGCCGCCGCAGATGAAAAAATCCAGGGGCGACGACGCGATATTCATTTTCAGGAAATGTTTCACAAGCCGCAAATCCGTCGCTTCCGCCTCGCCGACTTTTGGCAGACGAAACTGGGTTGGCTTTTGGATTTCAGTTTTTCCGCGTCCAACCCAGGCGCGGCCGAACATCTCCGGGAAGTCGCGCCGCAAAATCCCCGGATGGCGCGTCAGCACGATGTTGATGCGGTTGGGCAACGGTTTTCCGATGGACTCGAACGTCTTGCGCCCCATGATGACGACGTGGCCGGTGGTCAATTTCTTGAACCACTTGAAGTCCTCCGGCAAGTGCCACGGGATTTTTCCGCCCGCGCCAATCGCGCGGTTGAGCGACATCGCGGCGATGGCTTTGAAGTAGTTCATTTCTTGCGCAGGACGACGAACAGGTTGTCCGCGAGATTCAGGCTGCCCAGAATCTTTTCCGTGAAGCGATAAAAAAATTTCACTGGTTTCATGGCAGGATTTTGTTTGTAAGCCGTCGTGCGCTTGAGCAATGCCGCGCGTTCTTCATCAGGAACGAACCCGCCTTTGCCGCGAAAATCCTGCCAGATGACAATCGGATTGAAGTGCATCGAGCCGCGCGCGGCGATTTCGAAATCCTCCGTCAACGAAAATTTCTCCAGTGTTGCCACCGCAAAATAATTCACGTGCTGCGGAAAAATATAGCGATACTTCGCGCCGAGAAACCGCACCGCCAGCGATTTCATGTTCGGCACGAGGATGAAGCAATGTCCGCCCGGTTTCAACAGGCTGGCCGCCTTGCGCAAAAACTTGCTTGGTTCGATCAGATGTTCCATGACCGCCCAAAAGGTGATCGCATCGAATCTCGCCTCGCCAAAGTCGTGTTCGAGAAAAGAGCCATCCAGAATTTCAAGGCCACGGCTGCGCGCATATTCCGCCGCCGGCTTGGATATGTCCGTGCCGGCGATCCGATAATTTCCCCGTGATTTCAACTGAAACAAGAACGCGCCAGTCGAACAGCCGACATCGAGAACCGTTCCTTGCGGGCAAAATTTTTGAAACAGCCGCAACTCGCGCTCGAAGCGGACGCCGGCGTAATCGCTCCCGAGTTTTTCCGGCGAGAGATAAAACTGCCCGGCCAGATCGTTGTAAAACTCGCCTGCCATTTCTGCGCGCACAGGATCGGCGTAAATCATTCCGCACTTTTGGCAGCGAACCAGCGCCAAATCTTTCTTTTGCAGAAATGGAACCGATTCTTTTGCTTCGCAAAGCGGGCAGCTTCGATGAATCGAAGAATTCATTTTGAATTTTGGACTCTGAAACTCGGGAAACTGTTTTCGCGAGTTTCTGAGTTCAAAATTAACCAAACCGCGACGGAAGCCACGAACAAATTGCTGGAAGATTTTGATAGCGTGGGCGCGGATTACGAGGCGTTCAGGATGGTCTTGTCTCGAAAAAGCGGGCTACCAAGGTGTGAGCGTGTGAGGTAGAATAACACTCCATGAACAACACCGAACCGAATGTAATCCGAAGATACAAACGATACGATCTGAACTGCAAGCTCCTCTGTCGAACGCTGGCGCGAACTCAGGAAAATGTAGCAGCGTCGAGGGCGTGTTGCCCAAAGGTAGTTTTGACGAGAGCGGATGGGGGGTGGTAGTGCTATCGTCGGTTCGCTCAAAAAAACTTCAGTTCCATCTGGCAGAGGTTTTCAAGGCTGCCTGGCGTCGCGGCGCTGCCGACGTCCCGTCGAAAATCGCCGCCAACACCGCCTGCGCCACGCTCTGGACCGGTCCGAGCACTGTGCGCGAGAGCAGGATCCGGATGTTCTGTGTCGCCGCGATCAGGCAGTCTTGGATCCGCTGCCGCCACAGTCGCCGCCACCGCGCCCGCTTGAACCCGTGGTTGTTGGCCGCGTCGGCAAAACTGCCTTTGGGCAACACGCCCTCGACGCTGCACACCTTTGCACGGGCAATTTTTATTTCGTCATGGACTGGGAGGAATTTTTTGCTATGCTCGCTGTAAATATACAGGCTCCTTAAAGTGTCCCGCCGCTACTTAAAATTTTTCCGCTGCGAATGGCTGGTGATGCTTTGGCTGTTTCTCATTTCCACGACCCACGGCGCGGTTCTCGTGGATATCGGGCAAAATTTTACCGGCAGCACTTTCCCGACGGATTCGGCTTTCGTTCCTCCGGATTGCAACGGCGCTGCGGGGCCAAACGAATTTGTGGAACTCATCAACGGGCGGTTCTCGGTCTATGCCAAGACCAACGGCTCGTGCCTGCTCTCGACGAACAGTCAGAGTTTTTGGATCAGTGCGGGTGTGGAGTTTGATTCCGGCGTCCTTGTTTCCGACCCGCGCATTATTTATGAGCCGACGGTGGCGCGTTGGTTCGCGTGCACGATAGACTTCAAGCCGTCCAGTTTGACGACCAACCGCTTCCTCGTGGCCGTTTCGCAAAGTGCAGACCCGACAGGCGGATGGACAAATGTCGCGTTCGTCGCCGACCCGGACAACGGCAACTTCGCCGACTTCCCAACTCTGGGTATTGATTCCAATGGAGTTTACATCGCAGCCCACATGTTCGACGCGAATGAAATCCCGATTGGCGACACATTGGTCTCGATTCCAAAAGCCGATTTGCTTTTGAGCGAGCCCACTGCCACGAACCGCACTTCATTCGGCATCTTGAATTCTGATTACGGCGTGGTGTTTCAGCCGGTCGTGAATTTGGGCGCGTCATCATCCGGAGCAAAAGTGCTCGCCGTCGGCAGTTTGGGAATTGATTTCCTGCCGCACTCGAACCTGGTCAGCTTCGCAGTCCTCAACGCCGCAGACACGAACGCGCTTCTCACTGCGCCGACAAATATCATCGTGCCAGGTTACAACGTTCCCATCAATCCCACCCAGCCCGATGGAAACAACACTCTCGATGACGGCGACAACCGTTTCAGCGCTATGGTGCGGCAGGTGGATGGAATTCTTTACGCGACGCACGGATGCCAGGTGTCGAACCGCGCAGCCATCCGCTGGTATAAAATCAACGCGACCAATGACGCGCTTATCCAGTCGGGAACAATTTTCGATCCGGACCTTGATTTGTTTTATCCGTCCATCGCGGCAAACGAGTCAGGGACGGTCGTGATCGGTTTCAACGGTTGCAGCACGAATACTTTTGTCAGCATCTACGCGGTCGCCGGCGAAACGGTCGAAGGCGTCACCACGTTCGGAGATCTGCTGCTCTTGAAGGCGGGACTCGCCAGCTATCTCTACGTCGTCCAGAACGGCATCAGCAGGTGGGGCGATTACACGGCGACATGCGTTGATCCGGTTGACCCGAACCGTTTCTGGACGGCTCAAATGTATCCGTCCAACACGAACGCCTGGGCAACGCAGATCACCGAACTCATCACCCGTATCGTTCTGGAACCGAAACTCTCCATCGCCCGCGCCGGGACGAACGCGCTGGTTTCATGGCCGCTCACCACAAACAATTTTCAACTTGAATTCGCCACCATATTTGCTTCAAGCAATTTCTGGTCGCCAGTGCTGGAAACACCGTCCACGAACGGCAATGAAATTTCCGTCCTTGCGCCCGCAGCCGACGAGACGCGGTTTTTTCGGCTGAAAATGGTTCCGTGACCTCCCGGCACCAGGTTGAATTTTTTTCTTGGCTGACGCCCCCTCTTGACTCGCGAAAAAAAATTTGGACAATGCCTGCAACCTATGCCGGTGAAAAGCAGTTCAAAAAACCTTGCTTGCAGGCGCAAGCTGTCACGCCGCCAGCAAAAAGATTTGGACATCCAAATCAGTTTCCTCGAAGGCGTCATCGGTCGCGACCCCGCTTTCGTGGACGCGCTGCAAATTCTCGGCGATGACTACACCATGCGCGGACGTTTCGTCGCCGGACTGAAAGTGGACGAGCGCCTCGCCGAGCTGCGCCCCGACGAACCGATCACCCATTACAACCTCGCGTGCAGTTATTCCCTCACGGGAAAATTAAGTCGCGCCGCCGCCGCGCTGCAAAAAGCCATCACTCTCGGCTACCGCGACTTCGCCTGGCTCGCGCGCGATCCGGACTTGAAACGCCTTCGCAACCATCCGAGCTACGAAACGATTCAGGCTCAAGTCCGCAAATTGAAAGTCAAAGCGCGCTGAACTGGATTGTTTTGTTTTCCCCGGCGGATTAGCTTCTTCACATGAACGTCTCCGTTGCCGGCAAGTCCCGCCATTACCGCACTGTCGCTTTTGATGCCCGGCAAAATTCGGTGCTCCTCATCGAACAGCGATTGCTCCCGCACCGTTTCCAAATCGTAGCCATGCGGGACTACCGCGAAACCGCACGCGCCATCAAAGACATGATCGTGCGCGGCGCAGGCGCAATCGGTGCGACCGCGGCCTACGGTCTGGCGCAAGGCGCGCGCGCTTTTGGCGGCGATGACCCCGAAAAATTTTCCCATTACGTCGAAACCGTTCACCAGACTCTCAAAGGCGCGCGGCCAACGGCGGTTGACCCGGTCAACGCTATGAATGAAGTCCGCCGCGCGATGAAGGCGGGCAGAAGCGTCGAGCAACAACAACGACTCGCGCTCGAAGCTGCGGAAAAATTCGCGGACGAAGACGTGGCGCACTGTGAAGCCATTGGAAAACACGGCGCTAAACTTATTCGCGGCGGCGGAACAATTCTCACGCACTGCAATGCGGGCTGGCTCGCGTTTGTGGATATCGGCAGCGCCACCGCGCCGCTCTACGCCGCGCAAGCCGCAGGAAAAAAATTTCATGTCTTCTGCGACGAGACCCGCCCTCGCTGCCAGGGCGCCACGCTCACCGCATGGGAACTCGCGCAGCAGCGCATCTCTCACGAAGTCATCGCCGACAACGCCGCCGGCCATTTGATGCAGCGCGGCGAAGTTGATCTGGTCATCGTCGGCAGTGACCGCACCCTTGGTCGCACCGGCGAAGTCGCGAACAAAATCGGCACTTACACGAAGGCTGTTCTCGCGAAGCAGCACAAGATTCCGTTTTACGTCGCCATTCCGCTCTCGACAATTGATTGGAACATGAAACGCGGCCGCGACATTCCGATCGAGGAGCGCAGCGCGAGCGAAGTTCTCGGCGCATGGGGCCTCACGAAAGCCGGCAGCCGCGAGTTCATTCAAGTGGCGAACCCCACGAGCGGCGCGCGCAATCCCGGCTTCGACGTGACCCCGCCGGAATTCATCACCGGCATCATCACGCCAGCGGGAATTTTCAAACCGCAGGAACTTTGGAAAAACCGGAGGATGCTGGGGTTTGCTGGATAGAACGAAACTTCACTTGCAGCACCGGTGAAATGAATTAAAGTTCGCTTCGCGAGGGCGGAGTAGCCAAGTGGTAAGGCACGGCTCTGCAAAAGCTGCATTCGTCGGTTCGATTCC
>CAYMCQ010000006.1:0-85379 GCA_964389025.1 uncultured Verrucomicrobiota bacterium
GCGGTTTCACGGCGGCTGTTTCGGTGTTTGGGGGCACACCTCCTCCGAAGCCCTTAAATTGTAAAAGCGTTTCAAATCGTCTCGGCGCGCGTCTTCGCTCGCGATGGGCAGACCCCACCGGTGGAATGCCTCGGCATTCCTGCGCTCTAATTCGTTTGGCACTGTCAGACATCATCAAGACGTCACTATGTTATCGTTCACAGACTGGTCACCTTTCGTTGCTGCCATTCACCATCAGTTTCAGGGAAACAAAAAACCCTGCTTACACGGGGTAAGCAGGGTGTAGAAATCCTCTTTCGATTCGTTACCTGCTTACCTCCAGATTATCCAAACTCGCTTCGGGGCTTTGCCCGCGATACGACCTGGTTAGCCGAAGGCTAAACGCACAACCCGGGTTTAACCGGCTATGACGTGTCGCTTTCGCGACCGGCATGGTCGGCCAACTCGTGGCTGATATGTTGATGCAGTTTCTCATCGAACGTGCAAGACGTGTATCACACGTCATCGGTTACGCGCAACTTATACTTTCGGGGGTGGCGAAATCTTGAATTCAAATATCCGAATTGCTTGATGCAAGCAAACTCCGCGGGCCATTCGCTGGAGGCAACCACCACTCGCGTTGGGAACAATTTTGACTCGACGAATGTT
This sequence comes from uncultured Verrucomicrobiota bacterium, assembly GCA_964389025.1. Taxonomy (GTDB): domain Bacteria; phylum Verrucomicrobiota; class Verrucomicrobiia; order Limisphaerales; family CAYMCQ01; genus CAYMCQ01. Next base: position 649 of record CAYMCQ010000006.1, read on the forward strand.
TTCCACTGGCGCATGACGTATCATCGTTATGAGTTTTTCTCCTCCCAAAGGCGAGGTGACCGCAGAGCAGGCTGCTGAATCTGCGCAGCAGAGCCGGCCACCAACAGCTCGGCGCAAAAACATCCGCCCTCCACTTCCCGACGATTTCAAGGAATTGTGCGCACTGTGCCGCGCGGGACAATTATTTGCCGTTCAAGAGTGGTTCAAAACCCACGAGTACGACGAACCTGAACAATACGACTGCCGGCACTGGCCAATCGGAATCGCGATCGAAAAGGGCTTTCACAGCCTCGTTGAGGTGTTGCTGCAGCATGGAATCCCACCGGATGGATCGTCATTGCAGCACGCGGTATCGTACAGGAACAAGGGCATCATCGAACTGCTCTTGCAGCACGGAGCAGACGTAAACTCGATTGATTTCGGCCAAGTGGTTTACGTCAGTGACCCGACGATCATTCGCCTGTTCATTGATCGGGGAGCAGATGTGCTGACGGATTATCCGATTGCCAGAGGACTCATCCACGCGACGCGCCTCTTCCTTGGAATCTACAAATCCTACATTGGCAAATATCCGCAGTTGCAATTTCAAGCCGATATGGCGCTGCGCCACTTTTGCGAAAAGGGCAACCTGCGCGGCGTGTCGCTGCTGATGTGGTTGGGCGCGAATCCGCGGGCAAAAGTCCCTGCCGATGCCGACGAGAGCGAGGAATGTTGGCGAACTCCTCTTGCGGCGGCAGCCTCGGGCGGCCAACTCGACGTGATAAAGCGGCTGAAACCTGATCCCGCGAAAGACGACCTGAACGATTTGCTGCGCGAGAGTCTGTTCCGGCGCAACATGGATCTGGTTCGTTATTGGATTTCACTGGGGGCAGACATCAACCACGTTGACGCGGATCGCGACACCGCGCATCGGCACGTTTTCTGGGGTCTCACCTGGGCCATTGATCGCCGGGATTATTGGTATTCCAGTACCCACGGGGCTGATGCGAAGCGGTTCGCCCAGGAATGGTTTTCTTCAGGAGCAAAATGGCAACCCAAGGGTGACGACTTTCGCACCATTCGAAAGGCTTTCTCACTGCTGTCCTACATGGAGGTGTACGAGTTCGTGAAATTGTTCCGCGAAAAAGACGTGATCGCTGCCGAAACGCTGGGCGAGATTCTCGACACGCCGAAACTGAAAGAGCATCTGAAGGAACGGCGGGCTGCGTTGGCAGCGCTCGTTCCCAAACTCCAAAAGTGGATCACGGTAGACGAGCGCAAGCGCCGTCTTGCGCAGCAACAAGCGGCCGCCCGCAATCGCCCACGTCCGGTCGCGCCACGGCCCGACCCGCCTGAACCTCGCCCCACATGGAACGATCCGCACCTCGTAAGGAGATTGAGCGATGAATGAACCCGCCGCTGAACGTGCCAAGCCCACCGTCGTCCGGCTCAAAGACAAAGCACTTGTTGATCAAATCTGCGCGCGCGCCCGGAACGCCATCCTGAACAACCTGCGGGAGAGAACGGAACTCCTCTTCTGGCGCTCAAGCTTGCGGGAATCGTTCAGCCCTTTTCATCTTGGGCGCTTTCTGGGATTCGGCAGGAATGACAAACTCGACTTCAATTCGGTCGCCAAGGTGCTGGCTCATTTTTCGCCGATGAAATTTCGGACATTTGATGTCATCTGCACCGCCGACGATGAATATTATGCCGCCATGACCATCAGCCTCAAAGAGGCAAGCGAATGGACTGATGTCCTGGCTGAAGCCTGGGAAGGACTGGAACGTCCGCCGCATGGCCTATCTGAGCCAGCGGCACGCCTGCTGGAGTGGGCGCGTCAGGAGAAGAACCAGAAGCAATGGACCGACAAGTCCGCGATCGGACGACAAGCCCGGCTGCGAGGCACGAGTTGGACCGCAGATTTCCTGACCCATCATCTCAAAGAGATTCAACGCAAAGCGAACGCCAGAATTTGTTTCGAAGAAAAGGACGGCGATTTTCGGCTCTGGTTTGAGCAGCCGAAGCCCACGCCGGGACTTCATCAGCACGGCCCACTCAATCCGGTGCTGACGATTGATTTCAAGGAGGTGGTTTACGCGAACCTCGATCAATTCCGCGAAATCCTTTACGACTGGATTCTGAGCGCCCAGCTTTCTGCCGACAGCGCGGACATGCTCATCTGGCGCATTCACGACCGCGCTACCCTGCACCGATGCTTTCCGGCGTGGCAAAGCCAGAACTGGGAGGCATCCACACTGTATGGATTCCTCGGCGAAGTCGGTTTGGATCACGGGCTGTTGTGGGGCTATTCCTTCAAAGATCCAGACCCGTGGGAATATCTTTGCCGTCCGAAAGATGGGCTGACGTGGGAAAATGTGGCGTCTTCGATTCGTGCCGCCCGGAGTCTTCCTCCAATGCATGAACGATACGGAATTTCGGTGGAGTCGGCAGCCCTGGTGAAATGGTTCACCACCTTGCGGCAAAAAGAGTGGCTTGGCGCTCTCACGCCACCCGTGGAAGATCATCTGCAGAAGCGCATTGGCATCTCCGCCCAACATTGGGATCGCGACAACTTCGGCGTTTACCTCTCAATGCTTGCCGAGGAAATCACCGAGAAGACCGAGTGGAAGGTCAGCGTTCATGCGTGGAAAGGTGGATGGGGCGGAGCTGCTCACCGCCTGCTGGTGAAACGCAAGTCGACGGATGTGGATGACATCACGCGTCGCATTCAACTATTGGGAATCGAAAAGGGCAAACTGCTTCGACCCGAAGCAGTCAAGGAGATGCTCGATTCGTTGCTCGAAGAACATCCCAAGCCGAAAGCCGACTGACCGCCGCCAACCAAATTCTCCCGGCTGGCTACGCGGCGCTCTCTTCGCCTATCCTGCAACGACAAATGTCGCACCAGCCCGACAACATTTTTTCAGGGACACAAGTCGTGTCCTTGGTCGAAGTGCGCGGGACGAATAATTCCCTCGTGCATCCGCGCGGCGCGGTCGGTGTCGTCACTCGCACGCCAACCGGCGATCAGAGTCAATTTCTCGTCCGTTTCCCCGACGGCTTCGAAGCGTCGCTCACCCGCGAGCAACTGGACGTCCTGAAACACTTCAAAGATCGGTTGCCAGGCGCGGAATCGGCCACGCCTGATTTTGATTTGGAGAAGTTGGTGATTTACCGCTGCGTCGTCGGCTCGCGCGCGTATGGGCTGGACAACGACGACTCCGACACCGACCGCCGTGGCATTTACCTCGCGCCCGCCGAGCTGCAATGGTCGCTCTTCGGCGCGCCGGAACAATTCGAGGACAACGCCACGCAAAGCTGCTACTGGGAATTGCAGAAATTCCTGGTCATGGCGCTCAAGGCGAACCCGAACATCCTGGAATGTCTTTACTCGCTGCTGGTCGAGAAGGTCACGCCGCTCGGTGAAGAACTGGTGTCCATTCGTGGCGCGTTCCTCAGCCAGATGATCTTCCAGACCTTCAACGGCTACGCCATGTCGCAGTTCAAAAAGATCGAGCAGGACATTCGCAATTCCGGGCAGATCAAGTGGAAACACGCCATGCATTTGCTGCGCTTGCTGCTCACCGGCGCGGCCACGTTGCGCGACGCCTGCGTGCCCGTGCGCGTCGAGGCGCACCGCGACCGCTTGCTCGCCGTCAAACGCGGCGAACTGCCGTGGGCCGAAGTGGACGCTTGGCGCAAGGAACTGCACCGCGATTTCGAACACGCCCTGGCTGAAACGAAGCTGCCTGAACGCCCCGATTACGAGAAAGCCAACGAATTCCTGATCAAAGCCAGACGGCAAATGGTGAAATGAACTCCTGCACTCGCCCCAACTACGACTTGCCGCACCGAAGCAAAGCGAAGGCGGGAGCGGCGAATCGCTTCCTCATCAAAGCACGCAGGGAACAGGTGGAACGCTAGAGGACACGTTTGAGAAGAGATGAGCGAAGAAGAAAACTACAAAGCTTACGTTCAGCAAATGCTCCTTCCTGTAAAGAACGCTATCAGTGCGTTCGACCGTATGGAATTGCTCAAGAGCGCTGGCGGTCTTCAGTTGATACCGGAAAATGCAACTCACCAGATCAGGCTTGAAGCGCTCGCACATATCGCGGCTTCGCTGCCCAACTCAAAAACTGGTGTCGTACCAACAGTTCATCGCCTTCGTACCGTGCTGAATAGTGGGCCGCTTGAGGGCCAGCCAATTGGAACATCTGAAGATCCTTGTGATAATCCGTTCACCGAAGAAATAACCTTCTACGGAGGCTCTTTTCTGACAATCCCTGGCAGAGGAGAGGAGACCATTTTCATTGTCCGGCAACTCGCGTCGGCGCTTTTCTTGCATCCCAACCCGATCCAGCACAAGGAATTCATGGCGGCGTCAAGGGCAGTGTTGGGCGCTGCCCTTGTTCTAGCAGATGCGGTAACACGCAAAGCGGGACTCCATCGAGGAATGGCCCCGGTTTTCCATCGAGATGCCAAGGTTCCAGCTTCCCAAGAACTCGAACGTTTGAAAAACGCAGTGTATTTTTCTAATTCGGAACTGAATACGGTTTTCTCATCGAAAGGCTACAATCTTGCGGGCCTTGCGCCACTTGTCTGCCCAACGCAGACCGATACTCTTGGCAGTTACAGAATTGACAATGGATCACTACTAATCCGGCCTGTGATCTCGAACGAACGCGGGGCGGTTGTAACCATTCCTGGCGGGCTAATGGCAGCGGCCATCAACGCAGTCATTTCGTTCGCGCAGCAATTCGGCGTTGCTTCTGAACTCGCAGAAAAGTTCGCTGACATGACTTGGCATTCGATTCAAGAATCCCTTCGGCGATTGGACAGTCACCCGATCTCCGTTAGGCTGCCGCCAGCGCCAGAAGTTTTGTGCTTCCAGGACGCACTCTTTTCGTTAGACACGGATAAGGTGACCTATGTGCTTTCAATCTGTGATCCGTTGGAGGGTTATGATGCAGGGGTCTTCGTACAAGACTGGAAGATTCCCAGCCTAAATGCGCTTATCAAGCAGCGGACGTCTGAAATCGCGACCTTTGTTTCATCTTGGCCGAAACCTCCGAACGACATTCTTTGCCTGATCATTCCCCAAAGTCCGGGACGCTCCTTTCTGATGGGTTTCAATCGAGAAGAAATCCCCTCTTGCGGACCAATGCTGTCCCTGACCGCAGCCGATCTCGACACGCTGACGCAGCTGGACGACAACGAGCCCTTAAAGCTCTGGAAATTTGCCGGCGCGCACCGGAAGGTCGCTGATCGCGTCGAAAGAATGATCTCCACTGGTGTGCTGAATGAATACGCGGTGTACAAGCAACGCGACCACAGTTTCTATTTCTCCGACGAGGCGCGGCCAACCCTTATGGTCTTTCCTCCTGGAAGCGCTGGAGACTTGCGACGAGAAGCTGCAAATAGCGTTGATTTGCATGGGGTGCTTTCATACGACACCCCGGGGGCCGTGGTGGACGTTGGGACTTTGTTTGGGGCGCGCGATATTCCTTTGTATGTCGAACTTCGAAATGCTGGCCGAAGACCAGTTCTTCTGGTAGAGGCATATGACCTACCTGTGTGGGTTGTCGGCCCAGCTCCCAATGAAAAAGAAGAGTTTCCGATGTTCAGTGAACATGCCCGGTTCGTTGACGCGCTTGCATACTGGTTTTGGCAGATTGCCCCTTCTCTCTCGGAGATGATTTCTTCGGACTCCCTATCGCTCGACCAACTTGTAGTCCACGTGAAGCTTATGCTGCACGAAAGTTGGGAGCATGTTGACGTGCAGTTCCCGAATCCCAATCTGCCGCCTGTGACTGTCACAAATGCCGATGATTCGCTCGATGTACTGATTCATCCCCATATCAGCACCCTCCTTCGTCGAGGTGACAATGCGGGTGAACGCGTGATCGTCGAAAGCACTCTTCGTGGACTCCGTGAGCTCCTCCCGGCTGGCTCTGCAAAGCTGTCCGACCCAGTCATTCAGGCAATCCTTGATAAGCACGCACCGCTTGGCCTAAAGAAGCGATTGTTCGCGCTGACTTCTGAAACTGCACCGATACAAAGGTCTGATGGCTTGCCGGATGTCCGTCCACTCCAAGAGGCAGATGAGCAGGAAGTATTGGACGATCTTGGCGATATGCTGATCGAAACCGATAGGTTAAGCACAGGAAACATTCCGCGTGAAAAACAGAATTCGGTAGCCAACCGTGCAGTTGCACTCTTGTATGGCGAATTTGAACGAATCATCGCAAACCTCAACGCCGACCACCTACTTGAGTGGCTAATTGCTCACCACGAGCGCTTGCTCGTCGCTCAAGATTACCACGAGATGAATCTCCCAACTCGACTTGCATGCTTCGGTCCAAAATCAAAGGCATTAGATGACTTCTTGGGCGGCGAACCGAGGCGGGCGGCAACAGCAACGGCAGCCCGCTTCGTAATCGAGTATGTTGCCGTGCGCCCGCCATTTGGGGATCGCCCCATAAGCTTAGGCGTCTATGACCGTCTCCAAGCACTCGCATCGCACATCATCAATTTGGGCTTCGTCAGTGATCTGATTCGATATGAGCTTTCAAGCGTGGAAGTCACAATTCTCCCGTCCCGACGCATTGCATTCACCAAGAAGGAATACGACAATGCCATCGGGTTCTTTCAGAGCGCCACCGCCCCGGACAAAATCTCGGCTGCGCATGAGTTGTTTTCCAAACGCTTTGACACGGCAACGTCTCAAACGCCGACTAAGCAAAACGAGTTGTTCGCTGAACTGAACGAAGCGCTAAAGGCGGAGTGCGGATTTAGCTTTGATGAAGTCATCGATTTTTGCTCCTGTGCCTCAGCACTGGGATGGGAGCGAAGCACCTCGGGAGTCGTTGCAATTGAAACGGGTGACTTCACGCGTGTTATTTCGTCACGGCTCAACTGGCCTGTGAATCGGGTTCAGGACTGCGTCGATTTGCTTTCATTGAAACGGCGCGAACATTTTTTACAACCAGAACATCCCTTCACCAAAGAAGATGTTTATCCCTGGCGCTACAATCGTCCATTGGCGTATTTGCGTCGGCCATTTTTGCGCCGGCAAATTGGCAATGGCGAACAACTCGTGTGGGGCTCGCGACAAGTTTTGACCTCGATGGATTTCTTGGCACACCTATGTTCGTCCGGACGCTTCAGAGCCAAGACTCTTGCCATGAAGCAATTCCTATCGAAATTGAATAACCAACGAGGAGGGCGTTTTAATAAAACGGTTGGAGCATACTTCAAACAATCCTCGCGCTTCAAGGTGAAGGAAAATGTGAAGAAGATTTCCGGCCTCGTTGGACTACGTGAGATTGGCGAGATCGACGTCTTATTTGCGGACACAAAGGAGTTTCACCTCTGCGTTTGCGAATGCAAGGATCTCGCCGCTGCGCGAACGCCACACGAACTCGCACTGGAATTGGATAGTCTGTTCGTTGGGGTCGGTGGTAAAGAGGCCATAATTGCGAAATTGGCGCGCAAAGAAAAATGGGTTTCTTCTCACTTGGAGCACGTTTTGAAATGGATGGGAGTCGAGAAATCCGAACAGAAGTGGAACTGCCAAGCGGTCGTGGTTGCTGATCGCGAGATGATCACGCCGCAGCTGCGTCGATCCGGCATCCGCATCCTTTCATTCAAGGAATTGAAGAAAATCTACGAGTAATATGACCATTCACCCACGCCTTCACCGTATCGTCGCGGCGCAGCCATATCCGTTGTTGTTCGCCACCATCAGCGGCGCGCCTGCAACGGCAGGGCAGATGCAATGATTTTCAAATGAATACTCCTCCACTTCACAAGAAACTAACTATAGATGATGTCGTTGGGCTCGGTCATGCACTCATGGAGGTTGCCTATTGGTACCCGACAAGATTCCTCACAGAGCGAGACTTCTTTCCTCTAGTGATGGCGTATCTATCCGGTCGCATCCCATATCTGAATAGGGAGGTTGCCGCAACGGAGGGAGTCGTTGACTTTCGGATTGGTGGAAATAATCCGACTTGGCTTGAGTTGGCAGTTCAACCGCGCCAACTCATCGATGTGAACAATAAAACACTTCGCTTTCCTGGGCACTCCGCAGTCAACTCCCTTTATGCGGGCCAGAACAAAACCGAACTTGGCAAGTTGATGAAACAACCGACTGGAACAACTCGATTCTTGCTGCTCTTGGATTTGACCGGCAGATACGATTTGAAGGCATTGGTGGCCGGTTACAAACAATTGGGAAAGTCGATCGGCGGCAGGTTTCCGGTACGTGTGATTTACGTCACCATAGATCCTAAGCGCACCATTCATTTCCTGGTGGGGTGCTGAGGGGCTTCCTTCAAACGCCACGAGCTCCAGTCATGACTATTGACCCACTCCTTCACCGCATCGTCGCGGCGCAGCCGTATCCGCTTTTGTTCGCCACCATCAGCGGCGCGCACCTTTACGGGTTTCCGTCGCCGGACTCAGACTTCGACCTGCGCGGCGCGCATGTGTTGCCGTTCAAAAAGGTCGTCGGCTTGGAGGTCCGCGATGAAACGGTCCAGGACTCACGCGTCATCGAAGGGCTGGAGATGGACATCGTGAGCCATGACGTGCGGAAGTTCTTCAGCCTGCTGCTCAAAAAGAACGGTTACGTGCTGGAACAGCTTTTTTCGCCGCTCGTCGTCCACACGACGCCGGAGCATTCGGAATTGAAAACCATTGGGCGCAACTGCATCACGAAACATCACTCGCATCACTACTTTGGGTTCGCCGAGACGCAGTGGAAGCTGTTCGACAAGGAACGCCCGCGCCGGGTGAAGCCATTGCTCTACGTCTATCGCGTTCTGCTCACCGGCATTCACCTGATGCGCACCGGCGAAGTGGAGGCACACCTCGTCACGTTGAACAAAGAACTCCGGCTGCCATACATCAGTGACCTTGTGGCGAGCAAGCAATCTGGCGAGAACACGACGCTCGCGGACGCTGACGTGGCGTTTCATCAGCGCGAATACGAACGGCTGCGCGCCGAGTTGCAGACCGCTTACGACGCAAGCCGTTTGCCCGAACTGCCGAGCGAGCAAACGCGCGATGCGCTGAACGATCTCCTGTTACGCGTCCGCCTGAATTCCAAAACAGATCGAAATCCATGAGTTTTGTAATCGTTGATGTCGAAGCTGACGGCCCAATTCCCGCGGAGTTTTCCATGGTGTGCTTCGGTGCGGTCCTCTTCGACGACAAGCTGGACAAATCATTTTATGGCCGGACGCGCCCGATTTCAGATCGCTTCGTTCCTGAGGCCCTCGCGGTCAGCGGTTTCCCCCGCGAAGAGCACCTGACATTTGATGACCCGAAAACTGTCATGGAAGCATTCGCCGCATGGCTGGACCAGCACTCCAAGGGTCGCGCGATTTTTGTCTCGGATAATCTGGCGTTCGACTGGCAGTTCATCAATTACTACTTTCATCGTTTTCTCGGCGGCAACCCGTTCGGATTTTCCGGTCGGCGCATCGGCGACCTTTACGCCGGCCTGATGAAGGACACGCACAAGGCGACCGAGTGGAAAAAATATCGAGTGACATGCCACACCCATAATCCAGTGGACGACGCGCGCGGCAACGCCGAAGCGTTGATGAAGCTCAAAGAGCTGGGGCTGAAAATATGACGGCGAATCTGGCCCTGCGGTCTGCTTGCAAAGACCGGAGTGTCGAAACATCAATTGGTTGAGCGGCTGTTTTCATTCGTAGCTGTCACAAAAACTGCCTAGTTTTTGTGACAACAACAAGCCGCGACAGCCAATTCTGAACTTCGTGAAGAGAGGCTCGTTGCCGGTAAGCAGCAACGTTCCGACTCTGTCCTTGGTTTGTGGTCGGCAAACAGGAAAAGTGGAGCGGTGGCGGAGAGGAGCGTCTACTGGAATGAAGCCGGAGCGCAACGCCCGCCGCCGAGCCGCAGACGGAAGCCCGCCGCACTTGAGGTACATCGCGGATGCGCGCTCGTGACGAGCGCGCGGTTTGAGAAGCGGAGCGGGCGTGGTCGAGAGGGATACAGGGCCGACCGGCACCCCGTGCAGCAGAGCAGAACCGCGCGTTGGTCACGGCATAATCGGCAACGTACGCGGCGTTCCGGCTCGCACCGCGCGCAACGAAAATCCTCGTGTGTTCCCAAGTGGTTCAACCTGCACCTGGTTTCAAAGCCCGGATAACCCTACTTGTTGCGAAGATGGGATGGCGTGCGTTTCGGAAACGCGTGGATTAAGGTCGCGGGATCAACGCCCGTCCAACGGCAAAGTTCGGCGTGGGTTTGTGGACCAAAGTTGCTGGGGCGTCGGCCCGGCGAAAGCAGCCCAGTTCGGAGGGCTTGGCGGACCGACTTTTTGTTAGCGGGAACATCGGATCGGCGAAGACATCGCCAAGCTCGGTAAGAAATCCCGATGTCAGGATAAGGGGACGTATCATGATCGGGCCAAATTTGGGGCAAAGTCCCGGGGTCAACACCAGCCCAGTGACAGACTTCCCAATGCGTTTTTTTGCCGTAGTTTGGCGGCCAACAGTAGGGGTAGAGTTTCGCGGTTTTGAGGGCACGGATGATAGCCTTTTTCTTGATGGGAATGCCGACGTTCAGCAGGCAGCGGTTCGTCCTCCCGGAAAGCCCGTTTGGAAGTAATTTGGATGTCATGGCTATTTCGCCGCCACTTCCACCAACTCCCCGAAGAGCTCCAGAATTTCGGGGCGAACCTTGCGGTGGTCTTTGGGCAGCAGTCGCCCCTTGGCGGAATCGTAGAGATACGCGTGACGAAGCAGGACGCTGTCCTTCCGGGCTTCAGCCTCCTTGTCCGCGATGGACTTCGGTTTGGTGTTGGGGTTCATATTCTTGTCAGGTTAACGGCAGAGAATCGGCAGGCTGCGCGCCAACTCATGCCTCAAGGTTTGCATTCCGCCAGGAGCTGGCGCACGAAGCCGAGGGCGTCCGCCTGGGTGTCCACCTCCGCTCGACCGAACAGGAATTCGGCAACGCGCCTCGGCCCGATGCTCTCAGATTCCCGGAAATCCTCCCGCAAGTATGCCAACGCCTTCTTCGCGCTGGCGTCCGCAAGCAACGGACGGAGTTGCGCGGCCACGTCCGCGACGCCGCGCCCATAGTTCCGCAGCAGATAAAACAAATCGTAAGCGTCCTTGTTCTCACCCCGAATGTGGAAGGCCAGCGCCTTGAGCACCACGAACGCCCCCGCTCCACAGACGCGGATGTCCCTCCGGGCGGTCTCTCCGGCGATGGTTCGTCCGTCCAGCGTCACGGTTTGATTGTTGGTGAACGCCAGATGCAAGCCGGGCGCGATGATGGCCGCCCAATCTTTAGTGAGCGGGAACAAACGTCCCGCCTGTGCTTCAGCGCTTTTCTCCGGCTCGATCAAAAAATCCACCGTCACCGGCGGATCGCTGATGCGCCAGCGTTGGCGTGTGGGCTGGCCCTCCTCGTTCTTGTCCATCTCGAATCCCGCCGCGCGCAAACGTTTCACCACGTCTTGGTAGCGCTGCTCTCCCACCAGCGCGAACGCCAGCCCCAGGTCAAGGTCGAGCGTGCCCACGTGGGCTGGCACGTTTGCCGGCAGATGCTCCTGATCAATCAGCAGTGACGGCACGAGGCCGCCCACGACCACCAGTTCGTGCATCAAGTCGCCTAGCTTGGTGGCGAGATACAGGCATGTGGATTTCACCCGCGCGACCTGGTCGGGCGCGTAACCGGCGGCGGTCGTTGGTTTCTCAGGCATGGCTGCCCTTTCTCAGAATCTTCAGACGCAACTGCGCCGCCGCTTCCTCCGACCGTTCGGGATGGTTCTTCAAATCCAAATACACCTGCACGGGATGAACACAGCGGATTCCGTCGCGCTCCGCCGCGCCGTGAAACACGCCTTCGTCATTGGGCACGACCAGCCAGACGTTCTCGCCTTTTGGCTGCTCATGGAAACCCATCTCCTGCTGCGCTTCGGCGGACGGCATCTTCGCCACATAAAGAACGGCGAGCCGATAGCCGGCAAATGGGTTCAGCAACCACGCCCCCGCCAGCCCCGTGGCCGCGTGCTCGATCTTGTCGCGCTTCAATTGTCCGGCCAGTTGCCGCAGCACGTCCTCACTGGACCGCGCCGCCACGTGACCCCGCACGACGTGATGTTTCGAGAAATCATAAGCCTCGCGCCATGCGTCCAGCAGCGCGTCATAGTAGGCGACCTTCACCGCGCCATCCGGCTCGCGTGCCACGAGGCGCTCTGCTTCCAGTTGCCGGACAATCCGGCTGGTGAAGCCTTCATCTAAACCGCTCGCCTTCGCCAGTTCCCGCTGGCTGAACGCACGCTCGGGCTCGATCAACAACCAACGCGCAATCCGCGCGCTTTTCGGCGCGAACACACTGCGCGGTCGGCCCGGGCGCTTGAACTGGTTCGGCTTCCCCTCGATGTTCACCCGCAGGCCCGCCCCAACCAGATGGGCATTGCCGGACAAGTCCATCCAGCACACGTCTGCTTCCTCGCACAGTTTCTGCCCGACCTCGCCGATGAAGGGCGCGGCCACGAGCGGGATGAGTTTCTTGCGGGATTTTTCGACAAACCGGCTGATGGACCGGACCGCCATGGCCACCGCCGACGCCTGGCCGGACGCCTTCCACTCCACGGCAAAGTGAAAATTCCCCGCCGACACCAGCAGATCCGCCCGGTTGTTCTCGTCGCCCGGAACAAACGGTTCGAGTTTCACCTTGACCCGGCTCATGGGCAGGGCCAGCAACTCCGCCAGCCGGCGCGGGATGTCCTCCACCATTCTCGAATTCAATTCTCGGCTCATGTTGTCCAAATACCAAAACTTGAGCACGCGGTCAAGGCAGCCTATTTAAGCAAGTTGTTGCTCTCTGCACCTCCGCTTTATCCCCCTGCCTCTGTTGGCAAATCGGGCTGAGGCTTCTGTCTGCGTGGCGGGCGGGGAAGTTGAACGAGCGCGGTCGAGAGGGTGGCAGGGCCGACCGGCAGCCCGTGGAGCGCACCAAAACCGTGCGTTGGTTACGGTGGACCAGCACGACAATTGTCTCCGCAGCGCAGAGACAATCAAATCCCGCTCCGCAAATTGTTCAGATAGTTGAACAACTTCATGTGCGCGAATGCTCTAAACAATTGCCGTTATCGTATGAATGCAAACGGAAATAATCAGTCATCGCCGACACCAGAGAAGGAGCGACTCGCCTAAGTCACCGACCGTAGCCAATCTCTTGTCGCCATGCGCATAAACAACTGAACGGTTTCGACTTGCCAGACACACCCTGATCGCCAAGCTCTTTCGTCATGGCGACACGCGCGATAAAGGTTGAGGTGAGCCCGATGCCTCCTTTTCTTTCCGTCAGTATGGATCTGGAGGTCGACCGGTTTTTCAAAGGGATTTTCGCGAAATCTGCCGCTTTGCAGATCGCTCCTCAACTCTTTGCCTCAACCTTGAAGGCAATCCTGGAAGACCAATTCACCGACGGCAATGCGGCAGGTGCTTGGTCTCGGCAATATTCGGGTTACATTCGGTTTTTCTATGATGGATCACTTCCGATTGACGTGGCCGTCCGCGACACGATCAGTTACTCAGCGTGGATCGCTACATCGCTCTGCAATTGCAGAAGGCATTTTTCCGAAAGTGATCTGACCTCGGCTGTTGCTCCACGCCTGACTGCCTTTCGTGATTATCTTCATCGCCATTTTGACAAGGAATCTGGTGGGTTTGGGCTCGTAGGCCCCGCCAGAACGCGGGGACCTGGTCATATACAAGCGGATTTGAGGCACACTGCTTGGGCTATGCTTGCATTGCGGAACCTCGAAGCCAACGATCAACACTCCATGGAAATGTTGACCCGAGGTGCTGAGTACGTGAGGAGGGCACTTTCTGCCGGAAAGGCGACGAACGAGAGAGCCATCACGGCTGCGGCTGTACATAAGCTGCTCTCAACTGAGGAACTCAAGAATCTGGTGTGCCCGTCAGAGCGAACGCGCCACGCAGACTTGAAGCGCATCGAGGCCAAGCTCGTCGAAGATTTCGACAAGGAATTCGTTACTTGGGATAGCCGATTTGACCGGCCAGATAGGGCATCAATTGACAACGCCCTGTATGTCTTGTACTGCATTCCAGCAAATGGTTGTGTGGATGCACAGTGTTCGAAGATCCTGCTCCAGACATTGCACCACCTAATAGAGAATGCACTTGTAGACACTGGCTCCGGTTCGGCGGGATTACCATTCGCCAGAGGTCGCGAACCCAATGTCGGCACAACAGCTTTTGTTTTATCGTTATTATTGCGTGACCGGGCGTCGATCAAACCTAGTCGCAAGCTCTTGGGCCGACTCACTAGGTTCCTGAACACCCCCGAGACGCAGACTCCCGCGGTAGAGGTCGGCTTTCCATGGCAGAGGGCAGCGATCCTGGACTTAGCGGCCGGAGGTTAGCCAATTGTAAACAACGGATACCGAGTCGTGTGGCGAAGGTTGCGACAGGGCTTTGGCGACCTCTTACTTGGCCGCTTTTACTGCTTGCCAGGCTTTATCGTACAGGTCCAACGCGCTTCCCAAGTTTTGTATCTGCTCAAGTTTACTCGTGTCGTTAGCCGTCTGTAGTTGGTCCCAGAGCGCCTTGGTGTCGTCAGGCACGAGATCCTTGGCCCTGGTGTTGGGAAGGGCATACTTAATTGTTTCCGCAATGTCAGCGGCGACAGCGGGGTCTAGGACGTGATTGATAAACTGGTTTGCGAGGGCCGCGTTGGCCGCATTCGTCGGAATGCACATGTAGTCAACGTACATTAAAGTGCCCTCCTTCGGTACCATGAAGCGGATGTTCTTATTGCGCTTGGCGGCCTGGAGTATGTCTCCCGACCACGCGTATGCGAGCTTCACTTCACCACTGCCCAGCAGTTGCGGAATGTTCGAACTTGTATAGACGTGAACCAGTTCCTTTTGTGCAAGCAATGTGTCTCTGGCCTCGGCAAGTTCGGCCGCGTTGGTGGAGTTTGCGGAGTATCCTTTTGCTTTGAGTGCCATTCCTAAGGAGGCACGCATGTCGTCGAGCATGAGGATTTTGCCCTTGAACCGAGGGTCAAAGAGTATTGCGAAGGATCGTACGTCGTCATCTGAGATTACGGTTGAGTCGTAGCCGATTCCCGTAGTTGACCACGTGTAGGGTACGCACAGATTTAACTCCTTATCGAAGCTCGGATGGGCAAACTCAGCCATCAGATTGGTCAGGTTGGGGAGAGCTGCATGGTCAATTGGGCGTAGCAACCCCTTTGCGCGCAGTATCTCCACAGCGTACGACGACGGGAAAACCAGGTCATACTGCGCTCCGCCACTTTCTAATTTTGCGATCAGGTCTTCGTTGGAGGAATAATTATCATAGATCACTTTTGCCGCATTGTTCGCCCGGAAGGATTCGATGGTTTTAGAACCGATGTAGTCGGTCCAGTTGAAGATGCGGAGCGTGTCTTGTTGGGGCGAGCGCCCGCAACCGGCGAGCAGCAGTGCAACGAGAAGGATAGGCTTAAGTATTTTCATGAACGATTCGCGGTTTTCCAAAAGGTTTCCGAAGTCCAGAACAGCAGCAAGACAATTACGGCGAGTCCCACATAGATAACGTTAATGCTCGAATTGACGCCGAACTTTACCATCCCGTAAATCTTAACTGAGAGCGTGGTTGTTGACGCGCCGCCGCAGAAAAATGCATAAACAAAGTCTTGGGCGCTCATCGCAGCCACAATGCTTGTCCCGGCGAGCGCTGGTGCGACCGCCAAGGGCAAAAAGTGGTCGCGCACGGCGCGGAATGGAGAGGCGCCGAGACTTTCCGCAGCGGTCAAATACTGATCGAAGTCGATGGATTTCATCCTGATGGCAACAAACAGGGCAATGTATGCGATGCCAAAGGTGCTGTGAGAGATTGCGATTGTAAAGACGCCTTTCTGAATCCCAAAGGTCTTGTATGAGAGTGCCTGGGCGAGAGCCATTATCAGATCGGGCGCAAGAACAGGCAGGAACAAACAGCTAAGCAGCGCGGTGAAGAGTCGGTTCTTTGACAACGCGACGCAGTAGCCGGACAGCATCCCAATCGTAAGGGATATCAGAGAGGATAAGACAACGACTCGAGACGTGTTCCACAGGGCCGTCAATATCCCTTCATCAGACCAAACCTCGTGGTACCATCGAAGTGAAAAGGACTCCCAGATCATGCCTCTGCTTGCGGAGTTAAAGGAAAAAACGATCACGAGCAATACGGGTAGGTAGAGAAGCGTGATTGCGACGCCACCAGTCAGAATTAGAATTAGACGGTTCCGTTGCATCGCGTCAACGTGCGAAGATTCCTTTAGCGAGTCTGCTAAGAGGCAAGAGTGCGAGGCTGCCGAGACATAGAATTGTGATCGCGAGAGCTGCCCCCATTGGCCAATTTCGGCCTTCGTAAAAACTGAACTGGATCAGGGTACCAGCCAGCATGTGCTTACCGCCTCCTAGCAGATCGGGGATTACGAACTCGGAGAATGATGGGATGAACACCATCAAAGCTCCTGTCATCCAGCCCGGGCGTGTCATAGGCAGGATGATCCGTCGAACCGTGTAAAGCTCTCCGGCGCCCAGTGCTGATGAAGCGATGAGAAAGCGGTCATCGAGCCGCTCGAGCGCTGTGAGAAACGCGAGCAGGAAGAATGGAAGGTAAGCCCCTACAAGTCCGATTATGACTGCACCTGGACTAAACAGGAGCGGGATGGGCTGCGAGATCATGCCTGCTTTCAAGAGAATGCCGTTGAGCACGCCGGCATTACCCAAAAGCACTTGCCAGTTGTAGGTTACCATTAAGGCGTTGAGCCCCAATGGAAACAACATTGCCACCATCGCCGCCCGCCGAAACGCAGGTGCGCACCTTCGGATCGAAACGGAAAGGGGAATGCCGATGGCCATGCATATGGCCGTTGTAATTGCGGCATAGCAAAGTGAGCGCACCACCACGACGGTTGTGGCTGCGGTAAGTAAATCCCTCCATCCCTGTAAGCTCCACGTCGGAACTGTTCCCCCAAGAAAGTCACGTTGCCTGAACGATGTAAACAGCACTGTGAGGAGCGGAACGCAAAGCAGGCTGAAGACATAGATGCCAAACCCAGCGATGGCGATGTTGAACAGCAGCCGTTCCTGCCAAGAAGTGAGGCGATGGCGTTGCTGCTGTGGGTTCATAGTCAGTTCTGCAAGACGCAGACATCGCTGGCGGAAACGTAAAGCGTACATGGATCGCCAACCCTGAGTGTTGTGTTATTGCGCGAATCTGTGGTGAGGAACACGTCATCGAGACACCGCACCGTAAGCTTTGTAAGCACTCCGGCGAATTCAACGGCTTCAACCTTGCCGTGGAGGGAGACGGAGGGAGAATCCTCCGGCTTATCAAATTTGAGGGATTCTGGACGTAAGGCGAGGTACTTAACATTTTGTGTTCTGTTTGAAGGCAACTGAAGCCAGTTGCCGCCTTCGGTCTTAGCTTTGTCACCATTGAGAGCGACGACCGGCAGCAGATTTGTATCTCCAACCAGGGTGGCAACAAACCGGGAAACCGGTTTCCGATAGATTTCGACCGGAGAGGCGACTTGGACGATCTCGCCATCATTCATAACGGCAATGCGAGAATGGAAGCGTGCCGTCATTGAGAATGCTTCCTCGACGTCGTGGGTAACGTAAATTGTCGTGACGCCTGCTCTGTGGATCAAATTGCCCACAAGGTCGCAAATGGATGACCTTAGAGGACGGTCCAAGCCTGCGGTCATTTCATCCAAAAGCAGGACTGGTTGTGGATCAGCTAAAGCGCGAGCCACAGAAACGCGTTGGGTTTCGCCGCCCGAGAGTTCTAGCGGCTTGCGTTTGTCGAAACCAGCGAGGCCGACTTGGGAGAGAAGAGCGATTGCGTGGCTGAGGGCTTCCGAGCGGGCGACGCCCTTGACGTTGAGCGCGTATGCAACGTTTTCAGCCACTGTCAGGTGTGGAAAGAGGAAACCTCCTTTCTGAAAGCAGGTCCGTACCGGCCTGCGATAGGCGGGAAGGTTGGTCACGTCCTCTTCGCCAAACAGTACCCTCCCTGTGTCCTGGCGGACCCAACCACCGGCAAGGCCGAGAAGTGTGGACTTGCCACAGCCCGAGGGACCCAACAAGCAAATGAATTCACATGGCTTGACGGAGAGGTTGATCGTCTGAATGCAAAAATGGGGATTAAGCACCTTGCTAACGTTTTCGAATGTGATGGAAAGACCGGACATTGTAGGAAGCCTCGACCTTGGGATGGTCACCGTGGTGGGTATTTTTTGCCGAGTGCCTGGAGTTGGCTGTTTATTGCATCCACGATTTTCTTTCCGTCTTGCTTGCCGGCTGCGAGAATGTCCAAGTTCCAGCTACCGATCTCTCTTGGCCAATAGGCCAAGCAGCGCGTTCTGTTGGGGTCAGCGAAGCGATAAATTGCCAAGCCATATCCAACACTATGCGGGAACTCCCTGTCAGGGATGAAATGGACCTTGAACTGCGACTGCACCCTCCCTTTGGGGTCGGAGCAGGATAGCTTGGAAAGCCCGAGCTCTAATCTGGCGCGTAGATTAGCAAGTGCTCCCTCGTTTGGGGATGTCTCCAAAACAAAGTAGTCGTAAACAGGACCGGTTGATTTAAAGAGATTTTGGATGATAACGGCTTCGTATTGAGGCTGCTGTTCATAAAAGAAATCTGGCGCGAGCACACTGATGCCGGAATCAGTAGCTGCCTCAAGCTGCAGAATCTGCTCGTCGTTGTAGAGCCAGTCGTGTGTGTTCTTCACGAGTACGTGGAACTGACGCTCCTGATCCGCCAAGCTTCCTCGGACTCGGTCGCGCTCGGCTTCAAAAGCGGAGCGCTCGGCCTGTAGCTTCCTGATTTCCAGGAGTGAAGTTTCGTGCGCCGTTTTGAGTTCAGCGAGTGCGTGACCCCACTTTTGCTTTTCGTGGAACTTGATGTACTCCTTGACCAGAAAGCCGGCAATAGATGCCGCGATTGCTACTGCGAGGAGCCAACAGACGAGCGAACCAGCGAACTCCCCCCAGTGGCCCTCGATCGCGTGGGATATGAGCCAATGTTCCACCGCAACGAAAGCGATAAATGCTAAGAGCACCAGGCATGAGCTAAAAAGTGCAAGTGGCTTCTTCCCAGAAAAGAATTGCAAAAACTGCTGGCCCGTTTCGTTACTATTGTCGTGGTTCATTTTTGTTATCTCCAGCTTTTGAGCCGTTCTGATACTGTTGAAGCGGCAATGTGTTGAAATCGCGGTAGACCAGCTTGACGAAGGTCTGACGAAGATCTGCCGGGATTTCGTTCAGGCTGTTCCGGGCAGCATCGCAGAATTTCTTTTCGAGGTGGGCGTTCTCCGCGGCTGGGCAGTCGGCGTCTACCAGATAGCCACCGAGAGGGTTGGCGGTTTTGTCCATGGTCAATGGCCAGGAGCGGCAATCCGTTGGGCGAATGTCGTAGATGCCGCAGAGTCGGTCTGGTGTGAGAAATGGACAAGGGCGTCCCTTTTCCTTCTTGACCGTGAAAAGACCGGCTTCCTCTTGTTGGAGTAAATCAGCCCTCCCTGTCCTGGCGATGATCTTCTCGGCTTCTTGGGGAAGGACTACTATGGTCATCGCCCGAAAACAGCAGTGCTTGGTTGTCGGACAAATTTTGCAGAAGGAGTAAAGACTGTTCGGATCGTGTTTAGCGACCTCCTCTGGAGTTTCTGGTCTGGGCGCGGTCGGCGGGGCTACGGCAGTGTTGCTAAAGGATGAATGTTGATCTAGGGCCATTTTTGGAATTGGATGATACCGATGTATGGGTGTTTCGTAAAGCGCCGTAAGCTTGCTTGTGATTGCTTGTGCGATCTGACATCGCGGTGCAACAATATTCAGTTTTCCAATTTGGACTTTGGTTGCACTGGCAACACTTTGCTTCGCACGATACGAAAGACAAGAATCGCTTCGGTCTGCGGTCGGCGAGCGCGGAGAATGGAGCGGAAGGCGGAGAGAGCGCATAGCGGAACGCATCTGCAGCGCAACGTTCGCCGCCGAGCCGCAGACGGAAGCGTGCCGCGCTTGCGGCACAATGCGGATGCTCGCTCGTGACGAGCGCGCGGTTTGCGGAGTGGAACGAATGCGGTCGAGAGGGGGGACGGGGCCGAGCCAGCAATCCGTGAAACGCAGTCAAACCGTGCGTTGGTCACGGCGGTGGAGCGATTCAAGCAGCCAAGCAGAATTGACAGCCCTCGTGGCTGGCGTAGCCTGACGACAAGTTCGGGTGGCGGTACGTTTTTTCAGCGGGGTTCCCCACCCCCACCTCCTTGGCGTCCGCCGCCCGGACTTTCAGTTTCCGATTCGTCCGGTTGACTGCCTCACGTGAATTGGCCGTTTGCGTTATCCAAGAATGCTCCCTTCACGCGCCAGATGACTTTGATTTCTAGCGAGTCGAGCCAGTCAATAATATCGGGAGGCGGTTTACTCGGGAGCAAGATCGCTTTGTGCAGGTCGCCAAACTTGGTGCTGCCTTGAAAGGCGTAATCCAGAAGTTGGCCGACCGCCATCCTGATGTGTTCACGACTTGCTGAGCTTTTAGCTTCGATGAGGTTTCGGCGATCCATTTCAAATGCGTCGCACTGAAGGTTCTTGTACCTGATAGCCGAGAGAGCGCGATCCTGTCGCCTCAGCCATCGCTGATAATCCTCCAGCAACACCGCCTCAATTTTCCTCGCTCTGGCGACTTTCGCGCGGGTCTGAACTTTATAGTCAAGCTGATGGTTTTCGGGCGAAGAAACAATTTGCGGGGTCGCGAGCGCTGATTTTCGCGATTTGTTACGACCGAGCGCGCTATCGCCCTGTCCGGGAGATGATCGTCTTTGCAGTTGTTGATCGATCCAATCGCATACTTTTCTGTGCGCGACATTACTCTCGGGATGGAGTTGGACCAGCGCCTTCGTGTGCCGAACCACCTCGTTCAGCGGCACGTCGCTGGGAGGCGGTCCGCTCCGAGGGATAAATGGCCGGAGTCGTCTCAATGAACCGAAACTTTCGGGCGGCTTGAAGCCCTTGATGTGTTTTGCGAATTCACCGCGTACCACTCCGAATCCGACAATTTCAGGTTTGAAACGGTGACGCCTCGCAAGCAACACGACATCTTCGGGCTTTATTCCCCGCTTCGTTTTACCAGCGAACTTGGGGCCGATTTGGCCGTGGCCCCAATCATCTGGATACCATCCCATGAAAGCCGCGCCCGCACTGACCGATGCTTGTCTCCACTCGGCGACGGTTGCTTCGTTGTTCCTCACGTTTGGCGAAACGACCCAATAGGACCTTTTGGAATTCCTGGCAATTGTTGCGCCGTAACCAAACTCGGTCAGTCTGTCGCGAGCTGTTGCAAGCTCATCTTCGGTGAAAAGGTTGTTCCAAGGTGATTGGAGCGCCACCGCTTCAACCGACAAATCGAGACGGCGATGAGTCAGTAAACGCTCGAAACCTGCGGTTACTTTGGAGGGGCGCAGCCAATGTTTCGCGGCTGTCAGACCGCCATCACGAATGATTTTTTGCCGAAATCGGTAAGCTGGATAGCCGATTTGCGTCTTGGCGTCCTCGTAAATCTTCAGCGCGCGTTCCGTAAACGCGTCGGCAAGGGAAAGCTTTCCATTCATCACTGCTGGTGAATCTGAATCCGTGAACAAAAGTCCCCCCGGCTGACCACTCTGTCTCGGTCAACTGACGGCGTACTGTGCCGCCAGTCGTTCCAAAGTCATATTCTCAAGCACCACGTCGTGGGGAATAAGCACGTACTTCCACGGCTTGCCCTCGTACGTTTTCGCATGAGTGCTCGCATGGTTGCACCACTTCGCGGCAGCGTCACGCTTTGCGACAACTTTGGCATCGTCCATTTCGCTGTCCGCTTTTGACTCCAATAGATAAATGGCTCTCTCCGTTTCTGCCACGAAATCAGGTTGGTATTCAGGATGGTCAGCGCCGTGCTTGTAATAAATCTGGAACTGCCCTCTCGCCGGTTTGAACCACCGTTGCGAATCCCGCTCCAGAATCATGGCCAATCTACGTTCCGTGTCCGACTGGAACTTCTGAACCGTGTAAAGGCATCGCTGGAATCCGCCGAAAAGGTGCTTTGCGATCTTTCGTTTCTCCGGCGGCGCTTTGCGGAAATCGAGCGGCGGTTCTGTCGCGGATGCTGTGTAGGCGCTTGGTTTGAGTTCGGTGAATCCCTTGCTGATTTTCACTTCGTAACCGACTGCTTCCTCCCAGTAGTGATCCTGCATCTGCACGTGGATGAACCGCGAGAGCTCCCGCTGGTGGAAGCGAAGCACTTTGCGCGTATCGTCTTCAGACAAGTAACCCCGGAGATGCTGGACGACTTGCGATGCCAGATCGTACAACAAGTCTGCGTGGTCGTCGTACGAAATGTCGTCGAAGTCCATCAGCCCGGCGACCACGTAGTCCTCCAGTCGCTCTTCTTCAATACCGCCCCGGCCGAGGCCCAAAACCTCCAATTGATGTGTCCGCAGATGTTTGATCCACAGCTCCTCTGACGGCGGTTGATAATTGATCGAACTCAGATCCAACTTGAAGGGCTTGAACCCACAGCGCACTTCTCCTTTCGGAACAACAAGAATTCTGGGAATGTTGATCGTCTGCTGCACGACGATCTCCGTTGTCTTTGCGACGACAGCCGCGAGGTCGGGCGGTTTCGCCACGCCTTCAATCTCCAATTGAGCCGGACGGTATTGAGCAGCAACTTCTTTCAGAACTTCGGCCTGGACTTCCGGGTGTTGCAGATACGTGACGCTCGGTAGTTTCTGCGGCTGGTTCTCAAGCTTACGGATCACTTCGTAAGCAATTTGAGCAACGCGCTGTTCCTCCTTGTTGTCGAATGCAGGCGGACCGCTGGGTGCGATCACCTGGGTAACAGCCGTTGCCTGTTCCGGCTGGATGCCCAGCCTGCTGGCCAGTTGCGATTGTGAAACCACGGTGACCGTTCTTTCTCCAAGCTGGTCAGGCTCAAGAATCACTTTCTGAAGGTGGATCAGCGAGCCGGGTTTGTTGGCCTCATCAATGATTTCCTGGAATTTGTCGTGCGCGACGATGTTCAAACGGTCAACCGCCGTGACACCGGTTCGCCGTCCGTAAGGCAGGCGCAAGCCACGGCCAATGGACTGTTCAATCAGAATGCGCGCATTGGCCGCCCGCAACGGGACAATTGTGTAGAGATTCGTCACGTCCCAGCCCTCCTTCAGCATGTTGACGTGAATCACGATCTCCGTCGGTTCGTCGCTGTGCTCGACCTTGAGCAGCCGCGCTACCATCTCATCTTCCTCAGTGCCGGTCTTGCTGGAATCCACTTGGATCACCTTGTCCTTGTAGCGCCCGCCAAAGAATTCTTCCGATTGGATCAGCTTGAGCAACGACCCGGCGTGCGTGATGTCCCGCGCGATGACGAGCAAGAACGGCTTCACAATCTGGTTTCCCGATTCGCGCGCGTAAGTTTCCAATTCCACCTTCACGCTTTCGTGGAGTCGCAAGCCGTCTTCCAGCTTCAACCGCTCGATTTCCTCGGCCGACATTCCAGCCGGTTTGAAATCCTTGCGCGTCACAACCGCGGGTTCTTTCACAAAACCGTCTTCCATCGCCCGGCCCAGCGGATAATCCAGAATAACGTTCTTGAACTGCACCGCGCCCTTGTTCGTTTCGATGAATGGCGTTGCGGTCAACTCCAGCCCAAGCACCGGTTTCAATTCATTGATCGCGCGCACGCCAGCAGAAGCGCGATAGCGATGCGACTCGTCCATGATGAGCACGAGGTCCGGCAATCCGGCCAAGTACTCGAAATAACTCTCGCCGATGTATTCCGAGAGGCGTTTGATACGTGGCGACTTTCCGCCGCGCACTTCGGAATTGATCTTCGAGATGTTAAAGACGTTCACCTTGCAGCGCAGCACCTGGTCGAACAGCGTGCCGGCCTTTGCTTCGTAATTGTCGCCGGTGATAATCTCCGGCTTGTCCACCGCAAATTCGGCAATGCCTTTGAAAACGTACTTGGGATGATTCGGCTCGGAGAATTCCCTCTGGAGCTTGTCGTAAATGGTCAGGTTTGGTGCGAGCACGAAGAAATTGTTAATCCCGTGCGCCAGGTGCAGATAACTGATAAACGCCCCCATCAGCCGTGTCTTGCCAACGCCAGTGGCCAGGGCGAAACAGACCGAAGGAAATTCACGCTCGAAATCCGTGACCGTCGGGAATTCAGCCCGAATCGCATCCAGCGCCGCTTGAACATCCGCGCCCTTCTGCGGCGGAACGATCTCCGTCAGACGGTCGAGAATCTCCAGCGAGCGCCGTTGCGGCAGGCGCAAACTCAAGCGACCGGCGATGGCATTGACGTGGCGATTCATTCTATTTCATTTCCAAATTGGCGACGTTTCCCAGTTTGCGGGAAAGCCCGCGAGATTGAGGGGAATGTCGGTGTAGCTTTTCAGCAATCCTCGCAGGCGGTCGGCCCATCGGCTCTGCGGCGCAACTTTTCGCAAGAGCCACATCAAGAGGGTGAGCACCGCAAAGACCCTGCGGTTATCTGCGGTCACCGGCACATGCCACTCCGGCGCGTGCTTCCGGTCGGGAATCAGCGGGCGGATTCCCAATTCGCGATTCCACAAGCGCGAATGATGGGCGCACAGATTGCGGATGTAGTTCAGGCAAAAGAGCCAGCTTTGCAGCACGCTTGCCGGCAAACCGAGACAATTCGAAAGTTGCTTCTGCTCGGCCAGGTGCAGGTAACGATAGAACGTAAACAATGCTCCGAAGCTCGCCACCTCCGCGGTCATCCAAAGGGGCAGACCCGGTTCGCTCGTGTATTTGGCGCGGTAGTGTGCGACGAACAGTTCCCGACTCCGTTTCATTGCTTCGTCAATCTCGTCCACCATTCGGTGATGATCCGCGCCGGCAAATTCCGGGCGGAAGTTCCGGTCGTCGCGATAGCCAAACGGCCCGTACCGCCGCGCGTGTTGTTCCACCATCAACGTCCGCAGAACGGCGATTTCCACGCGCTCAATTGCGTCCATCACCAGCAACCGCAACTGCCGGTCGAACGTGTAACGCCGCCACACTTTGTCCAACGTGATGCCGGGAACGAATGTGTCATCCGCGCGCTTGAAGGGATGCCAGTAGGCGCTCAGCCGGTAATAACTGACCCGGCTCAACGTTTCAATCAACCGGGTGCGGTCGGCCTGGAAGCCGCGTTTCAGCAGCAGGTCTGCTTGTTGCTCGAAGGAAAGCGCGGGCTTGTTATACTTCACGCGGGCCTCCTTCGCTGATTCGGGCAATAAAAAACCCGCCACATTTGAGCTTGGCTTTCGCCAGAGGCTTGGCAGGTATGCTGCGAGGAAGATCACATAAGCGCTTATGCGTGTCAATACCCAAGCGCTTGCGTATTGCGCCGCCGCTCTGGACAACGAGCCGACTCCTCAAGCTTCTGCGCGCCAAAGACCTTTTGTTCCCGGCGCTCATTTGCCCACCTCCGCTGGAAATAGAACTTGTTGCCCCTTCGGGGGCGGCGCTTTGGGCAGATTTTCGACCTGCAACGAATAATCATCATGCCCCCACTCGCAACGGGACATGACGGTCTTCGGAATCTTCTTCACGGTCAGATTCGGATAACGATCCGCCTTTCCGCGGAACGCGGCGCAGAGCACCAGCAAGGTGCGCTCAGTGCCCACTTCATCGCTCAATTGTGCCAGTTGATCTCCGTTCAAGTTCTGCGTCGTCACGTAAATGAAATCGCGCTCCGTGGAATGGCCGTGCTGCCAATAAACCGTGTCGCTTGGCGCGAAGGTGAAACCCTCCAGCTTGCACACCGCCTCGGCCAGCATGGGCGCGTTGAATTCTTTGCTGATGACCCAATTGCCCCACTTATCCTGCGTCAGCAGCGACGGCGCGAGGCGGTAATAGCGGAATCCTCCACCGCCCTTCCAAGCCGCCGCTTCTGTGATGCCGCCAGGGTCTGCTCCATCAATTACCTTCCTGAGCCGGGGAATGATGTGCGTGTGGCAATGTTCGCCCAACTCCACCATGATCCAGCGCCGGCCCATCTTGTGCGCGACCGCACCCGTTGTTCCCGAGCCAGCGAACGAGTCGAGCACCCAGTCGCTGGGATTTGTCGCGATATTCACGATTCGCTCAATAAGACGTTCCGGCTTCGGAGTGTCGAACGCGTCAACTTTGCCGAACAATCCATGGATCTCCTTCTTTGCTTCATCGGTGTGGCCAACTTCCTCGCTCGGCCACCATGTCCACGGCACCATACCTTCCACTTCCGTAAGGTAGCGAATAACATTCGGCTGGGAATTTCCGTCCTTGCCAAACCAAATCCTCCCTTCGTTCTTCAATTTCAAGAACTCAGGCTCAATCATACTCCAACAACGACCCTCGGGAGGACGGTGAACAACGCCCGTGGGCGTGGTAATCGAGTACATTTGGTTTGTACGAAATCCCTGCGCCGTCATCGGAATCCCGCGCCATCGACCATGCGGATCATTGTTCGGATTCTTGTAAATCTTCGCTTGTTCTTCTGTGATTGGAACCCGGTTCCGCGCCGCTTTGAAATGATCAGGGGACTTAGCGTACATCACGATGTATTCATGTACGTCTCCGATGGCTTCCCGATTCTCGCGTGAATATCTTTTCTGCCAGACGTTGGTCGCAATGAAGTTCGCTCGCCCACAAATCTCGTCCATCAGGACTCGGAGATACGGCATCTCGTAATCGTCGATGGAAACCCAAAGCGATCCGTCGATAGTCAGTAAGCGCCAGAGAACATCGAGGCGCTCCCGGATAAGCGAAAGCCAGATCGAGTGTTCGATGCCGTCGTCGTAGTGAGTAAATGCAGCGCCAGTGTTATAGGGCGGATCAATGTAGATGCACTTGATCTTGCCGGTGAACTCCTGTTCGAGCGCCTTGAGGGCAAGGAGATTGTCACCAAAGATGAGCCGGTTGTCGAAAAGGTCCGTGTCTGTGACCCGTTGCGGCGCATGATACGACTTTTCCGGGTCTTCCAGCAAAATGCGCGGCTCAAGCCTGGGCCGGTTCTCCTTCCCAATCCACGTCAGTTCCAGTTTTTGTTTCTTTGAATTCATTCAGGCGCGGTTGTGGGCAAATCCATCACTTGCTGGCTGAGCAATTGGTCCAGCACTTTTGAACGGCTACCCTGCGACACTGCCGCATAGCGATCTTCGAGGCGCTCTTTGAGTTTGAAGAGGCGTTTCGTTGCGGTTTGCGTCAACGTGGAATAGCAGATGCCCTTGACTGTGGCGTGGTCAACGTCGTTCGATCGAAGTGTTTTTTCGAGCGAGGCAGCCGAGTCCACACGACTGCCGATCACAAAACTGTGCGTAAAGAAGTGGCCGGTGATGCAACCGCAGTTGCGAATGGCGTCAATGTATTCCTCCGCCTGGCCCAACTCCTTGCGACCAATTTGCGAGTCGCCTTTCTTCAATTCCAGCAATAAGACCTTTTTGATTTGCGCCAAGCCATCTCGAGAATCAATTTCCTCCAAGGCAACCGCACTGAAAGTCGAGTCGGCCAGAAGGAGCAAATCAGCCCGCTTGCGCCAATTGGGGTAGTCTTGCGGAGAACTCTGAACCTTGAATACGGCATTGACCGCATTCTTCAGGCTCAGGTTTGAGGCGTACTCGTTGGTCTCGAATTCCGCACCAAACAACCACCGCGCGTCCGTGACTAGGGGATGGAGTGTGTGCAACTCGTCGGTATCCTTCCTGCCGGCCAGAAGTTCAATCGCCCTGACGGTCGCGATGCGATGGTCGATTTCCTCCAATACCGTCAGGGCATCTTGCGCGGACCAGTCTGACAAAAGTTTGTCCAGTGCTTCCACATCATCACTCGGCAACGCCGAGAGTTTTTCCAGCAAGCGCTGGCCGCTTTTCGTTTGCTGCAAATTGATGACTGCCTGAACTGCCGTGGAAAGGGATTCTGGTTTGATGGTCGGCTCACGTTCGACTACCGCCTCGACGAACGAGGCGACCTCAATTCTCGCGGCCCCACTCAGCGGACGGATAGACTGCAAATTGTCCTCAAACGCCCGGCGCTTGGTTTCGTCAACTTTCTCTCTGGAGAACTCCTGATATTTTGCCAACGCAAAATCATTGAGCACCTTGAACAAGGAATTCCTTCGCGCGCCTTTCTTGAACCCTGACCAATCGGGCTCAAGTTCCGGCTCCATGCAGTCGCACCGAACGAGAATGGTGAACCGGCGACCAAAAGTCGTGCGTGCGTCAATGGGGGCATAGCTGCCAATTGTCCAGCTTGGTTCGCCAACCAGACGGTTTTGAACCCAAAACGCGAACCCCTGCTTTTGTTTTGTCCGCGCGCTTTTCTGCGTATCAACCAACACGATTTCGATCTCGCCACACTCGGGCACGGGGAGCTTGACGGGTTCGTCAGCGCCTGGATGCGACGCGAGAGAAAGAGCAACACCGTTCACCGAGACTACAAAGCGGGGATCATGAATAAAACGACCGGAAATGGTTTCTCGGATTGAATCGGAATCCGGGAGATTGCGTTGTACCTCCGCTTCGATTGCAGTTCCAAAACCGTCGCCATTGCCGGTCTTCTCCGAGCGAATGATAAAGGGATGAGCCCCGCTGGATAGTTCAACGGCAAACTCTGACTGAGTCCCACCCTTCCTTGTCCCAACAGTGTAATTGTCGGCGAAGCAAAACATGCCATGCCGCCCGATTCCATTGCGCCCATAGGCTCGCCTTTTACCAACGTCCGCGCCCGCTGGAAACTCAACTTCGAGACCCTGGTGCTTTTGCCGATTGTATCCCAGCTTCATCCATCGCTGTTTGAACTCCTCGGGCGTCATGCCAACGCCGTTATCCGTGACTCGAATCGGTCCACCCGATTGAGTCGGTATATCAATGTTGACCTTCGTTGCACCCGCATCCCATGCGTTTGCCACAAGCTCTGTGAGAGCGTATTCGGCATCACGGACGATGTTGCCGAGGCTCCTGATCAGGTAGTCATCCTCGAACAACGACCCTTGGATGAATTGTTGCGGCGAGATCATTCGTGAAAAGCCTCCGTTCTCCAGACACTTCTTGGCGCTCCGCACGGCAATCCATCTCGGCTTTTCCGAGCCGTCATGGTTTTTAGGTTCCGGGTCTTCGTCACGCTCATCAAGTTGTAGCCGGTGGCTGAGGGGTTTGCGAGTTCAGGTTCGCCGAAACCGCTCCCGGGCTTGGAGTTGAGGCGATAAGCGGTTGCGGAGCAGCCGGTATTTGCGCCTGCGCATCGCGTTGCGCCAGGCGCTGCATTACATCCTGAGCGAGCGGCACGGAGTCGGTGACATTACGGAAGACAGCGAGGTAGCCCTTGTTCCGCTGAAATCTCGCCTCGGCGACCGTGTAAATGAGTTCGGCCAAGTCCGTAATGTGGCGGGACAGTTCTGCCTGGTGTTCTTGGGACACTTCAATCCCCGGCGTGGTGAGCAACGCCCGGTGACGGCGGGCGAAAATGTGGAGAATAAAGTAGCGGCCGTGCCGGTAGAACATTCGCCGAAAATAACGACTTTTCGGTTCAGCGCGCTCGGAGGCCGCCAGTATGCCATTGAGATAATCGAAAACCCTGACCGCCCGGCAGAGCGCAACGCCCGTAAGCCCCTCCCGAAAAAGCGTCGGATAAAACGCCCCGTTGCGGTCGTGAATCTGGCTGATTTCTTTCTTGGCGGCTACGATTGTCTTCGTGTCGCCGCTGAACGAGGCAAGAGCGATTGCGGCTTGCTCGAAAGTGATGACGTTCGGTCCACCTTGAGTTGCTTCCTCGGACGGTCGGTAGTGGTACTCGATTCCCGAAACGGCCAACTCGCAACGCAGGCGCTCCTGATTGTGGTCGAGAGCAGCGAAGTGAAGTCCGCGAACGGCGTTTTGTGTGTTTCGGGCACGAGTTATGTCCAGGCCAAGCGTGCCCGGCGCGGCACCGACTTGGATGAGAGTGATCAGTAGTTTGGCGTCGGGCGAAATGACGCCGGCAGCTTGCGCGGCGAAAATGGAACCGACCGTCTGAGCACCATTCACCACGGAGAAACCATTCAGCGTGAACACGCCTTCGTTGTATGTGTGGCCCGGCGCCGGGGTAATCTGTGAGCAGACGGCGGTCAGGCCGTTGTTGAGATAAAACAAATCGGCAGGACGCTCACGAACAGTGACGGCGATAGCTTCATTGACGGGCTGCGCGCCCAAGTAGTGGCGGATGTTCTTCTCAAACAACTTTTTGCCATGCTGTCCATAGAGCGCCGCGAGTTGTGTTGCGGTAACGAGCCCGTAGAAAGCTGGCCGTGGTTGATTTACCGCGTACCAGTTCTGAAGAGTCAGATTCACGGCAATCGGGCCGACGGCGTGCTCTGCGGTCAACCACCCGTGAACTTTGCCGGCATCGAGGTCTTGCCATTCGAACCGATGAACGAATTGGTTCAATTCGGCTGCGAGCTGGTTGAGATCATTCACTGCATGTTGGCCGAGCGCTTCGCCAAGATGCACGTGACAACCAATAATCACGAGGCCGGGAGTCTCCAGCGCATCTTCCACGTCAGCCTGCAAACGGGCGAAGGACGCGTTGAAATTAGCGAAATTCCCGGCGGCGATGTCTCGAACTCCGTCGCGAAACTTCTTGTTGTCGCCTGCGTCAGGAGCACCGCCAACTTTGGATTGAATTAGCCACAGCCGATTTTTTAGCCGGTCAAAGAACAACGCATCAACCCCGTTGTCATTCCCGCCATCCACAACTGCGTTGGCCGCCTGGGCGGTCGCCGTATCAGCCATCTTTTCGATTGCAAATGCCGCGAGCGACCGGCTCAACCGATTTCTTTCGTGTTGTTGTGGCGTCCAGTTTGCCTGAAGTTGAGCGACCATGGGGAAGTAGCGCTGCTTGAGCGCCGCTTCGATCTGATCAATATGTCCTGGGTTAACCGGCATGTCGGCCTTCAGAATGGCTTTTTAAGTGGATGCAGCCGCCGTGTCTCGCCGGCGGTCGCCCAATAACTACCGGACTTGGCGCTGCGAGGCCATCCATTCGTGGGGTCGGTCAACGCGTCCATGAGCGCAAGCACTTGCTGGCCGAATCCAATTGCATCAGCATCGAGCAACTGAAACGACATAGCGTTGAAGTGGCAGCCGAATACGTTCCGCGCCTGAGCGATGCGGGTCAATTCATCCAGGATCGGTGCCAGCGCCACGGGTGAATACGTGGGCGTTCCGACAAGATCCTGTTCCTTCAAAACTTCGACCTTGAGAGCTTGACGCAATTTCTTGTCAACTGACGGAAGCAGGTCGCCCAAAGTATAGACGGCATTGGGCCGCCTCGGCACCGCGCATTCGTAAAGCTGCGTGAGAAAGTCGAGCGCGGCTTCGAGAATTACCCCTGCCTTGGCACAAACGAGTTGCGGATCAGGCGGGGTCTCGGCCAGGAGTTGGCGAAGGCGCTCGGTGTCGGGAATGCTCTTGAGCAGCATGAGCCCGTTGGAAGCCGTCCACTTTGACAGTTCAACGAACTGGCACTGGCCGTTCTTAAGCCAACCCCAGCGGAGTTTTTCTTTCCACGGACGGTAGTGCGTCGTGATAACGCAATGTCGGAACTTCAAAACCTCGGTATAGAGCATCTCGATCAAACGTTCAACGTGCGGTTCATCCACGCTGGCAAGCACGTCATCGAGAACGAGGATCGTATTGTCCGGCTGGTCGAGAGCAGCCAGCGCCAGGAAAGTGCAAAGCCCGAACGTATCAAGGTGCGAATCGCTGAAGTAAGCCTGCGGCGGAGTGCCGCTTTGGCCGCAGAAGCTGGCGCCAATTTCGAGCGACGCCCGCCGATTAGGATCAAGCTCCAAGCTGATCTTGTTTAATCCTTCGCCAGGGTGAATTGCTTCATACATCCGTCCGCCTTCTCCGGCAATTGCTGCAAGGATGCCATCGGTAAATCTCTTACGTTCCTCCTCGACGATTTCGAGCGCCTTCTTGAGCTTTGGCAGCAACTCGTCGAGGTCCTTTTGAGCCTTCGTATTCTCTCGGCACGTTTTGATTGCTTTCTTGAGCGTCTCGATAAAGCGGCTCTTGTCATTGCGGTTGGTTTCCGCTTTCCGCCATTGCGCTGGCAGGTGCGCGGTAGAAGACAGCCAATCGGCGAGCGCAGTGACATTTTCTGGCGCGGGTGTCTTAGGCAATTCGATGTCGTTAGGCCAATCGTGTTCGTTGCGGCACTGCTGGAATTCGGCAGCATGAGTTTTCGCGCTCTGTTCTATCGATTCAAGCTGCTGCTCGGCTCTTTGGACTGCCTGTTGATCCGTCTTGTTCTGCCGCTGCGCGGCCTGAAGAGCCGAAAAGGTCGCCAACCGTTTGGTGACCCGATTCGCCAAATCCGCTGCTTTTTCTGAACTTTCGCAAAGGGGGCAGACCGCTGGTGCGGGGTGTTTGTGAAGATAGCCTTTTGCAGCTTCGAGCAGGTCAACAACCGCGCCAGAGTCGCCTGCGATGTTGCCCATGCACTGCTCCTCCTTCTGCTTGCTCGTCACGGCCGTCTCCCGAGCCGCCTTCACGGCCTTCTCAGAATTCTTCAGTCGTTCAGGGTAATCGGTAAGTCTATTGTAAGCAGCTTGGAGCGCCGCAAGCGCTTGGATTTCGGCTTCAAACGTCTTCGGTTCACGCTTGCACTCTGCTTCGGCCCAAGTCAGGGAATCGTTACCGGGCTTCCCTGCGGCCTCCCAAAAGTTGTGGATAGCATCTTGGTTTTCCTGCACGCGTGCGACCGCCTCGCCACGGCTGGTCGTGAGGTCCCGAATCAGTTCGCGCAACGATGCTTCGGACGTCTCGACACCCGCAACATCAATAAAACGACTAATCGCGGCATAGCGATCTCCCGGTTTCGCTTCGACCAGCGAAAGAATCTGATTCCTGCGCAGGACTTCTACCCTCGGTCGAACGCCGGGCGGAATGCAGACAACCTCGCCTTTTTGAATTCGGCCAGCGCACGTGGCGCTGGCAGTTTCGAGGGACACTGTTACGTCCGAGGCTGCCTTCCCCACCGAATACCAATAACGACCCGTTTTTCCGAGACCCCGGTTTTCCAGAGAACCGATTCTTCCTTTGCCTAAAAACTCGAAAGCATCGCACAAGGTGGATTTGCCGGTGCCGTTTTCGCCGTACACTATCGTGAGCTTCTTCCCCTTCTCAAAAGAGAGCGAGAATGGAACCGTGGACCCACGAAGATGCTCGATGGTCAATTTTCTAACGTCGTTTTGGCTCATGCCCGGCCTCCTTTTTTTCGGTGCTAAGTTCGACGGCTAACCGCCAGTCCTCCGTCTGTAGTTTCCCATCTGCGAGTTTTGGCAGGAGCTTTTTCCCTTCCGCCGATGTCAGAAGCTTCGCTGAAACCAAGCGGTCAATGATGCTGCCCGAGAGCGTTTGGGATGGCGATTTCATGGTTCCTGGTCACTTGATGGTCCAACGAAGAGTGAACAACGAAGTGCTCGTTGTCTTTTGGATGAGTTTGTCCTGCATCGTACCGATAAGTTCCTCGCGCTTCTTGTCCACTTGGTCTTGCGCGTCAAACAGTGAGCGGCGCTTTTCGCTGCGTTGTGCTTCCAACGCTTTAATCCGTTTCTGACCGGCGAGCTTTTCTTCCAGTGTCAATGCGGTCGTTGCGGCGCGTCGCGCTTCCTTGATCTGCCGGTCAATGTCCTTGATTTCGCGCTCAAGGCCGAGCTTCAAGTCATCGGCCCAGCCGTCGAGCTTCTCCGCTTCGGCCTCGAAGAACAGCGCATTGCGCTCGGATACTTCGCGCTGAATCACACTTTTGCGACCTTCGGCGATGGATCCCAACTGTGTGGGAGCGACATCGAGAACCGGTGAGCCGGCGTATCCGGGCAGGGTGAGCAAGCGTCGAGCACACTCCTCATCCAAAGCCGTGCCATCGTCTGTGACCGCAGAAAAAAGAAAGTAGTCCTCAGTCTGATCCAGCGATTCGATGCTAAATCTGACAAGCGCCATCCATCCTGCGCGCCCGACGAACGGTTTGAGAATCGTGACCTTACCGTCATGCGCGCTGTAATCGAAACGAACCTCAGCCACATTCAATTCACGCGCCTTCGCTTGAGTGAGCACGGCCTCGGCTAAAGGGTGGCTCAGTCGGTAAAGGTGGGCCTCACCGGAGCGGCGTGGCAGTTCATAGAGACCGAGCGGAATCTCACTATTCGCAGTCGGAAAAGGGCATGATTTGAGATGGAATGAAAAATCGGTCACAAACTCGGCGTGGCCATTGAGCTCGTGCCGGGTCAATTGCATCAGCAATTGCTCGTAACGATCGAGGAATGCCTTTGATTTCTCATCGCGGATCTTGAGCTTTTCTCGAACCTCGTCATCAAAGTTTTCCAGCAGCTTGCGCCGCGTCTGCGACATCGCCTCAGTGATTTCGAAACTCAACTCAAGCTGAAGTTGATCGAATGCAGTCTTGATCTCATCGTGCTTGCGGCAGCGCTGATAGATGTCGTTGATTCGCTTCTCGAAATCCACACCGCTTTCAATTGCACCCAGCACTTCGTCACTTGCGCCAAATACGCCCTCGAACAATTGGAATTTCTCGGACAACAATTCGTAAACACGTTGATCGGCGGCATTCTTGCGGTTGAGGAAATTCACCACGACCACGTCGTGCTTCTGGCCATAGCGATGACAACGTCCAATGCGCTGCTCGATGCGCTGTGGATTCCACGGCAGATCATAATTCACCACGAGCGAGCAGAACTGAAGATTGATGCCTTCCGCGCCCGCTTCTGTTGCGATCATAATGCGGCCCTCTTCGCGGAAATAATCCACAAGCGCAGAGCGCATGTCCGCCGTCTTCGAACCAGAGACCCGGTCTGTGCCGGAGTGCTTGTCCTGCCACGCCGCAAAAATCGCTTTCGAGCGGTCATCCGTATTCGAGCCGTTGAAAAGGACGATGCCGTCTTTGAAAGGGCTGTCCGCGAGCACGCGGAGGAGATAATTTTGCGTTCGCCGCGATTCAGTGAAAATAATGGCCTTTTCCGCTGCGCCGAGTTCGGTCGTCTTCTTGAAGGCGATTGCCAGCGCCTTGACCAATGCCTTGCCTTTGGCGTTTTGCTCAATGGACGTGGCCAACCTGGTGAATTCGTCAAGGTCAGCGATTTCGGCTTCGATGGCGGCGCGGTCGGCGTCGGAGATCGGTTCAGCCGGTTCGTCGTCGCTCCATTCCTCGGCGGTTTCGTCCAGCGCCTCGTAGTCTTTGTCCAGTTCCTCTTCGAGCGTTTCAGCGGGTTCTACCTTTTTGATCTTCGCCTTGAGCCGTTCCGAAATCGAAGTGAGAGCCCCGGCAATGGCGAATGTGGATGAGGCGAGCAGTTTTCGAAGCACGAGCGTCATCAGCGAGCGTTGCCCCGAAGGAAGTGCTTGAAGGTTTTCGCGTCGCAGGTATTCCGAGACGAGTTCATAGAGACGGTCTTCGCTTTCCTCCGGTGTGAACTCTTCCAGAATCGGATGTCGTTTCGTGAAGGGGACGTAAGCCGTGACCTGTCTTCGGAGCGTGCGATGGCAGATGGGTTTGAGCCGGCCTTTCAAAGTTTTGAAAACCTGTTCCTGACTGAGATTGGCGAATTGCTCCCGGAAGCTCTTGAGGTCGCCAAAAGCGTGTTCGTCAATGAAACTGACCAAACCGAACAGTTCGAGCAGGGAGTTTTGCAGGGGCGTGGCCGTGAGCAGAAGCGTGGGAACATTTTTGAGCGCCAGTTTCAGCGTGTTGGCGATGATGTTTGTGGGCTTATAGACATTTCGCAGCCGGTGTGCCTCATCAATTACCACCAAATCCCAAGCCGTGTTCGCAACATCGGCAGCCTGCTTGCGGGCAAATTGGTAGGAGCAGATCACGACTTTGTCCTTCGCCTCGAATGACCGAAAAATCCCCTGCCTGACGGCTGCGTTGTAAGACTTCGTTTCGAGAAGCTGGCAGGGCAGAAAGAATTTCTCCGTCAATTCCTGATACCACTGCTTGCGGAGGTTGGACGGTACGATGACCAGAATACGCCGCTTCCTCTCAGCCCACTTCTGTGAAACCACGAGCCCGGCCTCAATGGTCTTGCCAAGGCCGACTTCGTCCGCGATCAGCGCGCCTTTGGAGAGCGGGGAATTGAAGGCAAAAAGTGCCGCGTCCACCTGATGCGGATTCAAGTCCACCTGCGCGCCGGCGACAGCGCCCGCGAGCTTTTCAAGACTGTCCGAAGAGCAACGTTTCGTCAGCTCGTAGGCGAAGTATTTCGCGTGGTAGTCGGTCAGGTTCACGATATCGGCGCCAGTGGGAGTTCAAAGCCCTATTGCCGTTCTCTGGCGTCTTTGCGCGAGGCTATCAGGAGGGTGCCGTCGGGACAATCCTTGATGCGGGCGTCCAGATGCGGGCGTCGCGGACGCGTCAAAAACCGTTGCACGCTGCGCCTGCTGGACGAACCAGAAAGCTCGTTATCGCAAACGCGACTGGAGCGTTTGGATCGCGTAGCTCAGTGTAATTCGCTCCTGTTCGAGCAAGAGGCCATCGCGGGCCAAGCGGTCAAACAAAACCTGTTCCGACGAGTTGAGCTTCAATTCAGCGCGGGAAATGTAGGCAGACGCTTTGACGGCAAATTGCCTGAAACGGGTAAATGTTTCGACATCCATCATCACACTTTCCGAATGTGGATACTGCGAGCGCAGCACGGACAGTGATGCAAACCCGTGCGTATCCATGTCACCCCAATACAGCAACCGAACGTTTGACAGCCATGAAAGCCGACACAAAAGTGAAACCGCGTCGCCTGCGCCAAGCAGTGCAAGCGTATTCTGTAGCGGCGGCAATGTGAGAAATGTCATCTCGTTTTCCACGATGATGACATTCTTGGCGTTGACGCGAATTCTGTCAGCTTCCTCCAACGGAATGGCAAAGTCGGTGAAAGGCAATTGCGCGTTCGTCGCAATTTCCAGGTCGAGCAAGCGAAAACGGATAAGCGGCTGCTTCTGTCGGAAACCAAATCGAGTCTCGAATGTGGAGGCGTCGAGACCGACGCAGCCGGGAGCAACAATAGGCAGCAACTCGCCCAACACACCACGGTTGCGTTCTATAAACTTGGTATCTACTTCGACCGGTAGTTCACGCAGGTAGCAGTTTGGTCGGCCGCACTCCCGAAGGTGACGACAGACCTTGAGCAGACCATCCCATTCTGTCGAATACTCGACAACTTTGAGCGGCTTTTCCTGCGTCCATGCCGTCAGCTCTGGAAACGTTGCGTTAATGAGTTTGCAGTTCTTCTCGAATCGCTCGACTTCGGCGCACTTGCCTAGGAACCGAGTAAAATCTTCTCGTGTCAGAAAAGAAATCCCGGCTGGAATTCGCTGGTCGCCGAAGCGTCGGAAGCCCTGGAGTTTCCATTCGACTGAATAGCCAAAACCTCGCTTCTCCTTCGACTGCTCGCGCACCTTGGCGATGGCCTCTCTCGCCTTCTCATAATCAG
Source organism: uncultured Verrucomicrobiota bacterium (assembly GCA_964389025.1). Taxonomy (GTDB): domain Bacteria; phylum Verrucomicrobiota; class Verrucomicrobiia; order Limisphaerales; family CAYMCQ01; genus CAYMCQ01. The sequence goes on from CAYMCQ010000006.1 coordinate 38,216, forward strand.
TGACGCGTGACATCCCAGAACCGAATACCGCCATCGGGAAGCCGTTTTCACCGTGAGCCAACGAACGCAGGAAATCCTCATAGCGGTTTAGCGCTCGTTTCCGAATTTGCTCAGGCGACAGCATGGACTTGAGGAACGGGCGGCAGTTTGGCGAGCCGTTCGTGGATTTCCTCCACTGTGATCGTGCGAACGGTTGACGCCTGTGTCGTCGAATTCAGCGACAAATGGTAGCTGGACACGAACGGCTCAACTACGCGGGCGCGGGCGTCGAACGGGCATACGATGAGCAGTTGTAGATGAAATTCGGCGAAGAGGCGGAGGGCGTAGCGAGAATTCGCTTCGTCGCAACGGGCGAACATTTCGTCCACGACCACGAATCGGAACGATTTGGGATTCTCCGAGTCTTTGGAAATACCGTACTGATAGGCGATGGCCGACGCCAGAATGGTGAACGCGAGTTTTGCCTTCTGGCCTCCAGATTTGCCGCCTGTGTCGCTGTAATAATTTTCCTGCCCGTTGTCCTCGCGACGGAGTTCTTCGACGGCGAACGTCAACCAGTTGCGCGTGTCGGTCACTTTTGCCGCCCAATCCGGTTTCTCCCGGATGCGATTGATGAGGTCGCTGATGCGGCGGAATGCGCTCTCGCGGGCCGCCGCGTCTGCGTTTAGTCCGAATTCCAGGCAGTCTTTGAGCCGCTTACGAAATTCACGGATGTCAGGGTCGTTCGAGTGATTGGCCCGAATTGTGATGTATGTCCTCGACGAATAGGGGATGCCGCGCAACGCGTCGTTCAGATGGTCCACCTTGTTCTGGATTTCCTCGCAGTGGGTTTCCAATTTGTCCTGAAACGCCGCAACGTGGGCGAGCACATCACGGCTCATCAATTCACGGAAACGTTCTTCATGGCGCGGCAGATCGTCGGCTTTGATGTTCTCGCGGAGCTTGAGAAACTCCGGGAGAAATCTTTCATCCGCCGACATATCCGTTTTCATGTCGGCGAACTCGCTCAAAAAGCTCTGCATAAACTTCGTGGCCACCTTCGCTGCTTCGTCGCGCTTTTCCTGGATTTGCAGCATTTCCTTGCCGAGATGGGTGGTCGCCTTTTGCTGGGTGACTCCCGCTTCGGCAATCGTCAATCGCTCGCACTGCAAAGTTCTCAACAAGGCACTAAAAGGCTCGGCGAAGAGTTGGAGGTCAGGCTCTTTGTTCGACTGGAGCGTATCGTCACATTGACCGAGGTGCGTTTGATAACCTTCGCGTCTGCTTTGAAGTCCACCTTTCCTCTCAACCGCCTTGGTCTTGTCCGAGTCAACGCCCGCTATTTTTTCGCGGAGAGCCTTCAATTGCTCCTGCAATTGGCGGATTTGGTTGGAGCTTTTCTCCAATTCATCCTTCCGCGTCTGAAGCTCTTCCTTCGTCTTCGCTGCGGAACGCCAGTCGATTTCTGTAAAGAGGCGGAAGCTGGCGAGCCTTCCCGCCTGCTCCGCACGTTTCTGCGCTCTTTGTTGGCGCGTTTGCGCCTGAGAAATCAACTGTGCCTGCGTCCGCGCCTGGGATTGAAGTTCGCTCAGCGTCTCCTCTAGGCGACGGATTTTATCCAAGTTTGACCAGCCCAAAATGTGATAACGGGGATCACGAATATCAGTGCCGTCGTCTTTGACGTGCCGGGTACCGCCGCTACGGATCAGGCCCTGTTTTGTGATGGCAAAGCCAGTGACCCGCTCGAATTCGTCCAGCGTTTCACAACAACGGTGGTTGAATTGATTCCGCAGTTCGGATTCCACCCACAGAATGAGCGGGTGACCATCCTTGAGTTTCATCTTCTCAATGACTCGCCCCTGGTCGGAACCCCGAGACACAGCGGGAACTTGCGCAGGGACTCGGTGATAAACGACACGACGGCGAAGGTTGTTGTCGTTGATGAAACGATTAACGCGTGAGTAGATGCGATCCGGAACGAGGATGGACAGGCCAAATCCACGCAGCAGCCGCTCCAAAGCCCCCCGCCACTCAGCGTTGTACTCGTCTCGCACATCCATCAATTCACCGGTGAATGGGAGATCGCCCACGCTGACGCTCGCCCCGCGCGCGATGAATTCTCGCAACTGTCGTTCGCCTTCGGGAATCAGATCGGGTCGGTTGCGCAAGGAATTAAGCTCGCGATCAACTTCGTCCACCTTCCCCTTCAACTGCTTGAGTTGCTCGCCTGCGGCTGCCATTTCTGCCGCCGCGCCCGTGATGACCCCGGTCTGCGCCTCGCGCTCTGTTTCAGCCCAAGCCTGTCGCTCAATGAAGCGCCGCTCCTCAAGCACTTCCTCGGTGATTCCCAATTCTTTGAGCGAACTGTGATACTGCCTCGAAAGCGCCTTGCGGTTGTTTTCCTGGGAGTTTGCCGTTTCCAGTTCCTCCTGAACCTTGGCCAACTGTTTGCCGACTTCGTCACTCTCGATTGCCTGCTGTATCGAGAATTTGTCCTTTTCCAACGTCTCCAACTGCTGCTTGAAATTTTCGATTTGTTGCTCAAGGGCAGCGATTTCGTCTGCCAAGCCGGTGATTTCCGTTTGCAGCAGCGCCTTCAGCCGCAATGCAAAACACGCTGGTAAAGCATCGTTGAATCTCGCCGCCTCGTTGAGCTTTGTCTGGTGGATTTCAATCTCGGCCGCCTTGTCTGCAACCGGCTGGAGAAAGTCCAGTTGCTTTCGAGCGCGTTGAATGGCGTCCCAGCATTTCGTCAGGTCCTCGTAGTGTTGCTCAAGGCGCTCCATCAATTCCTTTGTGTCGAGACGTTCAAGCATGTGGTCGCGGATGAACGTGCTGACGTGTGTGATTTCCTTGATGGCGACGGTCTGGCTGAACAAAGCGAGCGTGGTCGTTGATTCCATCCGCAGGTAACGGACGGCCTTTTCCGCGTAATCGTTGAAACTGTCTTCGACCTCAAAGCCGCGCTGCCGGAGAGCCTTTTTCCACGTCTTGGATTCCTGCAATCCGCCAAAGTCGCCTTGGATCGAGCGCTCGCTTCGGGCGATGAGAAAGAGCTTCCGCACGTCATCATCCTGCACCCAGAGGATTTGACCAAGGCTCACGGCCTCGCCCGTGGTTTCATTCTGGAAACTGGCCAAGAGAATTGTTGGAGGCGAACCCGGCTTGCGAAGGAACTTGATTTGCGCACGGCTTTCCTCCGTGCCGCTCTCGCTGCCGTAAGCGCCGAGGACGTATGTGCGTTCATCTCGCTCACGCTTCTTCACTCCGCCGGCTGAAAGGTTGTAGTTCCGTTTGACGCGCGGCACGAGAAGCGTCAAGAGCGCGTCCACAAGGGTTGATTTTCCACTGCCATTTTCACCAATCAGCAAGGCGGTCGCCCCGAGAGGATCGAGAATGTGAATCTTCCCGTCGAACGTGCCCCAATTCCGCACCTCCAGGCGATGCAGGCGAAATCCCGGCTGTATCGCCGTGCTATTGGTTATCGCGCGCGCTGACATGGTTTTGAAGTTGGTCGCGAAGTTCCTTTAACACTTCGACGGGGAAACGGGCTTTGACTATGCGGCGGACTTCGTAACGCTCCTCGCCCTCCGTCGCCGGAAGTTTGCGGACCAGCCCCATTTCCTCAGCCTTGTTGAGCGCGGCTTCGAGGCGCTTGTCCGCTCGGATTTCATCCGTCGTTTCAGGGAAAAATGGAGCGGCAAGTTGCAGAATGTCGTCCTTCCGAATAACGAGCTTGGTTTCGTCGTGTATCTTTTCGTCAAACTGAAGCAATTGTTCCCGCAAGATAACGCCGACAATCGCCACGCCCTTCGTGAGTTTATCCCTGCGAAAGAGTCGTGGAATTCCGCTACCGTCTTCGCTGTCGGCCTGTTTCAGATAACCAAAGCCATCCTGCTCGTGGACGACGAGTTCCAAGCCGATTTCCCGGAAGTAATTTTCGATGTGCGACTGATACCGCAGCAATGTTGCCCAGAGGTCCGCATCTTCGGAATACACAGCGTCCTGAAGCAGGCGGACTTTCACGGCTGCCGAAGGAAATGATTTGGCTGGAGCAGGCGTCATGTGTTGGAAAAGACCACTCGTGGCACTCGAAAACGGCGGTCAGGCGTATCAGCGAGTTCAATCAAGTCAAACTCGTCGAAAATGATGTGTGGCCCGTCTCCCTCGGCGATGACGAGGTAAGCGAGAACTTCAAGGATTCCGTTGCGGGGAGGATACGCCGACAACAGTTCAGGCAGCGAAACCTGGACGCGCGTCTGCAAGAACTCCTGAATGTTGGCCCGCAGTTTGTCGAAATCCACTGGATGCAGCCGCAGGAACGCTTCAAGCGCCGCCTGATAATCACCGCCCTCGTCAATCTGCAAGTCGCCGCCAAACTCAACGACAGTGGGTGGCGACCACAGAGCTTTCGACATCAACGAACCCAACGCCATTGCTCCGTCCATCGCCATCAACTCTTCATGGGCCGGTAAAGCGCGCGTTTGATGGGCAAGGCTCTTGATCTCCTGGAGCAACCTGCCGACCTCTTTGCGTTCCGCAGACTCGCGGATGTCGAGGATTCGCCGGAGCTGCGCGACCAGTCGTTCGTTGGAAGCCAGCACCTTTGCGCCTTCGACCCGAAGATTCAGTTGCAGCCCGCGCAACATAATGTCGGCACGCAGTTGTTCGGACAGTTCCTCAAGCTGGTAAACTCTCTCGACCAATTCGTTGAACTCCCGGCGGCGTTCCGACGCGAGCAGGAAGTCCCAAAAGGCGTAGAAGCTTTGCCCCTGACTCGACTCGCGCAGCCTATCCTGTGAATCAAGCGTCTGGCTGACGATGCCTCCGCGAGTGGCCGCAGCGTCGGTCTGCCGAACGATGATTTCCTCCGTGACTGTCCGAAAATGACGTTCGACCTCCCGGAAATCGCCGAGCAATTGCCGCGCGATTTCCAGCAGGTTTTGAAATCGCTCATTGATTTGGGTCGCACTGTAAACCGGCACAACTCCCGTGCGCTCGATCTCCTCAATTTGCTGTTGCAGGCGTGCTTGCTCCGCCCGCAGTCGTTGAATTCGAACATCCGGCTCTCTCGTCGCATTCTCCACAATCTCCGCCAGTGTGCTGGCAAGGCTCTTGAACTTGGACTCCGTACCGACGTGCGGGCGGGGTTTCATTGAATCCAGCCATTGGAATACGCGCTCGATCTCAGGCGTGAGTTCGTAAGCCGGCTCATCCGAATCGGCAGGCTGGAACCGATGAACGTATGCATGGTTGGAATCAGCCCATTCGGTGAGGTAATCCTTCGCCGGCTTCTCGCTTACGAAATCACCGCTGTCGCGCAATTCCTCCACCTCGGCCTCAAGCAATGCGCGTAAGCGACTCTCAGGCACAATCGGGTGATGCTCGTGCTTGAACGCGGCGAACAGCACCGCCAACACAAGCGGCGCGTTCTCCGCGCGAAGCAGACGGAGCGTCGGCGATTGCTCGAACTGCAACTGCAAATCTGTGAGGTTCACGATGTTTGTTGCCGCGGCCTGTTCCCCATTAAGGTTTTCAGACTACGCGAGAAGGAATACCAAAACCGGACGGACAAATACAGTCCAACCCTTTTAGTTTGATGGGACGAGCGGGGCGCAAGTCGGGGGGATCTGACGATTCCCGAAAGCCGTCTGACGGTTATCTGACGATTACCGGCGAGGAGGTAGCGGGTCTTCCGGTCAATCCGGCATTCCCGAACGAAGATAAAACAGCGATGCCCAAAGGCGACCGGTTTCGCCTTTGCTGATGATGTCAGCCGGGGTGCGTCCTTCAAATTCCTCCATCTCAGTAAGCAACCACGGGCCGATTTCTTCCGGCCTCATCAACTGCTTGAGTTCGTTGAAGACGCTCTGAATTTCACGAAGCTTCGCGGCGTAAACGGGGCTGCTGGGGTCGCCAGCCTCCCAATTGACGATAGCGCGGTCCGAGGCGTTCATCACGTGGGCAAGTTGATTACGACTCCAGCCCAGAGCGGCTCGCAAGTTGGCAAGCGTCAGCTTCTCGGACTTCTTGCCGTCCGCAGCGGCTTCCTCGATGGCCGCGTTGATTTCTTGAAGCTTGGCAAAAAGCTTCTCGCGCTCCTTTACTAAACCCCGCTTGGCTTGGGACGCTCTGACCGGCCGCTCTTTGACTGCTGCGCTCATGGAATACATATCGGCGGGATAATGAAGTATTTCAAGAAGTATTTCAATACTATCGGCTTCAACGCCGGAGCACCCAGCGACTCAGGCGGTGTCAGCTTCTGCGGAAAAATGATGATGTTCCTTCCGCCCGGCAGTGCTTGCGAAGGGGCGATCAGGCCGGAAAAACATACCTCTTTGATTGCCCGGCCAATTGCCTGAGACACAGCTTCGCGCCGGTCCTGAATCGCCCGCCAATGAATTTTATCCGTCGCGAGCAGCGGGTTGACAACTGCCGCAATCTCGGCGTCCGTCGTGTCCAAGAGATTCGCGGCTTTGACTTTCACCCAAGCCATAACCTACTCATCAGACTGGCAGTCGCGTCCGGCAGTTGCTACCTAAGTGAACCAGATGAAGAGCACCAAACCTCGCGACAAACAACTGGGAAAACTCGAACTCAATGAGGCGTTGAGGCGGCGACGTCTCGACCAAGCCTTGAATATTAAACTGTTCGCTCTCGCCGCCGGCATCTCATACAGCTTGGCCCGCGACCTTTTCCGCCAGCCTGGTTTTCCTGCCGTCTGCGGCGTCGTTTTCTGGAGCGATTTCGTCGAATGGCGACACGCTCGAACCGGCCTAACGGCCCTTAAGGAGAGCGCTTCTCGGACTGCACGCCCAGACGACCGGCCTCAGCCCCAGACCCACTCGTCCCTGCTCAAAGATCTCCCGCCGAAGGCCGCTCGAATCTTGGCCGAGTGCGGCTAAACTCCCGGGCCACGGGTGGATTATCCGCGAAATGTTTCCGCAGAGATAGTATCACAAATCACGCTTCTTGGGGGGAGATACCTGGCACGACACGCTCCGGCCAATTTCCGTCAACGTGTGTTGTTCCGGCGGCTGCCTCTTGCGAAATGACCCCGAGACGATTCAAGCAGTAACAAGCAACGCATCGAGATCTGGGGCGTAATAGCGGCGTTCCATTCTGGTGTTATCACCGAGCTTCAAATATTTCCAACGCACCTTGCCAATGACAGGCTCATTCTGCCATTCGGTCGCTCGCCGGCCCAGGGTGTCATTGGATACGTCGAGGTATTCTGCTGCGCCTGAAAGTGAGAGCCACATTCCATTCGAGTTCATTCGTTTCCTCAGTATAAAACACAAAGGGTCACTTTTCTCCTCGTCGTGAATTTCCCATGGTCTGCATTTGGAGTGTTAAGTTTGCGTCGGATTGCGCGCGGTCGATCACTTCGAGCCTCCACGGCACGCCTCCATATAATGGATTGTGAGAACAGGTGGTTTCCCGGCTGCTCGGCCGAAATCAACCCACTCAATCGGAATTACACGGCATGCAAAAGTCGCAGAGAGAAAAAGCCGCGCTTCGGCAACTGAAGACGGAGGAAACTGAACTACAGCTTCGGCTGACCCAGATCAGGAAAGCCCTTGCAGTCTTGGAAGGCACTCGGTCCGAGCCAACGCCGACGCGACCAGAGTGTCGTGCGGACCTCCTGCGAAAGTACTTGGTCGAACACCCGGAGGGTGTCCGCCTCAAGGACGTTCCAGCCGTGCTCCATGCAATAGGACATGTGAGCTTTGCGGGCCATCCGACGACGAATTGGCTGTATCAGCTCAAACCGGAAAAGGCTTACTTTGTAATCAAGGACGGAGTTGTGACTTTGCGCGTGGGATGCAGCAACGGCGCACAAGTCGGTTCTATGGACCTTTTCCAAGTTGCTTTTGATAATAACCCGAAGCCCACCGAACAACCACCAGCCAAAGCCCCTATCACTTGTGCTGGCCATGAAGATAACAATCTCACCGATGCAGCGTGACCAAAACAGATGGAGCGGCGGCAACAGCAGGCGGCAAGCACCGCTTCAACAGACTGTGCAACAGGGATTTAGCAGGCTCGTGAATACCGACAATTTGGATACTCACGATTGACATAGGTATGCGATCAAACACGAATAGTTTGCCGGAATCGGCATTTTCCGAAGCAAAACCGAGAATTCTGTTACGGCGAATACGTATTTGCATACCAAACAAATTGTTGAGTTCAAGGCGGCATGGGCCGTCCGCGCCGTATCGCGGCGGCAATAACGGCGGCAATACGCTTTGAATCCCCGGATATGAAACGCAGCGGTCCAGCAAAAGTCCTGTCGCCTGAGGAACTCACGGACTTGGCTTCCCTCGTCGGCAAGCTCCAGAAATCGGAAGACGCAGTTTCCCGCTATCTGATGAGCCGCCTGACGGATCATACTCGCGAGCTGCTGGTCGCGAACACGGCCAATGGGTCGGACCAGATATTGCGCCGGGCGCTGGCGAAGGAGTTGTGTGCGATCATCGAGGGTGAATCAATTTTCGAGTCGGAGCGATTCGCTGCCGTTACCTTGTCGCCAAAAACCCTCAACTGCGTCGGCAGGTCCTTGAATGGGCAGCCGCTGATGCGTTTTAATCGGCTGCTTTTGGAAGACGCTTACCCGCGCGAAATAGCGCAGCGACTCAACGAAGGGAAAAAGCAGAAGCGGATTTATGTCGGGCGCAACCTGTTTCGCATCGAGGGGGTAAAGGGCATCTACGCCAAAGTCAAAATCAAAGGCACGACGTATAACCCCCCTCTTGGAACCGAGAACCCGGAGGAAGCGCGGGAAAGGTTCGAACAATGGGTTGTCAATAAACGGAAATCGCTGAAACAGGTGTGCGCCGGCGAAGGGACGCCCGCCAGTTATGTAGAGGCGTACCTGGCGTCCCGAAACGACGAAGTAGCACTTGGCAAGCTGAAGCCACTGACGATTACAAATCTGCGGAAGACTTACCATCGCCTTGGCCTCCACTGGGGAGATTTCACATCAATTTCTTTGGAGAAATTCTTCCAGCCGAAAACCATCGAAGGAGTTGGGAAATTTCTGCTAACCGAGGCAAGGAACACGTTCCGTCCTACGAAGTCCTTATCACCCGGATCGTACAACTCCTTCATGAGTGCCATTTCGTTGCTGCTTGGGTATTTCAAAGACCAAGGCAAGCTCGCAGAGGAGTTGTACCTGCAGCTCAGGAACAAAATCGAATATGCGAAAGTCCCTCCTCGCCAAATCCAAATGCCGACGGTTGAACAATTGAAACAGATGCGAGCCTATTTATACCAAGTTCGGCAAGGCAAGAGCTACGGCGAGACCGGAGTGAAGTTCGACGTTTACATGCTCTCAAGCCAGAGGAAGGCGACGGTCAATGCGATGAAGGTGGAACACTTCGATTTTGTCAGAAGTGAGGTTCTCCTAACCAAGCTTAAGGGCAGGGCGGGACAGCCAACAGAAGAGGTCAGGCCGATGCCGCCGGAGCTTGCCGAGATTGTGCAGCGGTACATCACAGCCCGCGGTCTTAAACAAGGCGACCCGCTCTGGAAGACACGGAACAACAACAACGCCTTTCAAACCGCAGCAAGGGCTGTTGGACTGGACCGATGGTTCGCTCATGCGTGTCGGAAATGGTTTGGCACAACCGCACTCAAGAGGATTAGAGATCCGCTCGCCGTCTCAGACATGATGTGCCATCGAGATGGCGGGAAGACTTTGTTGAGCGCGTACCGCCAACTTTGCTCCGAGCACCTCCAAGGCGCTGCCAACACGCTCAAATTGTATCCGGGAGCCATCCCCGGCAAAAGTTTGGAGGCCGCCGCTGCGCAGGCAAAAGCGATGATTGCAAAAATTCTGACTTCGGACGCAGAGCCGGCGGCCAGGGCGCTGGACGCAATTCTTTGGATCGAATCGAAGTTGGACAGTCGGGACTATGAGGCGTTAACACAATTGCCACGTTTGGGGCAGGAGCATCCAGCGATATACACACAGGCTCCATCGCAGGTAGTCGAAAAACCGACCCCGATGATGTTGAAGGAAAACCTGAAGTGCTTGATAGCGCTGAACGGCGTTTATCACAGCGATATTGCTGTCGCAACTGGCATTCCTCGATCCACTGTCGCGCGGGCCTGCAAGTTCGGCGACTTACAAGCGTGCTTTGTGCCGGCTGTCTGTGGATATTTTGGAGTAAGCCCGCAGCAGTTATTGACAACCGACCTGACCCGCCCAGCGGATACTTCCGAGGAGTGTCCGCGCAAGTCTGAATCGGCTCAGTTGGTGACCAATAACCAGCCGCCTCCAGCGAAGCACGAAAAAACATTTGACGACTTAGTGGTGCAGCACGACCCGGCCGCGATCGCAGAAACAATCGCCCAGAATTTGGCGGGCATGATGTTCGAACGCAATCTGACGGCCAACGGGCTTGCGATCAAAGCGGGTTTTACCTCGGCACAATGTTACAGAATCCTCAAGAAGCAATCAGTGCCCACGCAGGACACCCTTTCAAAGCTCGCCAAGGCATTGGGTGCGACCGAGGTCGAAATACTGGATCCGGAACGAGAGAATACTGCTCCGAATCCATCTCATGTTAAGGCTAATCTGAATGCCATCATCGCGCACCACGGACTCGCGAGCAGCACGTACTTTGTGCGGTCTTGCCGCATGGATAGCAAGGCCATGCACGAGGTGCTCGCAACGGGCGACATTTCAGCCTTGCAGGCGCATCGTATCGTCCAGGCTGAGGGCGAAAACTTTTCAGTACGCCAGTTGGTAATGGAGGATATCACAGCGATGTACCCGCCGGTTCCAGTGATTGATCCTGTCGTCATCAGCAGGAATCTCAGGAGCATCTGCTGGGAACAGGGCCTGTACCCAGCGGAGATCGCGCGACAGGCCGGCATCTCGCCAATGTCCGCAGTCGCTTACGCTGAAGGCAGGTCGCGTCGCATTGATCGCAAATTGCTGACGGAGGTCGCGCGAGCACTTGGTATCGGTCTCGCGGAATTGGCAGATCCGGTGCGACCAGAAGTAACGGTGACGCCATTCTTCAAGACGAATCTCGAACACCTCATCAACTCATCCGGCATGGCACCGACTCCTCTGGGTGAAGCTTGCGGGATAGAATTAAGAGTTCAACGCACGCTATTAGGCGGCACAGACCCTAACCCTCACCAAGTGGCGAAGCTGGCCCGATTTTTTCACGTGTCGCCGCGAGATCTGCTTATGACGGATCTGCGTGGGTTCCATTCCGCGCCTGACCAGAAGCAAGCACAAAACCGTGATCAGCAAACGGCGCAAGGGTCCGAGAATAACGCCGACGCGGACGGGCCCGAGTGCCAACACGCGAATCTGCGGAACCAATTTGCTGTTCAGTTGAACGGTGCAGCGGCGCATGACGGACTTGATCTCTCGACCGAGGTACCGAGATAAACAATTGAGAAAACCATGATGCAGAGTGAAGAAGCGGGTGCCGTGCGAGTGCCATCAAATGGAAAAACGCCCCATTATTATTCCATTGCGAGACGTCGCTGCTCGCGAGTGCGATCAGGTGAGAAGTGTAGTCCAAAAGTAGTCCAACGCTTCGCCTCCGCACGAGCCCTGCACTGCAACGCACCCGTTGACTTTCTTAGAAAAACCGCGTAAAACCTAATAAAAATAGCGCTTTGGGATACCTTCTAAGCAGAGGGTCGCGTGTTCGACTCACGCCGGGCGCGCCACTTTCCATTTACGATTTGCGATTTACGATTTACGATGCCTTCCACGTGCTGAAACTGGAACACCTTGCCGAACTGCTGGAGAAAAACCGCGACGCCGCGAAAGCGCGCGTGAAAGAATTTTCCATCGGCGGAAAAAAATTTGCGCTCAACTCGCAGCCCGCGATCATGGGCGTGGTCAACCTCTCGCCGGATTCGTGGTATCGCGAAAGCGTCTGCCTGAGCGCGGAAACTGCGGTTCAGCGCGCGGAAGTTTTGCGGGCGCAGGGCGCGGACATCGTGGACATCGGCGCGGAATCCACGCTGGCTCACGCGGCACGCGCGGGACAATCAGCGCAGCAAAGCAAACTGCTGCCGGTCATCAAAGCCTTGCGGGCGCGGAAAATTTTGGTGTCTGCCGAAACCTACCAACCGTCCGTTGCCCGCGCCTGCCTGAAAGCTGGCGCGAACATTTTGAATCTCACAGGCACGAAGCTGAGTTCGGAAATGCTCCGCATGATTGCAGGCCATGATGCCGCTGTGATTCTTTGCTACGTGCAGGGAAAGAACGTCCGCGATGTCGGCGACTTCGATTTGTGCGGCGACCCGATCGAGGCAATGCGCGAATTTTTTGCCCAGCAGATCGAAATCGCCACCCGCAACGGCGTGGAGAAAATTTTCATAGACCCCGGCCTCGGATTTTACTACCGCAACTTGCAGGACAGCGCGGTGCGCGTGCGGCATCAGATGAATGTTTTCCTGAACACGTTCCGATTGCGCGAGCTTGGTTTTCCCGTTTGCAACGCTTTGCCGCACGCGTTCGAATATTTCGGCGAGGAAGTCCGTTGCGCCGAGCCGTTCTTCGCGGTGCTTGCTGCGCTGGGCAAAACAGATATGTTCCGCACACACGAAGTCCCGCGCATCAAGGCCGTGCTGGAGACACTGAAGGTGTTTTGAGCGTGAGCTTCGGAGGGACGAGTTACACGAGTCCCAAATCAAAGATCAAGTCAGGGCGTCGTGGAACTCAGCCCTCCGGATTTGCGGCAAAGAAACACGCCCTCTTCTTCCGACTTCGTGATCCATTGGTTGAGAACTTCGATGCCGTGCACCGCCAGAATACTTTTCGCGCGCTCTGGCGCGTAGCGATACGAAAAGAAAAGCCGGATCGCTTCGCCAGCTCGAAATCGGAACCGCTCCGAGCCCACCCTGATTTCGCGTGCTCTGGTGAAATGAAAATTGGCGACGATGCGTTTCAAATTTCGATGAGGATCAATCGTGAAGCGCAATTCGCCGTCGCCGTGCTCGACGCCCAAATCCAGCAGAAACGTCATCAGCCAGTCACGGGTCAGCGCGTTGTCGTATTGCGGCAGGATTTTTTTCAGGCCGGCATCGTAGTCTCTGCCGGGCGCGAGGTTGGCGCTGAACAGCAATAAATCTTTCGGTCGCAGCAGCGACGCGAGTTTCGGCAAAATGATTTGCGGCTCGAAGTTCGGAATCATGCCGAAGAAGGTGATGAGGCGATTGGCTATCGGCGATTGGCTATCGGCAAAAGCGCCTGAAAGGTCGCGCGCCGTCGCCAGATCGCACGCGCACGGGAAACAATTTTTCTCCGGCACAAATTTCAGCGCAGCCCGTCTTGCGACCAAAACCATCGGCACGCTCACGTCGCATGGCGTGTAGGAGATTTTCTTTCCGGCGTCGCGTAGCAACTTCAACAGCCGCGCGTCCTTTTGCCCGCCGCCGCAGCCGAGGCCGATGACGTGGACGGTCGCGGATTGTATATTTTTGGCGGCGGCCTTGAAACTTTGTCTGTAAATCTTCGTGCAATCCGGGTCAAGCCGTGCGGGCGAATGCGCTTCATGCAGCGCGAGCCATTTCTGGGTCTGCTTGTGGCTGTCGTAATGGAACTTGTGGTTGATTCGGCGCAAACGCAGCGATTGGAGCAGGTCGCGCCGGACACTTTCCGGGAACTGGCTTTCGTGAATGATGACGTTGGCCACGGCTGGCATGAGTGATTGTTTCGGCGAAATCCAGCTAGTGTGCAAGCTTTGTTGGACAAAGCCGAACATCTTTCTTTAACACCGGGCTTCAGCCCGGTGGAAGAAGCAGCGAAAAGTCCAACCGCTTCAGCGGTTTTTAGCCGGAGGCAAGCTGCTAAAGCGGCTGGGCATCATGCATTGATCCATCACCGGGCTGAAGCCCGGTGTTAATGAGAGGTCAATAGCTCAGAAATTTTTCTACGAATTTTTTCCTCGCGTTGACTTTTCAGAACCGCAATTGATATTCGCATATGGATTTCGACATCTCGCACATCCTCGATCAATGGGATTATTCGCCGGGACAGGTCGTCGTCAGAAAATTCAAGGCCAAGGACGGCACGGAAAAAATTCAACTGCGCGTGGATCTCGGCATTTTGCAGATGAATCTGGAAGGCCGGCCAGATGGCAAACGACCGCTCGGCCATCCATCGCTTTTCGAGTTCTTCAAACAGAAACTCTACAAGCACATCGCCGCGCACAACGGCGACGATGACGGCTTCGAACTCACGCTCGAAGATTGCGCGAAGCTTCAGCTCGAAGCGCTGCAATATCATCACCGCTACATCTGCCTGCTGCAACTGGACGACTACGACCGCGTCATCCGCGACACGCAGCGCAATCTCGAGGTCTTCGAGTTCGCCGAGCAATACGCCGAGGCCGAGGAACTCGCGTGGACGCTCCAGCAATTTCAGCCGCAGCTTCTGATGATCCGCACCCGCGCGCTCGCGGCGCAGGAATTGAAGGCCGACGATTTCGAGAGGGGCATCGAGCAGGTGGACAAGGGGCTTGAGGCCATCCGCGAATTTTTCCGCAAGACCATGCGCGTGGAATTGATGGAGCACAGCGGCGAGCTGCAATCGCTCGAACGCTGGCGTGAAGACCTTTTGCTCAAGCGCCCGCTCTCCGAACGCGAGAGGCTGGAGAACGCGCTGCAGGACGCGATCCGCAGCGAGGATTACCAGAAAGCCGCCGAGTGCCGCGACGCGTTGAAAAATCTCAAAGAATAGAATGGCTCTTCAGGACAAACTCGCCGAGGAGATCAAATCCGCGATGCTCGCCCGGGACGCCGACCGTCTTTCCGCGCTGCGGATGTTGAAGTCTGCCGCCGGTTACCTGCAAATCGAGCGCAAGACCGACAAACTTTCCGACGCGGATTTCGTCTCGCTTGTGCAAAAAGAAGTGAAGAAGCGCCGCGATTCCGCCGAGCAATTTGAAAAGGGTGGACGGCTTGAACTCGCCGAGAAGGAGAAAAAAGAAATCACCGTGCTGGAAAGTTTCCTGCCGAAACCGCTCTCGCCGGAGGAACTGGAACAGTTGGTCAAAGCGGTAATTCAAGAAGTCGGCGCGACGAGCAAGAAGGACATGGGCGCGGTGATGAAAGCAGCACAGGCAAAAGCTGCGGGGCGCGCGGATGGGAAAACTTTGAGTGCGCTTGTTGGAAAGCTCCTGGCGTAACTCCGTTCAGCGCGCCTGCGGAAACTTCACGTAGAGCAGCCAGTAAATCAGCACGCCGGTCACGGAGACATACATCCAGATGGGCCACGTCCAGCGGGCGATTTTTTTGTGGAGGTCGAACCGGCCTTTGAGCGCGCGGGTGAGCGTCACGATGACCATTGGCAGAATGATTGTTGCGAGCAGTGTGTGGGTGAACAGAAGTGTCAGATAAATCGGACGAAACCACGCCGGCTCTTTGAATTTCGTGATGGTGTGGACGGCGAAGTGATACGTAAGATACGACGCGAGAAAAAACGTGGAGGTGATGACGGCGGCGATCATGCAGCGGCGGTGCGCGACGATGTTTTTCCGCAGGATGAAATAGAGGGCAAAGCTCAACAGGATCGCGCAGAGCCCGTTGAGGGACGCGTTGAGGGTGGGAAGGTCTTGCAGAGTCATAGCCAGTTGTTGCCGTTGGCGCGCGAGCGTCTTGGGGTGCGGCAGTCCTCTGCCGCTTTGGGAACGCAGCGGGAGAAAACAAAAGCGCCAGAGGACTGGCGCAGTCCAAAACCTGGCGAAATATCGCTCCGCCATGCGAAAGACAGAAACTTGGGCGTTAGTGTATGCATAAAAGCTTCCATCAAATTTATCTTTCCCGCACGAGGTTTTTCACGGCGGAAATAATCTGCGCCTTGGTCTTGTTCCAGTCCACGTCTTCGCCAACGGTTTCAAACGCAGCGCGCGCGCGGCCTTGCCTGTCAACAATCACGAAGTAAGTCGCGTGGATGAAGAGGTCGTCAATGGCTTTGCGGTCTTTGGGATCAATCGGGACGGATGAAAGTTTTAAGCCTTCCACACCGAGCTTGTAGATTTCCTGTTTGTCACCGGTCAAAAAAGTCCACCGGTTGAAATCCGCACCGAACTTCCCGCCGTATTCTTTCAGGACGACCGGCGAGTCGAATTCAGGGTCGGTCGTGAGCGTCACGAATTTGTTTTGCAGTTTTGGAGGCAACGCTGCTTGAAGTTCGGCCATCTTGCGGGTCATTGCCGGGCACGGCCCGCCGCAGCGCGTGAAGATGATGTCGCCGATCCAGACTTCGCCGCGCAAATCGGCCAGCGTGACGGCGCGATTGTCCTGATTGGTCAAAACGAAATCAGGAATCTGGCTGATGATGGGCAGCGGTGGCGCGGCGTTGAATTTCGAAATCACAAACACGCCGACGATGGCGGCGATGACAAGCGCGAGCGTTCCCCAGACGAGAAATTGGAGGGTTTGCGGAGGTTTGCTCAAATCGGTCCGGCAACGTTATTCCGCAGACGAAGCGCCGCCGCCTGCGCCGACCGGTTTCTGCGTCGCGAGCCACTTCTGGTAATCCTCCGGCGTGTCCACGACGAGGAATCCCGCCGCCATGTTCGCGTGGCCTATACCGCAGAGTTGCGCGCAGTTGATCTGGTAACGGCCAACGTGCGTCGGCGTGAAATGAAGCGGAATCCTCATGCCCGGAATCGCGTCCTGCGTCACGCGCATGGCGATGATTTTGAAGGAATGGATCACGTCCTTCGAGGAAAGTTGGACAATGACGGGTTTGTTGACGGGGACATGGATTTGATTCGGTGATTCGATGTCGTCCTTCGCTGCGGGGTCGGAGAAATCGATGCCGAACTTGTTCGTCGAATTGACCAGATGCATGTCCTGCTTGCCAAATTTTCCGTCTGCGCCGGGGTAACGGACGTTCCATGCAAACTGCTCCGCAACGACTTGAACGACCGTTGATTCAGACTCTTTGGGAAATTCTCCGACTGCTTTTGCCCAAAGGGGAATTGCGAATCCGAGCAACAGGACCCCTTCGGCAATCACGACGATGATTTCGAGGTAGCTCGAATAATGTCCGCGGACGCCGAGGTAATCGGCCTTCGGGTTTCGGGAACGGCGAAACCGGACTAGCGCGTAGGCAAAGTAGGCCAGCCAGCCGATGAACAGCGCGATCATCAGCCAATGGACGTAGATGATGAGGCTGTCAACGTCGAGGCCCTGTTCCGAAGCCAGCGGCGGCAGGCCGAGTATTTTGTGAAAGAGATCGTGGAGAAAGTTTCCCATGGTCAATGTTGGTTTGAATTGTTCATGCCGTTGTCAGAAATTTTTGCGGCGCGTCTGGCGATATAGACAAAAAATCCACTGATGCCCGCCAGCACTCCAGTGATGACAACGAGCAGCGTGAAAATTCCGGCGTTCATTCCCCAGGCCATCGGCGAGTCGGATTTTCCGTAGCACGCGGCGCACGCGAGCGCCGAAGGCGAAACACCAAACACCAAACACCAAATCCCAAAAAAACACCAAGCTCCAAACTTCAAACCGGCGCCGGGCCAAGGCCTTTGAAGCTTGAAGTTTGGAGCTTCTTTGGTGTTTGGTGTCTGGTGTTTGGTGTTTTGCATCACAGATAGCTGACTTTCTTGAGCTTCTTCAGGAAATATTTACCGTAAACGACCAGCGCCACGCCGACGACGAGCGAACCTATGCCCATCACAAGGTCAAGCGCGCCGCGCTCGCCGCCGAAATAATTTTTCAGCGACCAGCCGCCGAATCCGAACGCCAGCGCGCTGGAAATCGTCACGAAAAAAATATGGAACGCTTTAAGGGACATAGGGAAGGTGAACGCCGTTTTCGTGCGCCATTGACCAGAGGGTCAGATACATCAGCCCGGCAAAGAAAAACGCCGTGAACGCCAGGACCCAGTAGATCATTTTGCGCTCGGAGATCAGGTGCATGAAAAATCCCGCCACAAGAAACGCCTTCACGCACGCGATGATGAGCGCAACGGCGACGTTGATTGTTGCGCTGCCGAAATGAATGTAGGACGCCCAGACCGTGAACGCCGTCCCGATGATCAGCGCGAAAAATACCAGCAGGTATCGGCGGACGTGATGGCTGAAATGTTCTGCTTGTGCGTGGTCGCTCATAGATGTGGATTAAGATTATGATTAAGAGCAAGATTAAGAAGCAGCGGGGAAATGTTCTGCCTGTTCTTAATCATAATCTTAATCGTAATCTGCGTGTGGTTCATTTCGGGTTACAACAGATACAAAACCGGGAACAGGAATATCCAGACCAGATCAACGAAGTGCCAGAATAAACCGGAAACTTCGATCCGGTTCGTGAAACGCTCCGGGTCGGTCTTCCAAAGTTTGGCTCCGAAACTCCACAAAAATCCGATGACAATCGCGCCTCCGACGACGTGGAGCGCGTGCAAGCCGGTCAGCGTGAAATAAATCGCCGTGTAGGTGTTGTGCTTCGGGCCATAGTTTCCCATCGTCTTGATCTGCGCGGCCTCGATTTTGTGCTCGGCATGTTCGTGTTTGCCTTTATGCGAACGAAGGTCGGCAAAGTCCTTCACGCTCGCTCCAATACCGCCGTGAATCGTCACTTCACCCGTTCCTTTTTCCAGGTCGAAGTCCTTTGATTTGCCGACGAGATGGCCGTCGGCGACTTTGCCGTCCTTCAACTGGATCGAGTAGTGCGTGAACTTGTCATTATATTCGTAGGATTTGATCCCAAGGAAGATGAGCGCGCAAATCAGCGTGCAGGCGTGCCACATCTTGAACGCGCTGAAGCGGTTCATCTTGAGCGACGCCCACGCGAGCACCGTGGTGATGCTGGAGCAGATGAGGACGAGCGTGTTGGCCGTGCCGAGCGGGATGTTGAGCCATCCGTGCGGCCACGAGCCTTCGTCCGCGCCGACGCGCAGCAAGATGTAGGCGGAGAACAGCGCGCCGAAGAGCATGACTTCCGATGCGAGGAAAAGCCAGATGCCGAGTTTGGCGTTGTAAAGGCCGGTGTCCTTGCGCGGCTCGACGATGTAGGGGAGGATTTCCTGTTGCATGAAATTAAGCTTCGTTCTGTGGTGTGAAATCTTTGGCTTTGCCCGGCACGCTATATTCGTAAGGACCACGATGGACGGTCGGCACGACGGCAAAATTTCCGTGCGGCGGCGGCGTGGGCGTCTGCCATTCAAGCGTCGTGGCTTCCCACGGATTATCTGAGGTCACCTTCTTGCCGTTCTTGATGCTCCAGAAAAAGTTGATGATGAAGGGAATTTGCGACAGGGCGAGCAGCACAACCGCCCACAAAATGACCCTGTGCAGCGAAATGTTGAAATCGCTCAAGCCGCCGATGACTTCGCCCGAAGCTTTGTTGTGTTCAGCCGAATAATTGATGCCGCCGTCCGACATGCGGCGCAACATGCCCGCCATGCCCTGCTGAAACATCGGCTGGAAAATCACGTTCATGAAGATCAACGAGAGCCAGAAATGAATCTTGCCCCAGAATTGGTTCATCATCCGCCCGGTGACTTTTGGAAACCAGTAATAAATCCCCGCAAACAGCGCGAAGATCGTCCCCGGCGCGACGATGTAATGGAAATGAGCGATGACATAATACGTGTCGTGCAAATGAATGTCACTGACGTTGAATCCGAGTGGCAGTCCGGTCAAGCCGCCAATTCCGAACATCGGCAAGAATGCGAGGCAGAAAAGCATCGGCACGGTGAAACGAATCGAAGCGCCCCAAAGCGAAATGAAGAAGCACGTCAGAATAATCACCGACGGAATCGAGATGATCATCGTCGTCGTCTGGAAGAACGTGGCGATTTTCGTTCCCATGCCCGTCAGATACATGTGGTGCGCCCAAACGATGAAAGAGAGAAATCCAATGACAAGCACGGAATAAACCAGCGACTTGTAGCCCCAGATCGGCTTGCGTGTGTTGTTCGCGATGACTTCGGCGACGATTCCCATAGCGGGAAGAATCAGAACATAAACTTCAGGATGGCCGAGAAACCAAAACAGATGCTGCCACAACAACGGACTGCCGCCGCCGCTCACGTTCGCATACGCGCCGCTGATCGCCAGTCCCGTCGGGAGAAAAAAACTGGTGTGCGCGACTTTGTCCATCAACTGCATCACCGCCGCCGCTTCGAGCGGAGGGAACGCGAGCAGGAGCAGGAACGCCGTCACGAATTGCGCCCAGACGAAAAATGGCAGCCGCATCCATGTCATGCCCGGCGCGCGCAACTGGATGATTGTGGCGATGAAATTCACCGCGCCCAGCAGCGAGGACGTTATCAAAAACACCATGCCGATGAGCCAGAACGTTTGGCCGTGGCCCGGAATGATAGACGCCAGCGGCGAATATGACGTCCAGCCTGCCTGCGCTGCGCCACCGGGAATGAAAAAACTGACGACCATGATGATTCCGCCGATCACGTAAGCCTGGTAGCTCGCCATGTTCACGCGCGGAAACGCCATGTCCGGCGCGCCGATTTGCAGCGGCACCACGAGGTTTCCGAACGCCGCGAACGCCAGTGGCACGATGGCCGTGAAGACCATCAGCGTCCCGTGCATCGCGCCGAAGGAATTGTAGAGGTCGGGCGACATGACGCCGCCGGCAGCGGGGCTGTTACCCTGCGCATCGCGCAACATCCAATCGAGCAAATGTCCGACGAGCGGAATCGGCTGGCCGGGATTTGCGATTTGCCATCGCATCAGCATCATCAGCAGAAAACCGAACAGCAAAAAGAAAAGTCCCGTGACGCCGTATTGGATGCCGATTATTTTGTGGTCGGTGGAGAAAACATATTTCCGCCAGAAGCCAATGTCTTCGTGGTGCGCCGCGTGCGCACCGGGATGAGGAATTGCGTGTGATGATGCCTGCATTTTTTAATCAACTTGTTTCAATAATCGCCGCCGCCGCCGAATTTTCGGCGCGACAGTAAACTTGTCTCCGCTTTTCGTGTCAACTGCGGATTCATTTCAATTTGTCCCATGCCATCAAGCCCAACAGCAGCGGCAAATACAGAATCGAGGCGAAAAACAACCGCCGCGCCCGCGCGATCGTCAACTCGCGCGAAAATTGGATAGCGCACCAGAGAAAAATGATTCCGAGAATCAGCGCGCCAAAAAGATAAACCGGCCCGGCCAGTTTCAAAGCAAACGGCATCAGGCTGATTGGCAAAAGACCGAGCGTGTGACCTACGGCTTGATGGCCGGTGCGGGTTCCATCCGGGTCAACCGCAGGCAGCATCACGAACCCGGCCTTCGCGTATTCCTCGCGATACATCCACGCGATGGCGAGGAAATGGGAAATTTGCCAGAAGCAAAGAATCCCGAACAGCGCCCAGCCGCCCTGCGAAATTTCGCCGCGCGCCGCCGTCCAGCCCATCAACGGCGGCAACCCGCCGGGAATCGCGCCGATGGCCGTGTTCAGCCAGGTCACGCGCTTGAGCGGCGTGTAAATGAACAGATAACTCACCAGTGAAACCGCGCCGAGCACGCTCGTCACCGGATTCACCGCAAGCGCCAGATAAATCAAACCCGCCGTCGAACAAATTCCGCCGAAGATCAAAACCGTCGTTGGCTGTAATCGTCCCGATGGCAGCGGGCGATTCGCTGTGCGCCGCATCTTCGCGTCGAATTCCTTTTCCAAAAGCTGGTTCAACGCCGCCGCGCCTCCGGCCACCAGCGCCGTGCCGAGCATCGTATGAAGCATCAGCAAATAATCCATCGGCCCGCGAAACCCGAGGTAAAAACCAACCAGCGTCGTGAGTAAAACCAAAAGCGTCAGGCGCGCCTTGACGAGATCGGCGTAAACCGCGACCCAGCTTTTGTCGGCTGTTGCAATTTCGTTGAATGTTTGTGCCGTGGCTTTCATTTATCGGACATTGGGCGCGGGAGTGTGCCTTGCCTCGGAGGGAAATGGCGAGACAGAATTTTTAATTTTTGTGTTTTCCTCGCCTGCCGCCAGAATTCGCGATGAAATCAACACCAGCATCGCACCCGTCACCAATGTCATCGCGCCCGCAAGGACGTGCAACGTGGCGATGTCCGCCGGTTTGTTCCTCAAGACCGTGAGCGCGCCCAAAGTGGCTTGAAGCAAAAGCAAACCGAGCCAGCATGTTGCGAGTTTCGTGATTCGATTTCCCCAGCCAAGTTTTCGCTTCGACGCGATCGCGCACACCGCAACCGCCACCAGAATCAAAACCGCCACGATGCGATGCGCCATCTGCAAACCGATTTGCCCGGCGGTGATGGGATGAGTCTCGGTGACTTCCTGCCGCTGCTGGTTGTAGCGCGCGACGGACAGCGCGTCCATCGCCGGCCAGACTTTTCCGTAAGCCAGAGGAAAATCCGGGATTGCCAAACCTGCGTGCTGATGTCGCATAGCCGCGCCGAGGATGAGCTGCACGAAAATGACCAGACTGGTCAGCAAAAATAGACCCCGTAAATTTTTAATGGCTGATGGCTGATAGCCAATCGCCGATTGGAAATTGAATTTCCACCATTTGCTCGTGAACAGCGCAATCGAGCTAACGAGGACAAAAAACAATTGCGCCAGCGTCGCGTGGAAAATTCCCAGCTCATCCTTGAGCAGCGTCACCCGCAACCCCCCCAAAACTCCCTGCAAAACAACTGCCGACAGCGCGACGATTCCAAGCCACCGCAAGCCGTCTGTTCGTTTGAGTTGAAAAACCCCGAAAACAATTCCGCAAACTCCAGCCAGCGCAATTGAAACGAAAACCGTCGTGGTGCGGACGCCCATCATCCCGCCAACGACGAGTAACACGCCGACAATGGCGAGGACCCCATTGCGCCTCGCCTTTCCGTTTGTCTCCCACATCCAAAGCCATAGCGCCAGAATCGCCGTTAGCAAACCGACCGTTGAAGCGACAAGCCTATGCGAGTGCTCGTAGAAAACATTTCCGCCATGCCACCATTTTGACACGGGAAACAGGAACATGTTATAGCCGTAGCTCGTCGGCCAGTCGGGCACGGACATTCCGGCTTCGTGGCTCGTCACCAGCCCGCCGATGCCGATGAGCGCGAGCGTCGCCAGCGCCGTCAGCACGGCGAAACGATGCAGCCATATGTTTTTTTCGGTTGGAATCATCTGCCTTGGAAATCAAAAACCGCCGCGACACGAATTGCCGCAGCGGCTTGAAAAATCAAAACCGCGCTATTTTACTTCCAACACGAAGTCCGCAGTCGCTCCAGAATCTTTCACTTCGACTTCTTTCGTGACGCCATCAGCCGCAGCCTTGCGGTGGCGCGCTTCAATCGTGTATTTGCCCGGTGGCACGTCTTTGATGGTGAACTTGCCGTCCTTGTCCGTCACCGCGAAATACGGATGATCAAACACACTGACCCACGCGAACATCCACGGATGAATATCGCACTTGAACTTCAAAAAGTTTTCCGCCTTCGGAAAAGTGAAAACCAAATCAGGCGCTTTCGCAGGCTGGCTCAGATTTTTTTCCACATTGCCCGCAACTGCCGGAAGCGTATGGACATTATGAGCCACGGGGTCGGAAGTTTTCACCAGTAATTTTTGGTTGGTCTGAATGGCCTGAATTTGCGGAACGTAAATGCAGCCTTTTTGATCCAGAACGACGGGCACTGCAGATTCGCCGCCCGGTTTCGCGGGAACACCTTTGAGCGCGACGACGACGTTTGCGAGTTCGCCGTTCGCCCCGACGATGAAATGCTGCGTCATGACCGGCGCGGTGTGGAATTTTGAGCAATCGGCATTGTTCTTCACGTCGGTGAGTTCAATGGCTGGCGGCGGCGTTCCTTTCAAGGTGATTTTGCCCGTGATGTCGGCTGCATTCGCCACGCTCAAAGTCGCGGCGCACAGTGTTGTGATCAGAATTCGAGAAGTCATTTTCATAAAGTTCAATTTCAATTTTGACGGAAACTATCAGGCGAAAATTTAATGGGCAAGTGAAAGATTTCACAAACTTTCTCAATGACGAGAAATTGAGGGATTCTTTCGTAAAAATGCGGTTTCAAGCTAATCCTTTCATCACACGCGCCATTGCCAGCGCGGTTTGCGCCGCCTCAGTTCCGCGATTGTGTTTCCTGCCGAGACACCGGACCCGCGCCTGCGCCTCATTTTCCAAAAGCAAGACTTCGTGGATCACAGGAATCTCGTGCTCGATCTGAATCTGCATCAGCGCGCGCGTGACGGCGTCGCCGATGTGCGCGGCGTGAACCGTCTCACCGCGAAGAATCACACCGAGGCAAATGATGGCGGACAAACGCGGATGCGACGTCCGCGCAAGCCAGCCCGCGACGACGGGAATCTCAAACGCGCCCGGCACGCGGACGATTTGAACCTTGGAAACTCCGGCTCGTTTCAACTCCGCCTGCGCAGCATGCGCCATCGCGTCCACATACTCCGCGTTGTAGCGCGACGCGATGATGGCGAATGAACTGCCGCCTGCGCGAACTTTTTGCTTCTGAACCTTTTTAAGCATCGCGCGGATTTAACCACGAAAGGACACAAATGGACACGAATATTTCCCCAGCGAAGATTGCACGGGGGAAACGAGAACGTGGGCAGGCAACAAAACGGGCGAGCGCCCAGACGCGTTCGAACGATTTCTCGTTTGCCTCTTTTTGCGAATAATCACAAAAATGCCGTGCTCTTCGGGCGATTGGCAAGGGTGGTTCAGCGGAGTTCGATAATCAGGCGTTTTTCCTGGCCAGCCGCAAGCGATAGCGGCAGACCGTCGCGCAACTCTTTGCCGGAACGCTTCACTGATTTCACGTCGCCGTCCGTTTTCACTCTGCACTTCCCGTTGGCCCGGACGACAAACCATTCCGGGAACTGGTTGATGCGCGGGTAATCCAACGGCAGACGCATTACTTCTTGGTGGCGCGGGCGGTCGAAAATCGCGCGGCCCTGCCACGGAGCGTCGGCGGTGAGGCTGATGAGGAGTCGCTGGCCATCTCGCACCGCTCCGAATCGCACGTCAGCGCGCCATGGTTCGATGGTCATGCCTTGCGTCTTCCAGAGCGCATACATGAGCGATGTGCGGGCAAAATTACCGTCGCCATGCCAGCCTTCAATGATTCCATCGGGTTGCTGCTTGTCCCACATCAGACGCGTCTGACTGTCAATCCAGTCGGCGGTGGACGGAATCGGTTCGCGGTTGAACAGATTAAGCGCTCCTTCGATTGAATCTGCGAACCCGTCCGCGCTCTTGTCGCGCCAGCAGGCGCCAACGTATTTGCCCTTGAGATTGCCCAACGCTTTGCGAACGGCGTCGCGGTAAGCCTGGGTCTTGTCCATCAGCCACATCGTGTAGAAGCCGTCATAGTCGTAGCCCCATGTGTCACAAAGATCCTCGCTGTGTTCGCCCGTCTGCGGATCAAATGAAACGTAAAGCAGGCCATCTGCATTGCGGGCTTTCTGGAGGATGCAGTCGAACATCTCGTGCATCGGCTTTTTGTAATGGTCTCTTTTTTCCGGCAGCGCGTGGGCGACCGCGACATAGAGTTCGGTAAGACCGTTGATCACCTCGCAACCATGGTCACCGAGGCGTAGCTGCTTGAGGTCGCGCGTCGGATGATTCGTGCCCAGCAGGTAGTAATCGCCGAGGCGGATGGCCCAATCGAGATACTTGCGGTCGCCGGTTAACCAGTAGATTCGGGAGGATGCTTGGAGCAAATCGCCGTTGACCTCGATGTTCAACGTCGGAATTTTTCCGAACGGTGTCTCGATGGGCGCGTTGATCCAAATGTCGTCCACGATGCCGAGCATCCGTTCCGACCACGGGCTGGGGCCAAGCCATTCGGTCACGGGGAGCAGGCCGTCCTTCACGTATTCCGCGCCGTCGAAAATGGTCGAGTCGAGGTCGAACTTCTCGCGTCGCCAGCCCTTCTTCGAAAAAGAGTAATCGTCCGGAAGACGTCCGACGCGGCTGGTGAGTCGTTGCTCGGTGCGGAGCATGTCGAGCAGCCGGCCGTTTAGCAGCGCGCGGTCGGTCATAGCGGCGGTGAGCACCATGAACGGGTAATTGTCTGCGGCGGAATCGCGGCCGTTCCAGTAATCGCGGCTCTCGCGAAGATTCCGCGGGATAAGCCCGGTGGCCGGGTCGGCATGTGCGAGCCAGCCGTCCACGTAGCGGTGACAGCGGGAAAACGCTTCGTTCGCCGCGCGCGCGTTCTGGCGGGCTTCGGCGAACAGGGTTTCCTCACCCGTTGCTTGCGCTGCCCGAGCCGTTGTGACGTTGGCTGGAACAAGGAGGGTCAGGAGCAAGAGCGTTGATTTCATACCTCGGACGATGACGATTTTGTTGCCGGGGATGTCCCTGCGATTGTTAAGAACCCGCGATGACGGGAATCTCAAACGCGCGGGCACGCGGACAATGCGCACGTGCGCCTCGGCGCGCAGCAATTCCTCACGCACCGCGTGCAACATCGCGTCCACATACTCCGCGTTGTAGCGCGACGCAACTTCTGGTCAGTCTTCCGATCCGAGGAATTCTGATTGCGAATTGTTTTTTCACTGCGCTAAATCGGGAGTTTTCCCGTCAACTGGATTAATTGCACGAATGCTAGGCTTCTGGATTTCTCAGTTTCACGCAAGCTGTTTCTTCCACTTCTTCAACTGCCCCTTCACTTCCTTCGTTCCCGGCGCGCCGGTGATGTTTCTTTTCGCCATCGCTTTTTCCAGATTGAAAACAGCCATCGCGTCGTTGCCAAAAGTTTTGTCCACCGACTTCAACTCCGCAAGCGTCAGTTCGTTCAGCTTTTTCTTTTTCCGCTCCGCCAGCGCTACGACTGCGCCGACGACGTGATGCGCCTGCCGGAACGACATTTTTTTCCGCACGAGATGATCCGCGAGGTCGGTCGCGAGCAGCGCGGGGTCGCTCGCGGCGGCGAGGCACGCGGGGCGATTGACCGAGACGTTCCGCAACATCGCGGCCATGAGCCGGACGCTCGCGCGCACCGTGTCCGCCGTGTCAAACAACGGCTCCTTGTCCTCCTGCAAATCGCGATTGTAAGTCATCGGCAGGCCCTTGAGCAGCGTCAGCACCGAGACGAGGTTGCCGATGCACCGCGCCGATTTCCCGCGAATGAGTTCCGCCACGTCGGGATTTTTTTTCTGCGGCATCAACGACGAGCCGGTCGTGTAAGCGTCGGCGATTTTGATGAAATTAAATTCTGAAGTCGCCCAGAGAATCAAATCCTCCGCCAGCCGCGACAGATGAACCGCCAGCAACGCAGCGGCGCTGCAAAATTCCACGACGAAATCGCGGTCGCTCACGGCGTCAATGGAATTTTGTCAAAGTAGGACAGGCATCTTGCCTGTCCGCGTCGGCGAAGCCGACGCACTGCTCGCGCTGAAGCGCTCGCTGGACAGGCTGGAAGCCTGCCCTACTTTGAAGAACCCGAGCAACTCCGCCGGAATTTCCCGTTTCAACGGTAGCGTCGAGCCGGCGATCGCGCCGCTGCCAAGCGGACAGACATTCGCCCGAGAAAAACAATCCAGCAGCCGCGCCGCATCGCGTTCGAGCATCTCGACATACGCAAGAAAATGGTGCGCAAGAAAAACGGGTTGCGCCCGTTGCAAATGCGTGTAGCCGGGAATCAGCACGCCGGAATTTTTTTCGCCGAGCGTGATGAGACTTTTTTGCAGCACCCGAATTTCTCCGATGAGTTGCCGGATTTCAGTTCGCGTCCAGAGCCGCATGTCCAGCGCGACCTGGTCGTTGCGCGAGCGGCCGGTGTGAAGTTTCGCGCCCGCCGGAACGCGCCGCGTCAGTTCGGCCTCGATGTTCATGTGGACATCTTCGAGTTCCGGCTTCCACCGAAATTTTCCCGATTCAATCTCTTTGCCGATTTGATCCAGCCCCTTGACGATGACCTTCAACTCCGCTTTGGAAAGCACGCCGATCTTGGCGAGCATCTCCGCGTGTGCCATCGAGCCGAGAATGTCCGCGCGCCACAGCCGCCAATCAAACGAAATGGATTCGGTGAAGTCCGCCACGTCAGCCGCCGGGCCGGTTGCGAACCGTCCGCTTCTGGAAACTGGAGAGGTTTTTTTCATGCGTTTCAACGCGCTGAATCTGCGACGAATCCGGCTGAAAGTCACTGTCAAACATTCGGTCGTAGCGCAGGTTTCCAGCCCGCGAGCCGCACGGCAATTCACACCCTGCCAATTAGAAATTGGCGATACGGCAGATTTGGAAATCTGCGCTACGGAAAAAACCGTGACCCTGCGGGTCGTTCGTGGCAATTTTCCAGCGTGACTGCCACCGAAGCAACCAAGCTGCTTGAAAAATTCCGCGCCGGCGGCGTGAGCCGTGATGACGTGCTGCGCGCGTTTCAGGCTGCGCCGGTCGTTGACCTCGGCTTCGCGCAGGTGGACACGCATCGCGCTCTGCGAAAAGGTTTCCCGGAAGTGATTTTTGGCGCGGGCAAGACGGCGGCGCAGGTTTTTGGAATCGCGGCAAAGATTTTTGAGCGCGAGCAGCGAGTGCTTGTTACGCGCATCACGGCAGAACACGCGCGGGTGTTGAAGAAAAAGTTTCCGCAAGCAATTCATCACGAAATTGCACGTTGCGTGACGATTGAAAGAAAACCCTTGCCGAAACGCGCCGGAAAAATCGTCGTGGCCTGCGCAGGCACAAGCGATTTGCCAGTTGCGGAAGAAGCCGCTGTGACTGCGGAAATCATGGGCAATACGGTCGAACGGATTTCTGATGTTGGCGTGGCTGGCTTGCACCGGGTGCTGGGAAAGCTGGACAAAATTCAAAGCGCGAACGTCATCATCGTGGTCGCGGGAATGGAAGGCGCGCTGCCAAGCGTCGTTGCCGGTTTGGTTTCAAAGCCGGTCATTGCCGTGCCGACGAGCGTGGGTTACGGCGCGAGTTTCGGCGGCATCGCGGCGTTGCTTGGCATGTTGAACAGTTGCGGCAGCGGCGTTACTGTCGTGAATATTGACAACGGTTTCGGCGCGGGTTACGCAGCGAGCCAGATAAATTCTTTGACCGGAGAGACGAGCTCCGCGAGTCCCTAATTTGATTTGGGCGTCGTGTAACTCCGCCCTCCGAAAATGAAATGAAAACTCTCTACCTCGACATCTTCAGCGGCATCAGCGGCGACATGTTCATCGGCGCGATGGTTGATCTCGGCGTGGACGCGCGCGCGCTTGAGCATGAGTTGGAGAAGTTGAAAGTAGGCGGCTTCCATCTGCACGTCGCACGCGGACACAAGTCGAGCATCGAGGGTGTGAAGTTTGATGTGCATTGTGAACGCGACCATGACCACGAGCACGCGCACGAACATCATCACGACCACCATCACCACGGTCATTCTCATGCGCACGAGCACGAGCATCATCACCACGAGCATGACGAAACCCGGACGTTTGGTGAAATCAAAAAACTGATTCAAGCGAGCAAGCTCTCGAAGTGGGTCAAAGAAAAGGCCATCGCCGTGTTTCATCGCATCGCCGTGGCCGAGGGAAAAATTCACGGGATGCCGGCGACCCAAGTCCATTTCCACGAAGTTGGCGCGGTGGATTCCATCGTGGACATCGTCGGAGCTTGCATTGCCTTGGAAATGCTTGGCAAGCCGCGTGTGCTCGCGAGTTCGGTTGTCGAAGGCGTTGGCTGGATCAACTGCGCACATGGTAGATTCCCGATTCCCGCTCCGGCGACGCTGGCGATTCTCGGCGAGCGCGGCATTCCGGTTTCGCAATGCGACGAGCCGCACGAACTGGTCACACCGACGGGCGCGGCGTTGCTTGCTGAATTCGTGGAAAGTTTCGGCGCGATGGAAAATTTGGTTCCAGAAAAAATCGGCCACGGTCTTGGAACACGTGATAACAAGACGCGGCCGAATGTGCTTCGCGCAGTTCTTGGCAAGGCGATAGCCGATAAACAATCGCCGATAGCCAACGACTGGGAAACAGACACTATCGCGGTTCTTGAAACAAACCTCGACAACATCAACGCGGAAATTCTCGGCAACTTTGTCGAGAAGGCGCTGGCTGCAGGCGCGCTGGATGTTTTCCACACGCCAATCCAGATGAAGAAAAACCGGCCTGGAGTTTTGCTGACGGTTTTGTGCGCGCAAGCGGTCGCTGACAAGTTTTCCGAACTGATGTTGCGCGAGACGAGCACGTTTGGAGTCCGGCGCTCGATTGCGACGCGGCAAAAACTGCAGCGGGAATTTTCATCCGTGAAAACGAAATGGGGCAGCGTGAAAATCAAGCTCGGCAAGCTCGGTGGAAAAGTCGTTCACGCAGCGCCTGAATTCGAGTCGTGCAAAAAAATTGCGGATAAGGCCAGGGTTCCGTTAAAACAGGTTTATCACGCGGCGAACAAAGCGTTGAAATTGTAGCGGCGCTCTGTGAGCGTCGCGCTTGAAATCCGGCGGTCACAGACCGCCGCTACATTATGATTGATTCCGAACTTTTGAAAATTCTGTGCTGTCCGGAGACGCATCAAAGCATCGCGCCCGCGCCGGCGGACAAAATCGAAAAGCTCAACCAGCAGATCGCAGCGGGCAATCTGAAAAATCGCGCGGGACAGCCGGTCAAAGAAAAAATAGACGGCGGACTTTTGCGCGCGGACGGAAAATTTCTTTACCCGATCCGCCAGGACATTCCCGTCATGCTGATTGACGAGGCGATTGCTTTGGCCTGAAAAAACAATCCCTGGGTTAATCCGCATTCTGCGGCGGTTTTCCAGGCAACTTTTTGACGGACTTATTTGGCTGCCAAATGTTGCGGGCAAAGTGGCGAAGGGGATTTTAGCGTAATGCAATCTTGCTACTTCGTAAAATTCACGCCATAGTCTTGGTGCGATGAACGTTGCGATTGAAATCCCCGATGAAGTTTCTGCGCGGCTGCAAGCCAAGTGGCGCAATGTGCCACGCCGCGCGCTCGAAGCAATCGCAGCGGAAGCCTATCGCTCTGGGGCACTCACGTCGCATCAAGTTGGGCAACTTCTCGGACATTCTTCGCGTTGGGAGACGGAAGAATTTCTCAAGCGAATGCAGGCTTACATCAGCTACACCGAGGCTGATCTTGATCACGATCTGGCTGTTCTGCACGAAACGCGCGGTCAATGATCGTCGTCAGCAACACTTCGCCGCTTTGTTACCTCGTTTTGATCGGTCGCGCGGAAGTTCTCCCGAAACTTTACGGAACGATCCACACCTCGCGAACCGTTGTCGCCGAACTTCAACATGTTGATGCGCCGGAAATGTTGCGTGCATGGGCGAAACATTTGCCGGACTGGGTTCAAGTCCATCCCGACCCAGAGGAAAAGGATCAAATATTTGCCATTCTCCATCGTGGCGAACGGACAGCAATCCAGTTGGCCGAGCGAATTCGCGCAGACATAGTTCTGCTCGACGATTCCGCCGCACGTTTGATTGCCGCACAGCGCGACCTCAAAATTTCCGGCCTGCTCGGGGTGTTGCGTGATGCCGCTGGGGCGGGGATGATTGATTTGCCGGAAACTATTGATCGGCTTCGTCAGACAAACTTTCGTGCATCACCCCAATCGCTGAAATCACTCCTTCCGCCAAAGCGATGAATTTCAAAAAGCTTCCCAAGATTGATTTGCACCTGCACCTCGACGGCGCGATCCGTGTGCCGACCATTGCGGAACTGGGCGATGAACTCGGCATCAAGCTGCCGACGAATGATCCAAAAAAGCTGGCGAAGTTCGTGCAGGTGGACCGCGATTGCCGCAGCCTCGGTGATTTTCTAAAGCGCTTCGAAGTTTTCTATCCGATTCTCCCGTTCGCGAAGACGCAGGAGCGGATCGCTTACGAGCTTTGCGAAGATTGCGCGCGCGACAATGTGATTTATTTCGAGGCGCGCTTTGCGCCGGCGCTTGCCACCAGCAAACAATTCACGATGGAAGATGCGGTTGTCGCGGCGCTGGAAGGATTTCGCCGGGGCCAGCGTGATTTTGGTGTGCGTTGTGGAACGATTCTTTGTTGCTACCGTTCGATTTCAGTCGCGGAAAACATCGCGACGGTGAAGCTCGCGCACAAGTATCGCGACAAGGGCGTCATCGGAATTGATTTGGCGGGTGACGAAAACCATTTTCCTGCTGCGCCTCACGCGGAGGCGTTTGCGCTGGCGCGAAAGCTGGAGATTCCCATCACAATCCACGCGGGCGAAGGCGGCAGGCCGGAAAATATCCGCGAGGCCGTCTTCACGCACGGCGCGACGCGCATCGGCCACGGCGTGAGCCTGCAACGCGACCCTGAACTGCTCAAAGCCGTGCGCGACCGCGGCACGGTCTTCGAGATTTGCCTGACGAGCAATCTGCAGACCTGCACCGTGCCGTCGGCGCAGGCGCATCCGTTCAGGAAATTTTTCGACGAGAAAGTCCGCGTCACGCTCAACACGGACGATCCCGCCATCAGCAATATCACGCTGACTCACGAATTTGAACTGGCCGCGCGCGAATTTCATCTCAAGCCCGGCGAAGTCCGCGAGTTGCTTCTCAACGCGGCGGGTGCGGTGTTTGGAGAAAAGTCGCTGCGGCAAGACTTGGCGGCGAAGATTCAAAATTAGAATTGAGCAACGTCATTTGTGGACCTTGCAGCACCCTCTGAACCGAATCCATGCGGTTGAACCGTAAAACCGGCTGAACCCAAGAATACAACTATCAATATGCGAACCACTTGCAGAACGAAATCCTACTGCATTGCAGTAGGATTCCCTCACCGTTTGGTGATCGGATTTGGGGTTCAAAAACATATCGCCCGATTCGTTGCTGAGTGGATTTCCTTCTTCTGGCGGACACTTCCTACTGCATGGTTCCGGCTGAAAACGTGTTTCCTGTTCAGCAGCAAAATGACGAAGATTTGATATCCAACGCCCGACAAGAAAACGGATGAGTTGCGTGATTTGCGTCAGCAGATTGGAGTTTAATTATGACCAACAAGAACAAACTTTTTATAGCCGCAATTGAAATTCAAAGCGGCGAAGAACAATATATTACCTACAAACTCATTGCCGACGCAAAAAGCGAACAAGAAGCGGAGGATAAAGTCGTGAATCACTTTTCAGAATTCTGTTGTCGAGAAAAGTTTTCCGATGCCTTTTTCGATCCAAAGGGTTACCCAGCATACAGGTTGGAATTCGTCACGCAGATCGAAACGATTTCGGATTTGTCGCGCGTGATTCCGTCGATTTGAGGCTTAAACGTAAACTGTCGCTGTTAACGAACGTAGTGTCGGTTTGGCAATCCCAAAGGGATTAAATCATTCAGCCCAGGGTTGCGAGGAACGAGCTACCCTGCGGCGGCATCACAAAAAAATCCCCAACCCTGAAAGGGTTGAATCAGATCACCGACGAGACATCAATCCCACACATACCGCTCGTCGAATTCAATCCCGTAGCGTTTCAGAAATTCCCGAAACTCATCTTGAAACGAAACCTTCCGATGATGCTCCTCCTGTCCGGCGATGTAATTCCGCACCGTCTCAACCTGCGAAAAACCGATGGAGAAAATACCGTAGCCGTTCTGCCATGCGAAATCATGCAAGTCGGGGCTTTTAGTTTTCAGCCAGAGCGACGAACCACGTTTGACCTCCTTGACCATTTCCGCCGCCTCACAGGTGCGCGACAGCGTTGAGAGAATGTGGGCATGGTCTTCGACGCCGCCGATGATAATGGGTTGGCAATCGAGATTGGTCAGGATGCCGCCGAGGTAGCGGTGCAACTCTTCGCGGAGTGGTTTGTCGCGAAGAAGCGGTCGGCGATCTTTGGTCGAGAAAACCGTATGCACCAAAATCTTTGCGAGCGATTGCGGCATGGGAAGATGATGTGGAAGACGCGGAGAGGATTCAACCCTTTCAGGGTTGAATTAATTTGTTATTCGACCACCTAGGGTAGTCCGCTGCGCGGCCAACCCTAGGCTGAATGATGTAATCCCTTTGGGATTTTCTTGGAGTCCGTGTCCCGCTTCCGCCTTCGCAAAGCTAAGGCACGACGAGTTATTCCCTAAAACCTTCTCCTCGCCCGGACATTTCGAGTTTTCATGGGACGACGCGGGGATTTTTCTGCGCCCGCAGTTACCAGACGGAAATCAACCTGCTTTTTGAACGTGTCCACTTTGTGAACTTGCACGGTCACGCGGTCGCCGAGTTTGATGACGCGACGGCTGCGGCGGCCTACGAGCTGGGTTCGCGACGGTTCGAACACGAAGAAATCATCTTCCACGGATGAAAGATGGACGAGGCCGCTCAAGCCGAGGCCGGTCACGTCAACGAAGAAACCAAAATTCCGCACGTCGGTCACGAGCGCGGGATAGGGCAGCGGGTGACCGGACTTGAGTTGCGCTTTGAGGAACGCGAACAGTTTCACGTCGCGGCTGTCGCGCTCGGCGTCGGCGGAAGTGCGTTCCGTTTCGGAAATGTGGTCGGCGATTTCCGCGAGAGAACGCGCCGGGGCATTGGTATAGTCGAAAAGCGCGCGATGGACGACGAGGTCAGCGTAGCGTCGGATCGGCGAGGTGAAGTGCGTGTATTTTTTCTTGGCAAGGCCGTAGTGGCCGAGCGGCTCGATGTCGTATCGCGCGCGCATGAGCGACCGCAGGAAGCCGACTTTCAACGCCTGGCCGATGGGTAACGTCCCCAGCTTTTGCAAAAGTTTTTGAACTTCGATGCGGTTGTTAAGGTTGCCGCAGGAAATGTGGTGGCCAAGAACGTCCTCGCGATATTCCCGCAAGCGCGGCTCGGACGGAGATTCGTGGACGCGATAAATGGCGGGGCGTCGCAGGCTCATCAACCGTGTCGCGACAGCCTCGTTCGCGAGCAGCATGAACTCTTCGATCAATTGATGCGAAATGTCGTTCTCAATCTTTTCAATCCGCAAAACGCGCCCATGATCGTCCAGCCGGATTTTGGTTTCGGGAAAATCGAGGTCGAGCGAGCCGGCCTTGAATCGTGTGCGGCGGATTTTTTGCGCGAGTTCATTGGCTTGATGCAGCATCCGCTCGATGTCGTCCTTGGGCGGTTGTTGCAGGATCGCGAACGCTTCCTTGTAGGCGAAGCGGCGCTTTGAATGGATGACGGCGGCGTAAAATTTTGTTTCGAGCACGCGACCATCGTCCGCGAGCAGGAACTCGGCGCATTTCGTCAGACGCGCGACGTTCGGTTTCAGCGAACAAAGTTCATTGCTCAACGCCTCGGGCAGCATCGGGATGACGCGGTCCACGAGATAGGTGGAGTTGCCGCGCTTGCGCGCCTCGGTGTCGAGCGGGCTGCCGGGCTTGACGTAATGAGACACGTCGGCGATGTGAACCCACAATTTCCAGCGGTCATTGCCGATCCGCTTGAGGCAGATGGCGTCGTCGAAATCTTTCGCGTCATCGGGGTCAATCGTGATGACATTGTCCGCGCGGCAATCAACGCGGCCTGCGAATTCGGCGGTCGTCGGTTCGTTGCTCTTCGCGATTGAATTGGCCTCGGCAAGAACGTCCTTTGGAAAATGCAGCGGCAACTCGTATTGCCGGAGAACCGAAAGCATGTCCACGCCTTCCTCGTCCGGCGGACCTAGGACTTCGATGATTTCGCCTTCGGGACTGGTGTTGCGCGATTCCCATTCGACCAGTTCAACGACGACTTTGTCGCCGAGGTTCGCAGGACGGCCGACATCCTTCGCGGGCGGAACATAAATGTCGTGCGGAATCCGCGGGTCATCGGGAATGACGTAGAGAAATTGCTTGCCGCGCTGCAACGTGCCGACGATTTGCGCGCGCTTGCGAACGAGCGTGCGGATGACGGTGCCGGAAGATTCCCCATCGCGCACGTCTCGGGAATTTTTTGCATCGCGCCGGACGAGGACGTGGTCGCCGTGAAAGGCGGTGGAAGTGGCGTTTTCCGGGATGACGATTTCCTTCAACGCGCGGTCGTCCGGCTGGAGAAAACCTTTTCCCTGGCGATTGATGCGGATGATTCCGGGGATGAGATCGGCTTCGCGCGCCTTGATGTAGCGGTTGCCCTTGGTGCGGACGATCTGGCCGCGCTGTTCAAGCGCGCGGAGAGCACGTTGAAGTTCCTGCTGCAAGTTGGGCCGCAGCCCGAGGCGTTTCAGCAACTCCGGGACGTTCGACGGAGCGTAATCTTTTCGTCCGAGCAGGCTTAAAATTTTTTCTTCCATATCGCGCGCAAGCGTAATTCTTATTCAGACCAAATGGTTGGTGTTAATGCCACCCCACTTCGCATTGAGATATTCAGAAACAAGTCGCCTGTGGCAATGGTGCGGCAGATGTTCGCTACAAAGAAGGCAGCCGTGCTGAAGCAATTCTGGTTGAATCTTCTTTTCGATTTTACGTTGTGCCATTAAATCAATGAATTGGCGCTCGTAAATATTCCAGTCGCCCTTGTGTTTCTTGTAGGCGTCGAGGATGTCTTGGGTCGGAGCTAATTCAGGCAAATGAATATAGTCAATGCCTGCGATCTCTTTCAGGAAGTAAGCCAAGTCTTCCTTTTTCGAGAAGCCGGCCAATTGAGAGTTGTTGTTTAGACGAACGTCCAGCACGCGCTTCACTCCAGCCTCCTTCAAACTTGTAAAGAATTCGCGGGCGGACTTTTGCGTGAAGCCGATGGTGAAGAGTTTAATTTCCATATTGCGGCGGTTCTTCTCGCAAGGCTGGTTCTTCTTCCTCCTGATACGCAATTTTGTCGCCTTGCATCTTGTAAGCCTCGGCAACGATCTCATCCGTAGAGCGAAAGAGTTCGCGATCAGGAAGCTCAAACAAATGGAGAAGACGCATCTCCGTTTGCTCGTGGCTCTCGATCGTTCCGTCGGCGAGAATGTGAAAAACCTGAATGCCACGCTCGCGCAAGTGAGGAGACACCAAGATACACCGATGGCAATCGAGCGGATTTTTTTCGGAGCACATGAGGGCGATGCGCATCTTTGCCGCGCCTTGTATGACGCGGTCAATGCCGCGCTTAAACGCCGGTGTGCGCGCGATCAATGCATAGTCCGCCCGGTCGTTGACGTAACATTCGCGCTCCGACCTCCGCGCTCCGAGTTCGTCGCCGAGAAACACATAGGAAATGCCCTGTTCCTGCAAAGCGCGTTGGAGCGGCTCGCGGTTGAACTGCGGATTGTATTGGCTGTAAGGCGACGAGCGAACATCAGCTACCGCTTGAATGCCATGCTGTTTCAGCAAAACCACAAACTTTGCAAACTCCAGATTGGAGTGGCCGATGGTGAACACGGGCTGATGGGTGTCGGCGCTCATGCGGGAATCTCCAGAACGGTGGCGACAATCTTGAAGTGATAACCTGATTGTTTGAATTCCGGTGTCAGGCTCACACAAAGAAGCATCGGCGTTTTGATCGCTATCATTCCCTCTGCGGTTTTTGGAAAATCAGGAAAATATTTTTTACCAATAATCGGATCGGTCAGTGAAAGGTCGTAATGACGCCCACGATACTCGAACAAAGCTCGTTGTTGCTTCTTTGTGACGCCTTCCCAAGTTTTGGATCGAATCTCAAAACGAAACGAAGCGGGTCGAATCAGGTAGAGCGACTGCAACTGCGGTAAACTTTCCAGATACTTGGCCGAGACTCGGTCGTTCTTCTGCGTCGGATCAAGCCACAAGTTTGGAGGCTCATCTTTCAACGCAAGCAGTTCGTTCCCGGACACCGCGCCATTTTTAGTCCATGGCTGATTCGGAGCGATAAGCCAGTTTTCTGGCTGCAATGGATTATTCTCCGGGCCAAGCAAAGGAACATCGACCAAATCGAGCGGTCTCGGGTCGCCTTTACCCGCCAGCCCTCGCTCCGAAACAGACAAAGCGCCCTCGTCGTGCGCCGTTACTGGTCTGACCCATGCGCCCCATTTAATCGTCCCATCAGCCGATTGAATTACTTCCCGGCCAGCCACACAACTCATCGGGTGATGCTTTGTTGAGTTCGCCAGAACGAGAATGCGTTTGATAATCATACTTCACTTCGACAAGTGAATGCCGTTAACGGAGACTATTTGCCATTTTCATTTTTTGCAATCATCCGCTCTACAACAGTTCTCTTTCTCGTTTCTCATTTCGTCTTTGCAACCGCGCGCGTTTGATTCATTTTCTTCATCGCACCATGGCTGAAAAAACCAAACACAATTACGACGAGAGCAAAATCAAGACGCTGTCGTCGCTCGAACACATCCGGTTGCGCACGGGGATGTATATCGGGCGCATCGGCGACGGGTCGCATTACGATGACGGCTGCTACATCCTGCTGAAGGAGGTCATTGATAACGCGATCGACGAATTCATCATGGGCCACGGCAAGGAGGTTCACATCAAGATTGACGGCACGGCGGTGGAGGTGCGCGATTTCGGGCGCGGGATTCCGCTGGGCAAAGTCGTGGATTGCGTTTCGAAAATAAACACCGGCGCGAAATACAACGACGACGTTTTCCAATTCAGCGTCGGCCTGAACGGCGTCGGCACGAAGGCGGTGAACGCGCTTTCAAAAGAATTTTTCGTGAAAAGTTTTCGCGAAGGAGAATTTGCGGAAGCCTCGTTCAAAGTCGGTAAACTTAAAAAGGAAAGCAAAGGCAAAAAATCCGGTGAAGAAGATGGAACTCTGATCCGTTTCGAACCCGACCCGACGATTTTCAAGAAGATTGAGTTTCGGCCTGAGCACATCGAGCGGCGATTGCGGCATTACAGTTATTTGAATGCCGGCCTGAAGTTGATCTATAACGGCCAGACGTTTCAATCGCGGAACGGCCTGCTCGACCTTGTGATGGAAGATTTGCAGTCCGACGGCAGCGAGCCGATTTATCCGCCGCTGCATTACTCGGACAAGATGCTGGAGTTTTGTTTCACGCACAGCAACACGCGGTTCGGCGAGACGTTTTTTTCGTTCGTCAACGGCCAATACACCAGCGACGGCGGCACGCACTTGAGCGCGTTTCGCGAGGGGCTGCTCAAGGCGGTGAACGAATACGCGAAAGGCAAATACGAAGGCGACGACGTGCGCGAGTGCATGATCGGCGCGGTGGCGATCCGGTTGAAAGACCCGGTGTTCGAGTCGCAAACGAAAAACAAACTCGGCAACACGGAAATCCGCTCCGACCTTGTGAACCGCGTGCGTGAAGAGTTGCTGCACTTTTTCAATCGCAACAAAAATATCGCCGAGACGATCATGTCGAAGGTCGAGGACACGCGGCAGTTGCGCAAAGAACTTCAGGAAGTGAAGAAGCTCGCGCGCGAACGTGCGAAGGCGATCACCATCCGCATTCCGCAGCTCAAAGATTGCAAAATCCATTTCGACAAGGCGAAGGGCAAGGGCAAAGGCTCGATGGTCTTCATCACGGAAGGACAGTCGGCGGCGGGATCAATCGTCAGTTGCCGCGACGTGAACACGCAGGCGATCTTTGTTTTGAAAGGCAAACCGCTGAACGTCTGGGACCTCAAGCGCGACATCGTTTACAAGAATGACGAGATGTATAACTTGATGCGCTCGCTCGACATCGAGGACAACCTCGAAGGTTTGCGTTACGAGAAAGTCATTCTCGCCACCGACGCCGACGTGGACGGCCTGCACATCCGCAATCTGCTCATCACTTATTTCTTCCGCTTCTTCGATCAACTCGTTCACGACGGACATCTGTTCGTTTTGGAAACGCCGTTATTCCGCGTTCGCAACAAGGAGCAGACGATTTATTGTTACAGCGAAGCCGAGCGCGACGAAGCCTCGAAAAAACTTGGCGGCAAACCGGAAATCACGCGTTTCAAAGGCCTCGGCGAAATCAATCCGAGCGAATTTAAGCAATTCATCGGCAAGGAAATACGCCTAAGCAAAGTCGAGCACGCACCGAAAGTTGACGCCTCGAACATTCTGACGTTCTACATGGGCAAGAACACGCCGGAACGCAAAGATTACATCATGGAAAATCTCGTCGTGCCGGTGGAGGATTGAGGTGGGTTGATCACAATCTTGTCTTTCTGCGGTAAGACTCGTAATAGTTGTGCATGGCAACCAGAGCGACAAACCATGATGGATTTCGGCTTTTTGCCACTGCTGCCGGGATGCTGCTCGCCGTTTTCGGCATTGTCGTCGGTTGTTCCACGAGCGTTTCGCGCAATGCTTCCCAACCCACCGCCGTCAACGCCATGCGCGTGCTCCGGGATAACTGCCTTGCCTGTCATAACGAAGAAAAGCACAAGGGCGGGCTGCGGCTCTCGTCCCGCAAAGGGTTGCTCGCGGGCGCGGATGCGGGGCCGGTGGTTTCCGCGAAGATCCCGGACGAAAGCCTGATTCTT
The DNA here is from genome assembly GCA_964389025.1 of uncultured Verrucomicrobiota bacterium. GTDB lineage: Bacteria > Verrucomicrobiota > Verrucomicrobiia > Limisphaerales > CAYMCQ01 > CAYMCQ01. The sequence goes on from CAYMCQ010000006.1 coordinate 78,447, forward strand.
CGCGTTCTTCAGGCGGATGCCGATCCGCATATGCCGCCCAAAAAGCAGCTCACGCCACGGCAGGTCGGTATCCTGCGCGACTGGGTTCGGGCCGGAACGCCTTGGGACGAGGCGGCGTTGCGCCAGGATCCGGCGCGCGCTGAAGTCAAGTGGCGTCCGCTCCCGGTTTCCTATCAACCCGTGCTGGCGCTCGCGCTCTCGCCCGACGGCTCGCGGCTCGCGGTGGGCCGGGGTTCGCGGTTGGTGCTCTACGATCTGTCGGTCACGAACTTTCCCGTCTTGAGCGAGACGAACGCGCATCGCGATGTCATCCGTTCGCTGGCCTGGAGTCCGGACGGACGGCGGCTGGCGAGCGGGAGTCATGGCGAGCTTCACGTGCGCAATGCGGTTGATCTTTCGCTGGTCTGGGAAACGGGCAGCAACGTCACCAGTCGCGTGACGGCGCTGGCGTTCTCCCCGTTCGGCGGCGCGTTGATCGCGGCGGAAAGTCCCGCCGGCAGCGCGGCCTGGGTCCGCGTGTTTGCCGCGGAACATGGCAATCCCCTCGACTCCTGGCAGGCGCACGACGATACGATCAACGCGCTCGCCATCACCCGCGAGGGCGGTCGCCTCGCGACGGCGGGTGGCGACAAACTCATCAAGCTTTGGGAACTGGTTTCGCATACTGAGGTCGCGCGTTACGAAGGTCACGTCGGCGCGGTGACAGGTGTCGCCTTTAACCCGGATGCCACCGAGCTGTTTTCCATCGGCGGCGACAAGCAGATCAAGCTGTGGGACGTGAAGTCGCGGGAGGGCGTGGTCAGCATTGCGGGGCGCAAGCACAGCTTGACGGCCGCGGCATGGTCGGCGGATGGCAAGACCGTCGTCGTGGCCGATGAGGATGGCCGGGCTGCGACCTTCAAGGATTTCAAACGCCATGACGGCGCGCAAAGTTCCGAGACCGGAAGCGAAAAGCAGCTCGGTCGCTGGGACGACGCGCTTCATGCGGTGGCCGTCAATACGAACGGCACCCGCATCATCGTCGGAGGTCAGGATGGCATGGTGCGCGTGCTGGATCAGGACGCCAAGGTGCTGGCGAGCCTCGGGCCGGCGAATGAATTACCAGCGGTCACTGCTTCCGGCAGCGCGGTCGCAGCGGCGGAAACGGTCCCTTCGTTCGTTCACGATGTCCTGCCTGCCCTGGCCCATGCCGGTTGCATGGCCGGCTCCTGCCACGCCAAACCGGAAGGGCAGAACGGCTTCAAGCTCTCGGTGTTCAGCTACGACCCGCGCAGCGACTACGCGGAGATCGTGAAGGACGGTCGTGGCCGGCGGGTTGCTCCCGCGGCGCCCGAGGCGAGCCTGGTGTTGCTCAAGCCGACGCTCGGACTGGACCATGAGGGCGGGCAGCGGTTTGAACCCACCTCTCCCGTTTACAAAATGCTGGTGGCGTGGATCGCCGGCGGCATGCCGTATCAACGGACGAATGAACCGGCCCTCGTGGGCCTGCGCGTGGTGCCCGCCACAGGCACTTATCGGCACGGGGCGAAAGTGTCATTGACCGCCACGGCCCGCTACGCCGACAACTCGGAACGCGACGTGACGGCGCTGACGGAATTCGTGTCGCAGGACAAGGAACTCGTCACCGTGGCGGAGGCGGGACTTTTGCGCGTGGGCACGAACAACGGCGAGAGTGTGATCGTGGCCCGGTTCATGGGACAAGTAGATGCCGCGCGAGTGACCGTGCCGGCGGATGTGCTGTTGCCGGCGGACCGGTATGCGGGCCTGCCCGTGGGCAACTTCATTGACGGACTGGCCTACGCACACTTTCAGAAGCTCGGCCTCTTTCCTTCCACCAAAAGTTCGGACGCGGAATTTCTGCGCCGCTCCACGCTGGACACCATCGGCCGGTTGCCGACCGTCGCGGAAGCGCGCGCTTTCCTGGCGGACCCGGCGGCGGATAAACGAAAGCGCCGGGTTGAGCAATTGTTGACCGATCCAGCGTGGGCGGATTACTGGGCGAACAAGTGGGCGGACCTGCTGCGACCGAATCCGGACCGGGTGGGCGTGAAGAGCGTTTATCTGCTCGATCAATGGTTGCGGGCGGCGTTCCGGGAGAATCTCCGTTACGACGAGTTTGCCCGCTCGCTCCTCACGGTGGAGGGGAGCAATCATCACGATGGCCCGGCGGTCGTTTATCGCGATCGCCGCGAGCCGGCTGATCTGACCACGATCTTCAGTCAGGTGCTTCTCGGGGTGCGGATGGAATGTGCCAAGTGCCACCACCACCCCAACGAGAAATGGAGTCAGGACGACTTCTACCAATTCGCCGCCTTCTTCGGCCCGCTGAAACAAAAAGGCGCCGGTCTTTCCCCGCCCATCTCCGCCGGCAGCGAGACGTTTTATTTTGCCCCGGGCGGCACGGTGCAACATCCGGTCACCGAAGCCGTGCTCGCGCCGCGTCCGCTCGATGGGCCAAAGGTCGAGCCGAAAGAGAAGGACGATCCCCGCCTGGCCCTCGCCGCCTGGTTGACCGATCCGGCGAATCCTTACTTTGCCCGCGCGGCAGTGAACCGCATCTGGGGAAATTATTTTGGGCGCGGTTTCGTGGAGCCGGTGGATGATTTTCGGGTGTCGAATCCCGCCGTGAATGAACCGCTGCTCGATGCGCTGGCCGCCGACTTCGCGCGCCACGATTACGATTTGAAGCACGTGATGCGGACGATTCTGAACTCCGAGTTGTATCAACTCAGTTCCTCCCCCAACGACACCAACCTCGCGGACACGAAAAACTTCTCCCGTTCCGCGCGGCGACGGCTGCCCGCGGAGGTGATGCTCGACGCGGTGTGCGATGTCACGGGCGTGCCCGATGAGTTCGACGGCTGCCCGCCCGGTTCGCGCGCGATCCAGACCTGGACCTTCAAAACGCCATCCCATTTCCTCGACGCCTTTGGCCGGCCCAACGCCAGCACCGATGCGCCGTGCGAGCGCGACTTGCGGACCAGTGTGGTGCAGTCGCTGCACCTGATGAACTCCCAGGCGTTGCAGGCGAAGCTGGCGAATCCGCAGGGCCGCGCCCACTTGCTGGCCACCAGCGACAAGCCGCCCGCGGAAATCGTCACCGAACTGTATCTCGCCGCCTTCGCGCGCCCGCCGACGGCCGAGGAACTGGCCGCCGCCAGCGCCGGATTTGGGAAAGAGCCCAAGGAGCGGCAGGTCGCGACCGAGGATGTGCTTTGGGCATTGCTAAACTCGCCGGAGTTTGTATTTAATCATTGAAGTTCTGATGAGTGAGATCAAGTCCAACTGTGCCGGCATCCGCCGCCGGGATTTTCTTCAGCTCGGTCTGCGGGGCGTGCTGGGGCTGGGGTTCTGCGATTTGTTGCGGTTGCAGGCCGCGGCGAAGGAGCCGGGCGGCGCGGTCAAGCGCGCATCGCGGCCGGGCAGCAACGTGAACTGCATCCTCATCTGGCTGGATGGCGGGCCTTCCCATTACGAAACTTTCGATCCCAAGCCGGACGCGCCGTCGGAAATCCGCGGTGAGTTCAAGGATATCGCCACGCCGCTGCCGGGCGTGCGTTTCAGCGAAGCCGTTCCCAAGCTCGCGGCGATGGCGGACAAATTCACCATCCTGCGTTCGCTGCACCACAAGGACCCGAACCACGGCGGCGGCAACCATTATCTGATGACCGGCATGCCGACGCCGACGCCGGTGGCCTGCGGAGCTTACGTGACTTTCCATCCGTCGTTCGGCTCGATGGTTTCCTACGAGCGCGGCATCCGCAACGGGCTGCCAGCCTACGTGTCCGTGCCCAACGTGACGCGCTCGGGCGGACCGAACTTTCTCGGCGGACAGCACGCGCCGTTCGTGATTGATGGCAGCCCGAACAGCAAGTCATTCCGCGTCCGCGACGTGACGCTGCCGGCGGAGATTGATGAAGCCCGCGCGAAGAGCCGGCTCGAAATGCGCCAGGCGCTGGACCGGATGGTGCGCTACTCAGACAAGCTGGTCGAAGATCCGGCGGTGACCTTCGATGATTTCTTTGCGCAGGGACTGGAACTGGTCCGCTCGAAGGAGGCGCAGGAGGCGTTCGACATCCATCGCGAGACCGAGGCGGTTCGGGACGCTTACGGGCGAAATGATTTTGGGCAGCGGCTGTTGCTCGCCCGCCGCTTGGTTTCCGTGGGCGTGAGTTTTGTCACGGTCCAATACGGCGGCTGGGACCATCACACGAAAATCTTCGAAGCCTATCGAGGCGACCACGGCAAGCGGTTCGATCAAGGTCTGGCCGCGTTGATCAAGGACCTCGATGAGCGCGGCTTGCTGGACAACACGCTCGTCGTGGTGCTGGGTGAATTTGGCCGGACGCCAAAGGTCAACAAGGACGCCGGACGCGATCACTGGCCGGGGGCGATGTCGGTGTTGCTGGCCGGGGCGGGCGTGCCACGCGGCCAAATCATTGGGGCGACCGATCCCAAAGGGTATTATGCCTCGGACAACGTGTATCGGCCGGAGGACTTTGCCGCTTCGCTCTACACCAAGCTCGGCATTGATCCGAATCAGATTCTTCACACGACCGCTGGCCGGCCGATTCCGCTCGTGAACCAGGGCCGGCTGATCAAGGAGTTGTTCAGTTGATGCCGCCGGGAGTTCTTCGGCTCGGAGCGAAGCTTTTCGTCTTCTGGGTCTGTGCCGCGCTCAATGTTCAATCCGCGGCACCATCGCTGGAGCAATTTCATCCCGTCGGACTCACCCGCGGCACAACCAACGTGGTGAAGGTCGTGGGCAAGGTGGAGCCGTGGCCGCCGCAAATCTGGGGCGGCGGCGCGGGAGTCGAGATCACCGCCCTGACCAACAAGAACGAATTGCAATTTGTGGTGACGCCTGACGCCGCGCCCGGCGTGCGGCTGGTCCGGTTGTTCAATGACGAGGGCGCCAGCGAACCCCGCCCCTTCGTCGTCGCTGCTGGCCGCGAGTTGATCGAGATCGAGCCGAACAATCACTTCGGTTCGGCCATGGCGATTGCGGAACTTCCTTCCACCATCAATGGCCGGCTGGAAAAATCCGGTGATGTTGATTCTTACCTGGTGCGCGTCCCGGCGGGTCATAGCCTGTTGGCGTCCGTGGACAGCCACGTTTTGATGAGCCGGCTCGATGCCGTGTTGCGCCTCGTGTCCACCAACAGCCAGCAGATTGCCTGGAATCACGACTTCGCGACCCTTGATCCGCGGTTGGACTGGTGCGTGCCGGCCGCCACCTCGGTGGTGGTGCAGGTCTTCGGGTTTCCCTACCCCAATACGGCGGACATCAAACTGGGCGGTGGCGATGGAGCGATTTACCGGCTGCACCTTTCAGTGGCGGAAACGCCGCTTCCGCAGACGAATGAACGACCGTCTGAGTTGTCGCTGCCCGCCTCAGTTCGCTCTTTTTTTGCGGAGCCTGGAGCGCGTCACCGTTTCAAAGTGAAGCTGGCCAAGGACGATTGGATTTCGGCGGCGGTGGCGGCGGAATCCCTGGGCTCACCGGCGGATGCCTGGCTGGCCGTGGAAAACAGCGCCGGCAAGGAACTGACTCGCAACGACGACGCCGACGGTTCGCGCGATCCGGCGCTGGACTGGAAGGCGCCGGAAGATGGCGAATTCGCGCTCGTGGTGGGCGCATTGACCCGCAACGCCGGACCCGAACAGCGTTACGAACTGACCGCGCGCCGCGCCACGCCCGATTGGCGCGCGAGCTTGTTGACGAGTTCGCTGGTGGCAAAGACGGGGGCCACCAACGAGTTGAAGCTGACTGTGACCCGGTTGTGCGGACTGACCAACGAACTTAAGATCGCGGCCCAGAAACTTCCCGAGGGCGTGACCTGTGAACCGGTGCTCGTTCCGGAGAAAGGTGGCGAGTTGAAGTTGAATCTGGTGGTCGCTGAAGCGGCGGCGGCGTGGCGGGGGCCGATCCAGGTCATTGCGCGGGACACCACCAACGCCGTGGAGCGGGTGATCCCGTTCAAGCTGACCGGTTCCACGACGGACAACGGTGTCCCCGGCGGTTATCGCGTGTTGCTCGCCGAGGAGACCGACCATGCCTGGCTGACCGTGTTGCCCAAAGAGGCGCCGAAGGCAGAAGCTGAGAAAGCCGGGAAGTAGAGTGTTCGTTTTTCCGGACGCAAGATTGCCGGTCATATCTCCAAACCAAGTGCGCCGCCGGTTCGCGTGGTTCCAATCTATGGAGTGAACGTGGAAATCGCGTGTTGCGTTCACTGGCTCAGCCGGCGGAAGAAACCGTAGCGCAAAACCGAGGCAAGGCCTGTGGTTGAGAAGGCGGGGCCCGTGATCGCGCAAGGGATGAAATTTTTGTTTCTGTGACGGGCATCTTCGGTTTCTATATGGGCAAGAACACGCCGGAGCGAAAAGATTACATCATGGAAAACCTCGTCGTGCCGGTGGAGGATTAAGATGGCGAAACGAAAAATGAATTCTGCGCAACTCGACTTGCTGGCACCGGACAAGGCAACCGGTGAACCTGCGAAGCGCAAACGCGCCAAAAATTCCAATGGCGAACACCACCTCGTCGCGGAAAAAATCGAAGCCATCGCGCATCGTCCGTTCAAGCCGGGAAAAATCGAGCAGGCGCTTCATGGCCGTGTCAACACGAGCTTTCTTCAATACGCCAGCTACGTCATCCGCGACCGCGCGATCCCGAATCTCGCCGACGGTTTGAAGCCGGTCCAACGCCGCATCCTCTGGGCGCTCCACACGATGGACGATGGCCGCTTCATGAAAGTTGCGAACGTCGTCGGCGAGACGATGAAATTTCATCCGCACGGCGACGCGTCCATCGGCGACGCGCTCGTGGTGCTCGCGAACAAGCGTTACCTCATCGAGGGGCAGGGCAACTTCGGCAACATCTTCACCGGCGACCCCGCCGCCGCGCCGCGTTACATCGAGTGCCGGCTCACC